>CAYNNQ010000029.1:0-16908 GCA_964398785.1 uncultured Desulfovibrionales bacterium | reverse complement strand
ATGGCCACCAGGATTACGGCCATGATCGCTTCTTTGCCCCCGAACTTGGGAAGTTTGGCCACTTCCTGCTTAACCACTTCGCTGGGGTTCATATTCTTGACCTTGAATTTGGGCTTGCAGCGCAGATACATGTACAGGCCGATGACGAAGGCCAATACCGGGACCATAGGCATCCCGCGCATAATCCATGATGCAAAGGATATGTCCGCACCCATCTGACTCAAATAGCCGACCATGACCGCATTGCGCCCTCCGGCGGCTGGAGAGCCGGGGCCGCCGACATTGGCGGCAAAACACATGCCCAAAAGAAGCATTATAGCCAAATAGCGGTCCTTTTCCACCCCATTGGCCTTGCAACTGGCCTTATAGATGCCCATGAGCACGGGAACGAGCAGGGCCACCAGGGCGTGCTCGGACAAAAATCCCGCGCAAACAGCCAGGAGGGGAAAGAATACGAAACAAAAGGTCCTTGAGGTCTTGATTCTGCTTAAAAGCAAGAGCCCTATGCGTTTGTCCAATCCGGTTCTGGCCACTCCCACGGCCACGGCCAGAATACCGAAAATGAAAATCACCGCATCCTTCATATACGCTTTGGCGATGGCGTCCGGGGGCAAGATCAAAAAGAGATACATAAGCACACCCACCATGATGTCCGTGCCTCCCAGGGGGATGGCTTCCGTACCCCAGAAAAAGGCGGCCAAAAACAGAATCGCGCACATTATCATGGCCATGTTCGCCACTTCACTGCTGCTGAGCATAGCCGATTGCACTTCCTGCGGAACCGGCTCTCCGGATTCCTTGTATTCCATGTACTCCTTATAGGCATCCGGGCGTATGGTCTTGTTCACCGTCTCCACGATTGTGGTCGCCCCCTTGGCCACCTTGTATCCAGCCGGACTTTCCTTGCTCATCAGTTGCACAAGACTGCCCGGATTGGGCGTAAGCCAAATCAGGGCAAACACGGCAAATCCGATAAGCATCAAAATGGGTTTGTATCCGGGACGGCTTTTCCACCAGGGCCCATCTGATCCGGCATTGAATTGTTCATTCACATTGCTTCCAGTCATTATATCCTCCCTGCATTATAAATATTTTTATCATGCTGTTATATTAGGCGATTAATTTAACCTTCAAGCATTATCCGAGCGATTTCGAAGAATAATTCCTGCTCCCGGACCACGCCCACAACGCGCCCTTGATCCATAACCGCCACTCTGCGCCGATTTTCCTCGCATATGAGGTTGGCCGCCTCCATCAGATTGGCTTCCCTATCCACTATGGGCGGACGATCATTCATTAAATCCCTTATTAATTTGGACCCGGCTTCCTTGGTTTTATGGGTAAAAAGACCTTTCCAGAACAGATGTGAATACTGGACGCTGAACGGGAGCATGCTAGGCTTTGGATCGGACAAATATTCCGGCCTTACAGCTTCAATCATGTTATGCAGGTTGAGCACTCCGACGACTTCCTCCCCGTCGAAAACCATAAGCGCTCTATGCCCGCTTTCCATCAATCGGGAAGTAGATTGCACGGTTGCAAAAGACTTCTTCAGTTCCGCGATGCCTTCCTTGATAGTTGCATCGGCGCTTATCGTGGAGTAGTCGCCTATGGGAATCATTATATCCCCGACGCTCTTTTCCTCCTTGACTTCCCCCGAACGTAGGGAAAAGGCCTCTTTTATTTTCGAGGATAAGAGATCCACGTCGCAGGGTTTATTCAGATAATCGAAAGCGTCTCGATGCAGGGAGGTCCTCGCCGATTCCTCTCCACCATGTCCGGTAAGCATGATTGCCTGAATATCCGCATCCACTTCCTTGATTTGCTGCAAGGCCTCTTCCCCGCTGATTCCGGGCATTTTTATATCCAGAACCACCACATCAACCGGATTTTTCTTGACCCATTCCACGGCCTTTTCACCACTTTCAGCCACGTTTACCTCATAACCTTTCCGGGAAAGGATCTTTGAGGTCGTCTGCCGAAACCTCTCTTCGTCATCGACCATTAACACCCTTATTTTTCCGTCCATTACAAAACCTCCTTGTAGTTAATCCCATCCTTTGCGATATACCTGAATAAGCAACATAAATGCCAAGTTAAAAAGAACACACCCTATCTAGTCACGCATTACCTCAAAAAATAAGATACTAATCTTATTGGTTAAAATTAAGAAGCAAGGTGACTTGCGATATACGATTCGCGCAACTAATCGCAAAAACACGCAAGGGACTTGGCATAAAAAAAGGCCGGAAACTTGCGTTTCCGCCCTTTTTTATGCCTGCTATTTGCTTACTTTTTAAACTCGTACGGGCGGGGATCTCAAAATTCTCGACTGGTGGTGCCCCCGCCAGGACTCGAACCTGGGCTAACCGGGATTAGGAATCCCGTGCTCTATCCGCCTGAGCTACGGGGGCGCAGTCAGGAGTTGTTATTTTCCTTTTCCCCTGGTGTCAAGAAGCAAAATACCGACCCCGCGGTTGCCAAATCCGCGCCCCGCTCTTGAAAAATTTGGCTCGTCTCAAGAATCTGTGCAAAGAATTTTATATTGTTAGGATTTCTTTCTTCGGGATCGAAATCGCTATCGGGATCGGAATCGACCCCATAAGCCGAAGATTCCTCTCGCACCGAACCACATATTATTTCGATTTCGATAGCGATCCCGATAGCGATTTGGATAATCCAACGGTTAGTCAACTCAACAGTGTTTAATAAAAACCTTTAAGTTCAGGTAGTTAAGTGTTGCTCGTAGGTTTTTAACAACAAACTTTTGCACAAATTCGTGCGACGAACCAAATTTTTTATACGCTCATTGCCCCTGTTTCCAGCAGACGCTGGCAAGCTATGCAGCATTCGGCGTCGGGAAGAGCCCGTACGGGCGCCCATCTCTTCCCCGCACAATCCGCAAATCCCGTAAGAAAGACTATTTCTCCAAAGATCTGCGGCAAAAATCCATTATCAATCTCTTGGATTTAAGCGCTCCGGCCTTGGGATCCCTGGAAAGAAGCTGGGCCCGCAGATAACCGTGCAGCAAAAAGGAAAGGACCCGGGCCGTGTCCCGGACATCCAGGTCGACGAACTGTCCGCTCTTGACACCATCCTGAACAGCCTTTTCCAGAGTGGAGCGGATCATTTTGTGCTGCTCGGAAACCAGGGCCTTGCACGGGATATCCTTGTCTTCCAGAAGAAAGGGACACACCCGGGTCAAAACCTGGGCTTCCTGGGGATATTTGCGGATAAAATCCGCATGGAACTTAAACACGCCCTCGATCATGGCCAAAGGTTCACTCGGCTTGTCCAGATACTCGCCCAGCATCTCCGTGTACAAATCATAAATCCGATGCATGATCTTGACCAAAAGATCGTGTTTGGATTCAAAATGGCGGTAGAGATTGCCCTCGGACAAACCGGCTTCAACAGCGATCTGTGCGGTGGTCGCTCCGCGGTACCCGTGCCGGATGAACACGGCCTGAGCGGCATGGACATAGTTTTCCCTTACTTTCTTGTTTTTTTCCTTGCGTTTGCCCATTTGCACCCCCTTATCTTTACAAATGATTTTTCAATTCTTCTTTATACATATTCAAAAACAATGTCATCAATTTCCAGTAAAAAGTGTATTTAAATTCTATAAACGGTTTTTTATTCAAATAAGCGGTTATACGGAAATGGAACCGTGCCCAGCCCACCCGATACCATCTTCATCTTGGCGGATTTCTGCTGCGCCCTACCACTGGCGGAGCCTATCCGTATGCCGGCACAAGAATCCTTTCAGTAGGTATTTATTCTGTCCTTGATCTGTATAAAAAAACTATCGTTCACCCGTAAAATAACGCGGCTCTCCGACACAGCGGTGGATTTTTTATTTTTTTCCGCCTGATCTCATTGGATGCTTTTAACGAGAGGCCTCCGGCACAAGCACTCCTTCTGCAAATCCCGGGGGTGTCCTCGGCCGGTTATACGCAAATTTCCGAAAAACAATCATCCGCCCGGAAAGGAAAACCAGATCCGTCCGGAATCGAATACCGCTCCCGGAACCGGTTTGACTTTTGTACTTTTATTTTATAATAATATTTTTTTATGAAAGGGTGGTTTAAAATAAAACAAAAATACAAAACATGCTATTGAGGGCTTATGTCGGGATGTACTTTTACCCAAAAAACCATTGCGGACACCATATCCTTTCACGGACACTCCTGTCCCGGACTGGCCATCGGAATCCGGGCGGCCGAACTTGCTGCCGCGGAGGTAGGCACAGCCTATGACGAGGAAGTGGTCTGCATCACGGAAACGGACATGTGCGCGGTGGATGCCATCCAGTTCCTGCTTGGCTGCACCTTGGGCAAGGGCAATCTAATTCATTGGGACGTAGGGAAAAACGCTTTCTCCTTTTACGGACGGGAGAACGAGAAAAACCTGCGCATCCTGTGCAGGGAGGTGGATTTCCCGGGAAAAGACAGGATGGGGGAGCTGCACAAAAAAGGGGCCGATGGACGGCTGGATGAAGCGGAAAGCCGGGAACTCAACGACCTGCGCCGGGCCTATACCGAGCGCATAATGCAGGCCCCTCTGGAAGAGCTTTTTATACGGGGAGCGGTAAAACGGGAACTGCCGCGCAAGGCAAGGATTCTGGGCAGCGTTTCCTGCTCCGGGTGCGGGGAATCGGTTATGGAATCCCGGGCGCGGATGATGGGCGGAGAATATTTGTGCCTGCCCTGCTTCCGGGAGAGGGAACAGAAATTGTAGGCAGCACAGGTGGTTATGTGGTTAAATGATTAAGTGCTCAGGGAGGCGATATGCGGTTGGCGCGGCGGTAACCCATGACCTGGCCCGAAAGACTGCCCTTTCCGGGCAGCTCACTTTCTCCTTTAAACCGGCTAAGGGCATGTTGAAAAAAGTCCTTATTAAGCAGGCTGTTCAAAAATTTTGAGCGTCAGTCCGGCACCCACTTGAGTGAATATATCTCGGCATGATTTATCACTAGTCAACTCAAGCGGGTGCCGGATAAAGAGCAAAAAAAACCAAGGTCGCAGCGTATTTAGTCATACGTTAGAGTTTGAACATTTTGTTGCTTTGCCTCCATTGGAAGATTTAGGGCAGCCTGCTAAGCCCATCCCTTAACCACATAATCACCTCAAACTAAATCTCCAGCCTGAGCCCGGCCCCCATGGGCCGGACCCTGTCCGGGAATGCATTTTTCAGGTATTCAAAGCCCCTTTGCCCGGTACAGTGCCCCGGCCAGATGCGGGAAAAACCGAAATCCCGGATGGTGTCCGCGGCCTGCTTCAGCGCACTTTCCGACGCGGAGGCCAGATGGGTCCCGCCTAGCAAAGCATAAAAACTGTCTATTCCAAGCTCCTTGCGGGCAAAAAAGCAGGTATTGGCCAATCCGCTGTGGCAGCATCCCAGGATAAGCACCGCACCGCAGGAAGTGTTTAAAACCAGGCAGGCATCATCCGGGATAAAATCCTTTTTCGTGCACTGCGGATCCAGATAAAAATTATCCACCGCCGCAAAATTGCTTTCCAGCCTCTGCACGTCCGTGAGCATAATAAGCCCCTCATCCAGCTCCACCGATCCGCGCACCGGACTGCATCCTTCCCTGATCTTCACCGGGTTGGCGGTTTTTAATCCAATTTCATAGCAAAGGGAGTCCGGGCGGATAACATATCTCTCCCGGTCAAAATCCGGGTGGGCAAAAACGGGAAAACCTTCCCCGACGCACAGGTTTAAAATGGTGTCCAGTCCCCCGGTGTGATCGTAATGACCGTGGCTTAAAGCGCAACCGCTAATATTTGTAAGCTTTACCCCCAGGCGGGATGCATTCCGGGCAAAAAGACCGGACTGCCCGGTATCCCAAAGCCATTCCCGACCGTTTTCCAGCTGGATATGCAAACTCAATCCGTGCTCAGCGGCAAGGTTTTCATCCAGGCTGTTGTTATCCATTAAAACCGTTAGCTTGGGCATTTTCCCCGCTCCCGGTTTCTAAAGCGGGAAAGCTCTTTATACGCCTGCATGTAGGCCCGGCCCATGACCGGAACATCAAAATCACCGGCCCGTTTAAGACCGTTTGCAATCAAAAACGAAGCCAACCCCGGACTGGAGCGCAGCTCTTGAATCTGCGCGGCAAGTCCGTTTATATCCCCGCGGGAAAAGACAATCCCGTCTTTTCCGTTAGTCACCAGTTCGGTATTGGAGGGAAGATCGGAAACAAGGACCGGAACGCCTGCGGCCCAGGCCTCTTTTATGACCGCATTGCTACCCTCGCCGTCAATGGAAGGGACCACAACCATATCCAGTTTGGGCAGGATATCCGCGGAACGGACGTATCCGCAAAATTCGATTCGATCCTCCACTCCCAGCTCGCGGGCCACACGGATAAGATCGGGCATAAGCTCCCCTTCGCCGACCACGGAAAGCCGAAAATCCAGACCCAGTCCGGACAGGGAACGAAACAGGAATTCATGGCCTTTCTGAGCGGTCAAGGCGCCGATAATCCCCAGCCGCAAGCGTAAACCGGAGTCCCGCCCGGCCCGGGTATAGCTGTTTACCTCGATCGCGCTGGGGATCACCCGAATCCGATCCTTGCGAACCCCGGAGGCGGATATTACCTCCGCGACCTCCCGGCTAACACAGACAACCATGTCCGCGCATCCGTATTTGGCCCGCCCCCATCTGTTGGACAGGGTATAGGACACCCGCCGGGTATGCATAAGGGAAAAGGAAACAGGGGAAAATTTCCTGAAAAAAGCGGCCAGGGATGCGGCCCGGGGTTCATGGGTATGCACGACATCTATCTCCCCCTGCTTCAGGGCAAAAAAAAGACGCCCCCAGTTCCGCGGATCGAATTCCCGGCGCGAGGGAAAGGGAAATACCCGGACATTACCGGGTACGGCCCGCTCCAGGGGGGAACGGGCCAAACATCCCAGAAATGAGTTTACCCCGGAAACAGAAGAAAAATAATCCAGGAGATATTGGACCTGTTTTTGCCCTCCCCTTATTTCCGGTCCCAAATCCAGGTGCAAGATATTCATGGGATCTACGCTATCAGCGTACCGTTTTTCTCCAAGTCCTTTTGCAAAAGCTCACGCAACCTCCTGGCCACGGGACCGGGGCGGACGTCGTGGATCGGTTTGTCATTATAGCGAACCACCCCCACTGCATCCAGGGTGGTCCCGACCATGATGATCTCCCGGGCCGAATACAGCTCATCCTCGCGGATGGAGCGAAAAATAAAACTCTTTTCATGCTTAATGAGTTCCAGGGCGCGCATCAGGGTGGTCCCGGCCAATGCATTCACAAAATCCGGAACTATCAACTTCCCGTTTTCATCCACCATGATCACGTTTTCCGTGGACCCTTCCGCCAGAAAATTGTTCTCGTCAAAACAAAGCGGAAAATCATAGCCCTTTTCCACCGCTTCTTTTTTCATAAGCACATTCGGGAGGTAATCCACCGTCTTTATCCGGGCCAGATATCCCTGCTTGGCCGGGATACTGGTTTTAAAGACGGTCACTCCGTTTTCCCAGAAGGACTGCGGGCGGTGATGCATGCGCCGGATAACGATATACAGACTGGATTCGGGGCACTCCCGGATATCCGTGGTGAATCCGCCCGGCCCCCGTCCGACATACAAGGAAACCAGGGCGTCCTTTTCCCGGACCGAGCGGAGCATATCCACAATCAAAGCCCGGATCTCCTCCAAAGCGGCCGGCATGCGGATATCCAAGCCGCGGCACGACTTCCTGAGCCTCTCCAGATGGGCATCCACAAGATACAAACGGCGGTCTGTCATCTTCAGGGTCTCGAACACACCGTCTCCGCGATGCACGAGATGATCGTCCACAGGGAGCAGCATCAAGCGGGGATTGCGGCAGACAACCCCCAACCTGTGGTCATAGAAGGCCAGACATTCGTTTTCATTCGGGCGCGGCGTGCTTAGAAGCTGTTTTACATATTCATTCTCATCAAGGATTCTGGGCATTCTTTACTCCGTTTTACGCAGGGACCCGAAGAAGATCTTTTTCCAGCAGGGTTTCGGCGATCTGAATGGTGTTCAGAGCGGCTCCCTTGCGAATATTATCCGACACCACCCAAAGGTTCAGGCCGCATTCGATACTGTCGTCCTCGCGGATGCGTCCGACAAAAGTATCATCCTCTCCAGCGGCGTGAATCGCCATGGGGTAGGCGTTTTCCTCCGGATTGTCCAGGACCGTGACTCCGGGGGCCTGAGCAAGAACGGCCCGGGCCTCCTTGGCGGAAATCTTGTCCTCGGTCTCGATGTTCACGGACTCGCTGTGTCCGAAAAACACAGGCACGCGCACGGTGGTGGCGCTTATGCCCAGGCCGGGGTCTCCCAGGATTTTCCGGGTTTCGTTGACCATCTTCATCTCTTCCCCGGTATAATCGTTCTGCAAAAATTTATCTATATGCGGCAGGCAGTTAAAGGCTATCTGATGCGGATAGACCTCGGGCTGGACCTCCTGGGCGTTAAAAAGACGGCGGACCTGGGTTTCCAGTTCGTCAATGGCCTTTTGCCCGGAACCGGAGACCGCCTGGTAGGTGGAGACAATAATCCGCTTTATGCGGGATACGTCGTAAAGGGGCTTTAGGGCCACCACCATCTGGATGGTGGAGCAGTTCGGGTTGGCGATAATCCCTTTGTGCCGCTCCAGGTCCTCGGGATTTACCTCGGGGATGACCAGGGGGGTGTCCTTGTCCATCCTCCAGGCGTTGGAATTGTCCACCACCACGCACCCAAAACGGGCGGCAATCGGGGCGAACTCTTCCGAGGCCGCTCCGCCCGCGGAAAAAAGAGCCAAGTCCACCCCGGAAAACGAAGACTCGGTCATTTCCTGTACGGTAAGTTCCGTGCCCCTGAAACTCACCCTGCTCCCCGCGGACCGGGAGGAGGCCAAGGGGATGACCTTTTCCGCCGGAAAATCCCGTTCCTCCAATATCTCAAGCATCTCCTTGCCCACCGCCCCGGTCGCCCCGGCCACGGCCACAACAGGCTTTTTTGTCATTTTATACCCTCCTTGTTTTCCAGTCTTTTTTATGTCTTCTTGCCTCTGATTACTTCGGTCCTCTTGCCTATCCGAGCGTTCCGGCGATATTGAATATCGGCAGGTACATGCTGACCACCATGCCTCCGACGACCACGCCGAGAAAGACGATCATGATCGGCTCGATCATGGAGGTAAGGGCGTCCACGGCCACATCCACCTCGTCGTCGTAGAAATCGGCGATCTTCTCCAGCATGTTGTCCAAAGCTCCCGTGGTCTCGCCGATGGAAATCATGTGGATGACCATGGGCGGGAACACTCCGGTTTCACCCAGGGGCTCGGCGATCGTCTGCCCTTCGGCTATGCTGTCCCTGGCCTTGAGCACTCCGAGCTCCACTGTCTTGTTTCCCGAAGTACGGGAAACAATATCCAGGGAATCCAGGATGGGGACTCCGCTGGCTATCATGGTACTCAGGGTACGGCTGAATTTGGCAACCGCGGCTATGCGCAGAAGCTTGCCAATCACCGGAAAGAACAAAATCCAGTTGTCCACCAGAATCCTGCCCCGCTCCCATTTGTAAAACAGTCTAAAGCCGACAATCAGTGCCACAAACCCGCCCACAAGCCAGAAGAATTTTTCCTGCACAAGATCGCTCAAGTTGACCACGAATTGGGTCGGGGCGGGAAGGGCTCCTCCGAAATTGGCAAACACCTTCTCAAAACTGGGAATAACGAAGAGAAGGATAATGGCCACCACCAACAGGGCCACGATCAGGACCACCGTGGGGTAGATCATGGCCCCCTTGACCTTGGCCTTGAGACTGGCCGCCTTCTCTATGTATTCGGAAAGACGCAAAAGCACGGTATCCAGGACACCGCCGGTCTCCCCGGCATCAACCATGTTCGTATACAAGGTATCAAAAACATCCGGATATTTTTTCATGGCGTCATAAAGAGAGGAACCGCTTTCAATATTGTTCCGGATGTCAAAAAGGGCATGCCGCAATTTGTCGTTCTCGGTCTGCTCGCACATGATCTGCAGGGCCTGCAGGATGGGCACGCCGGAGTTGATCATGGTCGCGAACTGGCGGCTGAAAACAACCATATCCCGCGAGGAAACCCCCTTCTCCAAAGGGGTGCCTTCAAAAAGGTCCTTGGGCTTGGGTTTGACCTTTATATCCTGCAGACCCTTTTTTCTGAGGATATTCTCGGCCATGTCCAAAGTCGGGGCATCAAGATCGCCCTTGACCTTCCGCCCCAGCTTGTTTCTCGCCTTGTAATCAAAAATCGGCATAATACCTCCCCAGCTTTGTCCACTGGTTATCCGCTCCCTGCGCAATTATCGGGTTCCGGGCCGTACTCGGCAAAATATCTTTTATTCCGGTATCACCTCTGAACGTTTTGGGCAATCCGCTCCAACCCGTGCCGGGCAGGACTTTAAATACGGCCCTGTGCGCAGCCGCCCCGGCCGACAATAATCCGCGGTGGACATATCCTTTAATAATCCGATAACATCGAATATTTCCCCTTAATTGCCTTCCTTCAGGGATTCACGCTCCTTTTCCAGCATCTTTATCTCTTCTTCTATCCCGGACATGCGCTCTAATATTTCCTCGGATTCGTGCCGTGACTTATTCAGCGCCTGGTTCAAGGACTTTATCTTTTCCGCGTCCCGGTAGGTCTCCGGACTGCTCAGGGCGGCCTCGGACTCTTCCTGAAAGGCAATGGCTTCTTCCAGGCGCGACTCCAGACGGGAAAACTCCTCCCGAAGGGGCTTCAATCGACGATGGAGGTCATTTCTTTTTTCCGCCTGCCGCCTTTTTATCTCCTTGGCGGATAGGGTAACTTCTTTTTGCTTCCCGGTATCGGCCTTCCCGTTTTCCCGGACTCCGCTTTCCCGAAAAGCGCGTACATACTCCTCAACACCGCCATCCAAAGGACGCAGATCGTTTTCCTGGACCATCCATACTTCTTCGGCCACCTCATGCAGGAGCTGGCGGTCATGGGCAACCAGGACAATGGTCCCGGAAAAATCCTGCAGGGCGGCAATCAGGGCTTCCCGGCTCTCCATATCCAGATGATTGGTGGGCTCGTCCAGAAGAAGGACATTGGCCCGCAAAAGAAAAAGCGTGGCCAGAACCAGCCTGGATTTTTCCCCGCCGCTCAAGCTGCCCACCGGATTGGGCCAATAGTCTTCCCCGAGAAGAAAAAGCCCCAGAACCGACCTTATCTCCTCCTCGGCCGTGCATCCGGTCAGCCTCTTTATCTCCTCCAGTACCGTATTGCCTTCCTCCAGCATCTCGGTCTGATGCTGGGCGTAATACCCGATTTTGACCTTGCTGCCTATTGTTATATCCCCGCTGTGCGGAGGGATCATTGCGGCCATGATCTTTAAAAGAGTGGACTTGCCTTTGCCGTTGGGACCGACCAGGGCCACCCTCTGTCCGCGCAGAACGGAAAAGCTTAAGTCGCGGAAAAGAAAATTCTCCCCATAGGCGAAATAGACCCCGCTACCGCTTAAAGGGACCTTGTTGGCCCTCTCCGGTTCCGGCCAGGAAAAATTCAGTTGCGGACCGCTCTTGTCCGACTGCGTGTCCCGCATTTCCCGGCGGAGCTTCTCGATTTCCTTGATCCTGGCCTGGGCCTGCCTGGCCTTGCTCGCCTTGTATCTGAACCTGTCCACGAATGACTGCTTGTGCTCTATCCTGGCTTCCAGTTTTTCCGCCCGATCCCGTTTCTCCCCTTCCTTTTCTTCGTGCCATCTAAAAAAATCGGTCAAATTGCCCGGCCTGAAATAGGGCTTGTCAAAACCGAGATACAGAACATGCGTGGCTGTTTTGTCCACAAAATACAGATCATGGGCGACAAAGGCCAGAATACCCCGGAATCCGGCCAGATATTCCTCCAGCCACAGCACCGCCTCCAGATCCAGATGGTTGGTCGGCTCGTCCAGAAGGAGGATATCCGCGCCCTGCAACAGCAAGCGAGCCAATTTGGCCCGCTCTCTCCAGCCCCCGCTCAGGATCTTAAGGGGCTGATCAAAATCTTGCTCGCAAAACCCCAGGCCGTGCAGGATCTTTTCCGCCTCGTGCTCCGGGCTGTACCCGAAACGCCGTTCCAATTCCTCCTGCCGGGCGGAAAGCCTGTGCAATTCCTCCCCGTCTCCGGAACCGACCGCATTTTTCCACTCCCGCCAGAACGCCTCCCAATCCGGCAGCACCTCCAGCATATACCCCATAAGGGATTTATGCAGCTCAATCCCGCTCAACTCCTGCTGCACGTGCCCGATCCGTGCTCCCCGGGGATAAGTCACCTTGCCTTTCTCCGGGACAACCCTCCCGGACATTATATCCAGCAAGGTGGACTTGCCGCAGCCGTTGGGCCCGGCCACCACCAGCTTCATTCCCGGGGTAAGCTCCAGATTGAGATTGGTGAACAGATCACTGCCGTCAAAACCGTGCGTGACCGAAGCCAGATTCAAGCGCAACATATACGCCGCTCACCCCCGAATCCGTCGGCTACAATATATGCACCCCACAAAAATTTCGCCTTTTGCCCTAATGTCTTTTGGTTAAATTGAATAAACTCTGATCCGGAATAATTAAAAATAACTGTAAAAAAAGCGGATTACAACCATTGCTCTTTAGCGGCTTTAGTTATATGCAAACCCCAGTTTTGGCAATCAGAGAACAAAGGAGAAATTTATGATCCCGGAAGGACTAAAGTACACCAAATCGCACGAATGGATTAAGATTGAGGGCGGACAGGCGACAATGGGCATTACTCATTTTGCCCAGGAGCAGCTCGGCGACATAACCTTTATTGATTTGCCGGAAAAAGGTCAGCAGGTAGCCGTAGGGGACGAAATCGGAAGCGTGGAGTCAGTCAAGGCGGCCAGCGAAATTTACGCCCCTTTGGCTGGAGAAATAGTGGAAATAAACGAAAATCTGGAAGAAGTACCGGAAAAGCTAAATGAAGACCCCTACGGCGAGGGTTGGATAGCCAAAATCAAATTCACCGAACTCCCCGCGGATCTCATGGATGCCGAAGCCTACTCCAAAGTGGTAAGCGAAGAAGCACATTAAGAACATAAAGTCGCCAGAACACCGGTAACGCAAAGCTTAGGACGGATCCCAAAGATTTTTCGAAACCGGGATACGGTTTTGGGCCAGGCCGCCTTTCAAACCGCCGATTCCCGGCAAATTGAAATACTCTTTATTCTTGGGAACATTGCGCCTTTAACGAACAGGGCGGTTCAAATTTTAGAATCGAGCCCGAAAAACATCTAAATCACAGCCAATAATATAATTATGCCATACATTCCGCATACTCCAAAACAGACTAGGGAAATGTTAGAAACCCTCGGGGTGGATAATATCCGGGATCTATTTTCCGGGATAAAAAAAGACTTGAGACCCAAAAGCTTTGATCTGCCCCCGACAATGAGTGAAATGCGAGTGGTGCAGCAGGTGGAGAACCTCTCCCAGAAAAACAACACCAAGATATGCAGTTTTCTGGGCGGGGGCTTTTACGACCACTATATCCCGGCCGCGGTCACGGACGTGATCTCCAGGTCGGAATTCTACACCGCATATACTCCGTATCAACCCGAGGCTTCCCAGGGCACGCTGCAGGCCGTTTTTGAATACCAGACCGCGGTCTGCCGGCTCATGGACATGGAATACTCCAATGCCTCCCTATATGACGGGGGAACCGCCATCTATGAAGCGGCCATGATGGCCGTGCGCTCCACCAAGAAGAAAAAGATCCTCATATCCGAGGGCATAAACCCCATATACAGGCGCATTCTGGACAGCTACACCACGAATCTGCATCTGGAGCTAAAAACCATTCCCCAGAAACAGGGACAAACCGATATCCAGGCCCTTGAGGCCGCCCTGGATGAGGACGTGGCCGCTCTCGTGGTCCAGAACCCCAATTTCTTCGGGTGCATAAGCGACTTCTCCGATTTGTTCGCCAAGGCCCGCGAGCATAAAATCGTCAACATAATCTCGGTTAATCCGCTCATGCAATCGGTCTTGAAGACGGCCGGAGAAATGGGGGCGGACATAGCCGTGGCCGAAGGCCAGAGCCTGGGGCTCCCACTTAATTTCGGCGGCCCTTATCTGGGAATCATTACCTGCAACGGCAGGCTGATCCGGCAAATGCCCGGACGGGTGGCCGGGAAAACAAAAGACACAGAAGGCAACACCGGATACGTTTTGACCATTCAGGCCAGAGAACAGCATATCCGCCGCCAGAAGGCGACCTCGAACATATGCTCCAACCAGGCCCTTTGCGCCCTGCAAAGCCTGGCCTATATTTCCCTGCTCGGTCCGGAAGGACTGCGCCGCACTGCGGAAACATGTCTGGAAAACGCCCGGTACGCAGCGGAAAGGCTTACCTCGATTCCCGGAGTCGAGCTGCTGAACGATGAGCCTTTCGGGCACGAATTCGCTGTCTGTCTCCCGGTAAACGCCTATGAAATCGTGGATAAGCTTACAGAACAGGGATACATACCCGGCTTTCCCATCAGCGGATACTATCCGGGAATGGAAAACTGCCTTTTGGTGGCCTGTACTGAAAAGAGAAGCAAGCAGGAAATCGGCATCCTGGCCGAAATGATACGAGGTGCGCTATGAAAACCATGTTTCAAAAATCAAAAAAAGGCCGTACCGGAGTCATCCCGGAAGAGCCGGGGCAAAAAACCGCGGACATGATCCCCGGTTCCCTGCTCCGCTCCGCTCCGGCCGCTTTGCCCGAGCTGTCCGAACTGGATGTTGTCCGGCACTTTACCCGCCTTTCCCGCAAGAACTTCGGAGTGGATGGCAACTTCTATCCACTGGGTTCGTGCACCATGAAATACAACCCCAAATTCAACGAAAAACTGGCCGCCCTGCCCGGATTCACCGACCTGCATCCCCTGGAGCCGCAGCTGCGAGGAGCCGGACAATTCACCCAGGGCGCCCTGGAAGTGATTTACTCCACGGAACAGCTTTTGTGCGAGATAACCGGCATGGACGCATTCACCCTGCAGCCCCTGGCCGGGGCGCACGGCGAGCTCACCGGAGCCATGCTCATCGCCGCCTACCACAATAAAAAGGGCAACAAAAAGACCAAGATAATCGTACCCGATTCCGCGCACGGGACCAATCCGGCCTCGGCGGCAATAGCCGGATTCGACGTGGTCAGCATTGAATCCAGGGACGGCATTATCGACCCCGAAGCCCTCCGGGAATGCCTGGACGAGGATGTGGCCGCGCTGATGATGACTTGCCCCAACACCCTGGGGCTTTTCGAGGACCATCTCCCGGAGATAGTGGACATGCTCCACTCCGTGGACGCTCTTTTGTACTACGACGGAGCCAATCTGAACGCGATCATGGGGCAGATGCGGGTGGGGGACGTTGGATTTGACGTGGTCCATCTCAATCTGCACAAGACATTTGGGACCCCGCACGGCGGCGGAGGACCAGGGTCCGGACCGGTGGGAGTGAACAAAAAACTGGAGCCTTTCCTGCCCGTTTCCCGGGTGGTCCGTCTTGAAGACGGACAGTACTTTTTGGACTACGACTATCCGGATTCCATAGGATTCATCGCCCCGTTTTACGGCAATTTCGGAGTCATCCTAAAGGCCTACGCCTACATCCTGCGTTTGGGCCGGGACGGCCTGTCCCGGGCGTCGGAATACGCGGTACTCGCGGCCAACTACCTGCGCAAACGCCTGGAAAACCATCTGCATATACCCTACAACCGAACCTGCATGCACGAATTCGTGGTCTCGGCAGTGAACCAGGCCCAAAACGGGGTCAAGGCCGTGGATATAGCCAAGGCCCTTCTGGACAAGGGACACCACGCCCCCACGGTGTACTTTCCGCTTATCGTCAAGGAATGCTTGATGATCGAACCCACGGAGACAGAATCCAAGGAAACCCTGGACAGATTCGTGGACGATTTGATCGATATCCTGGAGACTGCGGAAAAAGATCCGGAAAAGATCCAAAACGCGCCGTACACAACTCCCGTGCGCCGCCTGGACGAGGTCCGCGCGGCCAAGAAAATGGAGCTTAGGGAATAATGCCGGATAAAGACCTGATAATAATCGGATCCGGTCCGGGCGGGCACGAGGCCGCTCTCTCCGCGGCCCGCAAGGGACTAAAGGCCGCCTTGGTGGAAAAAGGACCCCTGGGAGGTACCTGCCTTAACTGGGGGTGCATCCCGACCAAGCTTTTTCTGGGGGCCACCGAGGCCCTGGATTCCCTTGCGGCCCAGAAACGGCTTCGCCTGGCTTCCGGAGACATGGACATCGACCTCACCGCCCTGCAAAAAAGAAAAACTTCCCTGCTTTCCGGTACGCAAAAGGCAATCGGCAAGGAATTGGATGCACTGGGCGTGGAAGTTATCCACGGAAAAGCCGAGCTCAAAGGCTCCGGCCGGGTGGATGTGCGCACCGAAAATGAAGTCCTTGAACTTGCGGGCAAAAACATCATCCTGGCCACGGGCAGCCGCCCCGCCGCTCTTCCGGGAATAACCCCGGACCACGAAACGATTCTCGACTCCAACGATCTCTTGGAACTCAAGGAAATTCCGGCAAGCATGGCTGTAATCGGTGCCGGGGCCATCGGCCTGGAAATGGGCAGATTTCTGCACCGCCTGGGCTGTAAAGTCTCCCTTATCGAGGCCATGCAGCGTATCGCCCCGTTCGAAGACGGGGAGATAAGCAAGGAGATGCATAAGATCCTGAAACGGGAGAAATGGGATGTACGCCCTGGTTGCATGGTTTCCGGAATTGAAAAAACAAAAAACGGCCTGTGTCTCTCTTTTAAAAACGGGGACAAGAAGCTTGAAGTGGATAAATGCCTGCTCGCGGCCGGACGCAGGCCCAATGTAGACAGTCTGGGCCTGGAGA
>CAYNNQ010000028.1:0-35722 GCA_964398785.1 uncultured Desulfovibrionales bacterium | reverse complement strand
AATTACGAAAATTGACGCCGTTAAAATGGAAAAGGGCCATTTCCGGATGGAAACTGCCTAGAGGCACTTTAGTCCCTCTCATCCCCTTTATCCTCAAAGTCCTGGACCAAGGCGTCTATAATCTTGTTAATCTCTCCTTTATTTTTTTTCTTCCAGATCTCCATCTCCTCCATTCTGGATTTCCTCTGCCTGGACAAGGTCTTGGCGATAAGCGAGGTATCCTTGTCATATCCCCATTTACGCTTATACTCGGTTAAGGAAAGACCGTGCTTTTTTAGATGATTCTTGGTAAGTATCTTGAACCTGCCACCGCATTCCAGACAGACAACCGATCTCTCTTTGATTGCCTGTCCGGGAGAAAGGCCCGGCTTTTGTTCCGTTTTTTTTCTTTCCCCTCTCATCTTCCGAGCCACGGATTCCAAGCGCCGGGAAAGATTCTGGATCATGGCCGCAGCTTCCCCTTCGGGGATATTTCGGACCGCGGATTGCGCATTGACAAGCTCTACGGCGTATTTAGTAAATTCATCCATTTCCTTATACTCTGTAGTCCTGGAACTTTCATACCAAGCGTCATTAATTTCGGATCAACCATCTTGAGTAGTATTGAGACATCTGCAAAAAGTCCAAGTCCGGAGTTAAATGTACAGATCAAATTGCGCAACCATCTGATTTTACTTAAAAGTTAATACTTAACAACTTAAAACTGCCTGCAAAAATTTATTTTTTGCAGGCGCATCAGTATTTATCTGGGCACGAATTTGCTATTTTCCCCAAGCTGGCCCCCGGGAACGGAGACCTTTCCGCCAAACAGGCTCCGGCTAAACACCAGCATAGTTCACCCTCCCTTGGGTACGGCGCATAAGTCTCTTTATCCCCATAGTCAAGCGCCCAGCAAAGACAAGAAAAAGGATTCGTTCCCTACAAGACCTGCCCGGAAAAACGGATCACTGCCCCCCCCCATAAAAAACCCCTGCTCAAAGCAGGGGAAAGCAAAAAGCAATATATTCCGAGCAAAACCGTACTTTGCTTCAAAGCACAAAAACTTATTTGGTGTCAAAAAAAGTTCCATAATAACATAACTACATACCAAATAAAAAATTCATCCTTGACAATGTCACCAAATTTCTATAAATAACAAGAAAACAGATCAAAAGGAGGGAATATGTTTACATGTCGTAGCTGGATTCTGGCCCTTATGTTCACTCTGGTACCGTCGCTTTGTTTTGCCCACTTCGGGATGCTCATTCCTTCGCAATCGATGGTGGGCCCGCAGCAAAAAACCATCAACCTGGACCTGTCCTTTTCCCACCCCTTTGAAATGCAGGGCATGCCCCTGGCAAAGCCCAAAGTATTTTCCGTTAAAGCCAACGGAAAGACAAAAGACCTTTTGCCGCGGCTAAAAACGACCAAAATCATGGGTAAAAAGGCCTGGGAGACAGATTTCACTTTCCAGAGACCGGGGGTATACACATTTTATATGCAGCCTCAGCCCTATTGGGAACCGGCCGAGGACTGCTTTATCGTACACTATACCAAAACCGTGGTCGGGGCTTTCGGTGACGAATCCGGCTGGGACGAGCCGGTGGGGCTCAAGACGGAGATAGTTCCTTTAAGCAGGCCTTTCGGGCTTTACGAAGGAAATGTATTTCAGGGCCAGGTCCTTATGGACGGCAAACCCGTACCCTATGCGGAAGTCGAGGTGGAATACTACAACCGGGAAAAAGAAGCCAAGGCGCCCACTGATTACATGATCACCCAGGTAATCAAGGCCGATGCCAACGGAGTGTTCACTTATTCCCCGCCGGAAAAGGGATGGTGGGGATTTGCCGCACTGAATTCCGCGGACTATACATTGAAGCACAATGGCGAACCCAAGGACGTGGAACTGGGTGCAGTCCTTTGGGTCCGGTTTTTGGAATGGGATGATTAACCCTTGAAGCAGCCCCGATAAAGTCCATGCATATCTCTGAAGGAGTCCTGGCCTGGCCGGTACTTGCCGGTGGAGCGGCAATAGCCCTCACCGGAGTCTGTATCGGGCTCAAAAGGCTGGATCACGAACGGATCCCGCAAACGGCCATCATGGCTGCCGCCTTTTTCGTGGCCTCCCTTATCCACATCCCTTTGGGGCCGGGCAGCATGCATCTTTTGCTGAACGGTCTCATGGGGATAGTTCTGGGCTGGGCCTGCGTACCGGCTATCCTGGTGGCCCTTATACTGCAGTGCCTTCTTTTTCAGTTCGGTGGGCTTACCGCGCTGGGAGTAAACACCGTGATCATGTCCCTTCCCGCGCTTTGCGGGGGAATACTTTTCCGCGCTCTGTGTTCAGGAAACAGGCGCACTACGCTGGTGGTTTCCTTTTTCGTGGGAGGAGGGGCGGTCTTGGGCAGCGCCTTGTTGGCAGCTCTTGCCCTGACCATGTCCGGCGAGGGCTTTGTTCACGCCGCCCGTTTGCTGGTCCTTGCCCACCTCCCTGTAAGCGTGGTGGAAGGAATTATCACCAGCGTGAGCACCTCCTTTATCTACAAAGTCAAACCGGAAATCTTCATTTCTTCGGGAAATTAGCCATGCTCGAGAAAAAACCGCTCCATATCGTGATTTTCGTGGCAATCGCCTGCTTACTCTGGACCATTGCGGCAAGTGGGCACCGGTTAAATGTGTTTTGCTGGACGGAAAACGGGAAAATACGCTGCGAATCTTCCTTTTCCGGAGGGAAGCCTGTACATCGGGGACAAACAAGAGTGCTCACATCCGAAGGCAATGAGCTTTTTTCCGGCAAAACGGATGAAAAAGGGCGGTTCGATTTCCCCGTCCCGGAAAAATACTCCGGCGACCTCAAGGTGGAGGTCGATGCTGGAGTGGGACACAAAGGGAGCTGGCCCGTCAAAGCCGGGGAATATCAGGATATAAAAGCAACCCCGGGAAAAACGGAGCAAGGCGGAAAACCCGAAGCAACAAAGAGCCCTCCCCCCGCATCCGGAAAAAAAATTTCCAATTCCGAAAGACAAAAACGGCAAGGACTTTTGCAAAAGACAGTTAGACAGGAATTAGCCCCGGTGAAAAAGCAGCTGGCCAAGTTGAGGAGGGACAGGATAACCGCGGAAGACATATTCTCCGGGATTGGATACATCCTGGGCCTTATGGGCATTGCCCTTTATTTCCAAAGCAAAAGGGACAAGCGGTAATGGAGGAAAATGCGCTCCGGGACGACTCCGGGGGACTGGACCCGCGAGCTCGGATTGTCCAGGCCGTCGCCCTGAGCATAACCATTGCCGTGCTCCGGGATCTCCCCGCGGTTACATGCGGCCTGCTCCTGGGCCCTGTTGTTTCCTTTCTGTTAAATGTCCGCCTCCGGGACATTTTACCCCGCCTGGCAGCAGCCAACCTGTTTGTCGTTTTTTTGTGGCTGGTACTCCCTTTCAGCCTGCCCGGTCAGGCGGTATTTGAGATCGGCCCTTTGGCCGCGACTATTCCGGGGATAGAACTCGCCCTGCTCATTACCTTAAAAGCAAACGCCATCATGATCCTGTTCCTGGCCCTGGTGTGCCCCCTGAGCATAACCCAAATATCCAACGCCCTGGACGATTTGAAAATCTCTCCCAAGATATGCAGTCTTTTAACCTTTACCTTCCGCTTCATCTTTGTTTTGGACAATGAACGGCGCAGACTCCTGCGGGCGGCAAGAAACCGCGGATTTCGTCCCGGAACCAACGTGCACACATACAGGACCTACGCCCAGATCATCGGCATGGTGCTTGTCCATTCCTGGGAAAGGGCGGAGAGAGTGCAGCGGGCCATGCTTTGCCGGGGATTTTCGGGGAGATACCCACGCACACGTACTTACAGACTGCACCGCCGGGACATATTCCATTCCCTTTTCGCGGCAGCCGCTATCGCCGGAATGATCCTGCTCCAGGAGCCGGGGGGGTGGCCATGAAGGAAAACCTGGTACAAGTAAAAGCGGTTTGTTTTTCCTGCCCCCCGCGCGGAAAAATTATCCGGGAAGCCAACCTGGAAATAGGTCCGGAGTCCCGCACTGCAGTAATAGGGGACAACGGGGCGGGCAAGACCACCCTTTTGCACCTGATCATGGGGCTCAAAAGACCGGAACAGGGCAAGGTATTCCTTTTCGGAAAAACCATGCGCCAGGAAACGGATTTCCGCATGCAGCGGACCAAATTGGGGTTTGTATTTCAGGATGCCGATGATCAGTTATTTTGCCCCACCGTACTCGAGGACGTAAGCTTCGGCCCCCTGAACATGGGATTTTCCATGCAAGAATCCCTGGAAAGGGCACATGAGGCCCTGGCCAGGCTGAACATGCAGGACTACCCGCACCGGGTAACCCACAGGCTCTCCGGAGGGGAGAAAAAACTGGTTTCCTTGGCCACAGTGCTTTCCATGCACCCCCGAATGCTCATCCTGGACGAGCCGACCACCGGGTTGGATCAGGCACACAGGCAAAAAATCATTGAGATCATCAGGGACATCGATCTTCCCCATTTGATTGTCTCCCATGACTTCGACTTCTTGGAACACACGAGCAACGAACTCTATATGCTGCGCGACGGCCACCTGCATGCGGAGTCGAGATCCGTACTCCATTCCCACCGCCATGCCCACCCTCTGGGCGATACCAGCCATGCCCACGGGAATCACGGGTTTCCGGAAAGATAACTCCCCCCAAAATCCACAGCCAGCTCCGGAAATGAAAAATTCCGGAATGGACACCGCACTTTTTAAGTCCTCAAAGATTGTTGTCTTCAAATAAATCTATAAGTAGACTAAAGCCCAGTTCGGGTTATAAGCTGCTTTTGCCCCGGATAGAGGCAACTGCAAAAACTCGGGGTTAAAAGTCCAACGTAAAGATTAAATGCAGCAACCACTTAATCTTACTTAACACTTAACACTTTCTGCAAAAATATATTCTTTGCAGGCGCATCCGGGGAGTTCACGGGGCAAAGTGGCAAGGGACATTGAAGAGGCCAGTATGTCCCGGCAAAGGCTCTCCGACACCCCGTAGGGATTTTTTATATTTTTTCCTCCTGATTTTTGGGGATGCTTTTAACGGGAGGCCCGCACGATTTCTTGGTCCAGCACTCAAAATTTGGATTTTGAGTGCCGGAGAAAACGGACCGAAAAACAACCTTGACGGAGACCTTTTATGAAAAAACATGTCCTCCTCACTGTGAGTCAGGACCTGAGCACTCAATACACGGTGATTTTCGTCAATGACTTTTTCCGGAACAAAAAGGAAATGGAAATAACCCTTTTATACATTGCCCCCAATCCCAAACAAAATATGGATTTTTCCCAACAGCCGGGGAGGACTGTTTCCGAAGCCCAAAGAATCAGCGCCTCTTACCAGCAAAAAGGCCAGGAAGACCTGTACAGGGCAGCCAACAACCTGAAGAATAACGGTTTTGATCCGGATATGATCAAGTCCTCTCTTCTCTTCCGCACCGTATCCACTCCCACGGAAATAGCCCGACAAGCAAACAAGGGCATGTATGACGCGGTCCTTTTGGGCCGGCGCGGCCTCTCCCTTCTGGAAGAGCTTATAGAGGGGAGCACCAGCAGAAAAGTCCTGGATGAACAGACCATGTGCCCCATGTGGTTCTGTCGCAGGCCGGAAATGGGCCGGAAAAACGTGCTCCTTTGCACCGACGGTTCCCGGGAAAGTCGCAGTATTGCGGATCACGTGGGATTCATGCTGGAAAACGAACCGGAACACAAAATCACCATACTGCATGTCCGGGACGGTTCTGAAAAAAGGGGAGAAGCCTGTATTTCCGAAGCGAAACAGGAACTCTTGAACAACAACATCCCGGAAACACGCATGGATTCGCTGGTCATCCCGGGCAAGAATCCCTCCCGGATAATCTCCGAATACAGCCTTGAAAACAATTACGCGGTCATCGGCATGGGCAGAAGAGGTCGGGGTGACACCGGCCTGTCGCGTTTTTTCCTGGGGTCAAACACGTTGAATCTGCTTAAGGGGTTGGAAAAAGTATCTTTATGGGTCTACAACGGATAAACCACATCCTTGGTACCTTGGAGAAGGCGGTTGCATGATAAGCGGAAAACAGGGTCCGAGTGCCGGCCGTAAGGGGCTACGTGTATAGTTACCTGGTCCTTATCCGGGGATTAAAGATGTCCATCCCCTTCGCCGAAAAGCCATAAAAGGACGGGGCACACCCCGCGGGAAACAAAAAGGAGTGAATAGACAATGCATCTCCAACTCCTTTCCGTCTGGAAAAGATCTCGGCTAGGCGCCAAGATAGCCGCGATCGCGGTTTGTGTATATCTCATCTATGTCCTGGCCGGATTTTTCCTGGCCCCGAAAATAATCCGTTCCACAATCCAGGGACATCTATCCGGGGCGAGCCACCGAGTAGCAAAAGTAGCCGGCGTAGGATTCAATCCTTTTTCCCTGGCCCTGAACATCCGGGGAATCAAAATAAAACGGAAAGAAGAATCCACTCCTCTTTTTGCAGCGGACGGGGTCCACCTTAACCTGCAGACCATCTCCCTCCTGCGAGGGGCCCTGGTACTCAAGGAGTTCAAAATATCCCGCCCGGAGATAAACCTCGAATTTTACGGACAGGGCAGATACAATATAAGCGACCTTATCCCCCCGCACAAAGAGAAACAGAAAAGAGAAAAAGACAAAGGCCTTCTCCCTTTCACAATAAGGGGGGTAAGCGTAAAGAACGGAACACTCCGTTTCCGGGACCACCCCCGGGGAAAAACCCACCTCATGGATCGATTCAACTTTTCTCTGCCCCGAATCTCCTCCCGCAAAGAGGACAAAGAAGAAGTGCTTCGCCCCCAAATGAGTTTTAGGCTGAACGGGGACCGCATAGATATAAACGCCCAAACGCGTCCGTTTATATCCAACAAAGACACGCAAATAAAGTTGAGTTTCCCGGAGATAGACCTGGTTCCCTATTGGGGATACCTCCCACTCGCCCAAAAACTCCGGCTGTCCCAAGGGAGATTCAGCGGAGAATTCAAGCTCGGATTCCGTATCCCGGGAAAAGGGATGGATATAAATCTCTCCGGGGAAAGCCGCTTTAAATCCATCCACCTGGAGGAGAAAGACGGAACAAAAGTATTTGCCTGCCGGCGGGCAGAGATTGACCTGCAGGGATTTTCCCTTTTGGAAGATTACCTGCACCTGGGTAAAATAGCTTTGGACAAAACCCGGATGGTAATCTCCCGGGACAAAAACGGTACACTTAATTATTTGAAATACCTACCCACCCCCCCGGAAACACAAAACGGGAAAAGGGAAGCCCACCACTCTCCCGCCTCCTCGGCCTCTTCCTCCGGACTGCACTTCAGGTGCGCAAGACTCCTTCTCCCGGACCTGCATATCCACTATACGGACCAAAACACCTCTCCCAGCTTCAAGCGCAGCTTCCATGTAAACGCCTCGGCCCAAGAATTGAGCAACAAGGGGAAAAGCCCCGGAGCAATCACGGTGCACATACAGGGAAAAGAGACCGGGACCCTGGCCTTGAACGGCAGCTTGCACGTCGCGGACAAAAAGGCCGATTTACAATTTGGCTTTTCCCGCCTCCCGGTTCCGGACTATGCCCCCTATTTCCAACACTTTATTCCCTGGGAGATCCTCTCGGCCACTCTTTCCGGTAAAGGGAGGCTGCAGTACAAAGGCGGGAAAAAGGGTAATATCCGCATAACCGGGGGCAAACTGGGTCTAAGCGGCCTTAAAATGGGCAATTCCGGAGCTTCCCCGCTAATCCGGGCCCAACATATTCAGGCCCGGGGGGTGGAGATGGACAAAAGGGAAAAGCACCTCCTTGTGGACTCTTTTTCCCTGGATAACAGCAGTACTAAAATCACCCGGAAAGCAAATGGAAAACTGGATATTATGCATGGCTTGCGCGAGAAATATCCACCCGCGGACAAGGCCCGCAAAAATGGCGATTCCCATGCTGATACCTGGGACATAAAGGTGCGGCAAGTCGGGTTTAGGGATTGCCGGGCCGAATTTCTGGACCGGGACGCCCCGGGAGACTCGCAGGCCCACACCCATATTCTGGGTGAAAAATTCAGTCTGCGCAATCTGGAATTGCCCGGACCGGCCTCACCCCTTTTCCGATTTCAGGGACGGATAGAAAAAACCGGAAAGATCCAACTCTCCGGGGACCTGCAACTATCCCCTTTCCAGGCTCATATCCGGGGAGAACTGCGGGGAATACCGCTTAGCGCGGCCAATGATTATCTGCCGCAAAAAATGAAGATGGAGACGAAAAACGGGACCCTTGAGGCCAACTTCCGCACCCGGTTGGGGGAAAAAAAACGCTTCAAGATGGAAACTAAAGGAAATGGGACACTGCACCACCTGGATATCCGGGACAATCAAAACAATGCCCTCTTGGGACTGGACCGACTGGGATTTTGGGGTCTAAATTTGCACATCCATCCCAATAAAATGAATTTGAAGGCCATATCCTGTAGCAAACCGTACCTGAATCTTGAACGAGGACCTGAGGGGGTTTTGAATATTACCCGGGCCATGGGCGGGAGTGTTGAAGAAGAAAAAAGACCTCCCCAAAAAGAGCCTTTTTTCCAGAACCTGGATATCCGGAAAGTGCGAATCGAAAAGGGGAAGCTGCATTTCCGGGACAGGAAAGTCTCTCCGGAGTACAAGACCGCCATTAGCAAGCTTGAGTGCCGCCTTGCAGGCCTGAACGGCACAGTGCAGCAACCCGCCCAACTATCCCTGAACGCGACCAAGGATGGCTATTCCAGCCTCTATTTCCAAGGGGAGATAGCTCCGTTTTCCTCCCCCCTGTATTCCGATCTGGATTTCAGCGTCCAGGGAATGGACATGGTCAGTCTAACCCCGTACATCCGGAATTATCTGGGGTATCCGGTGCAAACCGGCAAACTGAACTGGAACGGCAATTTTTACACCCGAAACGCTACCCTGAAAATGGACAACCTCTTCTTGATAGAGCAGCTGGAGCTTGGTCCCGCTCCGGAGGGAAAAGAGACTCCCAATGTGCCGATAAAACTGGCTATGTCCCTGCTCAAGGACTCCGATGGGGACATGGAGCTGGACATCCCCGTTCAGGGCGATCTGGAAAATCCGCAGTTCAGCCTGGACAAGGTGATATTCAAGGCTGTTATCGGGGTATTCACCAAGATCGCCACAGCGCCCTTTTCCATTATCGGGAGCATGTTTGGAGGGGGAGAAGAAGTGAATCACATCCCCTACGCCCCCGGAGAAAATGAAATAGGCAAAAAAGCCCGGGACAAGCTGGAGACAATAGTCACCGCCTTGCTTGAGAGGCCGCAGCTCCGGCTGAGCGTCCTGGGACGGAGCAACCCTGAAAAGGACATCCCTGCCCTGGCCCGCAAACGGTTCAAGCATAGGCTGCGCCTGGAGAAATACCGGCTTCTGCGCTCCGAGGACAAAAACCCCCGGAACCCTGACAAAATGCGGATTCTCCGGAAAGAAAGCCCCAAATACGTTAAAATGGCCTATGCAAGACTTAGGAAAAAGAATAAAAACCGTTTTCCCCCTCCGGGAAAAATATCCGTCACGGAAATGGAAAAGCGTTTGAAGGATTTTCTCCGGCCCTCCAGGAAAGATATGCAGGACCTTGCCCTGGAACGGGCCCGGAAGGTCCGGGCGTATATCGTCCGCCAAAATCCCAAACTGGGCAAGAGGATCTTTTTGCGCCATGAAACAAAGATTAAGGACTCTACGACAAAAAAATCCGAAGCAGTGCTGAAGGTCAACTAACCAACCCACTGGAGATAAATATTTGCGCTCCGAAGTACATCCCTCCCGCATACGACTACTCCGGGAGGGGAAAAGAAAAAAAGGCCCGATTGTTTACTGGATGAGCAGGGATCAGCGCCTGGACGATAATTGGGCCTTCATATTCGCCCAAGGCAGGGCGATAAATGCCGGTGTCCCCTTGCACATAGTCTTCTGTCTCGTCCCGGAATTCCTCCGGGCGGGAAGACGCCAGTACGGCTTTATGCTCCGGGGTCTAAAAGAATGTGCAAAATACGCCGCAAAAATGAATATAGACTTCGCTTTGCTCCAGGGCGGCCCGGAAAAGGAGGTGCCCAAGGCAACGGAGTATCTCGAAGCCCGGGAATTGGTCCTGGATTTTGACCCGCTGAGGATTAAGCAAAATTGGAAACGCATGGTCCTTACATCGGTGCGGGCGCAGGTATACGAGGTGGATGCGCATAATATAGTCCCCTGCTGGACTGCCTCCGATAAGAAGGAATACGCTGCCCGGACCATCCGCCCCAAGATAGAGAAACTCCTCCCCTCCTTCTTGCATTCCATCCCGGAAACCAAGAAGCATCCTTATTCCCCGGTTTATCCGCTTAAAAGACCCTTACCTGATCCGGGGTCCCTGTTGTCCGGGACATCCGACCCCGGCGAGGTTAGCTGGATCAAACCGGGAGGAAGCGCAGCCAAGCACATGTTGGAGCGCTTTGTGGAAGGAGGGCTGGAATACTACCATATCCGCAACAATGACCCCAATGCGGACGCGGTTTCCAACCTTTCGCCCTATTTGCACTTCGGGCAATTAAGCGCCCAGCGCGTAGCCTTGCATATACAGGAAACCAGCGCCCCGGTACACGCCAAACAAGCCTTCCTGGAACAATTAATCATCCGCAGGGAACTAGCGGAAAATTTCTGTTTCTACACCACCGACTACGACTCCCTGGATGCTGTCCCCCAATGGGCCCGGGACACACTGCAGAAACATTCCCGGGATCCCCGCCCGTATATCTACACCCCGCAGACCCTGGAAGCGGGCAAGACGCACGATCCCCTGTGGAACGCGGCCCAGCTGGAAATGGTCTCTTCAGGGAAGATGCACGGCTACCTGCGCATGTACTGGGCCAAAAAGATCCTGGAGTGGACTCCGGATCCGGATACGGCCCTGGAACAGGCCATATACCTCAATGACCGCTATCAACTGGATGGAAGGGACCCCAACGGGTATGCGGGACTGCTATGGTCCATTGGCGGCCTCCATGACCAGGGTTGGAAGGAAAGGCCGGTGTTGGGCAAAATAAGGTATATGAGCTATGCTGGTTGCAAGAGAAAATTCCGGGTCAATCAATATATACAGTTTATAAAGCAAAAGTCCCGGAAAAACGGGCTGGACACCGGCGGTCTGGAAAGCGAATAAACCCGGGTCAAGATCCCGCGGACCCTGCAAGAGGAGAATTTATGAAATACTTTATTATGGGCGGAACCGGATTTGTAGGCTCCCGGCTGTGCTCCCTTTTGCACCAAGAAGGAAATGAAGTGTACGTACTGGCTCGCTCCGGTTCGGAACACAAGGTGAACAAAAAGGCCACTCCAGTAAGCGGTTCGGCCCTGGACGCCGGGGAATGGCAAAAAAAGGCCGCGGAATGCGATGTAATCGTCAACTTGGTGGGCAAAAACATATTCCGCCGGTGGACCAGGGAAGCCCGGAAGAAAATCCTGGAAACAAGAACCATCTCCACGCAAATGGCTGTTCAGGCCCTGGAACGAGCGCCACAGCCGCGGACGTTTTTATGCGCCAACGCAGTAGGCTACTATGGCGACCAAGGGGATAGGACAATAGACGAAAGCGCTAACCCCGGAGATGACTTTCTGGCCCGTGTCTGTGTCCAGTGGCAGGAGGAGGCCATGCAGGCAAAAAAAAGCGGACACCGGGTAATCATCACCAGATTCGCTGCAGTGCTGGATAAAAATGAGGGAGCCCTGGCCCAAATGCTTCCGGCATTTAAAATGGGGGTAGGCGGACGGCTGGGACCCGGAAAGCAATGGTTTCCCTGGGTGCACATCCAGGACCTGATCCACTCAATCTCTTTTCTTTGCTCTTCCGGGGAGGCCGAGGGAATCTACAATATATGCGCCCCCGAAAAGGTTACCAACAAGGAATTTACGCGTGTACTAGCCTCAACTCTGCATCGCCCGGCTCTTGTCCCTGTTCCCCGCTTCGCTTTGCGCCTGATATTCGGGGATATGTCCAGTATGCTTACAAGCAGTCAGAAATGCGCCCCGGAGGGAATCAGCAAACTGGATTTCCGATTTCGGCATCCCGGTCTGCGCAATGCCTTGCAGGATCTTTTGCAAGCCAAATAGCAAATTTCCCCTGGTAAACTTGAACCTCTTAATTGACAAAAGCGAAGCATATTCGTAATATTGTTGAGTTATTTTAAAAAATTGACTTTATTTATGGATAGAGGGGTTAAAACTGCAAACCGATAATAGACCGGGGAAAAGGATCTCTAGCCTATGACCTTAATCGATATAAAGAATGTAAACAAGTGGTTCGGGGATTTTCACGTTTTAAGAGATATAAATGAACAGGTAACCCGAGGTGAAGTCCTTATAATATGCGGTCCCAGCGGGTCGGGCAAAAGCACCCTTATCCGCTGTGTGAACCGCCTCGAGGAGATCGATGATGGAGAGATCTTTTTCGAGGACAAAAGTATTCACGATCCCTCCGTAAATATCAATACACTCCGCTCCGAGATCGGCATCGTCTTCCAGCAATTCAATTTATATCCCCATCTTACTGTACTCAAAAACACTACCCTAGCTCCCCTCAAGGTTAAAAAGCTTTCCAAGGAAAAAGCGGAATCCGAAGCAATGGAACTTTTGGAGCGAGTGGGCATTCACGATCAAATGCACAAATATCCAGTGGAACTTTCCGGAGGACAGCAGCAGCGGGTGGCCATAGCCCGTGCTCTGGCCATGCGCCCAAAGGTCATGCTATTCGACGAACCCACCTCGGCTTTGGACCCGGAAATGATCAACGAAGTCCTGAACACAATGAAAAACCTGGCCCGCGAAGGGATGACCATGCTCTGCGTGTCGCACGAAATGGGATTTGCCCGGGAAGTGGCGGACAAGGTGATCTTTATGGATGCGGGGGAAGTAGTGGAAACCGGGACACCGGACCATTTTTTCAAAAATCCCGAACATGAGCGGACAAAGGCCTTTTTAAAAGAAATACTTTAATCAACCTTTAATTCTTTACGGAGGTTTTTATGCGCAAACTGTGGTACAGTGTTCTGTTTTCGGTACTGGCCTTGACATTCTTCATCGGCCAGGGTGTTGCCCAGGCCGACAAACTGCAGGAAATCAAGGAAAGAGGTACACTCATTGTCGGGGTTAAGGACTCTGTTGTCCCCTTTGGTTTTGTGAATGAGGATAGCAACGAAATAGTGGGATTTGATGTGGATGTGAGCCAATACATCGCGGATCAGCTCGGGGTCGACCTGGAGCTGAAGCCGGTTACTTCGGCCACCCGTATCCCCAAGCTGGTCCAGGGCAATGTGGATATGGTCGCGGCCACCATGACCCACAAATTCTCCCGCGACGACACCATTGACTTCACCCTGACCTATTTCATGACCGGGCAGAAAATACTGGTCAAAAAAGGCTCGGGCATTGAGTCCGTGGATGATCTGGCCGGCAAAAGAGTGGGTACCGCCAAGGGATCTACTTCAGAGAAAAATATCAAGGAAGCCCAACCCAATTGCCGGGTAATTTCGTTTGAAGGCTACCCGCAGGCCTTCTTGGCCCTGCAACAGGGGAAAGTACAAGCAGTAACCACGGACGCCACCATTCTTCTCGGCCTACGCAACAGTGCGGACAACCCGGATAACTACAAAATCGCCGGGGAATACATCTCCGATGAACCTTACGGCATCGGTGTACCGGAAAACGCATCCAATTTCCGGGATGCGGTAAACAAAGCGCTGGCTAAAATGTGGACCAGCGGCAAATACAAAGAGATCTATAACAAGTGGTTCGGCCCGGATACTGCATATTCCCTTCCGCTGGATTGGGAAATGGAAATCTGGCCCTAGCTAAACATAAACCTCCAAAAAGGGGCCCTGATCATGGGCCCCTTTTCTCCTGATAATCAAACAGAATACATGAGCACCTTTAACCGGAACCGGAAAAAGAGGAAAAAGTGAATTACGAGTTCAAGTGGGAGCTGGTTCTGACCGGCAAATACGCCCAATGGATAGTCGACGGACTCATTGTCACCCTGAAGCTTTCGGCAGTTTCCATTCTATTTGCCCTTATAGTGGGAACGATAATTGCCGTTTTCCGTTTAAGCAAATTCAAGCCCTTGGAATGGTTCAGTATTGCCTATACGGAATTTTTCCGGAACACCCCGCTCCTTATCCAGATTTTCTTTTGGTATTTTGGTTCGTATTCCATTTTGCCGGAGGCGGTAAATAACTGGCTATATAATCACAACTTCGAATTTGCGGCCGGGGTCATATCCTTGACTGTTTATACCTCCGCCTTTATCGCCGAGGAAATACGTTCCGGGATATACTCCATACCCCGCACCCAGCTAGAATCCTCCAGGGCCAGCGGGCTGAGCTTTATCCAGGCCATGCATCACGTTATTTTGCCTCAGGCTTTCCGGATAATAATTCCTCCTTTGATATCCCAATTTTTGAATCTGATCAAAAACTCCTCTCTGGCTATGACCATTGGCGTAATGGAACTTACTTACATGGCCCGGCAGATTGAATCCTATTCCTTTCACGGGTTTGAAGCCTTCACGGTGGTCACCCTCATATACATTATCATCTCGCTAGTGGTTTCTTTCGCCGTAACTCAATACAACAAATACTTCCTGCGAACCATAAACTATTAACTGGAGAGAGTACTAGTGCACTGGGAAGTCGTCTGGAACAACTTTGATTATTTTCTGATAGGGCCCTACCCGGACGGGCCGCTGGGCGGACTAGCCATGAGTATCCTCCTGGCCATAGGGGGGATATTCGGGGCATTTTGGGTGGGCCTGTTCTTCGGTTTGATGCGTCTATCCCGCAATGCATTATTAAGCTGGATTGCTACCGTATATATCGAGATAGTCCGCGGCACGCCATTGCTCATGGTCATTTTCTGGTTTTATTTCCTGGCACCAATTCTTCTCGGGCAAAGCCTGCCCGAGGCTACAAGTGCGCTGATATCTTTTATCGTATTCACCAGTGCGTACATAGCGGAAATAGTCCGGGCCGGTGTCCAGGGACTACCCAAGGGTCAAACCGAGGCCGCACGCAGTACCGGTTTGTCCCACTACCAGGCCATGCGCTATATTGTGCTTCCCCAAGCCCTGCGCAACATGATTCCCTCATTCGTCAACCAGTTCGTCAGCCTGACCAAGGATACATCTTTGGCGTACATTATCGGGGTCAACGAACTTACACGCACGGCTACCCAGGTAAACAACCGTACGTTGAACGCGCCCACAGAAATTTTTATTACCATTGCCGTGCTTTATTTCATTATTTGCTATGTCCTGACCGAGATAAGCCGCAAACTGGAACGTAACATGTCCAGGTATCAGGCCCGTGGAAAATAACCTTTTTGTACTCAACCTGCACCTCACACCGGAAGAAGAAGAAAAAGCCAGTGCCCTTCTTGCGGACCATGCACCTTGGGGATGGAAGGAGGAAAAAAAGAATGGTCTCCTCGTATACCGGGTACATTTTGAATCTTTAAACCGCCTGGATGGAGTTGCCCGTTTTCTGCAATCCCAGATCCCCTCTCTTTACTATACGCATGACTTTGAAAAAAACTTCCACTGGGAAGAGAACTGGAAAAAATTCTTCACCCCCATAAATATAGACGATCGCATCCTAGTTATCCCGCCCTGGCTGACGGATACCCCCTTTTCTGGAACCACCATAGTTATTGATCCCAAAATGGCCTTTGGTACCGGTCACCATGCCACAACCACCCTTTGCCTGCAGGCAATCCATCGCGAACTAAGTTCCGGGCGGATAAAGCAAGGGCAGTCTTTTCTGGATCTGGGAACAGGATCCGGGATTCTGGGGATAGCCTGCGCCAAATTCGGGTTGGGGGGTATTGGGGTGGATATTGAGTCTACGGCTATTGACAATGCTCGGGAAAATATCGAGATAAATCACGTCCAGAACAATTTCAGCGTAAGCAAGGGAAATCTTTCGGATATCCGGGGCGGGGATCGATTTCACCTCGTACTGGCCAATATACTGGCCAACCCCCTCATAGATATGGCCTCCGAACTTACCCAGTTGCTGGACCCGGAAAAATATTGCCTGGTCCTCTCCGGCATACTGGATTCTCAAACAGAACGGGTGAGCCGGGCATACCAGGAATGTGGCCTGGAGGCTCCACAAATACTGAAAAAAGATGAATGGGTGGCCCTGGTTTGGAACGGTTAGTAGTTTTTCTGGTTCCTGGACGTTTGATGGGTATTTTCTCCGCCTGATCTTTTTCGATGCCAAACTACCGGCCCGGTGTTTTCTAAACCCCGCCCAAGGGGGATGCTTGCCCCCTTCCCGCACCCAAATTCCTATTTGGGTGCGGGGTTTCGACTTAAATATTCTAGACCAAGAAAACGCGCGGCCCTCTTGTTGAAAGCATCCAAAAAGATGGAGAAGATATAAAAAATCCAAAGGCTTATATCTAAGAGCCTCGTTTTTTACTTTCGTTTATATCTCCGGGCTCTTCGAGGAGATGAATGGAGTTTGTATTTAATCTACCGGAAGGCTTCCTTATTTGTCGAGAAGCCCAGAAGAATAGCCTTCGCTCCAGTATAGACACGACTGCAAGATATCACAATTTAAGACTGAAAGCCTAAATCAAATACAACAACATCCTGATTTTACTTAAAACTTTCAACCTAAAACCTAACACTGCCTGCAAAAACATACTTTTTGCAGGCGCATCAGTATAATGGACCACAAACTAGAACTTTTACAACTCTACAACAATCTCATGGACAAGCTCGGCCCCAGCAACTGGTGGACAGGGGACTCGCCGTTTGAAGTGGCTGTGGGGGCAATACTCACCCAGAATACAAACTGGGGAAACGTAGAAAAGGCTATTGCCAATCTGCAACGACACGAGCTTCTCCAGCCGGAAAATTTAATCGCCCTAAACCGGGAGAAAATCGCTGAACTAATCCGGCCGGCCGGATACTTCCGGGTCAAGGCGGAAAGGCTGGGTAATTTTTTGTCCTTTTTGCATCTAAAGTTTGATCTGAACATGGGAAAAATGGCCAAAAGGGAGACCTCTAACCTGCGCAAAGAACTGCTGGACATCAAAGGTATCGGTCCGGAGACCGCGGACAGCATCCTGCTTTATGCCCTGCAGCATCCGGTATTTGTTATTGATGCCTACACCAAGCGCATATTCCACAGGCACGGCATACTGGATCAAGACAAGGGATATTCCGAATTTCAGGGATTTGTAATGGAGCGCCTGCCGCTGGACAGGCAATTATACAACGAATATCATGCCCTTATAGTTCGTGCTGGCAAGAAATGGTGCAAGAAATCAAAACCCAATTGTGCCCATTGCCCCCTCCGTGACCTTTAGGAAAAACAAGGTACAGCCGGAGGTAACCGTAATTGATCCAGGATGCGTGCAGATATCCAATTTCCACTTAAAATACCCGATCCATGCTAAAATTGAGAACACTCGATCCATATACCTACTTCCTTGTTGCCGGCTTTTTCTTTGTCATCGCTCTCACCATGCTTTTCTCTTGCTCCAGTCTTTCCCGGGCGGCTTCTCCGGAAAATTTAAAAGAGGATATTGAAGAAAAAAAAGAGACCTTACAGCAGAAAAAAGAAAAAATACGCGAACTTTCCCGGCGTGAAGAAAAGGTATATTCCCAGCTGTCCCGAATTGAAAAGAGGATGCAGAAGATAAAGTCCCAATTGCAGGAACAGGAGGATAGATACCAAAAGCTGAAAAAGAAAAGGTCTCGGCTCTTGAAAAAATACAAAGAGACGAAATCGGCCCAGGGAAAAATACGGGAAAGACTCCAAAAACTTTTGGCTACTTTGTGGCCCTCCTATTTAAAACGCGTTTCTTCCCGGACGGAAGGAATGAATAATTGGGGGCGCTTGGATCGGAAAGTCAAATGGCTCAAAGCCATATCCAGACAGACCGAAACCGATATGGAACGCCTCCGGAACATTTCCGTGCGGGTAACCGCCTCCATGGCCAAACTGGAAGAAGTGACCTCCAAGGTCCAAAAAGAGCTCAAGAAAACGGAAAAGCTCAAGGACAAGCTTTTGGGGAAAAAGCTGGCATACTTGCAAAAGATGCAAGAGATCCGGGCCAAGCGGCAATTAAACGAAAAGCGGGTGCAAAATATCCTGGGGACCATCGAATCCCTTAACTATAAACTAAAAGCCCTGACCGAAAGAAAATTTTCCCAAATGAAAGGATTTTTGCCCTGGCCATGCAACGGGGAACTGACCAAAAGATTCAACCCGGATGCAGACCCCCCACAGAGGGGGATTTCCCTTGAAGTCTCCACGGAGGCTAGGGTAAAGTCGGTTTTCTGGGGCAAAGTAGTGCACAATGATAAACTTCGAGGGTTCGGAAAAGTAATAATTGTCTATCACGGAAATGACTATTATTCTCTGTATGCCTTTTTGAACTCCTCTCAGGTATCTCTGGGCCAAAAGGTGGAAAAAGGTGAACCTATAGGGACCTGCGGATACTACCCGGAAATCGAGACTGAGGGGCTTTATTTCGAATTGCGTTTTCATCAAAAAGCAATTAATCCTATGGATTGGCTTTCCTCCTGATCCCAATGCCGGTAAAAGCCCGTGGCCAACCGGATGGAAGGGGGGAGCCCCTTATCTCTCCAATGCCAAGAGTGGTGGAAAAAATTTATGAATAAGCTCTCAACGGAGGAAATGATGCGCTTGAAACATATCGCTGGAAGTATGATACTGCTATTCGCCCTGAGCCTGACCCCGGGGTCCAGCCTGGCCAAGGAAAGCAAATACGAGTCTCTGAAGAGTTTCAGTCAGGTTCTCCACATTATTGAAAAAAATTATGTTGATGATGTGGGGCGCAAGGAACTCATCCAGGGCGCCGTCCGGGGGATGCTCAAGGATCTGGATCCCCATTCCGGACTGATTGAACAAAAGGAACTCAACCGGATGCAAGAGGATATGTCCGGAGAATTCAGCGGAATTGGAATCCAGATAGGAATGAAAAAAAATCAGCTGGTGGTTATAGCCCCCATCGAGGGCACACCAGCCGCAAAGGCCGGACTGAAGGCCGGAGATATAATACTAGCCGTGGATGGCGAATCCACACAGGGCATCACCCTGAACCAGGCGGTGAATAAAATCCGGGGCAAGAAAGGGGAGCCCGTGGTCTTGACCATCATGCACAAAGACGCCCAAAACCCGGAAAAGGTAAAGATAGTCCGGGACACCATCCCCTTGCATACAGTAAAAGCGCACAGGTTGGGGTCCGGATATATCCACCTGCGCATAACCGACTTCAAGGCAACGACCACCAAGGAAATAAAAGAAAAAATCAACGAAGTCACGGAAGAGGGCCAGCTCAAGGGAATAATCCTGGATTTGCGCAACAATCCGGGCGGACTTCTCAGCCAGGCCGTTTCCGTGTCCGATCTCTTCCTGCAAAACGGACTCATAGTCTATACCCAGGGTCGAGATGAAGAAAGCCGGGAAAATTTCCGTGCGGAAAAAGATAAGGATGACTTTTCCTGTCCCATGGTTACCCTTATTAACGCCGGGTCCGCTTCAGCTTCGGAGATTGTGGCCGGAGCGCTGCAGGACCAAAACAGGGCACTTCTGCTAGGTGAAAAAACATTCGGAAAGGGATCGGTACAGTCCATTATCCCCCTCTCCGACGGATCGGCAATCAAGCTGACCGTTGCCCTGTATTACACCCCGGATGGTCGATCCATTCAGGCTGAAGGCATTGCTCCGGATTTCGTACTTCCGTTCAAGGCGCCCGAGGACAAGAAAGAACACGAAGTGTTCCGGGAAAGGAACCTTTCCCGGCACTTGAAAAATCCCAACGGGGAATCCAACGCCACCAAGGACCAGGGAGATAACAAGGCCGTCGAATTGTTGCAAAACGACAACCAACTGCGTATGGGCCTGCAACTTCTAAAATCCATGCCGGCGATCAAGGCCCTGCAAAGCGAGGTGCCATCTGCGAATCAATAGCCAAGAGATCGTATTTTCTGAAGTTAACTGTGGATTTTCTTCGCCACATCCTTTTCTTTAGTCGAAGATCCGGATCGTACTATGATCCACAGTATAACGAGAAAATCTCTTCGCATTTCCCTTGTATCCTATATGGAGTCCGGGAGAGAAGAATTTAAAACCGGACTCAGCGGGCAATAAAGAATAAAGGCAAAATGACCAGGAAAAAGAAGAGGCAAAAAAGCGGCAATAAAAGTATAAAGCCTTTTATTGCCGCCCTGGCCACAATTATCACCCTGGTCTGCCTGGCCGGTGTCTTACTGCTCCCTCCACAGGAAGAAAAAGCTGTTATTACGGACAGTACACCGGCCTCATCCGCTCCGGATCGGAGCGAAAACAAAAAGGCCCCGCGGGAGGACAAAAAATATACATTTGAAGAAAAATTAACCCCTAATTTTGACCAAAAAGTCCGCCAAGCGGACCTGGTACTTACGCAGGTCCTGGCCGAATTCGGCGAAGACTCCGAAATGGAGCATCAGCAAATCCGGACAAGAAAATTCCATGGAGTACCCTACCATTTCCAGACTCTGGACATTAACCTCCCTCATTCCCCGGAACCTTTCCTGCAAAAACTGCGTGATGAACTCAAGAAATTTGTGGACAATTCTTCACTTGAGCCATCTCCGGAGGAAAAATCCTGGTCCATTTGTATAAACGGGGAAAAAACCCATGAAATACATTTAAAATTTAAACGAAAGGAAAAAACCAAGCCGCAAAGGGCTTCCGGCGCCCAACTGGCCATAATAATCGACGACATGGGCCGCAACAGGGATTTTGCCCGCGGTTTGGCTCAACTGGACTATCCGATAACCTTTTCCGTGCTGCCGCACAGCTCCTCTTCCCGGGAAGTGCGCCGCATAGCCCGCAAGTCCGGAAAACCCATCATGCTCCACCTGCCCATGCAACCGGAAAGCTGGCCGGAGACCGATCCCGGAGCGGGTGCCCTGTTCACGGACATGTCCGCTTCCGAGATTGAAAAAACCGTGCGCAAGGATCTGCGGCAAGTACCGGAAGCCATCGGGGTAAACAACCATATGGGGTCCCGCTTTACTGCCGACACTCCGGGGATGCGTTCAGTATTTCGCGTACTCAAGCAAAGAGGTATGTTTTTCGTGGACAGTTTGACCACCCCACACAGCGTGGCGGAAAAAATAGCTTCCCAAAACAGTATCCCTTTACTCAAAAGGAATATATTTTTGGACAATATACACGACCAGCGGGCCATAGCCTTTCAATTGCGTAAAGCGGAACAGGTGGCCCGAAACACCGGTAGGGCCATAGCCATAGGCCATCCCTATCCGGAGACCCTCTCCGCGCTCCGTTCCTGGGATAGGGATCAACAGGTGAAAATCGTACCCATAAAAGAAATGCTCTAAAGGACATCCAATTATGCGTTCCAATCCCACAGTTTTTTTGGTATCCGCCGCGGTAATCCTCTCCTTCGTAATAATTGGGGCCGTTTTCAGCACTCCTGTAAAGGAATTCTTTGTCTGGCTCCAGGAGGGCATAGTCTCCGGCGTAGGGTGGTTTTACATCGCCAGTGTGGCCTTTTTCCTGGTTTTCGTGATCTGGCTAATGCTCAGTCCCTACGGCAAAATAAAACTGGGCAAAGATCACGAAACACCGGCCTTTAATAACACCAGCTGGTTTGCCATGCTCTTCAGCGCAGGGATGGGAATCGGTCTTCTCTTTTACAGTGTAGCCGAGCCGATCATGCACTGGAGCGAACCGGTAAACGCCTCTCCGGAAAGCATTGCCGCAGCCAAGGAAGCCATGCTCTTCACCTTTTTCCATTGGGGGCTGCACGCCTGGGCCATTTACATCGTTGTCGGCCTTTCCCTGGCCTATTTTTCCTACAGGCACAACCTGCCCCTGACCATCAGGTCCACCCTTTACCCCATTCTGGGTTCCAAAATTTACGGTCCTATTGGCAATCTGGTGGAAATCATGGCTGTCTTCGGGACCCTTTTCGGAGTGGCCACCTCTCTGGGACTGGGAGTTATGCAGGTCAATGCCGGCCTGAGTTCCCTGGGGATAATCTCTGTCTCGACCACCAATCAGCTGATACTTATCGGTCTTATCACCCTGGGAGCCACTATCTCCGTGGTCTCCGGTCTGGACAAGGGGATTCGACTCTTGAGCCAAATGAACCTGTGGCTGGGTTTGGCCCTAATTCTTATCGTTTTGGCCCTCGGCCCCACTCTCTTCCTCTTAAGCTCTTTGGTTCAGAGCATAGGGATATATCTCCAGAACTTGGTTCAAATCACATTTAAGACTGACGCCTTTAGGGGAACGGAGTGGCAAAAAAGCTGGACCATGTTCTACTGGGGCTGGTGGATTTCCTGGGCCCCGTTTGTAGGCATGTTCATCGCCAGAATTTCCAGAGGAAGGACCATCCGCCAATTCATCCGCGGGATTCTGGCCGTGCCCACATTGCTTACCTTCACCTGGCTGGTTGTATTCGGGAACACGGCCCTGCATATTGAACTCTTCCAGGGTGGAGGCATCGCTCCGGCAGTCCAGGAAAGCATCCCTACCGCCTTGTATGTTACTCTAGACAAGCTCCCCTTATCCGCCATCACTTCGCTTATAGCCACACTGGTCATTACCACCTTTTTCGTGACTTCTTCGGACTCAGGCTCCATGGTCATAGACATCCTGACTTCCAACGGGGATCCCAATCCCCCTGTAAGCACAAGGATATTCTGGTCCATAGTGGAAGGAAGCGTGGCCGCCGTCCTTCTGCTGACCGGGGGATTGGTGGCCCTGCAGACCGCAGCCCTGACAACAGCCCTCCCCTTCTGTATAATAATGCTTTTTATCTGTTACAGTTTGGTCAAGGGACTCCGGGCGGGAATAAACGTACACAGCGAACATAAGGAATATTCCGTATCCACGGAATAACCTCCAATCTCCAAGGAGAAAAGTATGCGCAAGTGGCAAAAAAGACTCAAGAACATCCTGAAACAATCGGAAACCGATTCCCAGATGACCCCTCGAGATCAGTTGCAGGAAGAAATACAGAGTTTCCTAGAAGAGACAGTGCTGCCTGCCTTCAAAGAGATAAAGGAAGAACTCAGCCAATATAACCGCCAGGTACAAATCAACTACAACAATGAGAATCTGGAGATAGACATCATTGTCTACCGGGAAGGCAAGGAAGAATTCTATTACGGTATCCGCTGCCGCTTTTATCAAAAAATGACTTTTGCCTTCCCCCTTCCCGCGGAAGAACAATCGAAACCTCTCGGACGGGCGGAAGTGGTTCTCCGTGTAGGGCAGGTAAAAAAGAACCTGGATATGAACAAGACATCGCGGGACGACATAATCGAGGATTTTTTAGGGGAGTACGAGAAATGGATAGCCTACTAAAAAAAAAGACTCGCTTGCTTTGATTACTGCAATATACGTATCCTATCCCATCTCAAAAGAATCCGGGGCATAAAGCAAGACAGCTCGGTTCCCTCAATCGGAAAACCGAAATAAAACCCGCCCTTGCTCAGCAGGGGCGGGTGAGTATACACTTGGTAGATATCTTAAAGATTGGGGGATCTAGGAATTAATGGAATTTACCGCTTTGCTCAGACGGGAAATCTTTCGAGCTGCCTTGTTCCGGTGTATGACCCGTTTTTGAGCTGCCTTGTCCAAAAGAACCGTGGCTTTACGCAAAGCAACAGCCGCCTCCTGGGGATCATTTTGCTCCACAGCGGCATCCACACCTTTCACCGCTTTCTTTAAGCGGGACTTAACCGCTCTATTGCGAGCGTTAGCTTCTACGCTCTGTCTATGCCGTTTTATTGCCGATTTATGGTTAGCCAAGAGTGTTTACCTCCTCCCTATTTTTATTGCTATATTACGGAAACAAAGAAAGGACATCTAATCGTGTTCTCCACATTTGTCAAGGACTGCTCCTGCGGTCCATGTAATTTTCAACTCGCCCAATTGTCTCCGCCAATCCTGAACTTAGACCTGCAAGGCGGAAAAATCTGCCAACTGGGAAAGTCTGGAAGTAAGGGCATAAAGCAGATTAAAACGGTTCACCCTGAGCTTTTGATCTTCGGTCATTACCATAACATGGTCAAAAAGATCGTCCACATAAGGACGAAGGACCTTTAACAGTTCCAAAAGCTCGGAGAATCTGCCGTCCCTGCACATTGTATCCCATTGCGGAAGTATCTCTTCTATCTTGTCCGCCAGTGCAGTCTCCTGGCTGGACTCAAAAAAGGCCCGTTCATAGTCGCCGTCCAAACGGGTATCGGCCTGTTTGCGGATGATATTGTCCGCCCTTTTGAAGGTCAATACGTCGTATGCGTATCCTTCTCTGGACGTAAAGGAATCCAGGGCCTCTATCCTCTTGCGCGCCGAGGAGGGATGGGTAAAACCGGCCTTAATCACCGCATCCACGACCCGAGTGTCGCTGAATTCCTCCTCCCACATAGCACGCAGCCTGTGTGCAAAAAACTGCATGAGCGCTTGCCGGAGTTTTTCCTGCGGCAAGGCCCACTGTACTCCGGTATATTTCTCATACACCTGTAAGCAAAGCTCATCCAGATCAAATTCGAACTCGTACTCCATTATTATTCGCAAGACCGCATTGGCCTGCCGGCGCAGGGCATAGGGATCGGCAGTGCCCTTGGGGACCATATTCAGCCCGAAGCATCCCACCAGGTTGTCCAGCTTGTCCACAAGGGAAAGCAAGGCACCGGCGGCTGTTTTGGGTACAGGACTATCCGGCCCTTCCGGGAGATAATGATCGGAAACAGCCTCACACACAACTTTATCCTCCCCCTGACGCGCGGCGTAAATTCCTCCCATTATCCCCTGCAGGGAATCGAACTCCCCAACCATCTCCGACACCAGGTCAGATTTGGCCAATTTACCCGCACGATCCATGTGCTCCGGGTCCGCGACCCCGGTTTCCCGGGCCAGCTCAGCGCCGAGGGAAGCCAGGCGCTCGGCCTTTTCCCCCATACTACCAAGTCCAGACATGAAAACCACCCGGTCCAAACGGGAGACAAAATTCTCCAGAGGAGTCCGGGTATCCGCCTCCCAAAAGAAACGCGCATCTTCCAGGCGGGCCTTTAAGACCCTTTCCCATCCGCGTTGCACCAAGTATTCATCCTCTGGTTCCAAATTAACCACAGTCAGGAAATAGGGCATGAGTTTCCCGGAATCATCACGGACCCCAAAGCTCTTCTGGTGCTTTTCCATGCTGGTGAGAAGCACTTCCTCCGGTAACTCCAGATAATCTGATAGAAATCCCCCCAGTAAAGGACGGGGATGTTCCACCAAATTGGCTGTTTCCAAGAGGAGCCCCTCTTTCCAGATTACCCTGCCCCCAACTTCGAGCGCTTTGTTTTCTCCGCCCTCCTGTATTATTTCCCGGCGCTCATCTTCGCCCAGGACAACCCCTCCGGACTGGGAAAGAACGGATTCTAGTTCGGATGCGGCTCGTATTTCAAAAGGTCCCGGCCCCTGCACACGATGTCCGTATGTGGACCTGCCGCTTTGGACATCGGAGACAGTAAACGGAATAATCCTGTCGTCCAAGAGCGCGACCATCCACCTTATGGGGCGACCAAAGGTGAATCTATCCGCCCAGCGCATTTTCTTGGGAAAAAAAAGTCCGTTCAGGCAAGCGGGGCATATCTCCGGAAGCAATTCCTCAGCAAAACGGCCTCCCACGCTTTTGCGTACAGCCAGGTATTTTCCCTTTTCCGTATCCCGGACAAAGAGATCCTCAACTTCCGCCCCGTGCGAACGGGCGAATCCCAATGCCGCCTTGGACGGATTGCCCTCCTGATCAAAGGATATCCCGGCCGGAGGGCCGGTAAAAAGTTTCTCCTCCCGCTTTTGGGCCTCGGCTATTTCCTCCACTGCCCCGACTATCCGGCGGGGGGTAGTCCAGGTATCTATGCGGGAAAAGTTTAATTGGGCCCTTTCAAGTTTCGCGTGCAGCTCCCGCTTTAGATCTTTTCTCAAGCCGGGCAAAAACCGGGCCGGCATTTCCTCGGTGCCAATTTCCAATACAAATCGCGCCATTTTTTACTCCGAACACAAAATTATTCAAAATACCAAAGCAAGCTGATCAGTTGACTTTATTTAGGGGGTACCCCAGCTCTTCCCTCTGCTCAGTATACAGTCTGGCCACCTGAGAAGCCAGGTTGCGTACACGGGAAATATAACCGGTCCGCTCAGTGATGGATATTGCACCCCGGGCTTCCAGGAGGTTGAAAAGATGGGAGCATTTCAGGCAATAATCATACGCCGGCCAGGGAAGCCTAGATGAGCATAGCTCCTCGCATTCCTTCTCGCAGGAATCGAAAAACTCAGCGAGCATTTGCGCATTGCTGTAATCAAAGTTGTACCGGGTTTGTTCCTCTTCGGATTTGTGGTATAGATCCCCGTAGGTCACTTCCTCGTTCCAATCCAAATCAAAAACCGATTCCTTGCCCTGCAGATACATGCATATCCGCTCCAGACCGTAGGTAAGCTCTACGCTTACGGGATCCATGTCCAGACCGCCCACCTGCTGAAAATATGTAAACTGGGTGATCTCCATGCCGTCCAGCCAGACTTCCCATCCAAGGCCCCATGCCCCCAATGTAGGGGATTCCCAATCGTCTTCCACAAAACGGATATCGTGCTTATGGGGATCGATGCCCATTGCGGTCAGGCTTTGCAGATATACCTCCTGGATATCCGCCGGGGCAGGTTTCAATATTACCTGAAACTGAAAATAGTGCTGTAGCCTATTGGGATTTTCTCCATACCGACCGTCGGTAGGTCTTCTTGAGGGCTCCACATAAGCCACTTTCCAAGGTTCAGGACCAAGGACCCGGAGAAAAGTGGCCGGATTAAAGGTCCCTGCCCCGACTTCCATATCGTAGGGCTGCTGCAACACACACCCCCGACTGGTCCAATAGTTCTGCAAACCGAGTATTACTTCCTGAAAATTCATTAAACCAACTCCGTTCTAGTCCCGCTATTTTTTAGCCTAAAAAATATGGCTTCGACAAAGCGTATGGATCTTTATATTTTCACCACCTGATTTTTTTGGGATGCTTTTAACAAGAGGCTCGCGGTTTTCTTGGATTTATAATATTGAGCCGAACCCCCGCACCCAAATTCCTATTGGGGTGCGGGAAGAGGGCAAGCATCCCCCTTTGGCGGGGCCTAGAAAACACCGGGCCGGTAGTTTGGCATCCAAAAATATCAGGCGGTGAAAATCCATATCAAATTTCGAAAAACCAAAAATATCTTCCGTGGTTAATTTGTGCCCATCCCCACCACCTTCAAGTGATTTCCCCTTGCAAATGATGCCGGACAAAGGAATCCACCAATTGCAAGCAATCCTGGCGTACCCTTTTTCCTGGATTCCAGCGCACCCATTCCCGGGGACCCGTTTTTTGCAGACGGTGTAAAAATCTGAGGGCATCCCCACGCGCATAAACCATTCCCTGCCTCTTACCCGCGCATGCCGAACAAAAGACCCGTCCGGCAAGCACATCGAACCCCGGACGGTCTATCTTTTCCAGCGGCAAACCGCAACCCGCACAACCGGCCATATCCGGCCTGAACCCCAAAGAAAACACCAGGGCGGCTTTGAAAACAAGAGGGAAGAAGCTGTCCGGGGAATTTTCCTCCTCCAGAGCGGCAAAAGAACTGACCATAATCTCATGGACTTGCGGGGCATCCTCCCGAAAAATCTGCAGGCTGTCCATAAAGCGCAGGCAATTTGCGGCCATGCCGATTTTGCTGTTGTTTTGCTTTAATTCTGCAAATCCGCGTATAAGGGTGCCTTCCTGCAATGTATAGTATTCCCGCCGGGAACTGTATTGGACACGAAAACGGACATGATTCAGGGTGTCCAGGCAACCGCAGAACCTCCTTCTGCTCTTGCACCCCCCGAAAGCAAACGCACGGAAAATACCGTATCGCGGAGACAAAAGCCGCAACCAGAGATCACTTTCCCGGAATTTGCCGGTACGCAGGATCAAACAATTATCCACGAATTCCATATATACTTATGTTCCTTACCAGGCTCAATACGTACAGCTCCGAAAAAAGGATATTCAAAATCAAGAAAACTACTTGTTCACCTTGTCCCTTGCTCCTGTCTGCACCGGGGCAAGCTCTGTGCGGACAGGGGGGCAGGCTCTGAAGGGTCTTGAAACGCGGAGGATAAAAAAGGACCTTTCACATCCAATAGGGGTAAGAATCTAGGTTGCGGGGAATTTAGGAAGGGGTTAGTCGTTATTTTCCATGCCGATTTCTATGGTACGGACTTCATTCTTGCCGCCCTCGAACCGATAGTCTTCTCCGTCCAGGGTGAGATCCACTCCTCCGGAATTGCCCAGACGGAGATAGAGGGTGTCGTCAAAACGGAGACTGACGCTGTCTCCCGGCCGAAGATAGAATTCCCTGCTCACGCCGTCCAATTCTGTCCTAAGCCAGCAATCGGCAGAAGCGGAGACTTTCATTACCCTGTCTTTTTTCTCCCCGGAAAGATCCCCTTGTACAGACGAATCCCCCCCCGCGCTCCCGTTTTCAGCCGCTACTTTTTTCCGGGAACTCTCCGCCTCCTCGGCAATCTCTCCTGCTGTGGCGTTCCCCCCGACTAAACTCCCGTTGGCTTGGGCGGTATCATTCAGGGAGTGGCCACCCCGTTCACCTTCGTTTCCCCTTTCCTTGCGGGCCATGGTCGCATTTTTGTCCTTGCGGGTATCGGTCCTGTTAACGGCCGCCCCCTTACCATTTTCCTTCCGGGAAGAGCTTTCGGGAGCCGAGCCCTTGGCGGAAGCAGGCTCAGCGGTTTTTTCCGCTTCCGGAGATATAAATGGGGAAAAAACCAGCCAGGCAAACCCGACCAGTACCAGAATGAGTATCCCGCCTATAATCAATTTGGGGGCGGGGGAGGGAGGTTTGGGTTTGGAGGATATCTTTAGGGAAGTAGGGAGCTCGCCTTCCTCGCCGTATTCCTCTTCTGCCTCATATAGTCTATCGAAGGCAGCGCCAAGTTCATTCCAGTCAAGCCCCAGAAAACGGGCGTATTCCTGCAAAAATCCCTTGGCATACACCGGATGAGGTAGATCTTTTTCCTTGCCTTCCTCCATGGCTTCCAGGACGAGCACACTCAATTTAAGATTGTCATGCACATCGTGCAGGGAAAGGCCCTTGTTTTTTCTGGCTTCTTTCAGCTTTTGACCGATTTCATGCAATTCCATATCGTCCCCGGAAAGCCTTTTTCCATCCGGCATATTTGTAGCCGGAGCATTAAGGGAAAAATTTCCCCTGTTCTACAACGAATAGATACGAGTTCGGCTGAGCCCGAGGCGGATTCGGACTTTACCCCATATATAACCCCTTTATTTCCACGCCTTATAAGCGAATATCGATAACTGCCTCTTCTTTCAGCTGAGTCAAATAATCATCATATTGTTGGGAAAATTTCTTTTTATACAGCTGATCGCTAATTTTTTTCCGCACCTCGGATAATGGTTTTGCCTTGCCCTCCTGCAACTTCCTTAACTGGAGAAGGGCTACATTATCCCTGAATTCAAAAGGTTCGGTGATTTCCTTGGGCTCCACACCCTGCAGGGCTTTTTTAAAAGATTCATTCATGCTGGACCAATCCACATACCCCAAATCACCGCCTTCTTCCGCCCGGGGCCCTACAGAAAATTCAACCGCTGCCTGCTTAAAGGAAATCTCTTCTTTTTGCAGCAAACGGTAAATCTCCTTTGCCTTATCTAAATCAGGGAGCAGAATCAAACTTAATTGTGCTTTTTTCTCCTGGGTATAATCGCCTTTGTGTTTTTTGTAGTATGTGCGAATCTCCTCATCGGTAACCACCACCTTGCGCTTGACCATAGCCTGAATCAGACGGTGGCGCAAAATATTCCTTTTGATCTTTTGCGCGTATTCCTCCCGGGTCATCCCTCTTTTTTTCAACTCTTGCTCAAAATTTTCATTGTCCAGCTTGTTGCGGTTTTTTATCTGGCGAACACGATTATCTACCTCCATATCTGTAACTTCTATCCCGTATTCCTCGGCTTTTTGCTGGATCAAAACATTTTCGACCATCTTATCCAGTGTCTTTCTTTTGACATCCAGAATGGATTTTTTTTCCTCCGGACCGATCTCCTGCCCCTGGAAACGCTTGAGATAAGGCTTTATTTTCTGATTCAGTTCAAAAAGGGTGATTATTTCTCCGTTGACCACGGCGACCACGCGATCCACCACCTCGGCTTTAACCCCGAAAGATCCCCAAACAAGCATCAAGGCACAAAAAACACAAGCCAGCCTCAAAGTTTTTATCCTATCCTTCAACACTGTTCTCCTTTTTCAATCTCTTGCTTAATTCTATTTCGATATCGGCAAGCCTATGCTTTAACCAATCCACAAATATCGCTTTTTCTTTCTTCCGCAAAAGCTTCTTTTCTATCAAAGCATAAGCCCGGTAAGGCTCCAATACTTTCTCCTCTTTATTCTCTATAAAATGCAGCACATAAAAATCAGTGTTATGATTTTTCAATTCGCTGCTCTGGCCCGGCTGTAGCTGCTTGAGCACCGGAGACCAGCGAGGCGGAATCTGTTCCGCGCGCAGGGTATACTCGTGCACCGTCAAGTCATCGTGCCTCTCCCGGATCTTTTCCAGGGAAACACCTTCTTTGTATTCTTGGTGCGCTTTTTTTACTTCTTTACGCAGGGGACCACGCAAAAGGACAAAGTGTTTTCTTTTCGGCACGACAAAGTCCTGCGCATTTTTCCGGTAGTAACGCTTGACCTCTTTCAGCCCTACCTCGGCCCTGGGCTTTAAAAAAACCTCCTTGAAGCGTTTCCACTGCAACCCAGCCTTCAACTGTTTCCGCCAATAGTTCAGATCAATATATTCTTCAACCAGGATATTTTCAAACGCTCCCTGGGGATAGTCCTCCCGGATCTTTTCTTCCTTGGCTCGAACTTCTTCCTTGGAAACAGCCTCCCCCATCTCTTTCAGCTTTTCCTGGACCAATTTTTGTACTATCAACTCCAAAAGAATGTCCCTATACTCCTTTTTAACATCCTGAATATGGGACATGTGTTTAACACTCCATTCAAAATGGTCAAAATCGTATTTGGCCTCCATCTCCCGCAGATATATCGACTTACCGTCCACCTTGGCCACCACGCCGGGTTCCCAGTTCTCTCCGGTGCATCCAAGACACACAAAAAGGACTAAAAATATAGCGGGGATTGGTGATTTGACGGAGTGCATGCGGTTAATCATTGTTGGGTCTTCGAGTTTTTGCAGTTGCGCCTGTAGAGCTGGATGGGGACCTTCGCGCCTGTTCGGAAAACACCCAAACAGTCAATTCTTTTCCGCGGATCCATTTAAATGCAAAAGCTCGTCTAACTTGTGCCTCCAAAACCGCAAAGATGCAAGTAAATCCTGCTCCCTGCTTCGCATTTCCAGACCGGCGGGGGGAACAAGGGAGGCAAAATCTCCCTTGTCCGAAAGCCAGGAAACTATGCTTTCCGGAGACACTGGGCAACTCTCTTCTTCCCAGGTGATCCGTATGCGGTTCTCAAAGAATTCCCCCCGGAGCACACCCAAACTGGACATAAGTATTTTCAGCTTGAGTACCTCTATGAATATCTTCAACTTGTCCGGTAAACTGCCGAACCTATCCACAATCTCCGCCACGATGTTGTCCACATCCTCTTCTTCCCGGCTGGAGGAAAGCCGCCTGTAAAACCTCAGTCTTTCCGTGTTGTCTCCTATATAATCCTCGGGAATGTACGCGGCAAACCGGACATTGATTTCCGGCTCTCCGGAGGCTCCCGGATCTTCTCCACGAATTTTTTTCACCTCTTCGTCCAACATCTCCAGAAACATTTCCAGTCCCACCCGGCCTATGCTCCCGGACTGCGATTCACCCAGAATATTACCTGCCCCGCGCAGACGCAAATCCTCCATGGCCACCTGGAATCCCGCCCCTAGATAGTCCATCTCCAGAATAATCTGCATCCTTTTACGGGCAGTCTCGCTCAAGCCCGCATAGGAGGGGACGATAAAATAGGTGTACGCCTGCTCTCCGGAGCGGCCCACCCGGCCTCTCAACTGATAAAGTTGCCCCAAGCCGAACATTTGGGCCTGATCCACAATCAATGTGTTTGCCCGGGGGAAATCCAGACCGGATTCAATTATGGAAGTGCAGACCAGAATATCCACTTCCCCATGCCAGAAAAGATGCATCGCTTTTTCCAAGTCCCGTTCCCCCATTTGGCCATGGGCAGTCATTATCCTCGCCTCCGGTGCCAGCTTCTGTACATATTCAGACACCCGCTCCAGTCCCTGCACCCGGTTGTATACCCAGAAAATCTGCCCCTCACGCTCCAGCTCTCTTTCAATAACCGAACGTAAATGGGTATCTTCCCTTTCTATTATTGCTGTCTCCACCGCTTTGCGGTCCACCGGCGGGGTATTGATAACACTCAAGGTCCTGATACCGGAAAGGGAAAGCTGAAGCGTCCGGGGAATGGGGGTAGCCGTAAGAGTAAGTACATCTATATTCTGGCGCAGCTTTTTTATCCTATCCTTGTGGCGAACTCCGAATCTCTGTTCTTCATCCAGTATGAGCAAGGAAAGATTGGGGATATCGATATCCTGGGACAAGATACGATGGGTCCCAATGAGTATATCCACTTTTCCCTGTGCCAGGGCGCGCACAATAGTCTCCTGCCTTTTTTGAGGCACGAAACGGCTCAACATGGAGACATTTACCGAAAACTCCTCCATGCGGCGACGGAAGTTCTGGTAATGTTGCTCCGCAAGAACCGTGGTCGGACAAAGAAGCCCTACCTGCTTTCCGGCCAGAACGGCCTTGAAAGCGGCCCTCATGGCCACTTCCGTCTTTCCGAAGCCCACATCCCCGCAAACCAGCCTGTCCATGGGATCCGGACGATCCATATCCATCAAGACATCCTGTATGGCCATTTCCTGATCCGGTGTTTCGTCAAACCCGAAACTGGCCTCGAATTCATGCAACATCTCTTCCGGACCGGAATAAGTATATCCCTTGGCCACCTTGCGGTAGGCATACATGTCCACCAAATCCCGAGCAATTTTCTGGACCTCTTTGCGCACTCGCGACTTGGTATTCTGCCACCGACTCCCCCCCAGCTTGTCCAGGCCGGGCTCCTTTCCTTCCGGGCCCTTATACCTCTGGACCAGATTCAGCCTGTCCACAGGCAGATACAACTTATCCTCGCCGGCAAATAAAAGCAGAATGTAGTCATTGCTCACATCACCCGCATTTATCCGGTGCAGTCCGGCGAACCTGGAGAGGCCGTAATCCCTGTGTACCAGGAGATCGTCCCCGCGTATCTCCTCAAAACTGCTGACCCCCTGGAAGTCCCGGCTGGAAGCCGCTGATCTGCTCCTGTTTCCGGGTTGAAGGACTTCCTCCCCCAAAACCAAGATCTGGTTCCACTCCATTTCCGTGCCACGGCGCAGATCCCCGATCAGCGCGAAGAGGCCATTTTTTTCCGGTGTCCATTTGCGTTGCAGGGATAAATTCTCCTGCTCTATTAGACGCATGAATTTGTGCAGGGATTTGTTGCTCTTAAAGACCAATAGGACTTGCCGGGCAAATGAACGCCAATTATGCAATAGGTTTAAAAGCGCCGGCCAGGGTCTTTTTTGTTCCTGCGGTTTCCAGAAATAATCAGAGAATTCCCGGATCGGCTTCTCTGAAAGCTCCCGCCCATGTGCCTTTTCCCCGATAACCAGATTGTCGAAAATGATCTGACCCGGCTGGTGGCAGCCATCCACTGCCTTGTTTACGGAGCAGAGTATTTCCTCCGGAGGGAAACCTTGTTCCCGGGCTACTTCTTCCCTGTCCCAGGTTTCCTCTTCCAGGCGAGAGCGCATATTCGCCCCGTCCAGCAGGACAAAACGCACCTTGTCCCCTAAATGCTCATCCAAGCCCAAGGCCCGCGCATAGTACAACCCGGGTGGGACATTCAGCTCAAAATCCTCCAGGGCCCGGGAAAGAGAGTCCCGCTTGGGTTTGCTTATCCGCCCGGTAGTCCACAAACGTTCCCATTTCTCCCGGGCCTGCCGAAAGTAATCTTCTCCGGCCACTGCCGGGGACACAGGCAAAAAAACCGCGTTTTCCAAATCCTGCCGGGAACGTTGGCTCACGGAATCAAACATGCGCATACTTTCCAGATTGTCCCCGAAAAACTCCAGCCGCAGGGGGAAGTCATAGCCGGGAGGAAAAACATCCATTATATCCCCCCGACCAGCCACCTCCCCCTGAGTCCCGACAATGGAAACTCGCTCATAGCCCCAGTTAACCAGAGTTTCCAATAACATTTCCGGATCCATTTCCTCTCCGGGCCGCAAATAGAGATGATTTGTATCCACCTCTTTTTTGCAGGGCAAAAAGGGGAGAAGACACCCCTGGGTTATTCCCGCGCATTTCCATCTGCCCCCGTGATACAGGGAAAATAAAAACTTCCAGACCTCGCCCCAGTTCTTGTTTTCTATAGGGACCTCCTGCAAAAACAAATGCCTTTGCTCCCAGAACATATCCCCATCTTCCGGATAAAACAGGTGCAGAAAGCTGCGAACTTGGGCCAGATCCTGGGTGGTGGGGGCCACTATACATGGCTTCAGCCCCTTCTCCACAAGAAAAGCGGTTGTATAAGCCAGGGTAGCCGGTCCGGCTTTATAAACGCGCTGTGGCTTTTGCCGGTCATCCAGGCCCTTTAAGGCTCTATCTGCGAATTTATTTCCATCCACAATATATGCTCCCGAAATATTGAACAAAAGAGTTGGTTCCCATCCGGAAATGCCCCTTTTCCGGATAAGGACTAATTGATCTCCCTATTTTTACTGGCTCTGCTCCACCTTGTTCCCAGGTCCCAGTCACCTGTGCAGCCGTATAATTGATATAAAAAGACAGAAGGGTTGAGTTTTTTTAAAACGCCAGCAACTTATTCCAACCACTGAATTGACTGAAATCACAGTGAAAATTGCTGCGAAAATGGATCTCGCAACGCAAAAAAAACCGGCAAGCAGCTTTTGGGGATGGTGAATAGCTACCCGAAAACAGCTCACTGGATAAAAAAACCCCGCGCCTTGGCGGGGCAGCGAACACGTAATCATTTCTGCAACACGGGACCACTGAACCTGGTGAATTCGTACGAGCGTTTGAAAAACACTAGGAAAAATCCAGGGCTCCAAGCAAGTACCAAATTTGCAGAACTACTCAGATGATACCTGCAGATATATTCCAAAATAAAAAATGGTTCCTCGATGTTTGATATGGATTTTCTCCGCCAGATTTTTTTAGATGCCCAACTACCGGCCCGGTGTTTTCTAGGTCCCGGCAAAGGGGGATGCCCCCTTTGGACTCTAGTCTTGAAAGGGAGAACAAGTTTGGCAGCATTCAAGTTGGTAATCTTGCCAGTCTGCATTAAGGGCCCGATTCTCGGTCCGGTTTCCCCCCTTTTGGCCGGATCAAGAAAACGCGCGGGCCTCTCGCTAGTTCTTATCCGGAAATCCAAAAATTTCCGGGTTTAGAAAAATCACCTTTCCAGAGGCATCTGCAAAAAGTCGAATACTGGAGTTAAACGCACAGATTAAAATTTA
>CAYNNQ010000027.1:0-37248 GCA_964398785.1 uncultured Desulfovibrionales bacterium | reverse complement strand
CATCTTTTGCGGGATTTTAAAAACAAAATTTTGCACAGATTTGTGTGAGGAGCCGCTTTATTTTTTGGCCATCTGGCTCTGGAAAAAATGTTAAAAGCATTGTGCGTGAAGGAGCAGCGGGGACATGCCCCCCCAATTCACAATCTTATCAGACTTGCTAAAATTGCTGGGATTAAACTTGATAAACAAGCTGAGAGTGATTTTGTGACTATAACTGCCTTTAATATTGAATCCAGATATCCAGATTTTAAAAGTTCTTTTCGTAAAAAATGCACACGGCAATTTACCACACAACATATGGAAACAATAAAAAGGTATTTCAAATGGCTGAAATCCCAACTGAGTTAAAAGAACTTATGCGGAAATATATTGCTCAAGTCAATCAGGTCAAACAGATTGACAGAGCTTATTTATATGGCTCTTATGCCAAAGGCAGAGCCAATAAATGGAGTGACATTGATGTAGCTATTGTCAGTCCTGACTTTTCTCATGATCTTTTTGAGGAAAGGGTTTTTTTGATGAAGTTGGCTCTAAACTTTGATGATCGGATCGAACCCAGTCCATTCAGGCCTGAAGACTTTAATCTTGACAACCCTCTGGTAAACGAGATTGATGCTTCTGGCATTGAAATCTACTCTTTTGAATCAATATAAATAAAAACAGGTTGTTGCTTATCTCATAGACCCAGCCCGGAAATCATCATTTTCCAGGTAGTGCATCAAATCTTGGACTGTGCCGCTCTTCAACCGGCCCGCGGCATATTCCTGCTCAACCGTTCGACATTCCTCAGCGATCCTGATGCGCTCCTCTTCAATTGTCCTTTTCTTGAGGATTTCGATTAAATTAAGCTTGGCTTCATAAGGAAGAGCCATAGCCTGGTCCAAAATGGCATCCATGTTTTGCATAATTTATCTCCAAAGGTTGAAAGAAAAACATCAAAAATCTTTCTGGAAATTTTCGTTTCAAAGAGATGTTTAAAAATATATAAAGAGTGGTTAGCGATTCTGTCAATGAGCCTGAATATCTCATACGCCTCCGGCACTTATTCCTTCGGGATATGTGCTGGACACAGCGCTCCCAAGCGGCCCTCGAGGCGCAGAGTAAGAAATTTAACCACAGATCTCGCGGATCTTCACGGATAAGAAAAGAGGGCTTTCTTATTTTTTCAATCTGCGTAGATCAGCACGATCAGCGGAGAAAATTTTTTATCTTCTCTTCTTCGCAAATACCTCGGAAGTAAGAATTAAGATATTTAACCGCAGATCATACTGATTTGCGCTGATAAACACTACTCTCGCGGAGAACTTTTCCTCATGTTCCGCAGGAACAGGAGGAAAAACCCTCTTCTCTCCACTCTTCCTCCGCGTCTCGAGCGAGTCTTCGAGCGGGCGAGAGGCAAAGGAAAAGAGGTAGTCTCCCGCAGAGGCGCTGCGGAAGAGATTTTGTCCTTGTCGGGTGGACGACAAGAATAAATCACCCTATCATGTTTACAAGGATATTCATATCTTTTTCCGATCAGCGTAGATCTGCGCGATCAGCGGAAAAGACTCTTTGCCTTATTCTTGCAAGTTGAAAGTTGCACTTTAAATCAGTAAAAAACCTAAATTAAAAACCATGCCCAGAATCCTTTTCTACATAGAACGAGACCTGCATTCTCCCTTTCTCCTGCCGGTGTTGGCCGAGGTGGAAAAGCATTCCGGGGTGGAGACAGGGATCTGTGCCGCACCATTCATTCCTGCCACTCTTCAGCGGCCCGGACAGGGAGTTCCGGCCAGGGAGATGGAAAAGCTGAAAAAGTATGCGCCGGTGTATGACGACCCGATGGAGTTTGCCCCGGACATTACTGTGCTGGCTGACATCTGCAATCACCTCCTCCCGGAGCACATCGGTCCCACGGTAAACGTGGGGCACGGCCTTATATGCAAGGGCACCTTTTACACCCCCAATCCCCGCTCCTGCCGGGAGAACCTTTCCTCCACCCTGTGCGTCCCCGGGCCGTGGCATAAAAAAAGACTGCAAAGACAAGTGGACATACCGATAAAAACCACCGGATTCATCAAAACCGATCAGCTTATACACCCTGATATCCCGAAAAGAGAAGATTTTAACGCCCGGAACAATTTGCCGGCAAAGGCCCAAAACATCCTTTACGCCCCTACTTTCAATCCGGAGCTCGCCTCCCTTCCCTGGCTTCTTCCCCGTCTTCCCGAAATCGCCTCTCTAGAGGCCAACCTGCTTATAAAACTACACAACATGACTCCCCCGCATTGGGTGGACGCCTGCCGCGAGCTGGCCCGAGAACATGTAAACATATCCCTTCTTGGGGACTGCGATTACCCATCCATGATGCACCACGCAGATGTCATGGTCAGCGATGTTTCTTCCGTATTTGTGGAATTCATGCTGATGGACAAGCCGGTGGTCCTTTTTCAACGCCCGGATATAGCCAATTTCCCCCGCTTCGACCCAGAAGACATTGAATACCGGATTGCCGATGCAGCCCACTGTGTCAAAAAAACGTCAGATCTCCAGGGAGCAGTTAAAAAAAACCTGGACCATCCGCGGAAAAAATCGGAAAAAAGGAAAAAGTACCAAGGGGCCCTGGATTATAAAAGGGACGGCCGTAGCGCCCGGCGGGCGGCAGAGACCGTATTCGAGACCCTGGACCGGTTGTCTAAGCTTGGGGGAAAAAGGAAAAAAGACTTCCTTGTGGTTGTAGACGGGGAAAAGGCTTCAGCCGAGGTAATACAGGACTCACTCCGGGAAGTGCGCCAATCCGGTCTCGAGCAGACCATGTACATTTTCGCAGACACGGGCTCCACGGCAATTGATGACCCGGCAGACAGTTTGGGGGACAAAAACGAGCTCCTAAAAACACTAAAAAACTCCGGCACAAAATATACAGTCCTCCTTCGGTCCGGATACAGCCTGCCCTACAACTGGGCCAAACACATGGCCCTGCATATGCACTGGGAACAGCAGGAAGGGATTGTCCGCGCCCTGGCCCAAAAGGATCTCGCCAATACTGTCCTGGAGCATTTCGAATACGAGCAGACCGAACAGATGCCCCACCACTTGGCGGCGCACTACCTGCGCACAGTGGCCATAGACAGCCGGGGGACCGGAATTTGCGGGCCGACCCCCTGCATAGTGGCCCCCACGGGGCTCGTTCAAAACACGATTCGCTCAGCTTCTCCTCGCTCCGTCACTGAGCTGGCCGGCATGATCCACAAACAGGCAAAAGTTGAAGGTAAGCCAGTATTTACCGCCCTGGATATCTACTTATACCCTAAAGACCCTGTATACGACCCGGGAGCCGTATACTGAATGCATCGCTAAAAACGATCTACCGCCCCGCCCCCGCCTTTGCAATCAGGCTGCGCAGCCGGTGCGCATAAGTGTGTCCAGCCCCGATCCTTCGCCTGGCCGCCTTTATTATCCGCATCCTTTCCCTTTCACGGGAGAGATAATACCGGATTTGCTCCGGGATCTCTTCCGGATGCGAATAGCACGCCATCTCTTTCCCCGGTTCAAACACCTCTTCCAGTTGCCTCCTTCTATCCGTGAGGACAAAACCGCCGACTGCAGGGACGTCAAAGACCCTCTGGGTCACCGCCCCGCTCATCTGCACACTGGAACAGGCGAAATTTATCTTAGTCATGCGGTAAAGCTTAAATACTTCCTCCCCATAGGCAATCGGGGGATGATAGCTGAACTGTTCCCCATCCAACATCCTTTGCCAATACTCGTCCCCGGCAACCAGGGGCTCGAAACCCATTATCCCCTCCAGGCACCGCTTGCGGTACAGCTTGTTCGCCCGCCAATAGACAAGATGCAAAAGCCCGTTTCTGTTTCTTGGCCCCAGTTCGGAAAAGACCCGGGCATAAAGACGGGGAAAGTTTTCCCGGATAAATTGTGCGGCATTTACCGGTAGATCATCCGCCAGGGAGCGGGCGATTTTGGGCGCGGCTTTCAAGGCCCAGGCCGGCAGGTCATGGTTCCGGTGGCAGGCGGCTATCTTCCTGGTCCAGCTCTCTCCCACAAAGGAAACCGAGATCCGCGGAGAGTCCTTTGCATATCGCATCGCGGATTTGTCCGCGGCCAAGGGCAAATAATGCACCTCCCAACCCCCGAGCCAACTGGCCTTCTCCGCGCCGTGCGGATCGCAGGAAAAAAGGATGCGGTTTTCCGGGTAAATATGCTCCCGCCCACAGATAAAAAGATCCGGGCTGTCCACGAACCAGACAGCCAAAGGGATACCTGTTTGCCGGAAGAATTCGGCCATTTGCCCCGCTTCGTCCAATCCAAGTGCATTTACGGTAAGGACCAAATCCGGGCGATAGCGGAGGATGCTTTCCGTGGTTCGATGCAGGAACTCAGTGGCGGGGATTCCCAGTTCGTTCGGACGAAAATTGAGAAAACTTATCCCCAGTTCCCGCAGGGCTAAAGGTATCTCCCGGCTTAAATAATAGTCCAGGTTCAGGAAAAATATTCTGGGCTTGGAAGTCATGCGTTGCCTTTTTTCCCCTCGCCCGCTCGAAGACTCGCTCGAGACGCGGAGTAAGAGGGGAGCTAGAAGGTTTTTCTCTTTTCCTGCGGAACATAAAGAAAATTTCTCCGCGCGTTGCGCGTGGGAAGTCCTGACTTTGCCCGGCCAGGGCATTATATGTATAAAATCACTTGTTAAACCTTGGATTCATCATTCCGGCCTTGGCTGGAAGCCGGGAAACATAATAGGCTCCTCACACAGATTTGTGCAAAATTTTGTTGTTAAGAACCCGTAAGTAGCACTTAACCCATTAAATTTAAATGTTTTTATTAAAAATTGTTGATTTGACTAACCGTTGTCTTTTACTGGATCCCTGATCGGGGTCAGGGATGACGGAAGGTGGAAATTCCGAACAACTTGGATCAGCCCCCAAGATACGGGCTACCACCATCCGTCATCCGGCACTCAACACCAATTGAGTGCCGGATCCAGGATTTTGATTCAGCAAAAATCTAAAATGTTTTGCACACATTCTTGAGACGAACCACATAATATGGGATATATCTCGCATCAACAACTATCATGTGCGCAACACGTGGAGCTTCTTTTTCCTTGCCCCCAGGGCAAGGAGAAATTTACCTCCCCTCTTTCTGTGCGCCTCCGCGTCTGGAGCGAGTCTTGGAGCGGGCGTGAGAACCTTTCAGACTAATCTTCTACACACTATCTCCACTCCATTCTTCAGACAACCCGGCCATCCCGGCATTTTTCTTGCTAGTCCACCCCAAAAAGGAGGTTCCATGAAAGCAGTTCTGCTTGCCGCAGGGGTAGGGAGCCGGTTGGGACGCCCATTCCCCAAGGCCCTGGTAAAACTCCCCAACGGAGAGCGCATCCTGGGCCGACAGATACGCATCCTGCGGGAAAACGGCATCCGTCAGATATACGTCGTGGTCGGATTCAAAATGGATCTTATCATGGAGGAATTCCCGGATGTTTATTTTCGATACAACCCGTTTTACTATATAACCAACACTTCCAAAAGCCTTGCATGCGCTCTAAGGGACCTGGATGATAATGTCCTATGGCTGAACGGGGATGTAATCGCGGATCCGGAAGTACTTTCCCTTGTGCTTGAAAGCAAGGGGAATGTCGCCGCAGTGGACCGCAAAAAATGCGGTCCGGAGGAAGTCAAGTACACCGCGGATGAAAAAGGGTATATCCAGACCATTTCCAAAGAGACCAACCCGGCCCACGGGGAGGCGGTGGGCATAAACAAGATCTGCCGGGAAGACCTCCCTTTATTTGTTTCCTGCCTGGAAAACTGCGCGGACGAGGAGTTTTTTGAAATGGGCATGGAAAAAATGATCGAGCACGGCGGCAACTTCCGAGCAATGGATATCTCTGATCACAGGTGCATTGAAGTGGACTTCGAGGAAGACCTGCGCCAGGCCCTGGACATGTTCGACGGGTAAAAGTCATGCATTCAACCAGCCTGGGACAGGAAAAATGAAGCGCATTCTGTTTTACGTTGCCCGGGACATGCAGCTTTCCTTCCTGGAGCCCGTCCATGATATATTGGCCAATGAAAAGGGAATTGAAACCGTCTTTTCCGCACCCGAATACCAACCCTCCCTGGAGATCGGGCCGGGCTGGGGCCTGAATGAAGAACAGATAAAACGTCTCGAGCAAAAAAGCACCTTTGTTCCGGATGCCTCGAAGATAAATGCGGATTTGGCGATTGTCGCGGATAATTCCCATTATCGCCTCCACCGCATCGACCATGTGGTCAACATAGGGCACGGCCTTATCAGCAAGGGATTCTACTACACGGACGATCCGGTGACTCGTAAAGAAAACCTTTCCCGACTAATATGCGTTCCAGGTCCGTGGCATAAAAAAAGGCTTTCCCGCCAGGTAAGCTCCCCTATAGAAGTAACCGGGTTTATAAAGTCCGATCTTTTATGCGGACCCGAGCCACGGAGCAGGGCGGATTTTTGCCACGAAAAATCCATCCCGCCCGGCAATAGGCTTATACTCTTCGCCCCCACATTCAACCCGGAATTGAACTGCCTATCCCGGATAGGCAGGCAGATACCGCATATAGCCGGCGACCGAACCACTCTGCTTGTAAAGCTGCACAATATGACCGATTACATATGGCAGGAATACTACCGGGATATGGCCGCGAGCAACAAGAACATCTTGTTGCTGGATGATGCGGACTATGCGGGCATGATGCACGCCGCAGACGTGATAATAAGCGACGTGTCCTCCATATATATTGAATTCATAATGCTGGACAAGCCGGCTATCGTGGTTCCCAACCCGGAGAACGAAAAATATTTCAAATACGATCCGCGGGACATTGAATACCGGGCCCGGGAAGCCGCACACGTAATGGATAATGGCCAAGACCTTCTGCGGACCATTGACCATGCCCTAAAAAATCCCGGCGAAAAATGCCCTCTAAGAAGGAAATACCGGGAAGAACTTGACTTCGGCCGAGACGGTAAAAGCGCTTTACGGACCGCTCAGGCCATAAAAGACGTCCTGGAAGATTCTCCTAGGCTGTCCCAGCCCGGTCCGCCGGTAAGCATTATCCTGGACGGCACAGGGTTCGGCGAAGAAGAAACAGCCAGAAGCATACACGAATTGCAGCAACAAAACGACTGCCTTCCTGTAGAAACCTTTTTGTTGAGCCACACGCATTCCTCTTTTGCAGAAAGAGAATTGCTCACCCCTGTTTTGATAAAGGAAAAAGAACCGGAAAAAGAAATCCGGGAAATTGTAACCAAGTGTAAAAACGCGCATATCATCTGTCTCAAATGCGGGTATTTCCTGCCCCGGGGCTGGTTGAAGCACCTGTGGTTAAATGCCCTTTGGAATGGAGATGCGCAAGTAGTAAAAACCATGTCTGACCCGCAGCTCTTGGGGAAATACTTTTCCCAGCTTTATCCGGGGCTAAATGTGGAAGAATTCAGCATCCACCGCATCCAAAGAATGATCCTTATAGCCGCGGCTGGACAATCGGCTCAAGACTGCCACATCGCTTCTGCCGGGCTTATCACCCGCAAGGGGATATTGCGCGAATTCCACTCGCACCGTCCCGTGGATCCGCAATGCAAAAAAGGAAAAATATTCGCGGCGATAAGCAAATATCTGGATCGCCAAAAAAGCGCCCTGGCTCTGGATATCTACCTGCATCCCCAAGACGCTCCGGTGTCCAATGCGTGGGAAATCATCCAGAAGGCCAAGACCCTTTTCGCCCGCGGAGAACATTTAAAGGCAAAGGCCCTTTTGGGGCATATCCCCGCGGGGGGAGCCCCACAAAACAATTGAGCAGGATTTATGCATATGTCCGATCTACCGCGCATCCTTTTTTATGTGGAAAGGAACGTGCACCTACCATATCTAAGGCCGATCCAAAGATATCTTTCCCGAAACGGACTGGCCCGCACGGCATACAGCGCCCCCCCATACTTTGCCGGGGACGACATCCTCCCCGAATGGGGACTCACCGAGGAGGAAATCCGGGAGGTACAAGGACATGGGGATTTCTATCCCCAGCCCCTGGACTTTGGCCCGGATGTGACCATAATCGCGGATGCCTGCCATTCCATGATTCCTCAGCTGCAACGGGTAATAAACGTAGGCCACGGCATGATCTGCAAGGGCACATTCTATAACGACACTCCAACCGCCCGACGGGAGAACCTCTCGGATATGCTTTTGGTCCCCGGCCCCTGGCACAAAGAAAGGCTGGCAAAAAACGTGTTCATCCCCATTATCCCCACCGGCTTCATCAAGGGCGATCAGCTTTTCGGAGAAAAGGCTATGGGCCGGGAGGAGTTCTGCAGACAACACGGCATTGATCCCCAAAAAAGGATAGTCCTCTACGCCCCCACCTACAATCCGGAGCTAAGCGCTATCCCCTGCGTGGGACAAAGAATATCCGAACTGGCGGACAGCAAAACAGTCGTTCTCATTAAACTGCACAACTTGACCCGGGTGGCCTGGAAGGAAATGCACGAGGGGCTGGCCAAAAGCCAAGAGAACATCCACTACCTCCGAGATGAGGACTACTCGGGAATGATGCATGCAGCAGACCTGATCATTTCCGATGTCTCTTCCATATTCACCGAATTCCTCCTCTTGGACAAACCCGCAGTCCTTATAGATAACCCCCGGATTCCGGAATTCGAATTCTACCGCCCGGAAGACATAGAATACCAGGCCCGGGACTGCGCCACTGTGGTCGATTCAACCGAGGAACTTTTGCAGGCGGTGGACAATGAACTAAACCACCCCGCCAGGCTTTCCCCCATACGCCGGGAGTATGCAAAACAGCTCGATTACAAGCGCGACGGGAATAGCGCGAAAAGAGCGGGGAAGACCATTTTGAAATGGTGCCGGGGAGAGATCAGTCCCGGAATCCCCAAAACCACGATTGTCTTGCTGCCGCAAGATAACGCCGGGGCAAAGGAGATCAAGGAAGATATACGTGAACTAGAAGAAAAATTACCGGAGATGGAATATGAACTCATAATCTGGCACCATCCGCTGGACCCGGATTCCGGCAATCGCCTTTCCCTTAAGTGGATCTCCTCTTTTCCGGAGATAAGGGACAAAATGGATTCCGGTTCCGAGTATGTCCTCTTTGCAAGAGGAGGGAAAAAATATCCCCACCTTGGTCTCAAATGGCTGCACAATCATTTTTTGTGGAATGAAGAGGCGGGAGTCATCAAGGCCATAACGGAACGGGAAAATGCAGATGCAGTCCTGGAAAAACTGGAATTCGATCCGAATATGATAAGCAAACCGGCAATAGCCAGCTGGGGGATTCTGGTCTCCGGCATAGGCCAATCCATATCTGGGCGGCCGTTTTCATCTTCCTGCGTACTGTGCAAAAAAGGACTTTTGGACAGGCTTGTACAAAAGAGGCACCCCCCGAACAAGGAAAATATATTTGCCGTATTGGACATGACCGCCACCCGTAATGGATATGCAGTCCTCCTGGCAGCGGACTGCTATGTCTGGGAGTAAAAGGCGGTTATTCAATATTGTCCGGGATTTTTCAGCTCTCCGGGTAGCTTTCGTACAATGAAGGAAAGGCTCGCATTTCCCTGTATATGCGCATCAAGCGGGAATCGTTTTGCCTTGTGGCCCACATCCTTACGGAATTCAGGCGGTTCATATACTCCTCGGTGCCCGGATAACGCCCCATCTCCCGGATCTCCTGCATGCAGGACTCAGCCTGCGCTTTCTCCCCTATCTTGTGCGCTACTTTGGAAAGCCTTGCGTATACGTACTTGAGGGGAAAATACAGAGACTGGGCGTGTAGGATGTTGTATGCGGTATACGGGTCGTTTCCATACCACTTTTGAACCAAGTTGTAGCCCTCCTCCCAGTAGGGATGGCGGACAAGCGTTTTCAGAACCTCCCCCGCCTCCTCATTTTCCGCCCAAACAAACAACTCCCGGTTTTTGGCTTCATCCAAGCGGTAATAAAGCTGCAAAAGTTCATTGAATCCTATGCGCAGCCCGTCCTTCCGGGCATGGACATGCGTATCAGCGACCACCAGGTCCACTGCCCGGTGCATGAACTTACGGCTGTTTTCCTCATCCCGATCGAACCTGCCTGCGGTCTTGCTGGTATAATGGTATATCCGGCTCTCCGGGATGCATTTCAGTTTGTATCCCTCCCGGCCCAGGGAAAGACAAAGATCTATATCTTCATAGCCGTTTTTGTATTCTTCATGGAATCCGCCAAATCGGGCGAAAATATTGGCTGGAATCAAAAGGGCGGCCGCGGTCAAGGCCTGCACTTTTCTCTGCTTTTGGGCCAAAGGGGAAGCCCCCGGGATGCAGTGGTGCAAATGGACCAAATTGTTGGTAGGTGTAAAACTTATACCCAGATGCTGGACCAAGTTGCTCTCCGGGTACAACAAAAGAGGCCCCACAGCTCCGGTTTTACCGTTAAAGGCATTTAAAAGCGGCTCCAGCCATCCCGGGGTGCACTTGGTGTCGTTATTCAGGAAAAACAAAAACTCGGCATGGGCATAGCTCGCCCCCAGATTGCATCCCGGACCGAAATTTATGTTCTCTTCCAGCCGGATATATTCAAACCGGGGACCGAAAAGCCCCCGGCCCAGAGAAGGACACTGCGCCGGGGTTTCGTCCGAGGAGCCGTTATCCACGACAATAACCTGGACATCCTCGCGGGGAGTATTCTCCTTCAAGCTCTGCAGACAAACAAGAGTATACTCCCATTGGTTGTACACGGGGATGACCACCGCTACTTTATACAATTCAAAACATCCCTTGCATGAGCATTTTCAAAAGACCCTCTCCTCCGCAGCCTCGCCCGCTTGAACCAACCTGTCCCGGATATACCGATTCACCCGCATGGCACTAAAAGAATCCCTGTAAGCAAACCCCTTGTGCAACAACTCCAATCGCTGCGGGGCATATCCATCCCCGCCCTGCAAGACCGATCCCAGCACCGCATAGAGTTCATCCTCGGTATACGCTTTGGGCCCGGGGGCATAATCTTTTAAATGGAAGTTGAGCTCCCGGTTACGCTGGATATAGTTCTCGTGATCGTAGAGGAAATAGATTATGGGCCGGTTCAGGAAAAGGAAATCGAAATAGACGGAAGAGTAATCGGTTATAAGGACATCAGCCAGACGCAAGAGGGGATAGGGATCGTATCCAGACTTGCAGCAAACTATATACGGCGATTGGGCTTTAAGGGAACGGGCTTCATATGGATGGAACTTGCATACGAATACCGTCTTTTCCCTCTCTGCAAAGCCAAGCAGATTTCTTTCCTGAAGTACTCCTCCAGAAAAGGGATCCTTCCCCACATCCCGAAAGGTGGGCATATAAAAGACGACTTTCCATCCTGCCTTCTTGCGCCTTTTGAGCTCGCCAAAGAGTTCGCTGTCCACATTGAGCATATCGTGGCTGTCCAGTTCCCGGGTAAGCACATCATTGCGGGGATAGCCCAGTTCCGGGAAATCCGATGCACAAAAAGAACAGGAAAAGGCGTTTCGCGTGGCCCATCCGGATGTGGAGAGCACGGCGTCATAACCGATATAATTGCTGTACAGGTAATCGGCATCTTCCGGAGTCATATTCACCGGGGACTCAAGCATGGGAAAGCCGATTTTTTTGAGGGGAATCCCGTGCCAGAGCTGAAATGTGCCGGCCTCTTGAAAAAGTTCCTTTTCCGGCCCGTGCGATCCCCACCAAAAATCATCGCTGACAATCACCCCGGCCCGGAGGCAAAAAGTAAGGCTCTGCACTCCATTAAAAAAATGCACGGGCAGGTTATTCCGGAGCAAGAGGTCGTATTGCTTTTTTATATGGGTCAAATACACGCATTCAAGACCCGGAAAATGCCGAAAGCATTCCAGAAAGGCGTACTTGCAATTGTCCGTGAAAAGCCCCCCGCTGCGGCCGATAAATATAACCAGATTTTCCTGCCTGGGGACTTTTTTAGCGGCTTCAACTATGGATTGCATAAAAAATTAATTCTTTCTGGTTACTAAACATCGCCAATGCTTTTTGGCTCCCCGAGACAGCGTATGTATTTTTATATCTCCCCTCGCCTGACATTTTTGCATGCTTTTAACGAAAGGCCCGCGAGTTTCGTGGTCCAGCACTCAAAATACATCCTCCCCCTTAGTCGGAGCCCCGGATAGTTGAGTCTTGGTCTAAAACTCCCCGCTGACCAGGGAGGATTTGCTTCAGGGCCTCCTGCCGGGACTTTTGCGTATAACTCTCAACCGCGGCCCGCGCTCCGGGTACGGATCCGCCTTCCTCCAGCCAGTCCAACGCCCTTTCCAGCCCCCGGGCCGCCCCCAGGACATCACCATCCGGGAACCACATACCGTTTCCGCCCCAGCTCACCGGACGCAATGGATATTCATGGGGCGTATAGCTATCGCTTTCCAACTGGCGCATATAGTCCCAGCCCCCGAACCCGGTAAACCCCAGACAAAGACACCCGCAGGCCATGGCCTCCAATGGGGGCAGGGAAAAACCCTCCGGGAATCCCGTGGACAAAAAGATATGGCACGAACGGAGAATATCGGAGACACCCGCAGCATCTTCACCCTGGACCTGGACCCACTGAACACCTTTGCCCGGATTCCGTTCCGCGAATATCCGCCGGATCTGCTCCGCGACTGCACTGTTCTTGCGGGGCATATACGCTACCCGGACTTCCCCTTCCGGCTTTTGCGGCGGTGGATAGAAAATTGAACGGTCTATTGCCGGACGCAGCACTTGCGGCCTTTTCCCCAAAACTGTACGCAAGTACCAGGCCACCGGATCGGACACGGCCAAAAAGCTCACGGGCAGATCGCCCCAGCGGACATCGGCAGGGAGCCCCTGGAAGAGATAGGCCCAGTTCTGGCAATAGACAAAACATTCACATCCCGCTTTAAGACCCGGGTTCAGTGCATTGGGCCATCCCTCGGGGACGATGAGGACATCTTTTGGCTCCAGGTGGGTATCCCGGAGATCTGCGGAAGGGATGTCCGGTGGAACAGGGGTGCTTCTCTCCCATAAAAGGAGCCCGGCCAAACAACCCATATCTTGCAATTGCCGGGCAATCTGCAATAGAACCGCGCTGCCTCCGGTAGGTCTCTTCAATGGTGGGTAAAAAATCCAGATATCGCCCGAGGCCAAAATCCCCCCCGCATATTTTGAAAAGCCCTTTTCCAGTTCCAGCCGGCTCCAGACAATTTACTCCCCGGCTTGCCGTCTCAATTTTTCCAGGGCCTCCTGCAGCCGGCGCAGGGCGGTAGCGTTTGTATCCGGATTGCAGGCCAGATAATGGTCCCCTTTGCCCAGGACATGCTCACTATGGAGAGAGTCCGGATTAATACCGTTTTCCTTGGCCACATACCGCAAGGTCAATTCATCATAGGCCACAAGGTCAACCCGGCCGCGCACGAGTTTGCGTAGATTGGACAAGGCGGATGGAGCGGGTTCTATTTTTTCTTCCGGAACACCCTTGTTCCGGAGAATATCCCTGCAGACATCGTCAATCACCACCCCCACAGTATACCGCCTCACCTCCTTCACGGAATGGATCTCCAGGCGCGAATTTCCTGCGGACATAAGGACCTTTTCCGTGTTTACCAGGGGCCCAATCCATCGGAAATGCGGTTCCCGCTTCGGTGTTCGCATGGTCGTGTACACGCAGGTGTCTGCGTTATTCAACGCTGTGTTGTAGGCCCGAGCCCAGGGCAACACACTTATGTCCTCCCGGGTCAGATCCAATCCCGCCCTGTCCGCGGCCCGGAGCAAAAGCCGGGTGTTCACCCCCTGCACTTTGCCCTCTTTCGTATAATTATACGGGGGATACTCTTCGGTAAAAAGGGACAAATCCCCTCCCCATGCACTGCCTGCGCAAAAAAACACCAAAACGGCCGCGGATAAAAGAATACGTTTCAAAAACACCCCTCAGTCCACCAGATTCTTCTGCAAAACAAACATCAATGCATTTTTGTCCACTGGTTTGGAAAGATAATCGTCCATTCCAGCCGTGATGAATTTTTCCCGGTCCCCGCGCATGGCATACGCGGTCATGGCAATGATGCATATGTCCGAGAAATCGGAGTATTCCGGAGATAAACGGATGCGTTTTGTTGCGGTGACCCCATCCATTTCCGGCATCTGGATATCCATAAGCAGGCAGTCCGCTTTCTCCTGGGGCAGAAGATCCAAAGCCTGCCTGCCGTTTTCCGCCAAAACAACCGCACATCCGAATTTTTCCAGCATCCTCTTGGTAGCCAGTCGGGTGACTGGGTCATCATCCACTACCATCACCCGATAGGAACTGAAAACATCCTCTAATCCATCCTTTTGAATAGAGGTGTCTAGGGTATTTAATCCTTCTCTTGCCCTTTTAAAAGGCAAACTCTCATAAACGGTGGTCCCTTCCCCGGGAACGGAATCAATAGCCAAAGTACCTCCTAAAAGTAAGAGTAGTTTCCTGACTAAGGCCAGCCCCAGGCCGGCTCCTTCGTATTCCCTCCGGAAAGCCCCATCACTTTGCCGGAAGGCATCGAATACCACAGGGAGGATATCGTTTTCTATCCCGCAACAGGGATCAAAAATAAGCGGCCGTCCTTTTCTACGTGACCTCCCTCTCCGACTGCCCCGCATGGTTCGTGAGCCGGAACAAGGCGTAAATACAAGGGTATTTTCAATATATAGTATCCTTATAAGCAAAGGCGGGCAATTTTGGCAAGTAGAGATCCTTAGCTAGTTCTTATCCGGAAATTCAAAAATTTCCGGATTTAGAAATATCACGTTTCCAATTCGGAAATAAGATTTTTTCCTGTTTAACAAGGAAATTAAGTAATTATGAACGAGCGTATCTTAATACGTGATCGAATAATTACGAAAATTGACGCCGTTAAAATGGAAAAGGGCCATTTCCGGATGGAAACTAACTAAAGGAAAAAAATGGGCAATAGCCCAAAAAAAACAAGGGCATATTCAACAAATATGCCCTTGTTATAAAATATCTGGTGGAGCTGAGGGGGCTCGAACCCCTGACCTCCTGAATGCCATTCAGGCGCTCTCCCAACTGAGCTACAGCCCCGTGTCCACGCGTTGGATTTGATTTTTTACTTGCAACCCTTTTTTTTGTCAATATTCTTGTTCCCATCCAGGACAAAATCATCCTTTCTGGCGCAACCGCGAAAACCCAGATTTTGGAAGTAAACAAAAAGGCAGGGAATTCAGGCGCTTTTCCCTTTAACTCCCTGCCTTTTCTTGACTAACTTTCTATAGCTATTTTCCGGCCCTTGTCCTTTTCCGCCCTGGGTATTTTCACTGTAAGCACGCCCTTCTTGAACTTGGCCTTGATCTTGTCCTCGTCCACGTTGGCTCCCAAGGGGATGCTCCGATAGAAGGCCCCGTAAGAGCACTCTGAATATGTCCTGCCTTCCTTGTCTTCTTTTTTCTCCTCTTTTTCCCCTTGGATGACCAGCTGGTTATTTTCTATGCTTATATCCACATCATCGGGCTCAATGCCCGGGAGTTCGGCCTTGACTTCCAGCTCATCGCCCTTTTCCCGCACATCCATGGAAGGGAAAAAGTCGGTGCCGAACCCTTCGCTTTTGTACCACGGATGTTCCATCATCTCCTCGAACATATCCCACATAGTCCGGGGAGACCGTTCCTCCGGGGTATTCCTTCTTCTATTTACCGGGAGCATTCTATCCAACATATCCTTCACCTCCTTGTCCTATTATTCGGCCTCGATTTGGATCTTTCTGGGCTTGGCCTTTTCCGCTTTGGGCAGAGTGAGTTCCAAGACCCCGTTTTTCAAAGAGGCCTTTATATTCTCCTGATCCACCACGTCGGAAATGGTGAAAGTGCGCACGTACTCTCCGTCTCCAAATTCCATGTGCACGTTATTCGCCTCAGCCGGCCGCTCGGTCTTGCTTGTACCTTTCACGCTAAGTTCATTGTCTTCCAGATCAATATACAGATCCTCTTTGTGTACTGCCGGCATATCCATGTAGATATGGAACCCGTCCTCGCGCTCTATTATATCCGTACTAGGGGAATATCTAGGCATCGTCTGTGCCTGCTGTTTTTGCAGTCCCTGGCTTTCGTTGGTCATAATCCACCTCCTTATTCGGCCTCAATCTCTATCTTCTTCGGCTTGGCCTCTTCAGACTTGGGCAAGGCCACTTCCAACACCCCATCTTTCATTTTGGCCCGGACATTATCCACATCCACGGGCACATTGAGGTTGATCACCCTCTGAAACAGCCCTGTGGGGCGTTCCTGGCGATAAAAACTGCCCTTGGCCGCTTCCCGTTTGCCCTTAATCTGCAGGCTACCGTCGGATAAAGTCAGCTCGATATCATCTATATCCATCCCCGGAATTTCGGAATGGACATAGATATGCGTCCCGTCCTCATGAATATTCACCGGAGGGTAGGACTGCCTCCTCTGGCTAATCATAGACGGTTTCCACATTTCATCCAACATCCTGTCCAATTGCCTGGGGAAATTATAGAAAGTGCTGAAATCGATAACCATGGCCTTCACCTCCATTTATCGTTGTTTTATCTTTCCTTCTCCTTTTTTAAATAAGATTTTTCCGGAAACAGTCAAGACCTGTTTCTGCAAAATTTTTTGTATACATAGTCAATAATATGCAAACAGATAATCAAAACAGGTTAAACTGCAGTCCTCAAGCCTGGAGGATTGGTATTGATGCAGAGACTGGCCCGGGAATGCGGGATTTAAGGGCTCAATAACTAGTGGGAGCATTTTGGTTGTCTAGGAATTGCCCCTACTGGCAAGGAAACAATTTTTTTGACTTTGCAAACAAGAAAGGGCAAAATTATGTTTTTCTATCTATTTTAAACAAACGGAAGAAAACACATGTCCCCAGACCAAGAAAACATTGCGCCTCCCTTGCGCCTGATCGCCTGGGAAATTACCGGTGCCTGCAACCTGGCCTGCAAACACTGCCGGGCCGAAGCGCATACCGACCCTTTCCCGGACGAACTGAGCACCACTGAGGCCAAGGCACTTATAGACACTTTTCCTTTAACCGGCGATCCTGTGGTCATTTTTACCGGCGGAGAGCCGCTTATGCGCTCGGATATATTTGAACTGGTGGGATACGCGGGTTCCAAAGGGCTGCGCTGCGTTATGGCCCCCAACGGGACATTGATAAACGCACAAAACGCAAAAATGATGCGCGAAACCGGTATTCAGCGCTGTAGCATCTCCATAGACGGGCCGGATGCATCCAGCCATGACGGGTTCCGGGGCGTGCCCGGTGCGTTTGATGCTGCCGTGCGCGGGATAGAGCACCTGAAAACCGCAGGAATAGAATTTCAGATAAACACCACGGTAACCCGGGACAATCTGGACAGCTTCCACAAAATTTTTCACCTGGCTGAAGATCTGGGTGCGGTGGCCTGGCACATATTCATGCTCGTTCCCACGGGGAGGGGAGCCGCCCTTAGCTCGCAAATAATCTCCGCGGAGGAATACGAACAGGTCTTGAACTGGTTTTATGATTTCCGCAAGACAACGGATATGCATTTAAAGGCCACTTGCGCCCCGCATTATTACCGGATAATGCGCCAAAGGGCCCAAGAGGAAGGCATCAAGGTGGATAGGGACAACTTCGGACTGGATGCCATGACCCGGGGATGCCTTGGGGGCATAGGATTTTGCTTTATCTCCCATTCCGGGCAGGTGCAGCCCTGCGGATACCTGGAACTGGACTGCGGTCAGGTGCGCCAGCAGCCGTTCAACGAGATATGGGAATCTTCCCCAAACTTCCAAAAACTCCGGGATCCCTCCTGCTACAAGGGCAAATGCGGTATCTGCGAATACCACAGGGTCTGCGGGGGATGCCGGGCCCGGGCCCATACCATGTCCGGGGATTTTCTGACGGAAGAGCCGCTTTGTACATATGTACCACAAAAACCCAAAAAATAGGCTCCTACGATAAGTCATGGACGAGATGGATAAAAAGATCCTGGACATAATCCAGACCGATTTCCCCATTAGCTCCAGGCCGTATCAGGATATCGGCAGCCGGGTGGGGATAACCGAAGCCGAGGCCCTGTCCCGGGTCCGGATACTGGAGCAAAAGGGTATCATCCGGCGTATCGGGGCCAACTTCCAATCCCGGAAACTGGGCTGGCACAGTACCTTGTGCGCGGCCTCAGTACCCGAGAACCGGCTGGAGGAATTCGTGGCCGAGGTCAATCGACATCCCGGGGTTACCCACAACTATTTGCGGCAGCACAACCACAACGTATGGTTTACGTATATAGCCCCATCCGAGGAGGATATATCCCGGGCCCTAGCGGATATAACCGCCAAGACCGGAATCGAGATACTCAACCTGCCCGCGGAAAGGATGTTTAAAATTCAGGTGGATTTCCCCATGCAAAACGAGGACAAGAATGGATAAAAAAGTGATACTCTCCCCTTCCCTGCTTTCCGCTGATTTCAAGCGTTTGGGGGAGGAAGTGCGGGATTTGGAAAAGGCGGGAATTGAATGGATGCATTGGGACATTATGGACGGGCACTTTGTACCCAATATAACCTTTGGTCCGCCGATAATCGAGGCCCTGCGCAAAGAAAGCGGTCTTTTCTTTGACGTGCATCTCATGATCGAAGACCCGGACAAATACATATCCGAGTTTATCCGGGCGGGGGCGGACCTGGTCTGCGTACATGCCGAGGCCTGTGTTCACCTGGAACGTACGGTCTCCCTCATAAGCCATCTCGGAGCAAAGACAGCCGTGGCCCTGAACCCGGCCACCCCGCTCTCAGCCGTGGAGTACCTCCTTCCCCAGCTGGACATGGTGCTCATTATGAGCGTCAATCCCGGTTTCGGAGGGCAGGAATTTATCCCCTTCACCCGGGATAAGATCTCTCGCTTGGCAGAAATGATCCAGCCTTTACAAAGAAAACCCTATATCCAGATAGACGGCGGGGTCAGTCCGGAAAACATAGGGGAACTGAGCACTCTTGGAGCAAATGTGTTCGTATCCGGATCGGCATTTTTCAAGCATCCTCCATACGCTGAGCGGCTCAAGAAATTTATGCGTGCGGTCCGAGAAAACCAAGGATAATACCCAGACTTCGTTATTTTTGAGTGGATAATTACCCACAGGCCCCAAAAAGTTGGGCTCTCCGACACAGCGTGTGGATTTTTTATATTTTTTTCGCCTGATCTTTTTGGATGCTTTTAACGAGAGGCCCGCGCGTTTTCTTGGCCCCGTCAAAAGAGGGAAACCGGACCGAGAAACAACTTTAAATGCAGACAGACAACAGTATCAACTTGAATGCAGCAAAACAATCTTTCCCTCCAAAAACAAGGAGGCATTTGCAATAAGTCGAATACTGGAGTTAAACGCACAGATTAAACTTTGTAACTTGTTGATTTTGCTTAAAACTTTCAACTTAAAACTTAACACTGCCTGCGAAAACATATTTTTTGCAGGCGAATCAACTAGAGTCCGAAGGGGGCAAGCATCCCCCTTTGGCGGGGCCTAGAAAACACCGGGCCGGTAGTTTGGCATCCAAAAAAATCTGGCGGAGAAAATCCACATCAAATGTCAAAGACCCAAAAGTTGTTAGGCCCCTTCATCTTCAGCCTGGGTAAAGACATTCCCACTATTCTGGGGCTCATATTCCCCGACTACTCGGGCCAATCCCTCTTTTATGCCCCGGGCGTTTCTCTCCCTGGATTTACCACACAGACTGTCCACTTCCTGGACAAGCACCGATTCCCGGGGGCGATACTGGTCCTCGCAGCGCAGGACCATTATCTTTTCGTGCACGGTCTGCACTATCCCCTCGCCCTCGGTGATGAGCTCTTCGTACAGTTTTTCCCCAGAGCGCAGCCCGGTATAAGCTATGCGGATATCCTTGTCCGGATCCCTCCCGGAAAGACGAATCAAGTCCCGGGCCATATCCGCTATGCGGATAGGCACCCCCATGCGGAGGATAAATATCTCTCCTCCTTCTCCCATTGATCCGGCCTGCAAAATAAGCTGGGCCGCTTCCTCGATAGTCATGAAATACCTGGTTACTTCCGGATGGGTGACAGTGACCGGGCCACCGCGCTCAATCTGGCGCCGGAAAAGGGGGATAACCGAACCCGAGGAGCCCAACACGTTTCCGAAACGCACGGCCATGAACCGGGTGGAACCACCGGAAAAAACATGCATCAAGAGCTCGGTCAATCGCTTGCTTGCCCCCATCACGTTGGTGGGCCGCACCGCCTTGTCCGTGGAGACGACAACGAACCTGTCCACTCCGCTTTCCCCTGCCGCCTGCATAAGAGTGTACGTTCCCAGGATATTGTTCTCCACAGCCTGCCAGGGGTTGTTTTCCAAAAGGGGCACGTGCTTGTAGGCTGCGGCGTGAAAAACCACATCCGGGTTCAGGCGGGAAAAAATATCTTTTATGAGTTCCTTGTCCTGGCACTGGCCAAGCAAAGCCGTCTGCCGCGTAAAGGAAAGTTCATGCAGCACCTCCATCTCTATATTGTAGAGATTGGCCTCGGAGGCATCCATTAAAATCAGATGTCCGGGGCTGAATTTAAGTATTTGGCGGCAGAGTTCGGATCCGATGGAGCCTCCAGCCCCGGTAACCAGAACCGTCCTTCCCGAGAGATAAGCGGATATCTCCCGATTATCCAGTTCCACCTGGGGCCGCCCTAAAAGGTCCGCATAATCCACGTCCCGCAGGAGTTTTATACTCACCCGGCCGTCCATGATCTCGCCTATTCCGGGCAAAGTCTTGTACCTTACCCCGGCCTGTTCGCAATAATCCACTATGCGACGCAGCTCTTCCCCGGAGGCGGACGGAGCAGCGATAAATACTTCCTGGATTTCATATGTTAAACAGATATCCGGGAGTTCATGCACAGCGCCCAGTACCGGAATCCCGTGGATAAGCCTGTTAACTTTGCCCGGATCATCATCCACGAACCCGGACAGGCTGATATGTAAATCGTTTCTTTCCAGTATCTCCCGGCAGACTTTTTCCCCGGAATTACCCGCTCCCACTATAAGTACGGGAGTACCTTCCTTGCGCACTGGCACAAAGGGTATGCTAAATGATCCGCTTACCTTGGATCCGCGACGCCAGGCAAAATAGCTCCTTATCCCGATGCGCAATCCGCCGCAGAAAAACAGGGTCAAAAAGAAGTCTATTCCGAATACGGAACGGGGATAACCCTGAAAATGGAAAGCATAGGCCACTCCGGCGATAATAATCATCTCCCCGGCCAGAGTGGCCATAAAAAGACGAAGCAGGTCATCCAGGCTGGTATATCTCCACATCCCTCGATATAAACCAAGGGAAATAAAGAAGAAAACCTTGGCCGCCACAACAAAAGGCAATAGACCCCAGGCTTGAGGCCAGTACTGTTGCGGGGTGAAATCAAAACGCAGGAGATAGGCTGCAATCAGGGCCGCGGCAATAAGCAGGCCATCTCCGGCGAGCATTACATAAAACTTGGGATTATAGACCTGAGAGACTATGCGCTTCATTGACTGTTATTTCCCTTTGCTTGGGCTCCGCAGGATTTAATGATATCTATAATCCGCTCCTGGTCCGCCTCGGTCAGCTGCGTTCCGGAAGGCAGGCAAAGCCCTCGGGAAAAAAGACTTTCGCTATTTTCCCCTCCAAGGTTACGAGAACAATACTCTTCTTTTCCAAAAAGGGGCTGCATGTGCATGGGTTTCCAAACAGGACGCGACTCAATGTTTTCCGCTTCCAGGGCCAGCCGTATATCTTCCGGACCGGCTCCGAACTCAGCCTTGTCCACGGTAATGACACTCAGCCATCGATTGCTTTTGTTATACCCCGCTTCCGGCATGAAGCCAATGCCCGGAACGCCCGCTAGTCTTTTTTCATAATAGGCAAAAATCTCTCTTTTCTTTGCCACCCGATCCGGTAACGCCCGCAACTGACCCCGGCCGATTCCGGCCAGGATATTACTCATCCGATAATTGAAACCCAATTCCTCATGCTCGTAATGTGCGAAAGGTTCTCTTGCCTGTTGAGATAACTTTCGGGCATGATCAATCAAATCTTTGTCGTCCGAGGCCAGCATGCCGCCGCCGGAGGTGGTAACGATTTTGTTCCCGTTAAAGGAATACACGGCCGCCAATCCCGCCTTGCCCGCCGCGATTTTTCCTTTGTCCCCAAAATATTCAGCCCCCAAAGCTTCAGCCGCGTCCAGCAAAACCGGGACACCAAAATCAGTACAAATTCGGGTGATCGCATCATAGTCGCAGCATTGCCCATACAAATCGGTTGGAATTACCGCCTTGGGCAAGGCATTCAGCCGACTTAACCTGGATAACTCCGTATCTAAAATCCCGGGATCCATGTTCCAGGAATCTTTGTCGCAGTCGGCAAATACCGGCGAAGCGCCTTGAAACAGGACAGGGGAAACGCTCCCAATAAATGTAAAGGTCGAGGCGATCACCTCATCACCGGGGCCGACTCCCAAATGGCGCAAGGCCAGATGCATGGCCGCGGTGCCCGAGGATAGGGCCAGGCAGTACTTCCATCCGGTAAGCTCGGCGAACTCATGTTCAAAAGCATCCACCTGCGGACCGAGCGGCGCGATCATGTTCGATTCAAAGGCCTCGGCCACAAAGTCGCGCTCCGAGCCGCACATATGCGGGGGGGATAAGTATATCCTCTTTTTCATAATCTATTTGTAATTCCTTGCCGCGCCTCAGCGCCTCCGCGCGAGGACACCTCTTCTTCCCTATCTGCGAGGATCAGCGCGATCAGCGGTTAAATCTTCTCTTCTTTCCGCGCCTTCCGTGTATTCCGTGCGCCCATTTTCCGCTTCTCTTCACTTCCCCAATCTTCCATGGGCCCTTTTCTCCGCGCCTCAGCCTCTCCGCGCGAGAACATTTCTTTTCTTCCCATCCACACCGTTTTAATGGCCTATCCCGGCAATCTCCTCTATATACCGCCTGAGCCCGATCTCCATGCTCCTGCCCTGCAGCTTATATTCAGCCCGAGTCGGATTATAATACAAATAATTGTTGCGCACCAGGTTGTTCAATTCTTCCTGCAAAGATTCCCGCTCACCGTAATGGCCTTCCTCTAAAAGACGTCTTAGATGGTGTTCCTTCACCCATCCCTTCTTCTGTACATACTTATCGATTTCCAGCAAAAGCTCTGTTTTTGAATCATCCAGCCCCGCGTATTCCTCGAAAGACCTCCTGGCCTGAATAATATATCTATCCACTATTTTTTCCATTTCCCGGTCATCAACCCTACCATCCCGGCATACCTTCAAGAAATCGCCCAAAAGGGATGAGATCTCCCAGATGCTGCCCCCGAAATGGTCCCAGACATATTCAATCTGCGACTCGCTCAAAACAAAATCCTTGATGTTGGATTCCTTTTCCAGATTGTTCAGCCAGTAGACAATATCCTCCCGGGGTAGATAATCCACCTCAAAAAGCTTGGCTGTTTTCCTGAGCTTGCTGTCATTATACAACTTTTCTATAAAGTATCCATCAGAACTGGAAAGAAGTACATGGCACAAATGGCTCTCCTTGGTCATGGCCACGAAAAAATTAATAAGTTCCTTTATAAGTTCCCGCTGCGAATCAAAATAAATAAAATCCAGGGCCTGCAGCTCATCGATTATGATTACCGGCCTGATCCCCCGGGAATTCAGATCCTGCAATTCAGCCTTCATCACATCAAAAGGATCAAGACGTCTTTCCTTCATCTTTCTGTGCGTTTCCACTGAAAGCTTGAACACCTTCAAGTCGTATTGCCGAACGTGCCGGTTATCCTCTTCAGCGCTCTCCTCGACCTGGAAAAAGCGTTGCAAAAAATCCTCGTAATTGACAATCAACACTTCCCGCAAATTAAACAGCTTGACCGAGAATATTTTTTCGTCGTTTAAATAACCGTCAACAAATTTATAGATGAGTGTGGTCTTGCCACTGGATTTAGGGCCGTAAAAGAACAATATCTGATTGGGTTCCTGCCCTACCCATTCATTGAGGTAAGCAATCTCGCCTTGCCTGTTTATAAACGCCGACACATTTTTATATTCCATAAAACATCCCGGATCCTTTTCGCGGTTCAGCCTCTTCTTCCCTATCCGCGCAAATCAGCAGTTAAGTTCCCTCTTCTCTCCGTGGTTCATCCGGCTGAAATGTATTCTTTTTAGCGTAAAGAGAAAGAATATCTCTCGCCCGGGGACAGAGCCATTTATCTTTCCCGCGCCTTCCGTGTATTCCGTGGGCCCATTTTCCTCTTCTCTTCACTTCCCCAATCTTCCATGGCCCCTTTTCTCCGCGCCTCAGCCTCTCCGTGCGAGAACATTTCTCCCCATCCTTTTCATCCGTGTGCTCCGCGAGCGGTATTCTTCTCTTCTCCCTTCCACACCCTACTTGACCCGATACGCCCTGTTCCACGGATAATGGTCCACTACCAGTTCGAAATTATCCTCAAATCTTGCCGGGTTACCAATCAGCATCTGGACCATAAGGGAATTATAGACCTTATCATCCATCAAGTAGAGCTCCTTGGAAAGCTTGTTCAATATCAAGTGCACGCTGCCCGGATTGGACCACTCCCTCCGCCTGGTCCCCTGCGGTGTTATCATATCCGCGGAATCCACGGGAACGGCATTGCCGTTTTTAAAATGCAGCTTTCCTTTATTGGAGTCGATCTTCACCTGCCCTTTCACCCGTTGCAGCTTGCCCGGCGATGAATTCCCGGTTACCAGATCCCATGTGCCGTAGTTGGTTATCCAATAGGCCAGCCGAAAGTTCTCCCAGGAAAGGACAAAATACTGCTCCGGCAGGTCTTTCGGCCACTCCCTATCCTTTTTCTTTAGCGAGCTTATAAAGGCACTGGCCTTCTCCGGACCCATTTCCCGCAATTTCTTCACCGGATCTCCCGGATAGTTGGGAGCCTTGGCCTCAGTGTGGGACAAACTCCCGTTCTTCTCCATTTCCCGATATTGTTCCATCTGGGTTTTCAAGGTAAATTTCATTATCTGCGCCGCCTGCAACGGCGAACTGGTTGCATGCACCCGGGCCAGGGGATACAAATAATCGCCGCTGTGCTGCCCTCCGTCTCCGAATACCCGCCTATGGGCGAAATACTGCCCGGCGTAACCATAGTCCCACCACTGCCAAAGCTGGGCGTCCCGGGGGGCCTTTTCCCGGAGATCAGCAAAAGTCTTGGCGTAGGCCTTGGGCAAAATCGGGGAAGGCCTCAAGGAATCGGCCGCGTTCCAGAGGGGCCATAAAACAAACAGACAAAGCCCGGCCTGGACAATCCAGCGCCTCCACTGCGGTTGTTTAAGATCCAGAAGCAGGCGATTTATCCCCAAGGCTATTCCCAGCCCGAAAGCGCTTCCCCCGAACATGGCAAAGCGATTGCCTAGCTTTACGCTGGCGATACCAAGTCCCAGCAAAGGCAGCCAGACCAGATAAACAGGCCGCCGAAAAACCAAATAGATATATCCTGATACCCCCAGCCAGAAAAGCCACCAATTCCCGGCGGTCCTGGAGACCATGGCATCCCAGTTTACATTCTGGGCCTCGCGTACACTCTGTAATATAGCGGGCAGATCCAATGCAGTCCCGCTGCTCTCCGAGGAAGAGATCTTGGCGTAACTAAGGGTCTTCTCCAAGGCAGAAGAAAAAATACTAAACAAGTCACCCCCGCAAAGGATAAGGACCAAAACCGCAAAAACGCCGATAAAAGACCATTTATCCCAAGCTTCCGGTCGGTACAAAAGCACTGCACAGGCTAAAAGGCCCAGTATCAAGCCGATCCATCCCCCCAGACTGGAGGACACGAGCACGGCAACACCCAGAACCAGAGTATGGTACCTCTGCCTTGGGGTTAAGAAAAGGCCCAGAACAAAGGAAACCCCGATAAGAGCCAGGGTTATCTGTAGTTTGCCGTAAAAAAAGTCGTAACCCTGGACCAGCAGACCGATGCCCACGGCCCCGAGCAAAAACCAGAGCACCCGGTTGGAGATATCCGGATACACACTCTTGCGGCGCAGCCAATGGTTGCGGCACAAAGCGGAAAGCCAAACTATAAGACCCGCAGCCACTGCCAGGGGGAAAAACAATGCAAATATATCCGTATCCACAAACCCAACTCTGGTACGCAACAAAAAGCCCAGGCATCCTGCGGACATTATGCCGCAAACCACCCCAGCTTCCGGCTGTTTTTTAAACCAGGCCAAGACGCCCAGAGGCAAAGCGGCCAACGGTGCAAATATAACCGGCAGCCAGAAACCTACGTTGGCTACATTAAAGCCGGTAAGGTCATGCAAGAACTTGAGGAACCCACTCAGCCCGGATCCAGTCTTGCGGTTTAGCTCTTCCGCCCCGGCCAACCAAACATAGGCATCGTGGGTTGCCATGAGATACTGGCCCTGGAAATGGAAAGCGGGGTTGCCCCAGCCCGAGAGCTCCAAAAGACGGAACAACAGAGTAATTGCGTAGCCCAAAATACAGACAAAGACACCCTGCCATACGAGGTGCCTAGGACTTGGCGCGTAAACAGATCCGACCTCCGGGGATTCCCCCTCTTCTTTCCGGCTCTCGGCCTTCTTTCTTTGCGCTTTCTTGCGACTTTTTCTGCCCATAAATATCATCCAATCCTAATTCTTTTAATCTGTTTCTATCTTTTCTTAACTATGTTAATCTGTATGATCTGTGGTAAAAATTCTTATTAAGTCTGAAGCTCTTCTTTTCTTCATCTTAAATCTTAAAACATCCTCTGCATCCGTGTGATCAGTGTGATCCGTGGGCCAACTTCTTCCTCTTAATCTTACTTCTTATTCCCTCTAATCCACAGCCCACATCTTCATCCAAATATAGTCTTAACTATATACATTAAATCATTCTTAAAAGAATAATTCTTAACATACTCTTTATTTATCCTGACCTTATCCGGCCAAATCACTTTCATATTATAATCCTCAGGATCATCCTGCTCTTGCAGCAAAGTTTCCTCATCACGATACTTCAAAGTTGCCGGTCCGGTTATCCCTGGGCGTACACTTAAAACCAGCCGATCTTCACCTTCTAACTCATTTGCATATCCGGGTACATCCGGCCGCGGCCCTACAAAGCTCATATCCCCTTTAAGCACATTGATCAATTGCGGCAATTCATCGATCTTGGTCCGACGCCATAACCGTCCCAGCCTGGTTACCCTTTGATCCATCCCTGTAGTAACAGTACTGCCCATCCCCGGCATCTCACGCATGGTCCGAATCTTAATCACCCGAAAAATCCGACCGTCCCTTCCTACTCGACCCTGAGTAAAAAAACCATTTTCCCTAGTATCCAGACTGGCAAGCACCCAAGCGGGCAAAATAATCCACAAGGTCAGCCCCAAGCCCAAGGCTGCTCCCAAAAAATCAAAACCGCGTTTGAGTAAAACCTGTCCCGGACTAAGTACTCTTGTCATATAATTCACCGTTAAGGCTAGATCTCATAAACAGCTCAACATCATAAACATAGTGTTAATATTTGGCCTTAATAATCTGGTGAAGCTGTGCAGAATCCTCATCATGATCAGGTGTAAAGACCTGTTTCGCAAACGGTTTCGGAACGCTGCCCTTTCTTTTTAAATATATTCCAAGTTGTTTTGCCTTTTTTTCAATTCGCCATAAAGTTCCTTCCGGATTGTCGCATAAATCTTCATATCTTATTTGTATCATATCTTCACCATGCTCAGCTAAAATTATATCATGTATACCTTGCACCTGTTCTATGACAAGATGATGTCTGCTTTCATGATTTTTAGCTTTTACCCATGCCGGACAAGTAGAAAATGGGTTTAAACCATTTGTCAGCTCCAACAGCGAATAAGCATTGGATAGCAGATCTCTTTGCAAATGTATAAACAGAACCTTGGGAAAAACCTTTCGCAAAGCTGAAATGGCAAAAATATGCCCTAGGTAACCGGTAATCATTACAGATTCACCTGTTCTGTCCAGGCATCTTTTTAAACCCCGAAGCCTTGTAATATTCAGCAAATCAGTCCTTTGTTCAAGTCCTTGACCCAACCAATATTTCCAGAATTTCATTCCCTCAGCTTCGCCGCAAATACCAGACACAAAACCCTGCTGCGAACAGAAAGAAGTTTGATAATTTCTGCAAAGGGTTTTTGTGGCTATATAACCTATACCAGGCGTTGCAAACAAAAAATTGGAGATATTCCTAAGACTCCACCCGGTGAATGCCGTAGTAAGCAGCTGGTATGTAAGAGTAGACCCACTCCTTGGAGGAGCAAGAATGCACAATAAACCGATATTTCCATTGTATTGCAAAAAAGGCCGTACCAAACAGTCAAGAAAACGGAAGTAGGGATATTTGTTTTGTACAGCACGAAGAACTGAAGTTAATGCTGAGTCTCTGTGCATTAACTGCTCCTTCTAATTTCTTCATGGCGAAGCAAAACAGCAATTTTTTTTCGAACATGATCATTGCCTTTATAAACAAAAGATCGCATTGGATATAATGCATTGGCAAGCCAATAGATATCTCTCCTATAAGCAATACAGAGATTACAAAAAGCCTTTCTAAACTTAAACTTACTGATCAAAAAGTCCTGGACTCCAGTCTCATGGGATAAGCTTAGACTTCCATCATGGACATATCTAAATCCTTTTTTTTGTAAATAATACTTATTCATCTCATAGAACAAAACATAGCTTGAATAATATTTTAAATAAAAGGGATCCAAAAAAATGGTTTCATAAAAACAAGTATCATCAAAAAGAAAATTTTCACTAAAGCCGGCCAATTTATTATCCAATTTGTCCCAACACCCCCATAGTTCATATTGGCCGGAGTTCTCAAGTTTAGTAATATATTCATAAAAATGAGTTTCAGTCATGGGCTTTTCAAAAGTATTGTAACTTTGAAAAGCATTAATATAAGTTTGATACCCATTTTCCCTAACAAATTGAAATTCAACAGGTTGAGCATATAGTCTTTTATTTCCGCGCCTGACTTTACTTCGCGTATTTGTACTTAATTCATCAAATCCTTCAAATGAATCCTTGATAATATACCAAAACTTTGAGTCCTTTTTATCAAATTGATTTGTCCAACGAATAAACCTAGATTTTGTGTTTTTTATAAGGAATCTTTGATCTTCTTCAGACAAATCTATATCAATATGTGGCGGCACCATGGGCAATAAAACTCCATGATGCATGGACCATTTGATGTTTTTATACTCGATCATATCTTTATCTTAGACTAACTCGTTGATTGTGCTACTAAAAAAACAGCTTTGAAATACCTAATTTATTCTATGCTCAGGCAGGGTATGTTCATAGTTCCAGCCCATCCATGATTTGCTGGTTAACCTTACGTACATCGTATTTTTCCCGAGCAATCCTCAGACTCTGTTTACCCATTTTTTCCACCAATTCAGGCTCTTGTATAAATCGCTCCATGGCCTCTTCAAGACTTTCAGGGTCCTTAATTGGAATCAAAAAGCCGTTTTGCCCATTAACCACAGTTTCCCTGCATCCCGGCGCATCCGTGGTAATTACCGGCCTGCCCATGGCCATGGCTTCCAAAACAGTCCTGGGCGTACCTTCCCGGTAATAGGATGGCAAGACATAAATACCGGCATCAGCAAAAGCAGACCGGATATCACTTAACCTGCCCAGATATTCTATAACACCTTCTGCCTGCCAGCGCTGCAATTCCTTCTGGCCAATACTGGCAGGGTTTGCGTCCAAGGCCCCGGCCAGCATAAACTTGGACTGGGGATATTTATTTTTTATCTTGCAAGCTGCCTGATAATATTCACGAATACCCTTCTCTGCCAAAAGCCTAGCCACAAGCAAAAAAACCGGTTTATCAGGCAAAGGCTGAGGTTTGAACCAATCCAAATCCACCCCAGAACCATTAATAAGCATCGTTGGTACATATCCAGGCACTAGACCCAAACTCTTAAACAAGTCCCGATCATCAGGATTTTGGAAAAAAACACCTGCACTTTGTTTAAGGGCCAAGCTGTATAAGTTGCGCACAACTTTACCCACTATCTGCTGTTTAAAAGCCCCCTCACCAAATCCATATCCCAGCCCCGTAATCATTCCGTAAACCGAAATGCCACGCAACCCCTTTGCCGCTAAATGCGAATAGATTACCGGCTTGACAGTATAAGCCAACACCTTATCCGGCTTTTCCCTCTTAAAAAGACTTCTTAAAGTTTTTAAGGTCTTTAAGTCCTGCAACGGAGACAGGCCGGTTCTGGAAAGAGGAACATGGCAATAACTCACTCCTGTCTCGTATAATTCTCTTTTAATATTGGAATCGGCATCAGGCGCGCAGGCAATAACTTCATACCCGCGCTCATTCATGTTCCGCAAAAGAGGCCCACGAAAATTTATCAATGAGCGAGCAAAACTGCCAATTACTAAAATGCGCATCTTTTTCCAAACATATTTTTTTAACAACCGCATCTTATTTGTTCCAAGGAAAACTGGTCAGCATGATGTAGCAAGGGGGGACAACATATTGGGGAATCGAAGGGCAACATGCCGTGGAGTCCGCATTCCGAGCCTAGAAAGGGCATCGAGAGAAACATAGGAATAAGCATTAATTCTTTGGCCACTAAAGCGCGTAGGCTAGTACTCCAAAAAGTTGTTCAAAAAACTAGCTGAATTCATAAAAGCATACTGAGCCATAGATGTAATTAGAAAGGCGGAAAAGAGCATTCTCCGCTTCATGGATCCAAGTAACTATATTTATCCATATCCAAATGATAGCGTTGCATCAACTTTTGGTTTGTGTCTTTATATATCTGCTGCACTCGTTGTCTATTTGTCTCACTCATCTGGATATTTGTTTCCTTACTAACACTAGCATTGAGGGTAAGAAGCTGAGAAGCTCGCTTCAAAACTAAGCGCAGAGTACTATTACGTACATAGAGCCTTCGACCTGTATGTCTACGCAAAAGCCGAATAATATATGTAGGCAACCCTAATTGAGTATTGTATCCACTTCTAGTCACTGTCTTTTTATTCTCGTGCTTTCTTTTTAAGAAACTTTCAATGTATTCCTGATCTATCTCCAACATTGATGCTAGCTTAGCACTATAAGTATGAAAACTTTGATTTAATTCTTCAAAGAGGAATAAATAAATGCGTTCTTTAGAAAAATATTCTTCTAAGGTGCGTATCTTATCATAAAAAAATATATTTTGAAAGATAAAGGCCTCATGCGGTGCAGATATTCCCTCTTCAACAAACTTTTTCAAGTTACATCCTTCTAATAAAGAAAATCTTTTTTCCGCATACGACGAAAGTAACAAGTCAGCTTGCCTACGAAGAGATATCATTATTTTTATTTTATAACCCTCTATTTCCTTAGGACAAAATAATTTTTGAAGTCTTTGAAATAGTAGATGATCATCTAATTTTTCATTCCAGTGCCCTACTAAGTGCTCATTTGATAATACTACTATAGGAGCCTCATTTTTTTCTAATATATCAAAAAGTATATCTTTTTCTTTGTTTATATTTTTTTCAAAATAATCACTTTGTACATTACTAAGATGCTTGCAAATATGCAAAACATTATCTGAACTTTTCTTCGAAAAGGGCTTTCCAATATTATTAATCAATTCACTTTTATCAAAAAAATGGTTTTGCAATGTTGTTGTCCCTGTCTTGGGATAACCGATATGGAGTATAATCTGCTTACGCATTGAACTTCCCTTTTTTGTTCTTCTATGGGCTTTTGGCAATAACTGTCAAATCTTCGGCTATTACTATTGGGCAGATTTTTTTGTATTTTGAATTCGAGACTGCTCGCCGAACACAGAGCTGTCTTCTACCTGCACGAACCATAAGTCGAACACTTAATGCCAAATTCAGCAGTGAGGCGAAAAAAATTAAAAAATGGCCCAACAAAGCAAATTTTTGAGGACGTTACCCTAAAATTCGTCGAACATCTTGTTTTGGCTTCTTCTTTTTAATACAATTAGTTGAGCCAGCCCCAAACCTAATGGTAGGGATCTTCGCGAAAAAAAAGCGGATAACCAAATGAATAAGAAAAAGGTAGGGTCAAAAACCAGATAAGAATTTGCTTAAACTTGGATATATTCGGGGCTTGCAAGTAACCAGGCTCAAGGTATATTTCCTTGTTCCTGGCTAGCCTGTTGCCTCCGCACAGATGCTTGGGTGAGAAACTGTTTTTATTTTCGATCTTTGTTTTGGAAATTGACAAATCCAGCTCAAACTTTTTTTCCATATGTTCAAGGCTCATAACTGGATCAGAGATAAAATCCTCGTAACGCAGTTCCATCGAATTTTTTCTGCCAATCAGGGCCTTGTTAAGAGAGGCACCGGCATTTGCAAGAATCCACCCCCAAATGGTACGAAAAAGGGGAAAACACATTTCTGGATTTTCCCCTTTTTCCATCTTGACATTGCTGCCTTTTGAGACAGATTCATATATCTTGCGAGGATCTCTTATCAAATGAACGATTTTTACATCGTATCCACAATCCCTAAAAAGCTTAAACGGCCTAACGAACTTATTCCTATCAGTCTTTGAGGAATCAACAATCGCTTTGCAATCACTCGATTCGAATATACTCTGAAACAAGCATTTACTAATTTTGATAAACTCTTTTTTGTTTCTTTTGTCCCAAGATATAAAATTAAAGAAAAATGCAAAAACACTTTGTTGTTTCTTAAATAAACGTATATATTGTTTTCCGTTTTTAGAATCGACACAAGCATTCAATATTTTATGCCAAAAAGGACACTCCCCTAATCTCATTCCGCACGAACATCTAGTACCGTGAAAATACAGGTGATTGAACAAATTTGCAATTTCCCCCACACTAGTAAACTTTTCTCCTAGAATAATATCCAAAAGTGTGGAACCGCTTCTGCCGTAACCGGCAATATAAATAATTTTCATACAAAATTATAATCCAAAATTAGTTACTATTTTTTTTATAAAATTTTTACCACTTCCTCTGCAACATTCTTTTTAATTTTCTAGCTAACATATATATATTTTCTAAAATCCTGTTTGTTGCTTTTAAAAAAAATGTATCAGAGCCAGAATAGAGGTCATTTGCTTGCATACGAGGCAAGGAATCCTTAAAATCCTTCCAAGCTAATAGTAGAGGAGTCTTTTGCGAGTTAAAACTAATGCTATTGCTACCCAGCCAAAAATCAGCCTCCTGGGCAAACATCTGGGAATATACTGGAGCTTTCTCATGATTACTTAAATCGGCAATACGCACCAAATCTTGAGATTTCTCAGAAGCATACCAAAGGACAGACTGCCCAAAACCTCGCCACCTTTGATGAAAAGGAACCGCATCAATTTGTTGCATCCATTCGGAAAGAAAAACATCTGTTTGCGGTGATAAATTAAATCCTAAAAAGGCACCCAATACCTTTTCTTGACTTTTTGCCCCGGAACGAAAGTAGGCGGCAAAATCATTGGCTTCCAGAATCTTCAACAGTCCATCAAGCTTATGTCGAAAATATATATCTACATCAGAATGTATGACATATTTAAAGCCTGCTTGTTGCGCTTCATGTAAAACCTGTTGCAGATTACGGTAACGTTTGTTCACAGAAATATAAATCTTATACAAGTAGTTATCAGGCGTGACATTTCCTGTTTCAACATCAGTTTTCCAATGCTGAAAGGTCTGAGCATCAAGGCCAAGCTCGCAAGCTGCATGAACATGGTCTTCACGATGATTATGCAGGTCGAGTTTCGAGTTAATCTGATTTAGGACCTGCAGCGATTCATCCGATACATTCAAAGTATCCATCCGCACTTGGACCCCATCGCCATAGACACGGCGCAAAGACTCCAAGTATAGCTCAGCCCACGGCATATAAGCTTCTGTCGTGAAGGTATGAAAGAGAATGTTATCCTCGAACCTCATGAGTCGCTCTCGGATATCGACAGCACGTGTTCTTTATTTCTTTTATACCACTGCCAGGTCTCTTCTAAACCCTGTCTCAATTCCTTTCTAGGCTGGAATCCGAGTTCAGTACTAGCCTTATGATAAAGGGCAAAGTTATTTTTCACTTCTCCTGTACGGGTAGGCAAGAATTGTATTGGATGGTCTGGCTCACCCGCAATATCCGCTATATTCCTGGCCAAATCAAGAATACTAAGCTCTCTTTCAGAAGCAAGATGAAAGACTTCTCCCGGCTGAATATCCCTTTCCAAGCTTCTCATAATACCGTCACACAAATCATCTACATGCAAGAAATCACGAGTTGAAGAGCCGTCTCCGAATATTGGCATTGGCTCGTTTTTAAGAATGCACTTCATGAATTTGGTGGCCGCACCTTTCTTGTGCGCACTAAAGGGACCGTATACATTAGCGAACCTGAGACAGACAGTCCCCAGCCCATAAGCCTTGGCAAAAGCATGACAATAAGCTTCCCCGCAAAGCTTGCTGCTTCCGTATGGGGAGATGGGCCTGGGAAGGGAATTTTCATCCACAGGAGGGGAAGCCTCACCTATAAGCGCCCCTCCGGTGGAGGCGAAGATCATGCGTTTAACACCACTTTTCCGCGCGGCTTCCAGCACATTGAATGTTCCACGAACATTTATATCAAAATTGGGTGAGGGCTGATTGACCGACTCCACCACTGAACCAAAAGCAGCCAAATGGATAACCGCATCCATGCCCCTAAAAGATTCGGACAGATCCTCCACGTGCCGGATATCTTTTTCAATGAGCTGGTCCGGATTTTTAATGTATTCTTTGCGTCCGCGGGAAAGGTTGTCCAGGATCCAGACCCGGTCCCCCAGCTCTTCCAGATGCCTTGTCAAATTGGTGCCGATAAATCCGGCACCGCCGGTTATAAGTATATTTCGCCCCATGTCTTATCCTTAGTTTATGACCTTGTAATTGGATTTAACGGGCTCGTGCGACCCTTCGGCATCTATCTGCATATTCTTGTTCCAGACCGAAGTGCAGATTATTTTTTCCTTATCGCATCTATGGCTGTATTTTTGGGCTATGTCATAAATCTCGCTCATGAGCCCTTCGTCCAGGGTAGTAGGATTTAAACCCAGTTCCAAAAAGCTTTGGCAGGAAAGGCGCAGGTCATTTTCCCGATCTTCCTTGCGGGGATTGGCAAAATACCTGATCTCCGCCCCAGACGTCCTAGCGATTTTTTCCGCTAACTGATGCACGTTGTGCTGCTCCGTGGTCTGATTGAAAATCTTGACCCGCTCGCCTCTTTGCGGAGGATTTTCGATCGCAATCTTAATGCATTGCACAGTGTCTTTAATATGAATGAACGCTCTAGTCTGCCCCCCCACTCCGTATACGGTCAAAGGATGCCCCACAGCCGCCTGCATAACAAACCTGTTCAGGACTGTGCCGTAATCCCCGTCATAATCAAACCGGTTTATCAGTCGCTCATCAAGCCGGGTCTCGTCAGTCTCCGTCCCCCAGACGATCCCCTGGTGGAGATCGGTTACGCGCGCTTCATCGTTTTTGTTATAATAACTGAACATCATGGCATCCATGGTCTTGGTCATGTGGTAGATACTGCCCGGCTGGGGCGGATAGGGTATCTCCATATCCTTCTCCTCGCCGTCCACATCAACCTTGACCTTCAAATATCCTTCCGGGATTTCCATGCCTACGGAACTATACCCGTAAACTCCGGTCGTGCCCAGATGCACCAGATGGATGTCCAAGCCGGATTCGGCAATGGCGCAAAGGATATTGTGTGTTGCATTGATATTGTTGTTAACCGTATATCGCTTATGATAAGGTCCTTTCATGGAATATGGAGCAGCCCTTTGCTCCGCGAAGTGAACCACTGCCTGGGGCCGAATCTCCTTGAACAAGGTAAGAATTCGGTGATAATGATCGGCCAAATCGATATACTCAAAACCAATCCTCTTCCCGCTAACCTCCTCCCAAGCCCGAATCCTCTTTTCTATAGGCTGAATAGGAGTTAGCGAGTCGCATTCCAGCTCAACATCGATTTTCCGCCGGGAAAGATTATCCACAATTATGACATCATATCCGGCCTGGGATAAGTATAGACTTGTCGGCCACCCGCAAAATCCATCGCCTCCAAAAACTATTATTGGTCCTTTCAATTGTATCCTCCCAAAATCAGACATCTCTTTCATTACTGGGGATTAAAACTTTTTCCAAATACATTTTAGTAATTTTTTCGCAAGAAAATTCCTGAGCCCTTGCCCGCCTCAATTCAGGGGTAGATATTGGCTCCTGCAAAGTCTGATCAATCGCTTTAGCCAGTGCATCAGAATCCTCAGGGGGGACCAATAATCCATACTTTCCATCTTCAAGTATAGTTCTTGCCCCACCCGGGCAATTGGTAGCCACAACAGGAACTCCACAGGCCAGGGCCTCTGCTAAAACATTGGGGAACCCTTCCCAACGCGAAGACAAAACAAAAGCCGCGGCTTTTTTAAATATTTGACTCGTATCTTCCACAAAACCAAAAAAGTGCAGTCGACCTTCTACCCCAAGCTCTTGGGCCTGCATTTGTAATGCTGAGTAAAGCTCGCCTTCACCCAGAAGCACTAAGTGCAACTCAGAATATTTAGATTTTGCTAATGCACTTATCAGTATATCAAATCCTTTCTGTTCAGCTAGTCTACCAATTGCACATATAAACAATTTATTAGTAAGAAGCTTATCATCTAAAAGTTCATTGCATTCATTGTACGTAGAATTAATAGGTACAGGATTGCCAATGATGTGTGTCGATTTGGGCAAAATTATGTTTGCTTCCCTAAGCGAATGTAAGGTATCTTGGGCATTTACTACAAGTGCATCAGCATAGCGATAAAATACGCGTTTTAGTATGTTACCTATATAAGAACGTATTTTGCCACTCCAGGGCCTTTTTCTAGCATATAAAAAATTGGATTCCCGCAAAACTAGACGGCAAGGCCGGCCAGCCAGTAAACAAGACATGCTGCAAATGCTATTGGCATAACTTATACACGACATTAACACCGCAGGCCGAGTTCTTTTTAAATAACCAGCAAGTTTGAACATAGACCTGGAAGTGCGTCCTGCCTGAAGATCGATGACCTTAACTTTTGAGTCTAGCGCAGAAAGAAAAGGTCCTTTCTTGTTTCCTGAATCCGTGACTATTCCTTAAACGAAGTATTTATATGCACATTTCAGCCG
>CAYNNQ010000026.1:0-41289 GCA_964398785.1 uncultured Desulfovibrionales bacterium | reverse complement strand
CCGGGCGGTTTCGGGATTGCTATGTGCGATTTCCCGGCCGGGAAAGGCCAGATGATAGCGCAGCTTACATCCCGCATCCGAAAGTTTTCGTATCTCGGGGAGTTCGCTGTCTATTTCCCGCGGGGTCATAAGCCGGCGGTTAAAGGTATATTCCACCGCGAAACAATCTTGTTCTCGACAGAAATCGATAAGTTCCCGGGAAGAAGTGAATGCCTGGCTGGTGATGGCTATTTGCGGATAAGACATGATAATATACGTCTCCGGCTGTGAGTGTCCAAAATTTTTTAATATTTAGACAGGCTGGATGGATGCAGTCAAAGAGATTAAATCAATAGATTTTGTATAAATGGATAGATTTTTATAATAAGATCACGCAAAGAAATGTTTTTGAAGGAGTGCATGGGGTTTAAGTAGAAGACTTCCGAATAATCCGGGCCGGATATTTTGGGGCGGGAATCGATAAAAGGGCTTGTATGCGGGCCAAGAAGCTATGCTTCTTGGCCGCAGGCGTGCAGCAAACGGGTCAGGCTGGCGGCGGTCCCGCGGATAAGTTCCCGTGTCCGGTCAATCGAGGTCTCAATGCTCATGGGCCGGTCGGCTATACTGAACATCGCGGTTATGCCGCAGGTGTGGGCCTTTTCATATCCGGGGCCGAGCGCTCCGGCCAGGGCGATTACCGGAACACCGAGTTCGCGCCCGATTCGGCCCACCCCGCAGGGGACCTTGCCCATGGCGGTTTGGGCGTTTATCTCGCCTTCCGCGGTAAAGATGATATCCGGATGGAAGCGCTTTATTTTTTCCTTGAGCCCGATGCTCTCCCGAATGAGTCTGAAGCCGGGGATGAGTTTTGCTCCGGGCAGGAGCAGCAGTCCGGCTCCCAGTCCTCCGGCGGCTCCGGAGCCGGGCCGGTCCGATATCTCAATTCCCATATCTTTTTCGGCCAGGCGGGAAAAGTGTTCAAGGCCTTTTTCCAGCACCGGCAGATCATCCGGCCCTGCTCCTTTTTGCGGTGCATAGGTATACGTGGCCCCGTTCGGACCGAGCAGGACGTTTTGCACGTCGTGGGCTATGTCGATTCTTACACCGTTCAGGCGGGGGTCGGCGCCGGAGGCATTTATTTTTTTGAGTCTTGAAAGCGCCTTTCCCCCCGGGCCTATATCCGCTCCGGTGTCATCCGTCAGTTCAAATCCCAGGGCCTTGAGGGCTCCGGCTCCGCAGTCGTTGGTCGCGCTTCCTCCGATACCCACGATTATCCGGGTGCAGCCGCAATCCAGGGCGCATCTTATGAGTTCTCCCGTACCCCGGGAACTCGCTTGCAGTGGATCCGGACTCCCCGGGGGGATGAGCCCCATCCCCGAGGCCCGGGCCGATTCTATGACCGCGGTGTATCCATTTTCGCATACCGCGAACTCGGCCTCGGTTTTTCCGCCCCGAGGTTTGGTTACCCGGGTCTTTATCCGCTTGCAGCAGAGTTCGGACTCAAGCGCTTGCAATGTCCCCTCGCCGCCGTCGGCCAGAGGAATCTCTTTTATTTTTGCCTCGGGCAGGACTTCCTTTATTCCCGATTCGGCCGCTTCACATACTTGTCCCGCGCACAGGCCGCCTTTGAAGGAGTCCGGGGCGAGCACGACTCTCATTTTTCCCCCTCTGTTCGGTCTTGAACGCGACTCACGGCCAGGACATGCACCAGGCAGTCCGTATCCGCGTGAAATATGAAACCGTTTAAGACGTCCGCGCACCAGTAGCTGGCGAATGATCTGCGGTCCGCGCTCCACACCCGGGGATGCAGGTGCTCGTGGGCAAAGGCCAGGCAGTAGTCGGAGGGGTCTTTCTTGGGCCGGATTATGGTCAAAAGCTCATCCACGGTGGGCAGGCGCCAGGAGGCATTTTCCCTTTCGTTTATGTCGTTGAGCCAAGATTCGGCCTCGGACATGGGCATGGCCGCGTTTGCCCGGGGCAGATACCATCTGAGCCCGTAGGTGTGATCCGCAAAAACAGGCCCGGAGCCCTTTAAAACGCTGGTGCAGGAATGCCGGGGGCGGCCGAATCCGTCCACATCAAACGCCTGATCCGCCCGGATCACCCCGGTTTTAACCGCACTGGAGCGGATCTCCTCCCGGAAGCGGCAGGATTTTTGTTCCGGTTCCCACAGGCTGCAGGTGTTTTCCCGGGATTTTTGCCACTCCCGGTGCAGGGAAGCGAGTTCGCGCTTCATCTCCGCGGCCGAGGAGAAACGCTTGTCCGGGTCCGCATGCACGGCCCGGGTCAGAAAGGATTCCCATTTGTCTTCCGGGTGGGGCGGGTCTTTGGGTTGGCCGTTTTCATCGGGTAGGGAGCCGGTGAGCATGCGGCATATGGATACGCCCATCGAGTACAGATCGGCCCGATTGTCCGCTTTTTGCGGATTTTTTTCCTGTTCCGGAGCGGTGTAAAAAGGGGAGCCGACTTTCATCGTCCGGGGCGTACTCTCCACTGCGCCGGCTTTCTTGCACAGCCCGAGATCGATTATCCGCACCCGGTTATCCGGGGTCAGGAGCAGGTTCCCGGGGTTTATGTCCCGGTGGACCATCCCGGCCGCGTGCATGGCCTCCAGGCCGCTTAAGGCCTCCAGGGAGTAAGTGAATACCGTTTCCGCGTGCAGGGGCAGGGAGGGGGCGTCCATTTCCGCTCCCAGGCGCATGACCGAGGCCAGGCTCCAGCAGTAAAAAGGCATGACCATGAACAGGCCGCGTTCACATTCGTCCAGATCGAACACCGGGACCACATGCGGATGGTCCAGGCGGGACATGGCCCGGGCCTCCCGGAGGAACATATCCTTTAGGGCGTCCGGCCCCAGGGTCGCTTCCAGCTCCTCGCGCGGAGAGAGAAGCTTCAAAGCCATGCTCGAGTTCAGCCGGGGATGGTCCACCTTGTAGATGGCGCCCATTCCGCCCCGGCCGAGCAGGCCGGTTACCTTGTATTTGCCCAGATACATGTAGATTCCTTGACTTTGGATGCGGATTTTAGGGTCCTCGAAGCTTAATGCGGATTTTTTCCGCCTGATCCTTTTGGATGCCAAACTCCCGGCCCGGAGTTTTCTAAGCCCTGCCAAAGGGGGATGCCTGCCCCCTCCGGACTATTGTTTGGGAGAAGTATATATTTTGCTACATTATTCAAATAGGTATTTTTAAAGTCTATTTCCGAGGTGTTTCCCGGTCCGGTTTCCCCCTTTTGGCGGGACCAAGAAAACGCGCGAGCCTCTCGTTGAAAGCATGCAAAAGGATCAGGCGGAGAAGTATTTAAAATCCATACGCTATGTCGAAGAGCCGGACTAACGAAGGCGCCGAGCCAGATTTTCCGGAAAACCACGGTCAAGGAGTTTTTTTATGGTTGTTTTGTAATCGTATTCCACAAAACGCATTTCCAGGGTTTTGGTTTTGCGGTCGAAAAGGGCATATTTGGCCCGGTTATCCTCGTCCCGGGGCTGGCCCACACTGCCACAATTTATTATATATCGGCCCTGATCCAGTTTTGTTTTACCTTCCTTTAGGGCAATTCGTTTTGCTTTTCCCTCGGAATAGACCACCAAGTCCAGTTCATGGGTGTGTCCGACAAAGCAGTAGGTAAAATCCGTGTATTCCTCGAATGTGTCCTTGAGAATCATTTCGTCGGCCTCAAATAGGTAAGTGTGTGCGGAATCGGGAGGGAACCCGTGCACGAAACACATCTCCTGTTCGTGTATTGTGGGAGGCAATGTAGCCAGGTAGTCTTTGGATTCCTTGGTTATAAGGTTTTCCGTCAGTTTTACCGCTTGCAGGCCGAACATGTTGAAATGTTCCCTTTGAGTACGGTCCAAGAGGGCGTATTCGTGATTGCCGCAGACAGTGGGTATGTTCCGGGCCCGGAAAAAACGCACTGCTTCTTCTGGTTCGGGGCCGTAGTCGATAATGTCCCCCAGGGAGATTACCCGGTCCGGCATTTGATTCCGGATATCTTCCCACACCGCGTTAAGGGCTTCCATGTTTGCGTGCACATCGGATATGACGGCTATGACACGGGCGTTGCCAAGTATTGAGTCCGTATTCGAGAAAACCATCTTTATATCCCGCTCTAGCATTTTTCTTTTTCGGTTTGTGGCATTTGTCTCTTGCTTAACTGCTTTTGTCCGGTTAGAAAATAATTACCGGGAGCCAATATGGACAGGATTTACGAGTTTGTAAATTTTATTTTCGATCCCCTGCATTACTACTGGGAGCACAAAAACACCCAAAAGATAATTGCCGGGTTGCTCATTGTGGTGTTTTTGCTTTCCCTGCTTGGGATTGAGCTTAAACGGCACGGGTTGCTTTACTGGGATTTATCCTGGCTACCCTCCAACCCGTTCTATGCTGTACAGATCGCTTTTTCCCTGCTTTTGATTATTGAAGTCCTGGGCCTGATCTTTGTCTTGCCCTGTTCGATCTCCCGGGCAGTAGGCAAACAATTCGAGATCCTATCATTAATATTTCTGCGCAACTGTTTCAAGCAGTTGATCAATTTCTCCGAGCCAGTCCAGTTCAGCAACCATCTGGATACGCTTTTGCGCATAGGGACCTACGGGCTGGGCGCCTTGGCCATATTTGCCCTTATGGGTATTTTTTACGCCCAGGAGGTGAAAAGGGAGAAAAGAAGGGAAAATGTGGCACTTTTTTATTTTGTCTCTTCCAAAAAAGCTGTGGCCTTAATCCTAATGGTACTTTTCGCCAGTATGGGAGTGTATAATATATACGCTTTATTCCTTTCCGCCCCGGGCATAAAATTTTTCCGTGAATTTTACACGGTGCTTATATTTAGCGACATCTTGGTTGTTTTAATAGCACACCGTTTTTTCCCCGGTTTTCGGGATATATTCCGCAACTCCGCCTATACTATATCCACCTTGCTCATGCGTCTTTGTTTGACCGCCCCGCCGGGACTGGATGTGCTGGTAGGCGTGGCCGCCGCCGTGTATGCCGTGACTCTTACCTATGTCTATAGGCGATGTTCCTGTTTCCGGGATGCGTTTGAATAGTCGGGTTGTCTAGTTTCCATCCGGAAATGGCCCTTTTCCATTTTAACGGCGTCAATTTTCGTGATTATTCGATCATGTATTAAGATACGCTCGCTCATAATTACTTAATTTCCTTGTTAAACAGGAAAAAATTTCCTTATCAGATAAAACCCGGCTAAGTTTTGAATCTTCTTCCGGTGTATAGCCGCAAACCACAAATGTCCGCGGCCCGTACATTTTTTCTTCAGACTCACCCACCCGGGAGAATCCTTGTTTGTGCCCCATATGTCCTCCTTCGAGTAAAACATTCCTTGGCAGTGGGAGGGTCTTGCTCAAGCTATAGTATTTTATTAGTATAAATTCTCCTTTTTGGGTCAAGTCTGTCTTTAGTATCCGTGTATATCTAACCTAAACCAATTTATTGAAAAATATCAGGAGTTGTTCAATATGGATTTAAGTGTCGTTCCCTCTGATCTGCCTGATCCTGACTCGAATCCCAATTCCGAAATAGTGCTCCGTAAACGCTATCTCCGCAAGGGGGAGAACGGAGAGGCCGTGGAGGGACCCCGGGATCTTTTCTGGCGGGTGGCGGCGAGTATTGCCGCAGAGGAGGAGAAGTATACCCACTCCCCATACAAGGTGGAAGAGCTGGCCCGGGAATTTTATACACTGATGACCGAGTACAGATTCCTGCCCAATTCTCCTACTTTAATGAACGCCGGCGCTGGCCTGGGGCAGTTGGCTGCATGCTTTGTCTTGCCAGTTGGAGATTCCATGGAGGAAATCTTCGACGCTATCAAGAATGCGGCCCTGATCCATAAATCCGGAGGAGGGACCGGTTTTTCCTTTTCCCGGCTGCGCAGCAAGGACAGTCGTGTGGGCTCCACCGGGGGTATCGCCTCCGGCCCTCTGTCTTTTTTGCGTATATTCAATACCGCTACTGAACAAGTAAAACAAGGGGGGACCCGGCGCGGGGCAAATATGGGCATCCTGCGCGTGGATCATCCGGACATCATGGATTTCATCAAGGCCAAGGAAAGGGATGGCGATTTGAACAACTTCAATCTTTCCATTGCCCTGACCGAAAAGTTCATGCAGGCGGTGGAGCATAACGAGGACTATCCCCTTGTTGCCCCGCATACAGGTAAGGAAAAGGGCAGGCTCAATGCCCGGGAGGTGTTTTCTCTCTTGGTCAGAAAAGCCTGGGAGAGCGGAGATCCGGGCATAGTCTTTCTGGACCGCATAAACAGGGACAACCCCACTCCGAAGCAGGGGGAGATAGAGAGCACCAACCCTTGCGTTACCAGGGATACCTTTGTCTGTACCGCGCACGGTCCCCGGCGCGTGGCCGATCTGATCGGCCGGAAATTCACCGCGATTGTAAACGGCCGGTCTTTTTCCAGTGCGGCGGAGGGTTTTTTCTCCACCGGGCGCAAGTCCGTCTATTCCCTCACCACCGAAGAAGGCTTCCGGCTTCGGCTCACCGGGGATCATCCGGTGTACAGGGCGGCTTCGGTAAAGCGCGAAACAGTGCAAAAAGAGTGGGTGCGCGCGGAAGAGCTTACTCCGGGAGACAGGATTGTTTTAAATGATCACCGCGATTTTTCCGGATGGGAAGGCAAGTACGGAGCGAATGAGGGCTATCTACTCGGTCTGCTCGTGGGCGATGGAGTGTTAAAGGAGGACAAGGCGGTTATTTCCTGCTGGCCCCGGGCGGAGGCGGCCAACGGGGATGGGCTTCCCCAAAGCGGGATAATGCAGTCCGCTTTGAAGTGCGCGCACGGCCTTGCCCATTGCCGCGACTTTTCCGGCTGGCAAAAGGTGGAAGACCGGGGCGAATATCGCCTGAGTCTGGGGAGCATTAAATCCGTGTGCCTGGATTTGGGCATGTCTCCGGGGAACAAGCGCATAACTCCCGAGCTTGAAGAGTGTTCCTCGGATTTCTGCGCCTCCTTTTTATCCGGGTTGTTTGACGCGGACGGCTCGGTTCAGGGTACTTTCGAGAAGGGGCACAGCATCCGGCTGGCCCAGAGCGATGAGGATAGCCTGCTGGCCGCGCAGAGGATGCTGCTCAGATTGGGGATAAAATCCGTTGTTTATAAAAACCGCAGGCCCGAGGGAGAAACCAGCCTTCCGGACGGCAAGGGCGGGCGCTGGGACTATCCAGTCCGGGCGCGGCACGAGCTGGTGGTAAACAAGTCCAACATGGAAGTTTTCGCCCGGCGCATCGGGTTCAGGGACGAAGACAAGAACTCCCGGCTTCAGCAGGTGCTGAAAGGCTATACCCGGGGGGGCTATCCGGAGCGCTTTTTGGCCACTGTTCATCGCCTAAAGCCGCAAGGCGAGGAGGAAGTGTTCGACGTCCGGATTCCCGGGGCCAATTGCTTCGACGCCAATGGACTCGTGGTCCACAACTGCGGCGAACAACCGCTCCTTCCCTATGAGGCCTGCAATCTGGGTTCGGTCAATCTGGCCCGGTTTTACTCCGAAAAAGACGATGATGTGGATTACGCGGCCCTTAAAGAGACCATCCATCAGTGCATCCGTTTTTTGGACAATGTGATAGATGCTTCGGAATATCCCCTGGAAGAAATAACGCGGACAGTGCATAGAAACCGCAAGGTAGGGTTGGGGCTCATGGGGTGGGCCGATCTCTTGTATCAGATGCGCATTCCGTATAACAGCTACGAGGCCCTGAGCCTGGGGGAAAACCTGATGGATTTCTTTCAGAAGGAGTCCTGGTCCGCCTCCAAGGTCCTGGCCGGGGAAAGGGGACCGTTTCCTGCCTACCCGGATTCGGTTTTCGCGGAACAGAATTTCGGCCCCTACCGGAATGCGACTACAACCACGATCGCGCCCACGGGCACCTTGTCCATAATAGCCGGGTGTTCTTCGGGAGTGGAGCCGCTTTTCGCCCTGAGCTTCACCCGCCAGGTCATGGACGGCGAGAAGCTTATGGAGGTCAACCCGCATTTCGAGCAGGCGATGAAGGAGGCCCAAAGCTATAGTCCCAAACTTATGGAAGAAATTGCCCGCAAGGGCACTGTCCAGGATATGGACTATCTGGATCCCGAATTACGCGAGGTCTTTGTCACAGCCATGGATATAGATCCGGATACGCATCTCAAGATGCAGGCCGCTTTTCAGAAGTATACGGATAATGCGGTGTCCAAGACGGTCAATTTGCCCAATTCCGCTACTCAGGAGGATATTTGGCGGATTTACTGGCTGGCCTATGAACAGGGCTGCAAGGGAGTGACTGTGTACCGCGACGGGTGCAAGAGCGCCCAGGTCCTGAGTACCGGGGAGGGAGCCGAAAGGGAGGACCAGGCCGAGGAAAAGGGTGTCCGCCGGGTACGGGAAAGACCGGAAGTAGTGTATGGTTTTACACAGAAGGTGCAAACCGGCCTGGGTGATCTGTACCTAACAGTTAATGAGGTGGATAACCGGCCTTTTGAGGTCTTTGCCACCATCGGGCGTTCCGGACGTTCCATAACGGCCAAGACCGAAGCTATCGGCCGTTTGGTTTCCTTGGCTCTACGTTCGGGCATAGAGGTGCGTAAAGTCGTCAACCAGCTGAAAGGGATAGGGGGGGAGCATCCTATATTCCAGAAAAAGGGACTTCTTTTGTCCATCCCGGATGCCGTGGCTTGGGTACTGGAAAACAGGTATTTGGACAATGAGGATGTAAAATCCGACTTTCAGGACCTAAATAAACCGGGGTGTCCGGAATGCGGCGAAGAGCTCATCTTCCAGGAGGGCTGTTTCGTGTGTCAGGCCTGCGGATATACCAAATGCGGCTAGTTTCGGGGGGTGCTGATAGATTGTGTGCATTTTTTGCTGTGGTGCAAGGGGGGAGAATTGGTTGACGGCGAGTCCAACGCCATAGAGGAGAACGAATACAGTTCGATCCGGGCTGTTATCCGCATGCTCACGGACAACAGCCTCTCCCTGCCAGTACGCCTGAACAGGAGTCTGGATTTTGTTTTAAGCAAGATACATGCCCGCCGCGGGTCGATAATGCTCTGGAACCAGGATGAGAATAGCCTGCAAGTAGCGGCCACCACCAATTCCCGGATCCGGGGAGTGGTCCAGCCGGTCAATCCGGCCTCCATATCCGGGTATGTCTTTGAGACTTCTACCCCCCTGCTTATAAAGGATATAAACAAAAGCGAAAAATTCAAGCCCAATGGGGGGAGATCCGTATACAGGACAGATTCCCTGCTTTGTGTCCCTTTACTGGGATCAAACCAGGGCTCTGTGGGTGTAATAAATTGTTCAGACCGGGAAGGGGATACCCAGTTTACTGAGGGTGATTTCCATATGCTACAGGAATACGCGGCCTGGATTTCTCCTCTTGTGGAGAATTCCTGCCTTGTAGATCGGTTGGACCGGGAAAAGGAACGCTATAAATCTTTGGTTCAGGAGCTGGAACTCAAACAAAAGGAGCTTTTGATTACTCATACAGAAAGGACCGAATTGGTCCAGATGGTGGTCCATGATTTCAAGAGTCCTTTATCCGCGGTTATATCCAATTTGGATCTTTTGCGCTATATGGGGGTAAGCGGGGAACAGGAAAATATCCTGACTACGGCGCAGAACGGGGCCAAAAATCTTTTCGAAATGATAAACGATTTTCTGGAAGTAGCCAAGCTGGATCAATGGCAGGAGCAAAAAGGGGCCCTGGAGCCCATAAACCTTTTGCCAGTGATCCGGGAAGTCATGGAGGAGTCCGCCCCCAACGCCGCGGTCAAGGAACAGGCCCTGGCGCTGGATACAGAAGAGGACGCCGTGGTTATAGCCGAAAAAAGCCTGCTCCGGCACCTGATGCTTAATCTGGTATCAAATGCGTTAAAGTACACCCCGGATAAAGGTGATATCCATGTTTTCTGGGAACTCCTGGATTCGAGGCGGGCCGCGGATAAATATTCAAAAATTGTCAAGATCAGTGTCCGGGACAGCGGTCCTGGTATCCCGGATGAGTTGAAAAAGAAAGTCTTTGATCGTTTCAGCCGGGCGAATACTGATATGGAGATTCAGGGCACGGGAGTGGGACTGTTTATATGCTATCGCATAGCCACTCTTCTGGAGGGCAGGATATGGATAGAGGATGCTCCGGAAGGAGGAAGTGTTTTTTGTGTGACCATGTATGCGCAGGAGTAGATCCTTATGCTGGATAAGGAAAAACGCATCCTTGTTGTGGATGATATCCAGCCAGCCCGGGAAACTGTGCTCAATATCCTTCGCGTGCTTGGCTATAATAAATGGGTGGAAGCCGTGAACGGGGAAGAAGCCCTACAGGCCCTGGAGGATAATCCGGATGTGGGGTTGATCATTTCCGACTGGAAGATGCCCCGTATGGACGGAGGGGATTTTTTGCGCCGGGTTCGCAGCGATTCCAGGTGGGAAGAGCTGCCTTTCCTGTTTTTGACCTCCAAAAGCGAGTATGAGGATGTGGCCGAGGCTTCGGATTTAGGGGTTACCGAATACATGGTCAAGCCGCTCAGCATTGATGTCCTGGCGGAAAAAATGAAAGGCTTGGACGCGGATACGCCCATGCGGCAACTGTCCCGCATTGTAAAAGAAGTGGACGAACTGTGCAGCCGTTCGGATTTTAAAGCCGCAGCTGAGAAACTTGAGCCCCTTTTGACCGAGATACCTTCCCTGGAGTCCCGTGTAAGGTTCGAGTTGGCCCGGGTGTACTACCGCTCCGAGAACCTGGAGAAGTCCAGGCAGATGGTGGAGAAGGCCCTGGAGCTCAATCCGCTTATGAGCCGTGCCTGGCAGCACAAGGCCCGGCTGGATAGATCGGAGGGGAAATGGTCCGATGTCCGGGCCAGCCTGGGTAAGGCCCTGGAAATAGCCCCCCGCAATATACGTTGTCTATTGGATTTGGGAGATGCCCTTCTAAATTCCGAAGATTATATACGGGCCAGGGAAATTTTCCAAAGGGCCATAAATGTCGCGCCCCGGGAAAACTGGATAAAGCAGGAGGTGTGGAATTTATACCTGGAACAGAATCTTTTGAATGAGGTGGAAAGGGATTTCGGACCGACTATTCTGGACTATCTGGACTCGGACACATTGAATAATTACGCTGTGGCCCTGCGTAAAAATGGGGAGCTGGAGAAGTCGACAAGGTTATATGTAACCGCAGTGAAAAAAGATCCGCACAACTCCAAACTCCTGTTCAACGCGGCAGTAGCCGATTTTTACCAGGGGGAGACAGAAAGGGCGCGCAAGAGGCTGGAAAAAGCCCTTGAAGAAGACCCGGGTTTTGAGCAGGCTAATAAATTCTTGAAAAAGCTGAATAAAGATGCTGGTAGTGCATGATTAGGCTTACACATCTCTCGCATAGCTTTGGACGAAAATGGGCCCTGAGAAATATTTCCTTCAAGGTGCAAAAAGGGGACTTTCTCTTTCTTACTGGACCTTCCGGGGCGGGCAAGACCACAATTATGCGTATCCTGCACGGCAGTCTGCCGGTACAGGCCGGCCGGGCCGATGTGGCCGGTTTCGACCTGAACAACCTGAAGGCAAGGCATCTGCATCTGTTACGCCGGCAGGTAAGTGTGGTTTTTCAGGATTTCAAGATCATGTCCGATCGTACCGTATGGGAAAACGTGGCCCTGCCCCTCTTTGTTCAGGGAATGCCCAAAGGGCAGATGATTAAGAGGGTACGGGCTGTCCTGCGCAGCCTGCAATTGGAGAATATGTCCGAGTGCAAATGCGAGGAACTCTCCGGCGGGGAGCAGCAGAGAGTGGCCATCGGCCGGGCCATAGTGGTTAACCCCAAACTCATTCTGGCCGACGAACCAACCGGTAATCTGGATAGCGATCTTTCCTGGCGGCTTTTGCAGATATTCCGCAAGTTCAATACGTATGGAACCACTATAGTTTTGGCCACGCACAGCGAGGAGTTGCTCGGGGTGCAGTCCGAGGCCAAGATCCTTTCCCTGGAATCCGGAAGGGTGCTAGGGGGTAACTGGCCGGTGGAGGAGGATTAATGCGCCTTTTTTTTCGTCTTGTGGGCGAAGGCTTGCGTGATGTGAAACGGACCAAGGGGGTCCAGGCCATTACCCTCACCGCGGTAACCCTTATGGCTCTTCTTTCCTCCTTTTTTCTTTTGGTATTGTTCAATATGCAGGTGATCTTCACCGGTCCACAAAGCGATGTCCAGTTCCAGATTTACTGGGAGAAAGGGGTGGATAAGGAAATTGTACAGAAGCAATGGGCCGAACTGGGAGAAATATCCGAAAGCGAACTGCAGACTTTCACCCCGAACAAGGCCCTACGGGTTATGGCTGAAGAATTCGGTAGAGGGGAAAGTTTCAAGGCCCTCAAGGAAAATAATCCATTGCCGTATACCGCTGTTTTTCATGCCCGCCTGCCTGAGGAAAATCCCCGGAAGTGGGCCAGTAATTTATTGGACCGCCTGAAGGGCATGGATCAAGTTTCCGAGGTACATTACAACCCGTTGGAGATGGATCTGGCTCAGACCTGGATCCGGGTGGGACAGAGTATAGTCTGGCCTCTGACTATTTTCCTTTTTATCATGCTGGGCCTGATTGTAGCCAACACCATAAAGTTGTCCCAAGCCAACCGCAGGGAGGATCTGGAAATTATGGCCATGGTCGGCGCAAGCCGTTTTTTTATGCGCCTGCCACTAATAACCGTGGGCCTTTTGCAGGCGCTTGCGGGGGGGGGGCTGGCTTTGGGCCTACTTAAGGTTATCCAGCTCGGACTGCAGGGAATACTCCATTTCCCGCCTTTCTGGATCCGGGTCGAGTATCTGCCCTGGGAGTATGTGCTTCTGTTTCTGGGGGTGCTTCTGTTCGTGGCCCTTTTAAGCGGGCTTTTGGCCGGTATGGGAAGAGGCGCGGCCGGGCGGCGGTCCTGAAAACCCGTGGCTCCCCGGCACAGCGCGCGGATTTTTTATATTTTCTCCGCCCTCAAACCAGAGAGGACCGGGAAAATGATCTATGTTCAGAGTTAATATTTGTGGGTCCTTGACGTTTATGTGGATTTCCTCCTCCTGATCTTTTTAGATACCAAACTACCGGCTCGGAGTCTTCTAGGCCCCGCCAAAGGGGGATGCTTGCCCCCTCCGGACTCTTGTTTTTGGTAGAGAGAAGGTTTTGCTGCATCTAAGCTGGTATTGTTGTCAGTCGTTATGCAAAGTGGCTTCCCGGTCCGGTTTCCCCCTTTTGGCGGGGCAAGAAAACGCGCGAGCCTCTCGTTAAAAGTATCCAAAAAGAACAGGAGGAGAAAATTATAAAAAGTCCACACGCGGTGTCGGAGAGCCATATTTGTTTCCGAATGCCGTATAAAGCATTAATATGTATTCTGATCCCTTGATCCATAGTTATTCCCCGGCGGAAGAGGCGGCCAACACCTTGACCCACGGGCTCGGTCTGATTTTGAGCCTGATCGGCCTGGCGGTCCTGGTGACCTTTGCCGGCCTGCGCGGGGATGTTTGGCACGTGGTCAGCTTTGCCGTGTTCGGCGCAAGCCTTGTTTTGCTGTATCTTTCCTCCACCCTGTATCATGCCTTTCGCCGCCCCCGGATGAAGATATTTTTCAAAAAAATGGACCATTCGGCCATTTTCTTGCTCATAGCCGGGACTTATACCCCGTTTATGCTGGTTAGACTCCGCGGACCCTGGGGGTGGAGCATTTTCGGGGCCATCTGGGGGCTGGCCCTGCTGGGGATAATCCTTAAATGGCTGCGCATTTATCATTTCCGGCGACTTTCGCTTGTTTTGTATCTGGGCATGGGCTGGCTGTGCATTGTCGCCCTGAAGGAAATGCTTGTCCATGTCCCGCCCGCCGGTCTGTATCTCCTTCTGGCCGGAGGGCTCTGCTACACCGGGGGAGTGGTCTTTTATGTCCTAAAAAGACTTCGCTTCGCGCATGCCGTCTGGCATGTATTCGTTCTGGCCGGAAGCGTCTTTCATTATTTTTCCGTTCTTACCTGCCTGGAGTAAGGCAAGGCCCGGGCGAAGACTCCAAGAGTGCAAGGATAGGGAAGTCTTTTGGATCTCCACACAAATCTGTGCAAAATTTTGTTTTCAAAGTCCCACAAAAGATGCTGAACCAAATGAATTTAAAGGCTTTTGATGAAATGCCTTGAGTTGACCAATTATTGTAGTTTCCTGGATACCTGATCCGTCATCCCGGACGCCGATCCGGGACAGGTATGACGGAAGGTGGAGATTCCGAACAACTTGGTTCAGACCTAGAAATACGGCTTATCCACCATTCGTCATTACCCGGCTTGACCGGGTAATCCAGTATCTTGATTCAGCAAAAATCTAAAATGTTTTGTACAGATTTTTGAGACGAGCCAGTCTTTTAGTTGTCATCCAGATCCTTTTTCATCCGCGTAAATTCTTCTTCGTTTATTTCCCCCCGGGCGTAACGTCTTTTAAGGATGTCCAAAGCGGACTCGGATGAGGACCTTTTTTCGCTCGGCGGGGGCAGGTTGCGCAGCAGGCGCAGAAGGAGAAAAATTATTGCCGCGGCAAATATTAAGACGATTATCATGCCTATGCCCCCGAAAGGCATCATCCCCGTCCCCCACCATTGCCCGGGGCCATGCATTGGTCCGCCATACTGGGCGCAGGGAATTAGATTATACCAGGACATGTAAAGCTCCTTGGATTTGTCCCGGGGAAGTGAAGTATCCCCGGGACGCGCTGTTTAAATTATTTACCATCCGCCGTGCATCATGCCCGGTCCGTATCCCTGTCCGCCGCGCATGCCGTATCCGTGCATCATGCCCGGACCCATGCCCTGGTATCCGCGCATCATGCCGGGGCCCATGCCCTGGTATCCGCGCATCATACCCGGTCCGTAGCCGTAGCCCGGGCCCATGCCGCATCCTCCGTTCATCATCCCGTATCCGTGCATCATGCCCGGACCCATGCCGTAAGGGGCCAGACCCTTTTCCTGCAGGTCGTTGCGCATCTTCAGGCGGTTTTTAAACATCTCGGCCCGGATGTCCTGGATTTCCTCGTATACGGACACGGCCTTGGATGTGTCCACTTGCTCCTGGGCAAGGACGGTCCGCAACTTGGCCCTCTTTTGGATAATTGCATTCTGCAGTTCAGCTACATCCGCGCGGTATTTATCGTTGATGTTTTGCAGGGTCTGCATCTGTTCCTGACTCATCCCGGCATACGGGCCATAATTGCCTCCGTTGTACTGAGATCCAGCGTAGTTCTGCCCGCGCATCATTCCCCGGCCTTGTCTCTGGGCCCAGGCTAGGGACGTGAGCATGGCTATTGCCAGAAATGCCGTAAACAGGATTAGCATGTTCTTCTTTTTCATAATTCTCTCCCTTTTTCTCACTCGGTTTGCGGTTAAAAGATATATTGTCAATTACAATATTTGTGCCATCTGCAAATTATCGCACGACAACCCATCTTTTTCGGGATCACCCTTTAAGAGATCATATAAATAATGTGCAACAGATTGCACTCTTGTGCAATGAGGAATTTCCAATGGCTCGAGGGGTCTTGCGGGAGATACGTGATTTTCGGCCAAATTGACCCATGATGAGCAGGTTGCTAATGAGCAACCTTGGGTGTCCACCACGGAGCAGGCCTCCTGGGCGGGGCGGGTAAAAGAAAAAAGGAGATCTGGGAGTAATGGATACGGAGCAAATGGAGAGGCAAAGGAAAAAGATGTTGCGGAGCCTGTGGTTGGCCGTATTTGCAGCTGCTTGCGGTGCGGGGGCCATGGTTGTCAGTTTTAATCCGTGGAGTGTTTTGGCTGGAACCTTAACGATCTCTAATGCTGTTCTGCAAAACGCCATCTATCTCAACACTCAGACAAAGCTGGAGGTCCAATATATGCTCGCCAACAGGCAAAGAGAAAATACCCAGGATTGAATATTTATCGGGGGGATAACTGAAATCTGCTTTTTAAAAAACGCTTTCTTTGGTTTGCTCAAGGGAATTTCCTCGCTTAATGGCTGTAAGGCAGCAGTGAATACTATTTGAAATATTGACCCGAAGTAGATAGAGTGAAACAATGCATATCCGAGATAAATATTTAGTCAAAAGTGAAACAAAACCCGGCAGGAGGAGATCATGAATGTATTTATGGATCGAATGATACGCGCGGCCAAATTGGAGCCAGCGCTTTATGAAGAGGTAGAAGCGGACAAAGGATCCATGGGGCAGGCCATGGGTGTAGTAGTCCTTTCCAGTCTGGCCTCGGGTATTGCCCTGATTGGAGAACAGGGACTAATGGGAATTTTAATCGGGACCTTGACCGCCCTTGCAGGCTGGTATTTGTGGGCCTTTCTCACTTATCTGATAGGTACAAAATTGCTTCCGGAATCCCAGACTCAGGCGGACCACGGCGAACTGCTCCGTACAATTGGTTTTTCCAGCTCGCCGGGGCTTATTCGGATAATAGGTATCATCCCGGGAATCAATGCGATTGTTTCCCTTGTTGCCGGCATATGGATGCTTGTGGCCATGATAATTGCGGTAAGACAGGCCCTGGATTATTCTAGTACATTCCGGGCCATTGGCGTTTGTCTAATCGGTTGGGTGATTCAAATGTTCGTGATTGTAGGTATTCTTGCAGTTGTTGGTGGTGTCTCCGGAGCAGCTTAAGTTACTGGTTTATCTCTCAATGTAATCCTTTCTCGTGGATTGGGCTTTTATGCGGGTGTCTCGGTATGAGGCTCCCGTGTAATTGCATTCGGCATTGAAGCGCAGCAATTGCAATAAAATTTCCCGGAGATATTGTGGATAGTCAGTCCTGGATACAAAAAAGAGTGGAAAAATGCTACTGGGACCGGGAAATAAATTGCGCCACTACCAGTCTTTTGCTTCTAGGGGAAAAATTCGGGGTGCAGTTTTCCGGGCAGGTTCTGGACGCAGCCGCGGGCATGCACGGGGCCGGGGGATACAGGGCCCAATGCGGACTGGTGGAAGGCCCGCTCATGTTTTTGGGCATAGTCGGGAGACAGGCCGGAATGCCGGAGCGGGAAATCGAAAAGGCCTGCCAAGAGTTTGCCGCCGGGTTTGAGCACCGTTTTTCCAGTCTGCTGTGCAGTGTCCTCCGTCCCGGAGGATTTAACCGGGACGATCCTCCCCACTTGTGCGAGGATCTTAGCTGCCGCGCCATATCTTACAGTATTGAATTTGTGCATGGCTTGATAAGCGGCTAGTTCCCAGCTCCTTTTCCTTCCAAAAAGAGGTTCGTCTCAAGAACTTGTGCAAAACATTCTAGATTTTTGTTGAATCATCCGGCACTCAATTGGTGTCGAGTGTCGGATGACGGATCAGGGTTCCGGAAAATAACAAAAATTTGTCAACTCGATATTTTTAATCAAAAATCTTTTGCCTTGGACTTGCGGCGGTGCTATTGTCTTATTGAAATTTTGAAGCAAACCGGCTTTTTTTCTTTTGCATTAAAATAAAGGAGCGCCGCATATGATTACCCTGCTGGCAAAGCTTTTCAAGGTACTGAACTCGGAAGCCTCGCCCGGTCAAATAAGCGCCGCGCTTTGTCTGGCCCTGTTTTTCGCCTTCATGCCCTTTCTAACCCTGCAGCATTTTTTGATCCTGCTTCTCGCCCTGGTCCTGCGGGTCAATCTCTCCGGATTCATCCTGGGCTGGATGCTTTTTTCCGTTCTGTCCTTTTTGCTGGACCCGCTTTTTCACAAACTGGGCCTGGCTGTTTTGTCCGCAGGTGCCCTGGAAGGCCTGTGGAGTTCCCTTTATGCCTCCGGATTCTGGCATCTGACCGGGTTCAACAACACCATTGTCATGGGCGGGTTTATAACCGCTCTGGTTTTGGCTCTTCCCCTGTACTTTCTGTCCAACGCGCTTATTAGGCGCTATCGCGAACATTTCATGGCCTGGCTGGAAAAGACCCGCATCGCGCAAATTATCAAGGGCAGCCGTTTGTACTCCGCGTATAAAAAGGTTTCCGGATGGAGGGAGGCGATATGAGACGCTTTATAAGATGGCCCGGATTGGCGGTTTTCGCCGGGATAGTGATTCTGCTGGCGGTTATTTGGTATATTTTTGTCGATTATGCCGTGGAATACGCGGTGGAGCGCACCGGAACCAAAGCGGTCGGGGCCAGGGTGGATCTGGACTTTGCGGATCTGAGCCTCTTCCCTCTGGGGCTTGAGTTGAACGGGCTTCAGGTGACCAACCCCAACCGGCCCATGCGCAACGCGGTGCAGATCGGGCGGATCAGGATGCAACTGAATACCTCCCGGCTTATAATGGGCAGGAAAGTGGTCGAGGATATGTCCGTAACCGACATGGTCTTCAATACCGAACGCTCTTCTTCCGGGGCCCTGCCCGGGCGGGAAAAGGCAGCGCAAAGGCAGGCCGAAATCGGGGAAAAACTGCGCAGCAAACTGGGGGCACTTCCCTCCATGTCCGTTAAAAAGGCCAAGGAGATATTGGAAAAGGAAAAGCTGGCCACCGTGGAGGAGGCCAAGGCCCTTAAGGAAGATATCGCCGCGACCCGGGAGAAGTTTCAAAACCGCCTGGAAAACCTCCCGGATGAAAACACGTTTGAAAAGTATCAAGAGAGAATAAACGACCTCGGCGGAGGTGACGGCGGCCTCATGGGAGTGGTCAGCCAGGCCGGGGAGGTTCAGGAAATAAGAAAGGATATCCAGGCGGATATAAAAGAACTCCGCGCCACCCGGGAGGAACTTACCCAAACCCGGCAAGATTTCCGGGAGCGCCTGCAGAAATTAAAAAACGCTCCGGCCCGGGATGCACGGCGTCTGGCCGACAAATACGGCCTTTCCCCCAAGGGGCTGGGCAATATTTCCGCTCTGTTCTTCGGTCCCAAATACGCGGCCTGGGTGGAGAAGGGGGTGGGCTGGTACGAGCGCCTGTCCCCGTATCTGGCCGGAACGACCGCGGGCGGACCCAAGGAAGAGAAAAAGAAACGCGGCGAGGGAATGGATGTCCGCTTTGATACCGGCCGGACCGTTCCGCAATACTGGGTGAAGAAGGCCGAGGTGTCCATGCGCCTGGCCGGAAGCGAGGTCGGGGGAGACATCCGCAATTTCTCCACCAACCAGCCCGGGCTGGGCCTGCCCCTGGAGTTTTCCTTTTCCGGAACAGGGCTTAAACAATCGGCCAGCCTGGATATAAAGGGAGCCGTGGACCGCACTAGCCCGGATAATCCGGAAGACCGGGCCGAATTTGTGCTTCGGCAGTATCCTGTGGGTTCGATGAATCTGATCGAACAGGAGGATTTCGGCCTGTCCCTGCAAGCGGCCGATTTGCAGATGGCTGACGGCAGCATCCGCATTGCCGGGAAAAGTCTGGATGCGGATGTAGCCGCCGGATTCGGCTCCGCGGATTTCCAGGTGCAGTCCGGGCAGAAGGACAACCTGCTTTTGAGCAGCCTGGCGGAGACCATGAGCGGCATAACCTCCTTTAAGATTCGGGCGGATCTGAGCGGCAGCATGCGGGATCCCGAAGTCAACATTACCTCGGATATCGATGACGCCCTTAAAAATTCCCTCCAGAGTACCGTGGCCAAGCAGCAGCAAGAGTTGCAAGGCAAGCTGAAAAGCGCGATTTCCGAGCGCACCCGGGGCGCGGTCAGCGGCTCCGAATCCGAACTGGCCGGCCTGGCCGGAATAAAGGAAAAGATCAACGGTCGCTTGAACAAGGCCACCTCGGTCATGCCCGAATAGGAAAAATCGGTTTTGCCGTTTGTATTAAAGAATCCGGCCTCTTTGGGACCGGATTCTTTAATTTTGCGCACATTCTCTATTATCGGGGCGGGTTGATCGCAATCGGGGCGATGACCATTTTCATGAATCTGGGCTGGGAGTCCTTCGGAGGCTGGGGGATATTTTTTATGGTTCCTCGCACAAATCTGTGCAAAATCTTGTTGTCAAAGTCCCGCAAAAAATTCTGAATCAACTGAATTTAAAGTCTATTAATGAAATATCTTGAGTTGACCAATTATTGTCGTTTCCTGGATACCTGATCCGTCATCCCGGACGCCGATCCGGGACAGGTATGACGGGGATGGAAATTCCGAACAACTTGGTTCAGACCTAGAAAAAGGGGCTATCCACCATGCGTCATTACCCGGCTTGGCCGGGTAATCCAGTATCTTGATTCAGCAAAAATATAAAATGTTTTGCACAGATTCTTGAGACGAGCCTTTTTTATTTCCCTGCTTTAGGCCGGGGTGGGGCTCAAATTCGCTTCCGTGTATCAAATCAAACGTCGAGGATGCGGATTAACTCATGCTGGAGATTGATGCGAACCTGTCTATACCGGAAAACGAGCTTCTTTTTACCGCGTCCGGCAGCTCCGGTCCGGGAGGGCAGAATGTAAACAAGGTCAGCACCCGGGTGACGCTTTGGTTTGATGTCTGGCGCTCCGAGGTCTTGACCGAGGAGCAAAAAAACCGGATAAGCCGCAATTTGGCCGCTCGGACAAACAAGAAAGGCTGGTTGCGGGTCTCGGCTCAGGAGCACCGCAGCCAGGCAGCCAATCGCAAGCTGGCCCGGGAAAAGTTCTGTCGCCAGCTCTTTGACGCGCTCAAGGAAAGACCGAAGAGGAAAAAGACCCGCGTGCCCAAAAGTTCCCGCCAACGGCGCCTGGAGAACAAGAAGCAAAGGAGCCGGAAAAAGAAGCTGCGCTCGAATGTGCCTCCGGACTGGGAATAGGGCTCTGTTTTGCCTTAAGCCGGGTTCGTCTTTTTTACCGCCAAAAGAATTACATCCTGGCGCAGGCGGTATCCCCCCGGAACGCAGTGATTTTTTTCAAAATAATCGCGTATCTCTTCTCTTTTTCGCCTGAACCGACTGTCGATAAGAAGGAATAGTCCGATATCGGTCATGTCCTCCAGATTTTCCGTCCAGATTTCGTTTGCAAAGTAGCGTACCGTGATCTCCTTGTCCCCGTATTTATGGATAAGATCCTGCCAGAGCCCGAGGATATTCACGTCGTATGAGGTGAAGGCATTGAAAAAGTCGGCTACCTCGCCGAGCGGGGACTGGAGGACAATTGCCAGGCTTCCGCCGGGAGAGAGATGATTGTGCATCTTTTCTATACAAGACATCCATGTGCCTTCCTGGATATAATACAGGACATGGGAACAAAGGATGAAATCGAAGTGTTCTCCTTGCAAGTCCACTTCGCGGAAGTCTTTTTCTACTAAGTGGAAATGCGGGCATCTGCGATGGAAGTAGGCTATCTGTTCCCTGTTAGGTTCGACCACTGTGGTCTTTGGGAAAGACTGGGAAATCGGGATGGTCAGATCGCCCCCTCCGGCTCCCACGTCCAGAAATTTTCCCCTCTGCTTGAGACCGGCCATTATTTCCCCGATACGGGTCAGTTCAATTCCTTTTTCCGTTGAACTATTGCAGAAAAGATTCAATTGTCTTTGATATTCCCGGTCTTCTTCCATGCAAGTATCCTTGTCCTGCTTTCTTGAATTACAGTGTTTTTTCTCCATAAAAATAAAAATTGGTTTTATAACCAAGATTTACATAACAGATTGTTTTTAGCGTGTCGATTTTGAAAGATAGCCAATTTTGATACATATTTTTTTTTAGAAGATTGTTCAAATATGTTTACCTTGAAAAAGGAAGAAGTTATACAGGACTGGATAGGAAATTTGGAATTGTAAAATGTCCGGAAAATATGAAGAAATGTATAGTAGGAAATCACGGATGGTTAGAGTTGTAAAAAAAATAAGCACAAAGGAGTAGTAGATGGAATATACCAAGATACCGAAACTGGACGAGGATGTTTCCCGGGTAGCCCTTGGCACATGGGCCATCGGCGGGTGGATGTGGGGAGGAACTGACGAGGAACAGTCCATTCGTACTGTTCATGCCGCTTTGGACAAAGGTGTGAACATAGTGGATACCGCGCCTGTTTACGGCTTTGGTCGTTCCGAGGAAATTGTAGGCAAGGCCTTGGCCGAGGACGGTAAACGCCAAAGAGTCCTGCTGGCTACCAAGGCCGGGCTGGCATGGGATACCCAGTCCGGTGATGTTTGGCGTAATTCATCCCCGGAGCGGATCTATCAGGAGGTGGAGGATTCCCTGCGGCGTCTGCAGACCGATACCCTGGATATCTGCCAGATACATTGGCCGGATCCCATTGTTCCCCTTGCGGATACCGCAGGTGCCCTGGAAGAGTTGCGAAAGCAGGGCAAGGTCCGGGCTGTGGGAGTCAGTAATTTCGGTCCGGAGCAAATACGGGAATTTTCCCGCGAATGTAACCTCAGTACCTGCCAGCCGCCCTACAATGTTTTCGAACGGGAAATAGAGAAGGATATATTGCCCTATTGCCAGAAAAACGGAATTGCCCTTTTAACTTATGGGGCATTGTGCCGAGGTTTGTTGACCGGAAAGATGAATTCCAAGAGTGATTTTCCCGGCGATGATCTGCGGAACGTGGATCCCAAGTTTCAGGAACCCCGCTTCAGTCAGTATCTCAAGGCCGTGGATATCCTGCAGAGTCTGGCCAGGGAAGAGTATGGCCGGGATGTGCTCCATCTGGCTGTACGGTTTGTCCTGGATAAAGGTATCAACATCGCCTTGTGGGGAGGACGTCGATCCGAACAGATGGAGCCCTTGGATCAGGTGTTCGGGTGGCAACTGGTAGAAAAAGAAATGCAGGAAATCGACAAAATACTGTCCGGGACAGTAACCGATCCGGTAGGGCCGGAATTCATGGCTCCGCCTTCCCGGCAATAATGGCTGGTTCTTCCCCGCTGTGGCAAGTGCAGTATTTCCCCTGGATTACTGCTTCGTCTCCGGTCTTGTTTTGCCCGGAAGCGGGTGCACTCAACTTGAAATCACGGAGGAGGCATTATGCGACGGGTAATTTTGTTTGTGGCCGTTTTGTGTTTGGCTTGGGGAATTGCGGCGGGCACTTCTTCAGCCGAGCAACTGAGGGAAAACACCGGGGAAATGACCAAGCAGGAATTCTGTCAGGAAGCCGGGCCCAATTCCATGCAGGAATGCGAAAAAGCATACAGGGATCTGCAAAGGAGAAATATCGGGATACCGAACTGGGTTAAACCGGTTTTAAAAGAATGCGGTTTTTTGGTGGTAAAGGAAATCCTGGAACTTGGCTGCATTGAGACCTGTGTTGATACCCTGGGAGCTACGTGCGTACTGTGTGTCTTTGGCGGGGAGTTTGTCTACGAACAGAGCGTAAAATGCCAAAAGGCCGTGTGCAAGGCGGCTGGAGGAGAAAACTACCATTTGGAGGGTGGCGAGTGCGTTAAAAAGTGAGGATCTCTGTGGTAAAATCAAAAATCCAGTCCTTTCGTTTTGGATGCGCTTGCAAAATTATATTTTCGCAAACGCATTAATATATTGTCATGGATGAGGCATCTGCAAAAAGTCCAAATCCGGAGTTAAATGTACAGGTCATATTGTGCAACCATCTGATTTTACTTAAAACTTAACACTTAACAACTTAAAACTGCCTGCAGAAATTTATTTTTTGCAGGCGCCTCATGGATAATTAAGGCCTCTTATAATAAGCGAAAAGATCCAGAAGTCCGGATCTCTCTTCTATTTTTTCCTATGTCGTTGCAGGAAAAGCGGAGAGATGGATCCGGGCTTTTTAAGTGCTGCTATCATATAATTGACTCTCTGTTCGCGACTTTGCTACCGAGAAGGACTTTATTGAATCAAATAATTGGAAACGGTTATGTCCAGTCTACCTATAGATAATATAAAATCGGAATTCGGGAAATGTCTGACAAAGGGAGCAGTTGTGGTGGAAGCTCCGACGGGGAGCGGGAAGTCCACTCGACTGCCGGTTTGGTGTTCCGAGTTTGGGAGAGTGTTGGTGGTGGAGCCCAGGCGTATTGCCTGTCGTTCGCTTGCCGGATTTGTGGCCGGGAATCTGGAAACCCGGCTTGGCGATATGGTGGGTTACGCCATCCGTTTTGAAGGCAAATTCAGACTGGAGAGCCGTATAGTTTTCGCCACTCCGGGAATAGCCCTGCGTTGGTACGCCGAAGATGGATTAAACGGTTTTGATACGGTTGTTTTGGATGAATTCCATGAGCGGCGCTGGGACACTGATCTTTTGGCCGCAATGCTTCGCATGGGAGACAAGCGGCTGGTGCTAACTTCGGCCACAGTGGAAGGGAAACGCCTGGCGGGTTTTTTGGGAGGAAGCCGGTTGTCTTCCGGGGGAAAACTGTTTCCCGTGGATGTTTATCACAATAAGTCTCCCACTCTGCCCCAGAGCAAGGACGTGGATAAGCGGGCCTCTGACGCGGCCGCACGGGCCCTGAAATATATCGAGGGGGGAGATGTCCTGGTGTTTTTGCCGGGCAAGGGTGAGATCTCCGCCGTGCAGAGCCTGTTGGAGAAAAAGTTGCAGGGGACGGAAATAATTCCCCTGCATGCTTCCGTGGATAAGAACATCCAGGACAAGGCGCTCAAAACCGCGGAAAAATCTCGCGTCATTCTGGCTACCAACGTGGCCGAAACTTCTCTTACCCTCCCGGGGGTACGTGCCGTGGTGGACAGCGGGCTGGAGCGCCGGACGCATTACCGCAATGGTCGCACTGTCTTAGCCCTTTGCGTAATTTCTCAATCCGCTGCGGAGCAGAGGGCAGGAAGGGCCGGAAGGCTGGGCCCGGGAGTCTGTTTTCGGCTGTGGAGCGGGGAAGCCCGCCTGGAGCCGTATACTCCGCCGGAAGTGGTCCGGGAGGACCCCTCCGAATTTCTCCTGGCCGCTGCCGCCTGTGGTTTTAACCCTCGGCGGTTGTCTTGCCCGGATCCCATACCGGATCATGCACTGGAAAAGGTTCTGGACAGACTGCGGACTATGGGGGCCCTGGATGGAAGTGAAAATTGCACGGAGCACGGGCGCGGCCTTTTCCCCCTTCCTTTGGACTCCCAGTTAGCCCACCTGATTGTGGCCCAGAAAGATGAAAATGCCCGCCAGGACATGGTGGATCTGGCCGCTGCCTTAAGTCCACAGGGGCGCATCCTGCCAGCCAATCAGTCCGAACGGGGAGCGGAGGAACTAAAGGAATTCGCCCCGGAAGCCTGTGACTGCTGTACCTTGATCCGCTTACTTCGGCATTCTCCTCCATCCGCCCTGCGTGTGAATGGTTCCGCCTTATCCGAGGCCGCGCGTATTGCCAGCCAGATAAGGGAGCTTCTGGAAATCCCCTGCCCGGATACTTCCCGTGCTCCGGCCCGGGAGAAACTGGTACAGGGGGTTCTTAAGGCCGATCCGGAACTTGCTTTTGTCCGGAGGGTAAAGCGTGACTGGACACTGGGCAACGGCCGGGAAGAAGTGGAAATTGGAAAAGATACCAGAATGACCGGAGATCGCGCTGCGGCCATTGTCCTGGATAGGCACAGTATTCCGGGAAAAGGGACAACCAGGACTCTGACCATTGGCACCTGTCTTATGCCGGTTGCCTTTGAAGAGCTCACCTTGGCTGGATTGGGTGAAGTGTCCCGGCGAGAACCCCGTTTGGAGGATGAGGGAGTCGTGGTTACCGCGGAGCACCTTTATGCTGGTCGGGTGATTGATTCCCGGCAGGAGAAGCCGGAAGGCGCCGGTCTCTGCCGGGCTGTTGCCGAGCTTATATGCCGTGGTGATCTTTGGCCGGAACAAGGAGAGAGGCTTATTGAGGATATACGTGCCTGGAACCTGTATATCGCTTTGGGTTTTGATCAAGGTGAAGAAGTTGATGCCCGAGATTGGTTGGCCCATGGGCTAGAAGAAATAGGCTTGGAAACCATGGAGGACTTCGAGGCCCTGGATCCCGAGGATATACGCTTTGAGGGTATCCCGGAGTGGGAGAGGCCGGCATTCGATCGGAAGTACCCCCGTACCCTGCATTTGGGGGATCTGCGCCTGAGTCTTGAATATGAACCGAAAAAAAAGCGGGTTACTTTGGTCCGCATGGGCGGGACGAGGAAAAAGCCCCCCCAACGCTGGGAATTGCCCAGTTGGGGAGGGAACTGGGAAATAAGGTTTCGCGAGGGTACGCGGGTGGTGCCGGTGTCTTGATTTAATGCGCGGCCCTCCCGCTGACCCAATATTCGGCATCAAAAAAGATCAGGCGGAGAAAAATCCACATCACCGGATAAGAATTAGTTTAAAACTTTTGGACACAGTGGAGAAAGCGGATGACCATAACCGGTGTTGATACCGGCGGGACTTTTACCGATTTTATTTATAAGCTGGGTGGCCGATGGGGGGTGATTAAGCTGCCTTCAAGTTCGGATGATCCGGCCCGGGCGGTAATTAAAGGCTTGCAGTGCATGTCCAGTTCAGAGGAGATGCAGGTGGTGCACGGGTCCACGGTGGCCACGAATGCAGTCCTGGAACGCACGGGAGCCAGAACGGCCATAATTACCAATGCCGGCTTCGAGGACTTTCTGCGTATCGGGCGACAGAATCGTCGTGGATTATATGATCTGTTCTATTCCCATCCCGCTCCCCTTGTTCCATCTTCGCGGTGTTTCGGGGTCCCCGGTCGTATGGATAGCCAAGGACGGGAAATAGAACCCCTTGACTTCGATGCCGCAAGAGAAGTGGCCGGAAAACTGCGAGAGGCAGGGATCCAATCCGCGGCAGTATGTTTCCTTTTTTCCTACCTCAATTCGCAGCATGAAGCGGCCATGCAGTGCATCCTGGAGGCGGAGGGAATTGAAGTCTCCGCTTCGCACCGTATTCTGGCCGAGTTCCGGGAAGTAGAGCGGATGTCCACCACTGCGCTCAATTCTTATGTTTCTCCGCACATGTCCGCTTACCTGGAAAATTTACGCCAGCATCTCCCCGGAGCTTCCCTACGGATCATGCAGTCCAATGGAGGGAGCATTTCCGCTAAAACTGCCATGCAGGAGCCGGTGCGTACCATTGTTTCCGGACCTGCCGGAGGGGTTGTCGGAGCTTTCGAGGTGGGCCGGGCCGCAGGTTTCAAGCATTTGATTACTTTGGATATGGGGGGCACCTCTACAGATGTTAGCTTGATAAACGGGGATCTGCCTTTGTCTTTGGAAGCCGAAATATCCGGATATCCCCTGCGGTTACCCATGCTGGATATCCATACGGTAGGGGCCGGCGGTGGCTCTATTGCCGCTTTGGATGCCGGCGACGCTCTCAAGGTGGGTCCGGAAAGCGCCGGAGCAGATCCCGGGCCGGTCTGTTACGGACGGGGGGAACAGATAACAGTTACAGATGCCAATCTTTTCCTGGGTCGGCTTGTAGCGGAGCGCTTCCTGGGAGGTGAAATGGATCTGGACAGGGGCAGACTGCAGGGAGCTTTTGATAATCTGGCCGGGAAAACCGGGCTGACTCCCGCAAGACTCGGAGAGGGCATCCTGGAGGTAGCCAATGCCAATATGGAACGTGCTATCCGGGTAATATCCGTGGAACGGGGGTTTGATCCGCGAGAGTTTACCCTGGTCTCCTTTGGAGGCGCCGGAGGGCTGCATTGCGCCTTCCTGGCCCGGCTGCTTTCCGTGCCCCGGGTGCTTATTCCGGAAAATCCGGGCATATTGTCCGCGATGGGGATGTGCATGGCCGATGTGATCCGGGACTATTCGCAGACTGTTATGCTTCCCGGCAGTGATACATCCTCCTCTGAGCTAGGGGAGTGCTTCAAGCGCTTGGAGGACTGTGCCAAACAGGAAATGTTGGGCGAAGGCTTTTCCGTGGAAAAGATATATATGGAGAGATATCTGGATATGCGCTACAAAGGGCAATCTTTCGAGTTACTCGTTCCTTTTGATGCCGATTACCAGGAAAGCTTTGGCCTGCTGCATGAAAAAAAGTACGGGTATCGTAATCCGGACAGCCCAACGGAAGTGGTCAACCTGCGGCTGCGGACAAGTGGAATACCGGAAAAGCCGGAATTGCAAAGCACACATCGATTCACGGAAGAAATACCAAAGGAAGCCTGGCTGGAAAAAAAAGAAGTAATTTTTGAAGGGCAGTGTTTTTCAACCCCCGTGGTTGCCAGGGACAGACTCCTTGCCGGAAATTATCTGCCCGGACCAGCCATTATTGTGGAATATACCTCCACAACAGTGGTCCCCCCGTTTGCCCGGGCCGATGTGGATGCGCTGGGCAACCTGGTTATGCACGTCCAGTCCTGACCAATGGTGGTTTCAAGGTGGTGTGTTCATTTAAGGATGATTGTATGGATATAAATCCCGTTTTATTGGAAGTATTTAGGAACCGTTTTTCATCCATAGCCGAAGAGATGGGGGTGACTCTTACCCGTACCGCATATTCCCCGAACATAAAGGAACGCCGGGATTTATCCTGTGCCGTGTTTGATGCCGGAGGGGAAATGGTTGCCCAGGCGGCTCATATCCCGGTGCACCTGGGGTCCATGCCTTTGTCCGTCCAGGCGGCTATGCGTGCGTTTCCCTTGAGGAAAGGAGACATGGCCGTTCTCAATGATCCTTTTCAGGGCGGGACTCATCTGCCGGACATTACCCTTGTTGCTCCGGTGTATCCTCCGGGCGAGGGCGATAGGCCCCTTTTTTACGTGGCCAACAGGGCCCATCATTCCGACGTTGGCGGCATGAGCCCCGGTTCAATGCCCCTGTCCAACACTATTTACCAAGAAGGAATGATTATACCTCCGCTGAAGCTGGTACGCAAAGGGGAGCGTAACGAGGAACTCTTCCGGCTTATCTTGAGCAATGTCCGAACTCCCCGGGAACGCGAAGGTGATTTTGCGGCCCAGATAATGGCCAATATAACCGGGATGCGACGCATGTTGGAACTTATGGAAAAATACGGTCCACAAACAGTCCGCGATTATGCGTCCGGACTGATCGACTACGCGGAGACCGTGACCCGCCAGACAGTTTCCGAATTGCCACGGGGAACATACTGCTTTGTCGATTTTCTGGATGGTGATGGGGTTGGCACGGAAGATATTCATATCGACCTTGCCATGACTGTACGCGACTGCGAATTAGAACTCGATTTTACCAGGACCGCCGATCAGGTCCCTGGGAGTATTAACGCGGTATATGCCATCACACTTTCCGCGGTCCTGTATGTGGTCCGTTCTTTGGTTTGTTCAAATATTCCCACTAATTCCGGATGTTTGAGGCCAATAAAACTCCGTACCCGGCCGGGGTCGCTTCTGGACGCCAGGTACCCGGCTGCAGTAGCCGGAGGAAATGTGGAAACCTCGCAGCGTATAGTGGATGTAATTCTGGGGGCTCTGTCCCGAGCACTGCCTAGTGGAATCCCAGCTGCCAGTCAGGGGACCATGAACAATGTAGCCATTGGGGGCATAGATAGTAAGAGCGGTGAGCCTTTTTCTTATTATGAAACACTTGGCGGTGGGATGGGCGCGTCCTTCCGTGGCTCTGGAGAGAGCGCAGTCCATTCGCATATGACCAACACTTTGAATACCCCTGTGGAGGCCTTGGAATACACCTGTCCTCTCCGGGTAGTACGCTATTGCGTGCGCGAAGACAGTGGCGGCAAGGGCCTCTATTGCGGAGGACAAGGTCTTGTTCGGGAAATCGAGTGTCTGTCCGGAGCTGAGGTTACCGTGCTTTCCGAACGTAGAAAGCATTCGCCGTATGGATTGCAAAAAGGGGAAAACGGCGGATGCGGGGAAAACAGTATTATCCGGCACTCCGGCGAATTTTGCCCCATGCCGGGCAAATTTCGGGCTACTCTGGAAAAAGGAGACCGGCTCCGCATATGTACCCCCGGAGGAGGGGGATTTGGAAAGAACGAAGAGGGCTAGTTTTGTTCTTGTCTGAGGAAAGATAGCTTTTGACGAAGGGAGTTGGCTTTTTGTGTTTCTTTTGCTGGAAAGGATTTGGTGAAAGAAGATGAACAGAAACAATAAACCTCCGGACCCGGGTTGCTATTTATTCGGGTCCGGAGGTGCACCCTGGCGGTTAGGGTGCTCGGCGGGAGGGGTTTGGCTCTTTTATTTTGCCCAAGCTCAATTTTTCTACCTTCAAAAGCGGGAGCATGAGTCGGGCCGTGAATCAAGTCACGGATAGGCTCCGGCACATTATAAAGGTGGGCATAAATCCGGAGCCCATCCGAACTCAATTACCTTGATTTGAACTCCATGGCCATTTTCCTCAGTTCTTTTTTGTTCAAAGGATTGGCATAAACCCCCATTTGGATCAAAGGCTCATGGTCCGGCTTAAAAGTTGTCCATTTATTCCCTTTCTTTTTCAGAAAAGGCCAATCTAAATAGTTGGGTGCTACTGGGATTACTCCCTGGAAGAACTCCATCTTGCCGTTGGTGTAGCTTGCCGGAGTGAATTTTTCCCCGGCTGCAAGTTTTTCAACCGCTTTATTTCCGTGACAAGCTTCGCATTTGCGTCCTTCTGCACTGATGGAATGCGTAAGATAGGGCACATAAGCGATAAAGGGATAGTCGTCTGCTCCAACCAGACTTTGCATGGTCCCGCTAGTAACTTTTCCCTCGTATTTAACCAAAAGCAAAAAGTCTTTGGCTTTGGTTACCATGCTTTGGGGCTTGCTTTTAGTTTTCTTTAATTGCCCAAAATGGCAATTGTAGCAGGTCATGCTGTTCTGGACATGACAGGCGGAACAATCCAGCTTGTCCCGGTGTACCGAATGGGATCTGGTTTTCGGTATAGGGGGATACTCGGTGGAGTCTTTAGTGTGGCAGTTTTCACACTCCGTATCCATGGCATCGGGAGCACGCATGCTATCATAACATTCTCCATCCCCGTGTACCTCCCTGGCGGAGTGGCAGTCTGCACATTCCATGGAGGCCTGCATATGTACGCCCAGTGAATCACGCTTTTTGTCGATGCTAATAGTGGCCCTTTCTCTGGAGTGACATTTTAAACAAGTTTCGGATTTTCTGGCCTTTTTGAGTGAATAGCTAAACCCCGCGTCTGTTTCGGATAGATGACAGTCATTGCAGGAGGCAGTATGGCAATTTTTGCATCCCAGTTCCCTGTATGGGGTTTTGGTGATTGCGCTAAATCCTTTTTGGGAATTATACCAGTGTTTCATCCCCCTTGTTGTATAATGCAAGCTGTTTTTGAAGCATTCCTTTGAGGCTTTTTTCCCTGAATGGCCGATTTGCGTGAATATCACGCCAAGGGCCAAGACTGTCACAGCTGTTAGGACCGTTCCCTTTTTCATACTTCCCCCTCTTGGACTGAATGCACAAATACCTTGATTAAAACAACAATTTTTTTGTAGCTTATAGGAATGGATGATAACTATACAATTATCATACAAAAACTATAGCAACAGTTGTGCCAAGGTTCTTTCATGTTTAACATGCTGTCATATAAAGATATTTTTCAGACAACTTTTTTGGTTTTCTTGTACCCATTGCAGGTTGCATTCTGATCTTGTTTTTTCCTTGCATTCTGCAAGTAAATGTGCGTAATATTTTTTGAAGCCAACCAAGCTTCGGAGGTCTCACGTGGGCGATCAGATATCTGTTTTAGAATACAATGCGGTGTTGGATTCCATTAACGAAGGGGTTTTTACTGTTGACTTGGACTGGAATATAAAAAGCTTTAATGCAGCAGCAGAGAAAATAACCAAAATGTCCAGGGACCAAGCTATTGACAAAAAATGCTTCGATATTTTTCGGAGCGGACTTTGCAATAGGGATTGTCCTATGCAGGAGACCCTGACTTGGGGCGAACCGGTTATAAACCTGCGGACCAACATTATGGATGGGGAGCGGAAAAGTGTCCCCGTGCGTATCTCAACAGCGCTTTTGAAAGATGCTTATAGCAGAGTAATTGGCGGAGTTGAGACTTTTCAGGATTTATCCGAGGTAAAGCGCCTCTGTAGAGAATTGGGCTCTTATTACACCTTTGACGATATTGTCGGGCGTAGTCCGTGCATGCAGGATATTTTTTCCAGTTTACCCTTGATTGCGGAGAGCGACAGTACTGTTCTTATTGAGGGAGAGAGCGGAACAGGCAAGGAGTTGTTTGCCAGGGCCATTCACAATAATTCCGCCCGCAGATTGGGCCGTTTTGTGCCGGTGAATTGTGCCGCTTTACCAGAAACTCTTCTAGAGTCTGAATTTTTCGGACATGAGGCTGGGGCTTTTACTGATGCCAAGCGTCCCAGGGCGGGTAGATTTGAGCAGGCACATGGTGGAACGATTTTTTTGGATGAAATAAGCGACATTTCGCCTGCTTTACAGGTACGCCTGCTTCGGGTGCTACAGGAACGGGTGGTTGAACCTCTAGGCAGCGACATGTCCAAGAAGGTGGATGTGCGGATAGTTGCAGCCACTAATTGGGATTTGCGCGAATTAATCAATCAGGGTTTGTTTAGGGAAGACTTGTATTACCGTATCCGGGTGGTAAAGCTGAAGATACCTCCATTGCGGGAGCGCAGGGACGATATACCAATTCTTATAAATTATTTGATTAACAAGTTTAATAGGATCCAAGGAAAAAATATTCAAGGTGTTTCGGAAAGAGTTTTTTCTATTTTGATGGAATACAATTACCCAGGGAATGTTCGCGAGTTGGAAAATATTATAGAAAGGGCTTTTGTTTTTTGCCGGGAGGGAGTTATTAACAAAGAGCATTTGCCTTCAGAGCTTCGCATGCAGGATTCTGAAAGCTATTCAGGGACGAATGGAGAGATGACCCTGGAGGAAATGGAGAAAAAAATGATCAGAGAAACCCTGCAGCGCAAAGGCGGCAATCGGAAGCGAACCGCCCAGGCTTTGGGAATAAATACAAGCACTCTGTATCGCAAAATAAAATCTTTTGGTCTGGACATATCGCAAGGGTGAAAAAACGCTCTTTTTAAAATTTGTGATGGGCATGCACAGTATTTATTAGTAGTGAATATTTTATATACAGAGTTATTTGGATGAGAATATTGTATAGTGGCAAATTCCTGAATGAAGGTTTGAAGGAATTAGGACACGAAGTATACAATATAGAATTTGATAGAAATATTTCTCTAGATGATAACGTAAGTAGATACAATGTAGATTTTGATCTGATAGTTATTGAACTTTGGGGAAATACCCGCCTTCCCAGGGATATCCATCTCTGTGATAAACGATTGGTTGCTTACTGTATAGACTCCTATATTAATGAATTTTTCTTAAAACACTTGCTGTTTTTGTTTGATGATGTTTTCGTGGATCAATTATCGTCGGTGAAAAATCTTAAAAAAAGTGGAATTAGGTCCTGTTGGCTACCTTTGTGTGTCTCCAAGAATACTTTTCGCGATCCTCGGCCCAAAGACCACCAGATAAGTTTTGTAGGCCGGGTTACCCAATTTAGACGTAAAAGACAAAATTTATTAAGACAAATAAAACGCCGTTATCCTCTAAATCACGTCCAAAATGTCAGTGTCTCCGAAATGCAGGATGTTTTCGCTTCTTCGAGGATAGTACTGAACGAGAATCTGTTTGATGGGCTTACTTTGCGTGTCTTTCAAGGACTTGCCTCCGGATCGGTTCTGCTGACAGAAGAATGTTTCGCCGTAAGGCAGCACTTTAATTCAAATCATTTGGCCTTTTATAACCACGAGAATATTTTTCGGCAGGTAGGGTCTATCCTGGGAAATCCCGAGGGGTGGGCCAATGTGGCCAGAGAAGGACAGGCTCTTTGCTGGGAGAAGCATACAAGTCTGGCCAGAGCCGAAGAGTTTATTCGGGTTTTGGAGAATAATGGTGCATATAACAGTAGAAGGGACTTGCAGAGAAGGAAACTTGCCGAGGCCAAAGGTAGATATGTGTTTGCACAGCGTTTCGGAGGGAGTTTTAAGTACCCGATTTCCATTGCCAAGGATTTGGCTAGCCAGCGGGGTGAAAGCAGGGCGGGGGCCTGCCAGCTATTGGGTAAAATACATGCCCGGAGAATGGAATTTGATAGAGCAAGGGAACTTTTGCTCCAAGCTATGGAAAAAACAGATGCTTTTTTGCCTGCAGTTATTTTGGCCCTTACTTTTATCCAGGAGGGCAATATCCAGGTAGCCAAGGATATTTTGTTTCGAGGAAGCAAGACTATTCCCGTAAAAAATGCAAATGCACGAAAAATAATTACAGAGGCCTGTAGGGAGCAGGCAACTTTTGTGGATGTTTATATCATACTAGCCAAAGTCTATTATGAAATGGACATGGTCCTTGATGTAGGGTTCTTAAAACAGTACAAGGAGAATATTCCGGAGTCCGCCTATGAGTTCGCCCAAATGGCCTGGGAGCACCGTAAATCTTTGCTTGTTCTTAAAACCATGATATCTTGCGTAAAAAAAGCCAATCTGGAGTACGAGATCATTGATGAGCTTTTGGCATCAATCAAAATGGGCGTGGCTGACGATGAAACTATACTTTATGCTGCGGAAATCGCCCAGAAAAATTTTGATCCGGAACTGGCAGCCAATATCTCCAAATCTTTTAGCCGTACATTGAAGAAATCTTAGGTTTCTCAGTCCATATCCTTAATGGATTACATATGCTTGGGCGGGCTTCTAGGACCGCTTCTTGAGATCCGTGGCAGGAGGGACCATTTATCCCGGGCAAAATCCCCGAGCCAGTTGGTCCGGCAATTTGGGGAGCAGCAAAAAAAGGAGGGGGAATGGGTCGTTTTAGCAGACGCGAATTCTTGAAAATGCAGGCGGGAGCGGCCCTTGCTCTGGCCGGACCGGCCGGACTGGTGTTCCCGCGAAGGCTGTGGGCTTCCCCGGCTCCGGATCTGGCCGTAGTCAGCGGCAAGCCCGGGGCGGCGACCCGGGCCGCGGTTGAACTTATGGGAGGGATGGGCGCTTTTGTCTCTTCCGGGCAGAAAGTGGTGATCAAGCCGAATATGAGCTTTGACAACTCGCCGGAAATGGGCACCACCACCCACCCGGAGGTGATAAGCGCTTTGGCCGGGATGTGCCTTGAAGCCGGGGCGGCCGGCGTTTTGATAGTGGATCACCCCCTGCGAAGCATACAGCCCTGCTTGAAAAATTCCGGTATCCGCTCCGCGTGTGCTTCCCTGCCGGACTGTGAAGTGCGGGGCGTGGACGCATCAAAAGGGTTTGTCTCCACCGAGATCAAAAACGCGGAGCATTTTCCGGAGACGGAGGTCCTGCGCGAGGTGCTGGAAGCGGACGTGCTGATTGCCGCGCCCGTGGCCAAACACCACGGATCTACCGGAGTCAGCCTGTCCATGAAGGGAATGATGGGGCTTATCGCCAACCGGGGGGAACTGCACTGGCGTTATGAATTGCACACCGCGATCGCTGATCTGAGCCGTTTGCTTCGGGCGGATTTGACCGTGATCGATGTCACCCGGGCCCTGACCACCAATGGACCGAGCGGTCCGGGAAAGGTAAAGGAAATGAACAAGGTGGTGGCCTCGCGGGATATGGTGGCCGCGGACGCCCTGGTTACCTCCATGGTTCCCTGGTACGGTCGGAACGTCCCGGCGGACAAGGTGGACCATATCCGGATCGCTCATGAATGGGGCCTGGGCCGGATGGATGTGGACAATCTTCTTGTTAGGCGTCTGGAGCTGTGATGCTCTTCCGGCGGGCGGTGCAGACCGGGTTCTGGCTTTTATTTGTGGCCGCAGTGGCCGTCAGTGTCCGGGACTGGGTCGGAATAAGCCCGCTTCCGGAATTCGTGCGCCTGGATCCGCTTTTGTGGCTGGGCGCGTTTCTGAGTTCCGGGGTCTTCCTACCCGGCGCGGCGCAGGCGGGTGTGGTGATTCTCAGCGCACTGGTTCTGGGCCGTTTTTTCTGCAGCCATATATGCCCCCTGGGGGCGAGCATGGATGCGTTGTCCGCTCTTTCCAAGACCCGGGTGCGGCGTCCGCCGCAGTCCTGGAGGCGGGGCAAGTATATCTTTCTTATTGTCCTGGTCCTAGCCGCCCTGTGGGGGGAAAATCTGACCCACTGGGGATCTCCCCTTTCCCTGGCCACGCGGCTATACACTCTTGTTCTGTGGCCGTTTGTCCATTTTCTGCTTCTCCCTCTGGGGCTGGTTCCGGCGGGAATCTTTCCTTCTGAACCGGCGCGCGTGGATCACCTGGCCCCGGTGTTGCTTCTTCTGGGCGCGGCAGTGGGCAGCGCCTGGTTCGTGCCCCGATTTTGGTGCAGGTATCTGTGTCCCACCGGGGCCTTGCTCGGAATTATCGGCTCGCGCCCCTTGCTTTCCAGGAAAATCGGATCCGGGTGCACGGAATGCGGCAAATGCGGGCAGGCCTGTCCATCCGGGATCACTCCGTGGAAGGAAGGCTCCTCGGAGTGTCTGGTCTGCCGCAGATGCGAGGGGATTTGTCCGGAGGGGGCACTTTTCTGGGCGGTGTCCAATGCGCCGGGGCAAAAGTTCTGGCCCAAGCGGCGTGAGTTCGTGGGAGCGGCGCTTTTGGGCACTGCCGGGGCCTGGCTCGCCTGGAGCGGTCTCTATTCCTATCGCGGCCCCCGGGACAAGGGCCAGCCGGTTTCCGGGGAGCTGGTCCGTCCGCCCGGCGCCCTGCCCGAGGGCCTTTTTCTGGATATTTGCGTTCGCTGCGGCGCATGCATGCGGGTCTGCCCCACGAACATGCTCCAGCCGCAGGGAAGGGATGAGGGCGGACAGGGGATTTTTGCCCCGGTGGCCCGGGCCCGAAGGGGGCCGTGCCGCTATGAATGCGCCGCGTGCGGGGAGATATGTCCCACCGGAGCCATCCGCGATCTGCCTGTCTCCGAAAAGATGTGGGCCAAGATGGGCACGGCCGTGGTGCACCGGGACAGATGCCTGGCCTGGGAATGGGGCCGGGCCTGTCTGGTCTGCGACGAGGCCTGTCCCTACGGAGCGATAGACATGCGCCGGGTGGAGGGGAAACCCGAGGCGGTCCCCTTTGTCCGGGAAAAGCGCTGCACCGGATGCGGCGCGTGCGAATATGCCTGCCCGCTGCGCGGCTACCCGGCGATAATCATTTCTCCGGCCGGGGCCCTGCGTCTGGAAAAAGGGAGTTTCCGGGAGCACGGCCGCAGGCTGAAACTGTCCATAAGCCGCAGGAACAAGGACGATGAACCGCATGGGTCCTCTTCGGAAAAGGGCGGTCTTCCCCCGGGATTTTCCTCTTAGTGAGTTTCCATCCGGAAGTGGCCCTTTTCCATTTTATCGGCGTCAATTTTCGTAATTATTCGATCACGTATTAAGATATGCTCGCTCATAATTAGTTAATTTCCTTGTTAAACAGGAAAAAATCTAATTTCAGAATTGGAAACGTGATATTTCTAAACCAGAAATTTCTGAATTTCCGGATAAGAACTAGTGGACGAACACAGAATTTATCCCCGCTGTTCCCGGAATTCAAGTTCAGCCTATTTCTTCAAATTAATTCATTTCCTTTCCTAATCTTGATTTGAATCTTTCTATTCTCTTGAGAGAAGTTTTGATTCTTTCCTTGCTCAGCTTTCCCTCCCGGATCAGCTCATTTATTATTTTGACCGTTTTGTCGGCTATGCCGGGATCATAGTCAATATTGTTTCCGAAAAGCAAAATGTCCGAGCCGGCCTCAATGGCTTTGAAAATCGCCGTCTTAAGTCCGAAATGAGCGGTAATGGCCTTCATCTGCAGGTCGTCGGTTATTATCACCTCTTTGTATCCGAGTTTTTCCCGCAGGATGGACAGGGTGGAGGAAGATAGCGATGCCGGAAATTTTTTGTCCAGGCGGGCATTGAAAACGTGGCCGGGCATTATTGAAAAAACGAGCTGGGATTTTGTTAGTTCGGCGTAAGGATACAGTTCTGACTTGGACCAGGTGTCGGTTATGTCGGCTACGCCCATATGCGAGTCCGCTTTGCTTGAGCCGTGACCAGGGAAATGTTTCAGGCATCCGGCTACTGCGTGTTTGTTCAGTCCGGAAATAAATGCCCGGCAGTTGGCGGCCACTTTTGGGGGACTTTTGGAAAAACTGCGTTTTAATTTTCCTATTACCGGACATTGCGGGTTGACGTTTACGTCCGCAACCGGGGCGAAATCGAGGTTTATGCCCATTTCGGAGAGTATTCGGCCTGTTTTTTCCCCTTGCCTGTAGGTGAATTCGGGGCCTTTCCGGCCCATCTCCGAGGCTGCGGGCAAAGGTGGAAATCCTGTTTTTTCCTTTAGTCTTCTAACCCTTCCGCCTTCCTGATCCACGGCAATAATAAGTCTTGACTCTTTTATTTCTTGAAGCTGGCCGCACAGTCGTTTTAGCTGCTTTTTCCCGGTAATATTCCTGCCGTATTTGCCGCTTTGAAGGTCGTAATCAAAGAGGATGACTCCGCCCAGGTCGTGCTTTCGGATATCCTTCCATATATGATGTCCCGGGGAGATCCTGGTTCCCCTGAATCCGGCCATGATCATTTGCCCTATCCGGAGGTCGGGTGAAACTTTTATCCCGTCATTTGCCAGTGCGGTAAATGACGGCATCAAAAAAAGGCAGATACTGAGATAAATTAGCCGTATCTTCATGATTTTAGCATCCCGGGGCTAGTCGACAAACACGGCCGCATTGTAGCTGGACGCACCAGAGGGGCGGACAAGACATGCGGGATGCCTGTTTGCTCTCCAATTTGCCGGTATTGTGCAAATTCTCCGTAAAATATGCAATATTTTGACCTTTTTGTTTACCTGGCCTCGGGTAAAGGGGAGTTTACGCCTGTGGAGATGGAAAGTTGCTTCTGTCCGTGAAGCAGGAACCTCCGGGAAATTCGCCCCTGTGCAGACAGGGGCAAGGGTAGATGTCAAATGCTCTTGGCCAGTTTCTCTCCGGCTTGTCTAGCTTCATTTAGTACGTCCTGGTGTTCAGAAATAATTCCCCGGTCAAAGAGGCGCAGCACCGGTATCTCGGATACGATTTCATAGCCCAGAGCGGTGAGCGGGAGACGCATGGCCTCCAGGGCGAAACCCATATCCTTTGTATCCTCTTGCTCAGCAATGGCCGCGATAACCGCCTTTTTTCCCTGTCCGGCCAGGCGGCTGGACCAATTTCTGGGCCTGGTGTCCGCGAAATCATAGAAGCAGTACAGCCGGTCGATAAACGCCTTTATCCAGGAGGTTACGTTGTAGTTGTGCACCGGGGTGATAAGGACCAGCCCCTTTGCTTCCTGGATTTTGGGATACAAAAGGGTCATCCCGTCCTGAAACTGGGTGCATATCTTGTCCTTTCTGCATCTTTCACAGCCCACGCAGGGGTCATAGCGGTGGTCGCGCAGATGGACGGTCTGCACCTGCTTATGCCCCTCCCGGGATCCGGCCAGGACGGTCTCCAGCATCTTGTGCGAGTTCCCTTTTTTTCTAGGACTGCCTTCGATTCCGAGTATCATAACACCTCTATTTATTTGCTGTACTAAAAGCTTTCCGGGAATTTTTTAAATATCCTCTGGGGAACATATTGTAATCGACTAAGAATTACAAGCCCTCCCCGAAAGACTCAATTGCAAAAAGTCCAAGGCTGGAGTTAACCGTACAGATTAACTTTTGCAACTCTTTGATTTTACATAAAACTTTTAATTAAAACTTAACACTGCCAGTATAAACAATTTTTTGCAGTCACTTACGAAATGGGCCGCAGCGCTTGAACGGCCAGGTTTATGTCCGGCTGGAACACCTCGTGTCCTTTTTGGGCTCCTTGGGGTAGCCGTGTCGAGCTCTAGTTTAAGCTGGGTGGGCTTTTGTTTAAGCTGATACATCCACACACGGCTATTGACAAACCTTTAGGACGAAGAGGAAAAGGAAGATGTAGATCAAAAGAGAATAAATGAGCGGAGAGGCGAAACTTCTCTTACTTTTTTTGTTCGAGGTATTTTCATGAGGAGATATGGGTATGAGTAATGTTTTTAATTGGGATGAGTCTTTTCTGACCGGGATATCTTTAGTGGATGATCAGCATAAACGCCTGGTGGATCTGGTGAATGATATGGGCGAGCTCTCCATGTCCGGGGAAGCTGTCGATCCGCAGGAACTAGCTGGTATCACCAGAGAAATGTTGGATTATGCCCAAACCCATTTCCGGGATGAAGAAGGACTTATGCAAAGGTCCGGACTGGACACCCGGCATATATCTTATCATTGGGCCCAGCATAATTCCTTTTTTGAGGAGGCCCGGGCCCTGACAGTGGTCGGAAATGAAATATATCCGGAACAGGCCCGGGAGCTGTTGCAATACCTTGTGGACTGGCTGGCCTATCATATTCTGGGGATAGACCAGAGTATGGCCCGACAGATCCGGGCGGTGGAAAGCGGACTCTCCGGGGAGCAGGCCTTTGAGGCGGAAAAGAACAATACCCAGGACAGTACCGAGCCTCTTCTGACCGCCCTTAAGGGTCTTTTCCAGACCGTTTCCGAGCGTAACCGCGAATTGCGCAAACTAAACCGTACCCTGGAAAAACGGGTCAAGGAGCGCACCAAAGAGCTGGAGCAGGCCAACCGCCAGCTGCAGACCCTGGCTATTCAGGATGAACTGACCGGTCTGCCCAATCGTCGCTATGCCCTGTCCGCCATAGAGAAATTGTGGGAGGAGGCGGAAAGCGAGGGCACACCGCTTTCCGTACTCATGTTGGACGCGGATAAATTCAAGGAAGTAAACGATGAATACGGCCATGATGAAGGCGACGCCCTGCTTCGCTCTCTGGCCAGGAATTTGAGCAACGCGGTGCGCACCAATGATATTGTCTGCCGCCTCGGCGGGGACGAATTTCTGGTTATATGTCCGCGCTGTTCCCAAAAAGACGCCTGCGTGGTGACGGAGAAAATTCTGGCCGCGCCCAAGAACTACTGCAACGCGGATGGAGTGGAATGTTGGGATGGTGCCCTCAGCATCGGTGTAGCCCAGACGGAACCATCCATGACCCAGCCGGAGCAGCTACTGAAAGCGGCGGACCAGGAACTCTACGCCGCGAAACGCAAAGGAGGGGCCAGAGCGTCCGGATGTTTTGAGGGCGAATAGTGTTAATAATTTTTGCATGTTGAAGCTGGTTTTTAAGCTTCTTTGAACTTGCCGTCCTTTCTGCCCGGTCCAAAAATGGTTGCCGTACTTTGCCGTGGGGTCCCGCTTTCCTGATTTATTAGCGCAGCCAGGAATCCCTTTTGACAACACCTGTTTTTCGTTATATTTCTAAAAATCAGCATTTTTAGGGCATAATGGAAACGGATTATGAACTGGATTGAATTCAAGGACAAAATGTTCGATTTTGGCTGTTTCAGCATTCATCAAGTATATGCATGGCAGCCGGGATTCGATCGCAATAATTTGCTCCGCTGGACTAAAAAGGGATACCTCGTGCATCTGCGGCGCGGATGGTACGCCTTTCCCGAATACA
>CAYNNQ010000025.1:0-41309 GCA_964398785.1 uncultured Desulfovibrionales bacterium | reverse complement strand
CTGCTCAACTGCGCCTTGAAGACCTTGATCACAACGAGATCATCCGGACTGTGGAGGAAGCCGTTCGTCGTCAACGACTGGACGATCCGGGAGTGCGGTCTCCCCTGGATCTGTTGCGGGGGCTTGGCTTGCTGGATGAGAATGATCGCCTGCTCAATGCGGCTGCAGCACTTTTTCTTTTGCCAGAGCGGTGCTTGCCATCTTTTCCCCAGTGTCAACTAAGCCTGGCCAGGTTCAAGGGCCGGGACAAGACATGTTTTCTGGATAACAGGAAGGAGTTCGGCAACTCTTTTTCCTTGCTTATCAAGGCCCAGCGCTTTTTCCGGGATCATTTGCCCATAGCCGGACGTATAGAACCGGCGGTCTTCGAACGAGTCGATGAGCCCCATTTTCCGCCGGATGCCTTGCGGGAAGCATTGGCCAACGCTTTATGTCACCGCGATTACAGTGATTTTGGTGGATCGGTGAGTGTGGCCTTGTTTGATGATCGCTTGGAAGTTGCCAGCCCGGGGGAGTTGCCCTTTGGCTTGACCCCGGAGCAGCTGAAAAGGCCTCATTGCTCACGGCCCTGGAACCCGCTCATGGCCAAGGTCTTTTACCGACGGGGGATTTTTAAGACATGGGGCCGGGAAACCCTCAGGATTATGGAGCTGTTGGATAAAGCGGGATTGCCGGCTCCGGAGTTTTTCAATCAAGCCGGGTCATTTGTGGTCGTATTCCGCATTCCGGAGGAGAAGTGGGTGACCCCGCAAGATACCATGCATCATGGCATGCATGACACCATGCATGATACCGTGCAAGTCACCCCGCATGGTGCCCCGCAAGTCGAACAGCTTCTCAAAATCTGTATCCAGCCGTTATCCCGGCAAGAAATGCAAGATAGGCTAGGACTCAAGGACCGTGAACACTTTCGGAAATACTATTTAAATCCAGCACTTGATGCGGGCTTGATGGAGCGGACGATCCCCCAAGCTCCCAAGAGCAAGTTTCAGAAGTACAGGTTGACCCAGGCCGGACGCAACTATCTTCAAAATATGAAAAAGAGCCCGAAATGAAGTTGTTGGGCCGGAATTCAGGACAAATGAAATAAACGACTCCCTTCATGAGTATGTGCACTATCCACGAGGAAGTGGAGTTGAGCCCCCGAGGGAACTCTTAAGAAATTCTTAATAGTTCGCCGCGCAGGAAATCGGGGCGCCAAAAGGGGAAATTTGTTTACGGGCCCTTTGGTTCGTGTCCTTGCACAAGGATCGACCGGAAAAGGAGATCTTATGAATGGAATAAAATGCCCCAAATGTTCCTGCGGTTTGCAGCCCAGGGAACTTTATAAGCAAAAAAATTTTAAAGGCATAGATATTGAGTATGCCTGCAAAGCCCATGTTTGCCCGGATTGCGGCCTGGAAGCGGGAACGGTTCAAAGCGCCGGTGAGGTGCAGCGGGCCATGACTGACGCTTACAGGGCCAAGGCGGGGCTTTTAACCGGCCGGGAGATCCGGGCTCTTCGCGAGACAAATGGTTTGACCCAAAATCAGCTGGCCGACGATCTGCAGGTGGGTATAGCCAGCATTAAGCGCTGGGAGACCGGGGCGGTGCAGAGCCAATCCATGGACAAGCTTTTGCGCATGCACCTGCAGGGAAATGATTGCAGTAGCTGCAACGGCAACCGGGAGATCGATCTTCCCCGGATTAAGCTGGTGGCCGAGACCCTGGAGGGTATTCTGAAAAGGAAGCTGCTCCAGGAAGGTGACAGATTTTTGTTTGTGTCCAAGTATCTTTGGTATGCGGATATGCTGGCTTTTAAGAAAATCGGCAGAGGACTTACCGGAGCCAGCTATGCGTCCTTGCCATATGGCCCCCAACTGAACAATTACAGTGATCTGCTGCAGGCCATCAAGAATTCGGATTCAAGCGGTGCCGAGCCGCTCCAGGATGAGGAGCTTGCCGTGATTTACCAGGTCGCCCGGCGGTTCCCGCAGGAGCGGGATGCATATGATGCAGCCCACCGGGAAAAGGTCTGGCGGAAATCCAGAACCGGGGCCTTGATTCCCTATGCACGCGCTTATGAGCTTACTGAAATTATTTGAAGGGTAATTGGTACTCAGACCCCCCTGCAGAGAGTATTTCGCCGAAGCCAGAGGACAGGACTTAGAAAAAAAGGGAAATGCTTATGCTCGTTATGCACCCATTGCTTCAGTTTATAGCCCTTCTTATCGCGCTTTACGTGTTTAAACTGGGGCTGAACCGTTTCAAGTCCGTTCACTTAAAAAGGAAAAGCCCTTTTGACTGGAAAAACCATGTCCGCTACGGCCTGGTCGCGACCATAATCTGGATTGTAGGGTTTTTCGGGGGATTTTTCGCGGTTTACTCCGAATGGAACGGGATTTTCCTGACCGGCCTGCACGCGAAAATAGCCTTGATACTTGTCCCGTTTATAATTTTCGCCATTGTTTCCGGGGTGTACATGGACAAAAGGAAAAAGAAGCGCCGGGTTCTCCCGCTGGTTCATGCCGGATTGAATACCGTGATGCTCCTGCTGGTGCTCGTGCAGGTGTTTACCGGGATACAGGTCTTCCGGGTCTTTGTCTGGGGAAGTTAGTTTGTTTCCATCCGGAAATGGCCCCTTTTCGGTTTAACTGCGTCAATTTTCGTAATTATTCGATCACGTATTAGGATACGCTCACTCGTAATTACTCAATTTCCTTGTTAAACAGAAAAAAACTCATTTCCGAATTGGAAACCTGATATTTCTAAATCCGAAAATTTTTGAATTTCCGGATAAGAACTAGTTTGTCCCGGGATATTGAATAAAGTCGAACCTCGGCAGCACTTTTGAAACCTCGGGAATTGGCCGGATCTTAAAATATTTCCTCGTGAAATTACCTTGCGATTGACAGAGGCGTTCCGGCTTGCTCAAAGGATAGCAAGCGGATAGAAAGGGTTAATACGATTTCGGTAACCACAATGCGGACAGGAAAAGATATTGTGACTAAACCGGCACGGCTTCCCATAGGCATACAGACCTTTGAAAAGATACGCGAAAAAGATTATGTGTACGTGGATAAAACCCGCCACATAAAGGACTTGATCGACCGGGGCAGTTATTATTTCCTTTCCCGGCCGCGGCGCTTCGGCAAGAGCTTGCTCATCTCCACCATGCAGGCCCTGTTTGAGGGGCGGGAGGAGCTTTTCCGGGGGCTTTATATCCATGACAAGTGGGACTGGGAAAAGTCCCGGCCGGTTATCAAGATCAGTTTCGGCGGGGTGGCCCGGGACCTGGCGGACATGAAGCAGGACGTGGTCGGGATTTTGAAGCAGAATCAGCGCCGTCTGGATATATCCTGTGAGGAGCCGGAAAATATCGGGAGCTGTTTTCGGGAGCTGATTGAAAAGGCCGGGGAAAAATACGGCCGCAAAGTGGTTATTTTGGTGGATGAGTATGACAAGCTGATCGTGGACAATCTGGATCAGCCGGAAGTGGCCGCGCAGGGCCGGGAGGTCTTGAGGGACCTGTACACGACCATCAAGGACAGCGACGAGTATGTCCGGTTCGCTTTTCTGACCGGAGTGAGCAAGTTCTCCAAAGTATCGGTGTTCAGCGGCTTGAACAATCTCGAGGACATTACCCTGAACCCGGATTCCTGCGATATCTGCGGCTACACCCAGAATGATCTGGAGACTATATTCGCGGCCCATCTTCAGGGCGCGGACATGGATAAGGTTCGTCAGTGGTACAACGGATACAATTTCATGGGCGATCCTGTATATAACCCTATTGATATCCTGCTTTTTATCAAAAATAAGTTTATATTCAGAAACTACTGGTTTACCACAGGCACTCCTACTTTTCTGATAAAACTTCTGCAGAAACAAAATTATTTCGTCCCCAATCTGGAAGATCTGCGCGTATCGGAAAGCCTGATCGACAGCTATGATCTGGAGAATGTCCGGCTGGAGCCCATTTTGTTCCAGACCGGGTATTTGACCATAAAAGAGCAGACGCGCGCCGGTGCGGTCATCATGTATACGCTGTGCTTTCCCAACCTGGAGACTCGATATTCATTCAATGATTTCGTGCTCAGCTATTTGACCGGGCAGGAAAGCGAGAAGGCCAATTTCCAAAGTGATATCTATGAATTCCTTACCCAGGGTGATCTCAGCGGATTTGAAAAAACTCTGAAATCCCTATTCGCCTCGATCCCGTACACCAATTACGTAAACAACACCATAAGCAGCTATGAGGGCTATTACGCCAGCGTGATCTATGCCTATCTGGCCAGCCTGGGCCTGGATATAGTCGCGGAGGACGTGACCAACAAAGGCCGCATCGACCTTACCCTGAGGCTGGAGGATTTCATTTTCATACTCGAGTTCAAGGTTGACGGCCAAGGCCGGGCCCTGGATCAGATCAAGGACAGGGACTACGCGCGCAAGTATAAAGAAGACGGCAGGCCTGTTTATCTGGTGGGGATTGATTTTGATTCAACCGAGCGCAACCTGGCCGGATTGGAGTGGGAAATTTGCCGATAAAGACGCAATTCGAGAATTAAAATGGTCGAATTTGGGCCTAGAGAGAACCTCGGCAGCACTTTTGAAACCTCGGGAATTGGCCGGATATTATAAAGGGAATCGGGAGGAAAACCGCTCGAAATATCCGGGACATGGTCCGGGAAACCGGCCTGGAGTACGGGTAAAGTCAGGCCTGTACCACCTTGCTTCCCGCAGACGGCTCCTGGATGCACCTTTTATCATACCCCCACCCCAAACACTTCCGGCGGCTGGCTAATCCCTTTTTTCCAGCATGTTTTCAATATTTTTGAATATGTCGTGAATATATCCAGCCCGATCCAAGCTGGATTTGCTTTTTTACCCACCTGCTTCTATATAGAGTATACAAATCTCCGCAAGCATTGTGGGTTGAAAATTGAGGGATGGTAGTAAAATTTCCGCCTTGAAGCGCTTGGCCCTGATTGCCGCCGCAATCGGACTTCTCTGGCTCTGTCCGTCCTCGGGACCCGGCAAGTGGCTGCCTTTTATTGCCCTGGCACCGTTTGCCCTGGCTTTGCGCGGGGTTCGGCCCTTGTCCGGCCTGTTCTTGGGCTGGCTCGGCGGGGCGGGTTTCTGGGCCGTTTCCGCCTGGTGGGCCTACAATTCCTTTATTTTCCTGCTGGATTGGCCCTGGCCCGGTGCATTGGCCGCCACAATCCTTTTCTGCCTGTACCAGGGAGTGCCTTACGCCCTTCTGGGACTGGCCTGCGGCTTCATGAACCGCCGGGGCAGGCCGCCGGAGCCTCTTTTTTGCGCCTCCCTTCTTGCGCTTGTGGTTTATTTGCGGCCGGTTGTGTGCCCCGGTTCCCCGGCCCTGATTCTCTATTCCTGGCCCCGGGCCATCCAGGCCGCGGATATTGGCGGCTTTCACCTGATCAATTTCCTTTTGTTTTTGGTCAACTGGCTTTTTGCCGAGGGACTGGCCGGCCTGGGCAGGCCGCGCAGGGCGGTTGCCAGTCTGGCCGCGCTGGGCCTCATCCTGGCGGCCTTGTTCGGTTACGGTTCCTGGCGCCTGGACGGCATTAGCCGACTGGCCGAAACAGCGGACAAGGACGACTTCATGGCCATTCGGACCATTCAGCCGAACATCTCCATCAAGGGCCATAAGGGTATGGACACTTCCGGCCCCTATGTCGGCGCGGTCGGGGTCATGCTCAGGACAACGCGGAAGGCGGCGGCAGAGCTGCCCCCGGCCGACCTGGTCCTCTGGCCCGAGGTCCCGACCCGGGTTGCCTGCGACTGCGAGGATTTCCGCCGTTACCGTCTGCACCGGGCGGAGCCGGCCTCGGGCGGACCCGTGCTTATTGCCTGCGTGGAGAACGACTATGGGGACAACCCCGTGGTGCGTCATGAAACAGGGAGTGAGGACGGTCGCGGAGTCAGCATGTATACCCGTAAAATAGATTCCATGTACAATTCCCTGTGGCTGGTGGACGGAGATGATTGCCGCATGGCCTACCGCAAGGCGAAGCTGGTTCCCTTTGGGGAACGGACTCCGTTTCAGGAGGCGTGCCCGTGGCTCAGAACGTCCGTGGGTCGTACGCTGGAGTACACGCCCGGACCGGGTCCGGGGGTGGTGGAGCTCCCGGGCGGCAAAAAGGTGCAGCCGCTTATCTGTTTCGAGAGCGGCTTTGCGGAGCTTGCCCGGGTAGGCGTCGAACAAGGGGCCCGGGCGCTGGTCAATGTTGCGGACGACGCCTGGTTCGTGCAGGCCAAGGCTGCGGAATTGCACCTGGCCCTGGCCCTGTTCCGGGCCGTGGAGCAGCGCCGTCCGCTGGTGCGCTGCACCAACTCCGGATTTGGCGCGCATATCCGGGCCACCGGGGAAATCGTTCCCGGCAGTCTAACGGGGATGTACAAACGCACCTTCCGGCAGGCGCGGATGCACTGTCCGGAGATGAAGACGATATACGCGCGCCTGGGTGATGCCTGGCTGTGGCTCCCGGCCGTTTTTGCGGCTATTGCGCTACTGGCGGCTGCGTTTCGTCCCCCTGAAGGGCGGTGCCACTGATCTTTGCGCCAACACTGTTGGCATGTTCGGATTTTGTTGATACAGTTACGGCAAACTAAAATGTTTTATACAATCCTGTCAGAGTGTTATTTTTTTGGAATGAATTATGCTGATAAGGAAGAAAATATTGTTCGCAAATCAGCAACAAAAGGAGGAGCCATGATTATCCAACAAAAATCCGGCTTGAATTTATTTAAAACGGCACTCGCGGCCTGTCTGGCGGTTCTAGTCTTGACTGGTGCGGCCTTTGCCGCCGAACGCGGGCCGGCGGAGACCTGCGAAAGGATGGACGATATTAAGGTGGACTGCATTGTCTGTGATAGCGGGGAAGTAGTGGGCCAAGTCTCGGTGCGGGCCGAGTACGACCCGGAACGCGAGGGCTGCATGAAAAGGTATGAAGAGGCGCGGAAAAAGTGCATCAACAAGTATGACATGCCCCGCAGAAACGCGGGTTGCAAGTGGTCCTACTCCATGGCGAACACCCGGTTTGAGACCCTCCTGGGCGGCGATGAAAAGGGAGGCATTTTCCCGGGCCGCTGCCAAAAGTAGGCTGATTTTGACCTTGCCGGTTTTATTGCCCAATTGATTCACAGCCGGAGACTTATGGCACCACCTGTGTGCAGGCGGTAGGGAGGTGGTAAGATCCCTAATGGGGTTTCCGCGGGATTTAAAAAGTATTCTGATTCCCGGAATTCCATTGTTTCTTTGGACTTGATCCCGTTCAGTTCGTGGGTCGGACACTTTACGTCGGATGGACTGGAGCAGGGCCGGGCTCCGAGTTCCGCATGGACCCCTGATGGCACAGCCAACGGCCCGACTCCGCAGTTCAGCAAGCATAGCCTTCGTGTCCTTAGTGCTCTTTGTGGTGGAAACCGCCCCCTGCCTTTACTGTGCGGGCAGCTCCTGATTGTCCGCTAAATTTATCCGATCCCTCCGAAAACGATATTCAGAATACCGGCCAGCTTTGTCCCAGCCATGAACAAGGCTACTACCCAGATAAACGAGATTAGAAGGTTGAGGGCCGCGAATGTTTTGCCCCGTAGCCGTCCCATGCCCAGGGCGAAAACAACCGTTCCCCTGAGCCCGAACATAAGCCGGTAGCCAAGTAAAAGCTTTATCTTGTGTCTGTTCATAAGTCCGGTGACTTTGGATATTTTCTCGGCAAGCCGGGGGAATCTTGAGAGCACCGCCCGGCCCTGTAGCCTGCCCATCCAGAAAAAAAGCTGATCCCCGCATACCGCGCCCAGAAACCCGATCACAATCACCGGCATCAGCTGCAAATAGCCCATGTGCACCGCGGCTGCGGCCAGAAGCAAAACGGTCTCCCCTTCCATGGCCGTGCCTGTGAATACCGCCAGGTATCCGAGCTGGGAGGTCGCGCTCAACTCGTCCATGCCCTCTCTCCTTTTTTGCGCGTTTTTTTTGACCGGGTTCCGTGAATATCCGCGGAATGTTATGCAGTTGCCGTATTCTCTTTTCTTTGTTTCCGGAGTGTTACATTTGCGAACGTGTTTCCGGAATTTCACTCAAAAGTCATCTGTTGGTCATAATCCCAAAGTAGCTTCGGGAAAAAACAAAAAGGAGCGAAAAATTGTCCGCTATCCGGGATTTTGAGTGGCTGAATGCGGGGCTGCGGGAGTTCCCCTTTTCCGGGAAGGACTGCACGGCCGGGGTGGAAAATGAATTCCAGGTGGTTGTGGAGGGCGGCTCCGGGGATGTGGATCTGCCCCGGAGCATAAAAAACTCCCGTTTTTATTCCAATATCCGCAGGCGCACGGACAGGGGAGATACTTCGGATAGGCTTGTGCACGGCCTGGATGAGTATCTGCGCGATAACCCGAATCAGATATGGGAAAACAGCTGGATTGTTTTTCCCCGCGAGCTGCTTTCCAGGTATGCGGATTCACTTTTCACCCATGATCTGAAACAGGATAAAAAGGACCACGCCAGTCCCCTGCGTTCCGACTTCCGGGACTTTGTTTATGAAAAACAGGGCGCGGAAATGATTCGGGTACCGGTCAGCTATCTTTTGAAATTGTCCCTGGCCGACATACTCGGGTCCGGGCAGGTGCCCGGTAACGTCCGCAGGGTTCTGGCCGGATTCATGGATAACTTCCAGAACGACAACACTTCTCCGGAAGTGGTTTCCTTTTATCCGGCCACCTTGAACAGCGGGGACAAACCCGGAGAGGGCGTGGCCAGGGAGACGGCCCAGAGATTTTTGTTCTGCCAGCTTCTCGTGGCCTATGCCAACAAGCGGTTCGGCCTGGAGGAGTCCGGTCAGAAAGTCGTGGTCTACTGCGCGCCCCATTCCCCTGTCCGCCAGAAGATGCTCAACGCGGTCATTTCCGATTCCTACTACCGCAAACTTTTTATGAATCCCTGCCTTTCCGGCTGGGACCGGGGAGAGGAAAAACGGGCCTACATGGGGCTTTGTCACGAGGTCCTTTCCCGCAGTCAGTTGAACATCATCCCCAAGCTCAAGGAATGCGGAATCATAACCCGCAATCTGGTTGTCCTGCCCAATACTTCCAACACCAGCCTGGCCAACAACGGAATCCATATAAGCCTGGGCAGCCGGGTTCTAAATGACATGCGGAGCGATCCGGCATCCGGTTTCGGTCCCAAACAGGAAAAGTACCAGGGCGATTTGGCGATAAAGATAATCGAGCACTTTCTGCCTCTGTTCGTGGGGACTTATAGCGGTTCTCCGTACCGCATGGATTTCAAGGATTTTCACCCCGAGCTGGCCCTGGGATTCCTCCCGCACGAGCTGGATTTCACCCATCTGCGAATGATCTGGCGCAGATGGAAGAAAAAGGCCAGCCTTAATTTTCTTGGGCACAGGCTGACCCCGTTCGGTCCGGAAGCACTGGATAAAATGATAAGCCGTGTCTTCCGCCTGAAAGGGGATTATATCCAGGATTTTCGCCTCATAGATTATTTCGTGGCCCTTATGAGCACGCGCCGGAGCCCCGGTCTGGACGGGAGTCCCGGAAATGATCAGCGCCTGATAAGGGACCTGGAGACCATGGGGGTGTTTCACAGCCGCATGTCCGCCTATCAGCTGTATAAATTGCGGCAGTTCAAGCAGATGGGTTTTTGCGGCTTTGAGGGCAGGTATTACAGTCAGTTCTTCTCCCTTTCCCGGGGGATGAGGGAGGCCTCGGCGCTGCAGGCTCTTCTGACCTCCCTGGCTTTTAAGTATATGGCCCGGGGGGAAATAGGGCATGCGGATGTTCCCGATCATCCTTCAGTGGAAAGCGAGCGGCGACAGATATTTTTCACCACCGCCATAGGCATTCCCACTTTTTATGTGCACAAGAAAAGCACCAATCGTTTCCTGCGCAGGCTTATTCTGGAGACCCCATCCATCCGCTCCAGCCGCAGATACCAGGGCTATTGGCGGGTATACAACCAGGAGTTCCGTCTGGTTCTGGTTCGGCGCATCTTAAGGGATGCCCCGGATCTGGTGGAGAAAAACGGCATGAATGATGTCCTGCAGGAACTTAAGCGGATGATCCGGGACCCGTGGAGGACCGCTTCCGGGCGTCTATGCGCGGAAATATGCCGAAAAAGCGGTGTGGCTTCGCCCATGCGCTTAAGCGGGGAGGAGTTCAATACCGCGGCTGAAAAATATTACCGCACCGATCTCCGGGAGAAATACGCATCCGAGGGTTTTTCCTTTTTGTGGAAGGACTTGAAGAAATTCGAGGATCGGGAAGAACTCTGGAATGTTATGGGCGCCCAGGAACACGGTCCTTCCGAGTATCTGCATCTTATGGAAAGGAAATTTCTGGGCGGAGATTTGCGGATAGAGGAAATAATAAAGCTTGTTTCCCTTCTGGGTTATACGGCCGGTAAAAATGCCGAGCAGGCGGCGGAGGATAATTATGACCCATGCGGATTTGAGTCCGGAAAGGACCGGAAATCAATTATGCAGGGGACAGGGGCGGATTGCGATGCATTGTGCGGCTGAGGGCATACATCAGTATGTGGACAGGAAAACCGGCCGGGTTTGTACGGAAAAGCTCTTCAGCGACCGGACCATAAGGCTGATTTACAGTGATTTGCGGGAGAAGGCCCCGGTTCTTTTCCGGCTATGCGTTTCGGCGCGCATGTCTGCCCTTCTGGGATGGCTCAACTATGACCTGCCTTTTGGATCCGGTCTCACCGGCGCGAGAAAGGCGCTTCGGGATCTTGGGGTGGATCTTCGGGAATGCGTGCAGCCCCCGATATATTACAGATCGCTTAAACGGATTTTTGAGCGGCAGATAAGATACTGGCAGTACCGGCCCATGCCCGCGGATAAAAATGTGGTAGTCGCTCCTGCTGACAGCCGCATGCTTATGGGTTCCCTGAATCCGGAACATCTTTTATTTCTGAAGGACAAGTTTTTTACTTTTAAGGAGATTTTGGGAACGGACAAGGACAAGTGGCTCAAGCGTTTTCAAAACGGGGATTTTGCCATGTTTCGCCTGACTCCGGAGAAGTATCATTACAACCACGCTCCGGTAAGCGGGAAGGTCCTGGATATATATGAGATAAGCGGAGATTATCACTGCTGCAATCCCGGGGCAGTGGTGGAGACGGTCACTCCGTTTTCCAAAAATAAGAGGGTGGTAACCATCATAGATACCGATGTCTGCGGTGGGACCGGATGCGGGGTAGTGGCCATGATCGAGGTGGTCGCGCTCATGATCGGCAGGATTGATCAGGCGTACAGTTCCAAGCGCTATGAGAAGCCAATGGATGTCCGGCCGGGAATGATGCTCGAAAAGGGGCAGCCCAAGAGTCTCTATCGGCCGGGAAGTTCTCAGGACATACTTCTGTTTGAGCCGGGAAAAGTGGTGTTTGACCCGGATATTGCGGAAAATGTCCGGCGCAGCGACGTCCGCAGCAGGTACAGTATGGGATTTGGACAGTCTCTTGTGGAGACCGAGGTGCAGGTGCGCATGTCCATAGCCAAGGCGGCCGGGGAGGAAAGGGAAGTAGAAAGGCCTTATTTTTTCTTCGGTTAGCCTTTGTTCCGATTGGGGAAGGGCCGTTTTGTTGCGGTGACTCTTTTTGGTCTTGAGATCAGGCGGGGTGGATTTTTTTTCGGGGTCGAAATCGATCCCATAAGCCGAGGGTTTCACCCGCGCACAAAATGACGCACTCTTTCGATTTCGATTTGGATTTGGATTTGGATTTGGATTATTCCAACGGTTAGTCAATTCAATAATTTTTAATAAAAACATTTAAATTCATCTACTTAAGCGTTGATTGCGGGTTTTTAACAACAAAATTTTGCACGGATTTATGTGAAAAGCCAAATCCTAAAAGGAGTATCTTCAAATGGCCGTTTTGGTTTTGATAGTTTTTTTGTCCATGATTTTGTTTTTCCTTTATCGCTGGGCTCTTGTGCACCTGCCCCAAGCCGGATGGCAGATGCTGGCCGCGGTTCCGGTTTCCAGCCCGGACGGCGAGGAGTGGCAAGGAATCAATTTCACTTTTTACGGTTTTTTTAACGCATTGAGTTATACCGCGGCAACGGCCGTGGTGGTTTTTTTGTGCGGTAGCATCGGCGTTTCCGGGGCGTTTCTTCTGGCCGTAATCGCGATTTTACTTGGGATATGCATTCCGGCTTCCAGTCTGGTGGCCCGGGTAGTGGAGAATAAAAGCTACACGCTCAGTATCGGCGGAGCGGTTTTCGTGGGCACTTTACTGGCTCCGTGGATTGTTTTGCTTGTGGGAAATTTTTTGGAAAACAAAGGCGGGGTTATTCCGGTTCTGGCCGCGATCGGAGTTGCCTACGCCCTGGGCGAGGGAATGGGCAGGCTGGCCTGCATAAGTTTCGGCTGCTGTTACGGGCGGCCGATTTCTTCCCTTTCCCCGGGCTGGCGTCAAAGACTGGAAAGATTCGGCCTGGTTTTTCGGGGCGGGACAAAGAAGGCCAGTTATGTCGGCGGTTTTGAGGGTGTCCCTTTGCTGCCGGTTCAGGCGGTTACCGCTGTTTTGTATTCGGCCTGCGCCCTGGCGGCCATGACCATGTTTCTGTATGGTTTTTTCCTCCCCGCCCTGCTTACAAGCATGCTCGTAACTCAGCTGTGGCGCTTTTATTCCGAGTTTTTGCGCAGCGATTACCGCGGCCGGGGAAGGATTTCCGTCTATCAGGGGATGAGCCTGATCTGTGCCGGGTACGTCCTGGCTCTGCCTTTTTTCTTTCCTTCAGCATCCGGATCGGTTCCGGAGGTGTTTTCCGGGTTTGCCCGACTGTGGACACCGGGAACCATTCTTTTCCTTCAGGCCGTGGGACTGATTACATTCTGGTTTACGGGCAAAAGCGATGTGACCGGCTCCAGGCTTAGATTCTATGTCCGCCGGGACAGGATATGAAAACGAATCTGTAAGATGCCGATTTTTATTTTCCCGGTTGAAAACTGGATATCTAAACCATAAGCCTCCATTTATCATTCTATTGGTCGAACATGGACATGGATCACCCCAAATACACACATTGCCCTCCCCCTGGTCTGCACACTTGCGTTCAGTGGCTCAGGAGGTGATCAGCTGATTTTTCAAACGATTCATCATCATACCTTTTTTGCCGGTTGATTCAGGTTGCTGGATCAATCGGCGCGGGTATCCCGGGCTGTTCCTCGACAATCCCGGCCGCATCCAGCACCAGCTCTTCGGCAAATCGCGGGCCAAGTATCTGAACCGCGGCCCCTTGATTCGTATTGTCCACGGGCAAAACCGCTGCGGGAAGGCCGAGCATATTGGCGGCCATCATAAGGCGAGAGGCCCGGATGTATCGTTTTACCTCATCTGCACTCCAAATATCGAATCCGGGCTCAAAATCAATCTCAGTCAATGCCGGCCCCAGGATCAAAGCATAAGTTTCCTGGAACTCGGCCCATTTCCTGGCAATGGCGTTGCGCTGGGCCAGGGCCTCCATGTAGGCAGTTAAACCGCAGTCCGAAGAGAGCTCCGACCAATACTCCAGAAATGCAACCGTATCAGCCGAAGCGATGTCCCTTGCTCCAGGCAACACAAGGGTACGGATTTCCATGCAGGTCAGTTCAACCCATTTCCACCAGGCATCCAGCATCTGCGGCGGCTCGATTTCTTCCACAGCGTATCCAGCATCGCTTAACCACCCGGCCGCTTTTTGTACCCCGTCTACGACTTCCGGGGCCACGCCGCAGCCGGCCGGATCCGAGACCACAGCGACTTTCAGCGATTGATCCGGCATTGCTCCGTCCATTGGCACCGGAACCCAGCGCGGATCCCTGGCATCAAAACCATTCATCTGCTCCAATGCCGCCCTAAGGTCTCTTACATGCCTTGCCATCGGCCCCTGGGATAAAAACAGCTGCATAGAGATGCCCGGCTCCGAGGGCATAAGCGACATATGATCCGGCACCCTCCCCAGGGAAGGCTTAATGGAACAAACACCGTTAAACTGCGCAGGGGCGCGCAATGAACCGCCGTAATCATTGCCCATGCCCAAAGGCGTCATCCCGGTAGCCACAGCCGCCGCATCCCCGCCGCTTGACCCGCCGGAGGTCATTTTTGTTGTCCATGGATTCGTGGTTTGCCCGTGCAGGGGATTGACGGTGTGCGGACGCAGGCCCAACTCCGAGAGGTTGGTACGCCCGATGGGGATGGCGCCGGCCTCCCTGAGCCGGGAAATGTGCGGGGCGTCGCGCGCGGGAATTGCCGCTTGCATGGCGGTTACGCCGAATGTCGTGGCCGAGCCGGCCAAATCAATGTTTTCCTTTACAGTAAACGGGACCCCGGCAAGGGGCCCCACCGGCTCTTTGCGGTCAATTCTGCGGTCCAGTTCATCTGCCTGTTCCAAGGCCTGTTCGGATAAAACGTTGACAACTGCATTGACGCGCCCGTTGATCCGGGCAATCCGGTCCAAATGTGCGGAAATCGACTCTCGGCAGGAAATTTCGCGTTTCTTTACCCGCCCGGCAATTTCGGCTGCTCCCAGGCGGAAAATCTCGCTGCTGCTTTTCAACGGTTCCATTTTCAATCCCTTTCAGTTTATGGTCTCCGGCATGCAATTTCCTAAAAATACCATTCCGGCTCTTTTCTTTCCCGGCAGGAACTGTATAATTCTTCAACTGCATTGTTGAAATGCGGGGATTTCATCTGTTTTGCACCGGCCGGGCAGCTCTTGATACACGCAAAGCATATCAAACACTTCCATCTGTCGATGATTTGCGTATCCTCCCGCGATATGGCCCCTGTTGGACAGACTTCAGCACACTGGCCGCATCCGTTACATAAATATGTATCTGTTTCCGGGGTCAGGGGCAGATGGTGCCGTGCTTCCATGAGCCTGTTCAGGTTAAAAGGCTCAACATACGGCATTTTCCCGGGCACTCTGAGCGGGGGGAGGCTTTTTCCGGCCGGAAAACTTTCAAGTTTTTTGCGAACCTCGGCCCCGAATGACCGGGCTTTTAATAAATCCTCTTTGTCGGGCCTTCCCTGGGCAATCGGATGCGTTGGAGCGGAATACGAGTGCTCCGCCACAAATGCAGCCCCGGCAACCGGAATGAAATCGCGTTCCATTGCGATGTCATGTAATTCCCTAAGTGCATCTTCATATGCCCGGTTTCCATAGACAACCACGAGTATGGCATGTGCCTGTTTCCCGTCGAGCAAGTCAAAAAAGGCCGCAGCCGATTGCGGAACGCGGCCGTAATAAACCGGCGATGCCAGAATAACGGCTTTGCCTTCAAAGGCCGTATCAACACCTCTTCGGTGGACCGGTTTTGTCAGGTCGATTATTTCTGTATGTGCGGGATTTATACCCTGGGCGATGTTTTCCGTGATTCGCCTTGTTGAGCCTGTGGGAGAAAAACAGAAACAGGAAATTGTTCCGATATCCATTGCACACCTCCGAATCTCTTGGTCCTGGAAGATTTTCCATAAATGTCCCAACGCTGTTTTAAACTTTACGAGGCACAATTCCGGGAAATGAAAAGAAAGAATTGTAAAAATGCGACAAAAGAAATGAGCTAAAATGAAGCCGGCGGGACGCCGGACATGGCTTTGAAGTCGCGGATAAAATGGGATTGGTCGGTATAGCCGAATTCATGGGCGATATCGGTGAGCCTGGAAGCATCTGAAACGGTTCTTAATTTTTCAACAATTTTTTGAAACCGAACCAGCCTGGCAAACATTTTCGGTGAAAATCCGAGGATTGCCTTGAATCTACGTTCAAGCATTCTGGTGTTGACATTTAAAAGGTGCGCGAGTTCCCCTATGTGAATCTGACCGCCCCCGGATTCAATTGCCGCAGCCGCTTCTTCATAGAGCTTGTCATTGGATAATGGAGCGGCATGTGTATGGCACAATAAATTTTCAACAAATGCCTGCCTGAACCCCGCGGCCTTGTTCCTCATCAGTTCTTCACCGATTATATCGGTGTCACGGCCGCATAAGCCGGGAAGTTCGATCATCGTATTGACCAGTTCACGGGGCCTGCCGTTGATAAGCCTTGGCATTCTTCCCGCCCTGAAGTGTACAATAAATAGCTCATAAGTGCCCAGAGGAACATATGTTTTTTGGGTGTATGGCCCTGCGAGGAAAATTTTGCATGCGGATTCGGAAAGCAAAAAAGAAAGATCAAAATAGCCGTCCGGCAGTATTTCATACTGCCTTGATTCATTGCGCCGGTCACCGGCAATGAACCGATAGCTCTCAATCAATCCTGAATTTGGATTTTTTAAATATTTTTTATGTATTTTGCTCATTTTAAAAGGGTATAAAGTGCCGGTCACTGGTTGCGGCTAGTCGTTCCTTGCACTGACAGGTTCGTTACTCCGGAAGTTTTATAACGAAAGACATGAAGAGCAATAAGGCATCAGAGAACGAAATGCTTGATCCCGCTAAATTTCAGTTCGTGTGCCGGACCTCTTCGTACAATGGACTGGCGCAGCACCCGGCCCAGCTCTCGGTGGATTTTGATGGCACAGCCAACGGCCCGACTCAACAGTTCAGCAAGCATAACCTTCGTGTCCTTAGTGCTCTTTGTGGTGGAAACCGCCCCCTGCCTTTACCGCCCTGGCAGTTCCTGATTGTCCGCAAAATTTATCCGATCCCACCGAAAACGATATTCAGAATCATGACCAGAAGGGCCACGGCCACGAACACGTACTTGGCGTAGGCCTCGAACCATTTGCCCACGGGATGGGCGGCGTGCCTGTTTATCTCCGCCCGGGCCTTGTCCGCGCCATAGACCCAGAAAAAGACCACCGCGGCCACTACCGCCCCGAGCGGGAGAACGTATATGGTGGCTATGTCCGCCCAGGTCCCGAATCTGCCCATGTCCACGGCCAGGGGCAGGCCCACGGCAAAGGCCACCGCGCTTAAAATGACCACCGCAATGGAGCGGCGCATCCCGGTCTTGTCCATGAGCCCCTCCACAGCCGGTTCCAGCATGCTCACCGAGGAGGAGAATCCGGCAAAGACAACGGACAGGAAAAAGAGCACCCCGAAGATATGCCCGCCGGGCATTTTGGCGAACACATTGGGCAGGGTCACGAACAAGAGTCCCGGGCCGGCGGCCGGGTCCAGTCCGAAGGCGAAAACCGCCGGGATAATGGCGAAGGCGGCCAGGATCGAGGCCAGGAAGTTGAACAAAACGGTCTGCATGGAAGAGGAGAGGATAACTGTATCCTCCCGGGCGTAGCTGCCGTAAACGAGCATGGTCGCCCCGCCCAGGCTGAGGGTGAAAAACGCCTGGCCCAGGGCCATGATCCAGGTTTCTATGCTGGCCAGTTTGGACCACTCCGGGACGAACATATAGGCTATGCCTTCTCCTGCCCCGGGGAGAGTAACGGAGCGGATCAAAAGGATTATCAGGATGGCGAAGAGAACGGGCATCATGATTTTGTTCGCCTTTTCAATCCCCTTTTGAATCCCGAAGAGTACGATAAGCATTGTCCCCAGGACTCCGGCTGCGTGCCAGCCGATGGTGGCGGTGGTCCCGGCAAAGGCCCCGAAATATTCGGAGATGTCCATTGTGCTGAACGCTCCACCGACGGCCAGGAACAGATACTTGAGGAGCCAGCCGATGACTATGGCGTAGAAAATGAATATGCAAAATACGGCCAGAACCGGGATGATGCCGATGACCGCGCCCAGCTTGCCCGAGCCCGGCTTTCTGGCATTGAACACGTTTTCAAACGCGCCTATGGCTCCTTTTCTCTGGCTGCGTCCGAAGGCCCATTCCTCCATGAGTCCGACGCTGGCGATGCCGAACACGAACAGGAGATAGGGAATAAGAAAGGCGGCTCCGCCGTAAGCGCCCATGCGCCAGGAAAAGAGCCAGATGTTGCCCAGTCCGATGGCCGAGCCCACGCAGGCCAGAATGAAGCCCATTTTCCCGGTCCAGGTCTCTCTTTGCATAAAAACTCCAAATGTATCTTTTTATCATATTTTTAGGAATTCGTTAGACACGGTGTCAAGAAATAAATCCTGTGTGTGACTCCGGGTACTTGAATAAATTTCTGGATATGTTTTTGTCGCATGCCGGCAGCAGCCATTGATTTCCGGACGGTGGGGAGAAATTCCCTTTTTTGTACAAAGCAAATACCAGGGGAGTTTGCGGAAAGACTCCTTCCCCTGTTTGAAAATATCCACAGACGGATTTGGGTATACAGGTGCAACCCCATATCTGCTCATTATAATTTTTTGAGGGGGGGCTAGCCCCTGTTTTCGGGTGGGGGCAGTACTCCCTCTAGAGCTTCTCCACTCACTTTGTTCATTCAGAAAGATGCTGGAGAGAATGTTTGGCTACCGGGTGGCACAATAATATCGAAAGCAATGACTACGATTGCCGAAAGAGATTTGCGCGTTGATTGAAAAAATGACAAAATCAATTGTCTTAAATCGAGCGGTCAAGATTCTGCTTTTACATAGCGCCAAGAGGAGTGATCCATGTTTGAAGACATTCGGTGGAAACAGCGTTTCGACAATTATCAGCAGGCGCTTGCCAGGCTTGCCGACGCGGTGGAGCTTGCCCATGAGCGTGGTCTTTCCGAATTGGAAGAACAGGGACTCATTCAGGGATTTGAGTTTACGCACGAATTGGCCTGGAAGGTGCTCAAGGATTATCTGGAGCACCAGGGAATCAGCGATATTATCGGCTCCAAGGGCGCGGTCCGCTCTGCTTTCAAAAATGGCTTGATAGAGAACGGCGAAATTTGGATGACCATGATTCTGGACCGAAACCGTTCTTCTCACACCTACAATCTCGACGTTGCCCGGGAGATAGCCGAACGGATCCTGGCCGATTATTTCCCCCAGTTTAAAAAAATGGCTGAACGGTTCAACGCAATCCTTGCAGAATCCGAGGAAGAGTGATGCGATTCGGGCTAAACGAGGACGTAATAAAAAAGATTCACGGAGTCCTTGCCGAACACCCTGTGGTGGAGCGGGCCATGCTTTACGGGTCCCGGGCCAAGGATACCCAGAAGTCCGGATCGGATATCGACCTTAATCTCCAGGGTGAAGCAATTTCCGCAAAAGAGCGGGATCAGATTCTTTTGGAATTGGACGATCTTGATTTACCCTATATCCTGGATGTTACGGTGTTGCATGAAGTCGCGCATCGCCCTCTGCGCGAGCATATTGAGCGGGTCGGGGTTGTGTTTTATGAGCGCGACGAGAATGCCCGGGCGGTTTAATGAAAACGAGGGCCGGATTTGGCGGAATACGCATTGGAGAAAGTAAACCTGAAGATGGCCGACTTGCGCATACAACAGCATCGCTGATCCCGTCTGTTATATAATGTGGGACGTTCCCCCTTTTCCCACCAGGGCCCACACGTATTTTTGGTATGCGGTAACGAAGGGAAATAAACCGGGCAGGATCTGGTTATGAGTTAAAATATATCCATGAGGCCGGCCAGCTTTGTTCCGGCAGTGGCCATGGCTATTACCCATACAAGCGATACCAGCAGATTCAGGGCCGGAAATAATTTTGATGCTTCAGGCTATCGGGATGATAGCATTTTGGTTTACCGGCAAGAGCGATGTTACCGGTGCGGTCCTTGATCTTTACGTTCTGGAGGACAGGATTTAGGGCTCTCCGACACAGCCTGAGGATTTTTTATACTTTCTCCTCCTGATCTTTTTAGGGGCTTTTAGCGAGAAGCCCGCGCGTTTTCTAGGCCCTGCCAAAAGGGGGAAGCCGGACCGGGGAGCAACTCTGAATGCAGACAGGCGATAGTACTAACTTGAATGCAACAAAACATTTTTTTCCTCCAAGAACAAGAGCCCGGAGGGGGCAAGCATAGCCCTTTGGCGGGGCCTAGAAAACACCGGGCCGGTAGTTTGGCCAAAAAAAGATCAGGCGGAGAAAATCCACATCAAACGTCGAGGACCCGGATTTAGCTTGTTCGACAGGCTTCCTCTCGCGTGCGGAGTTCAAACCAATAAACTGCCGCTTTTAAAGTCCTGTCCAATGTTTTGTGAACTAGGCTATAGTAATCCAGATACTGGACCATGTGGGACATATCTACTCGATTTTCGGCCCCGGCCTGAAGAAGGGCCTCTTTAAGGCGGTGGTAAGTCGAGGTTAAATGCTCTAGTTTTTTGTCCGCGTTTTCGAAGTCCTCCGAACAGGGGTGGTCAGCCACTTGCAGAATATACCTGCATTCCTGCAGGAAATTGTCCACTTTGTTTTTTATGGTTTCGTCGGCGATTTGAGGAAGGAGGATCTGCTGTTCCCGAAGATCCTGGATATTCTCCCCGATGCTCCGATAATACTGGGCTATCCGAAGAGCGATTGGCACCATGGAGCTTACTTCCGGGAGCATGTCCTGTTGTTGGATATGCATACTGTATGCTTGACAGGACTCTACCAGGTTGGAGATTTCCATTCGAGTACGGGAAAGATGTTTTTCTTGCTCTTCGAACAAGAGATTCTGGAGTGTTTGGCGTGTCTTTTGTCCGATTCTGTCCAGTTCCATGGAGACAGCATCTATAGCCAGTCTCGGGGTGCTTATCAGTGTCTGGTCCAGGTATTGGGCTTGGGCGCTTCCGCTTTCCCCAATCCTTCTTTCAAGAAAGTTGACCAGCTTATGAGTGAAGGGCCACATAATAAGCAACCCCAGGATGTTGAATGTGGTGTGGAAGAGAGCCAGGGTGCCTGCTGCACCTGAGGCTACGGGTACATTGGCCTGAATTACACCCACTGTACGCAAAAGGACTGGAAGGAGCATCAAGGCCACGGCTCCAGTGACCAGGTTAAAGATGATGTGTCCCCAAGCGACTTTTTTGGCATTGGAGGTGGCACCGATAACCGCCAGGGCAGCAGTGGATGTTGTCCCGATATTGGCTCCGATCACAGCGGCTGCAGCACTTTCCATCCCGATCATCCCGCTAATGGCGGCGGTAAGAACCACGGCCATGGACCCGCTGGAACTCTGCATAAGCAGGGTAAGGAGGAAGCCCACCCCGACAAAGGCGGGAACATTCCAGATGTGACCGGAAGCTATAGCGTTCAGGTCCAGATCTTTACCCAGGGCCCCGAAACCTTCCTGCAAAAGGTCGATACCCAGAAAGAAAAGTCCGAATCCGACCAGGGCATCTCCGATATGCGCCCGTCGATTTTTTTTCCCGGTCAAACGGAGTATAACCCCAAATCCGATAAGGGGCAGGGCCAGGCTCTGAATATGCACGCTGTAGCCGATGGCGGTGACCAACCACCCGGTTATCGTTGTTCCGATATTGCTTCCGTAAATGACCCCCATGGAGCGGAAAAGATCCATTATACCCGCGTTGACGAAGCCGATGACGGCTACAGTGACCGCCGAGGAGCTCTGGACAAGGGCTGTAATGGTAAACCCGGAAAAGACTCCCTTGTACAGGGGATAAGTGGATTTCTTGAGAATGTTGCGTAAGCTGGTGCCGGCTGCTTGCTGCAGCCCGCTGGTAAGAGTGGACATGCCGTGCAGGAAAAGGCCCAGTCCTCCTAGCAGAGTGGCCAGGAAGGAGAAAATCATCTAGCGGATCTCCAGTATTTCACTTATATGCAGATTGATGCTCATAAGTCCTTTGTAAGTTTCCATTTTTGGGCGGTAGGCCACTATTGCCTTCTTGTTTTTCAGATCGACGTTTTGGAATTCTTCCCCGCGGCGCCAGATTTTACCCCGTAGAGTTATCCCGTGGTCAGGATCCGTGAGTTCCATTTTTACGTGTTTTCCCTGACCAAAGAGCGCCATGCTGCTGATCCTAAGGGGGGGAGAGACAAACACGGGGTTGGCGTTCCCCGCTCCGAACGGTTGCATTATGTCCAGCTCTTTCAAGAGTTCCGGGGTGAGCTGCTTTAAGTCTACCTGGGCGTCGGCGACTATTTTCTTTTCTGGCGGGGTGTCTCCGAAAACACTTTGCACGGCTGCGGAAAATGCTTCCCGCAGGGCCGCCAAGTTCTGCTGGGAAACAGTTAAGCCCGCGGCCATCTTGTGCCCCCCGAAGCTGATCAATAGATCTTGTACTGTTTTTAGCCCGGAGAAGAGATCGAAACCCGGAATACTTCGGCCGGATCCTTTGAGCACACCGTCCTGCTCGGCCAGTATAAGACAGGGCCGGTGAAATTCCTCCACTATCCTGGAAGCGACGATACCAATCACCCCGTGGTGCCAGTCCGGAGAGTACAGGACCAGCCCCATTTGGTTTTTTTGTTCACCGGCCATCTCCCGGGCTTCCTGGAGGATCTCCTCTTCTTTCTGTTTGCGCCGGGTATTCATCTGGTCTAGATGAGTAGCCTTTTTCCGGGCAGTGGACCAGTCGTCTGCCAAAAGCAATTCAATGGCGGTTTCCGGAGACCCCAGGCGGCCGGCGGCATTTAGGCGCGGGGCCAGGGCAAAGCCTACATGCCCGGAGCCAAGACTGTTGATCCCGTCCAGCCCGCTTACTTCCTTCAGGGCCTGAATTCCCGGACGTTTGGGTTGATTGAGGAGCAGGATGCCATTTTTGACCAATATACGATTTTCCCCGGTTAGATCGACTATGTCCGCTATGGAACCCATGGCCACCAAGTCCAGAAAATCGCGTATATCCACCCGGGGATCCCCTAGTTCGCGGTTGAGCGCGGCCATGAGCAGAAAGGCCGCCCCCACTCCGGCCAATTCCTGGCAAGGGCACTCAAAACACTTGGGGTTGATGATTGCATCCGCCGGCGGGAGTTCGTTCCCGGGGAGGTGATGGTCGGTCAGAATTGTCCGCATCCCAAGTTCCCGGGCGCGTTCGATTTCCCGGGAGCTGGAGATCCCGCAGTCAACTGTAATCAGGGTGTTTACCCCTTTGGCGGCCAGATTCTCGATCCCTTCCATACTCAGGCCATAGCCTTCCTGTAGTCTGTCCGGGATATAGTGGTCCAGGCTGAGTCCCCGGCGCCGGAAAAAGTCTTTTATCAGGGCGGTGGAGGTTATGCCGTCCACATCATAGTCGCCCCATACCAGGATTTTGTCCCCGTTTTTGATGCTTTGGGCCAGAATTTCGGCACCCTCCTCCAGGCCCGGCCATTCGTGCAAAGGGCTTAGATGTCTTAAAGCCGGGTTTAAAAAGGAGGAAATCTCTTCCGCGGTGCTTTGTCCGCGCTGCAAGAGTAAAGTGACCAAAAGCGGGGAAATGCCCATCCGTGAAGACATTTCCCGGATTTTGCTGGAGTCCGCCGGGGGATTGATTAACTTCCAGCTCATAATATTAGATAAACATCTGCTGCAGGTAGGTTACGGAAGGGTCTTCCAAGGTGCGGGCGGCCATTTCTTCGGCCTGAATACGTTCCAGGGCCAGTCTTTCCAGATGAGGAGTGATTTCCTGTCTTGGTTCCTCGTTAACCAAGTGTGTTAGGCTGTTGGCCACGTGTATGATGCGGGAGACAAAGCGGTGCCGGGAAGAGGACATTTCCGGGTTATGGTGCCAATTCACCGGCTCGGTGATCCATTCCGGGAGATTCCAGTGCTGCAAGACCATCCCCCCGATAAGGGCGTGGTCGATACCCCAGAACGCCTCTTCCGCCCGGTGCAGGGGTAGATCCTTTTCCCGGGCCAGGGAGTTTATCTCCATCCAGGCATCCTTGTCATAGATAACAGTTATCAGCTTGCCCATGTCATGCAAAATGCCGATTGTAAGCAGATCGTCCGGTTCCTCGTATCCGGAATCCCGGGCAAGATCCCGGGCCAGAAGGGCAGTGGAGCTCTGATGATTCCAGTAATGCATGAGGTCCAAAAGCCGGACGTCTATTTTCTGGGTTACTGTCTTGAGGCCTATGGAGAGAACGATGTCCCGCAGCTGGGAGAGCCCCAGGATGGATACCGCCCGGGAGACATTGGATATTTCGGCCTGGAGTCCGTAGTAGGCGGAATTGGCCCGCTTGAGTACGCGGGCAGTCAGTCCCTGGTCCTGGGCTATAGTTTGGGCCAGTTCATCCAGGGAGGCCACGGAGTTTTCCCGTGCCTGGGAAAACAGGCGCTGGATGAGTTTGGGGGATATGGGCAATACAGACTGAATTTCCGATACCTGATGGAGGAAGTTTTGCCCCCTTTCCTGACTAGCCATGTGTACCCTTCCTGAGTTATATAAGCTTTTGCTTCTTCATGTAGGATATGAATTTTTTGGCTTCCTGCAGTTCCGGAGCCAACTCCAGCGCCCTGTTCAGGTGTTCCAGCGCTTTTTTGTATTTTTCCAGTCCGAAGTAGGCACGAGCGATATTGTAGTGCAGGTTCTCGTCCTCCTCGGTAAGTTCCAAGGCCCGTCCGTAATAGTCTACCGCTTGTTCGTACATGTCCTGCTTGCGCAGATTTATTCCGAAATCGTTGAAAAGGTGTTTGTGCTGCGTTTCAAAGGCCGCGTCCAGCTTGACCAAACGTTCAAAGATGTCGTTTGCCTTGGACTTGTCTCCGCGCTCCAGATAGGTCAAGCCGAGACCGAAATTGGCCCGTATATTCTCTTCATCCACGTTCAGGGCATTGCCGTATTCATATTCCGCGCTATAGCTTTCCCCTTTGGAACGGTGGCGGTCGGCCCGGGCAATGGTCTTGTTCAATTCCCGCATTTTGGGATATACTGTATATGTGTAGAACTCCGGTTCCGGGGAAAATTTTTCCAGAAGGGCGTCCTTGGTGACGATTTTCTTCGGCCCGGAAGGGACATAGTTTACATTAAGTGGCTGGATTTCCACTTGCTCTTCGTCCAATTGATTCACGTACCAATAGGATTTCTGGATATTTTTCCTCTGTGTGGTGCCGGTACCCACCTTGGCTACCGTCTGGGTGGAAAACACCCCTTTTATCCAGTTGTCTTCAGTTTTGGGAAGCGAATTTTGGTTATTGTCTTCGGTCATGGTATTCCTTCTTTATATTAGGTCTCGGATATAGCCTGCAGAAAGGATTCTGCTTCCCCCAGGGGGTCTTTAGCCCGGATGATCGGGCGTCCAACAACTATATAGTCTGCACCCTCCCGGGCAGCGTTTTGAGGGGTGGCTATCCTTTTCTGGTCATCTTCTCCCTTTAAAAAACGGATCCCCGGGGAAAGGAGTTCCAAGTGGCCGGAAAAGCGCTTTGAGAGATGGGAGAGATCCGCGCCGGAGCAAACCAGCCCGTCCAGCCCCACGGCTTCTCCCGTGTCCGCAAGGTCCTCCACAATCTTTGAGGTCTCCCGGTATTCGGGCCAGGGGACTATGCTTCCGTCCAGACTTGTCAAAAGGGTAACCCCCATGATCCGGGTTGCTGTGCCGCATTCGTTCCGGCTGCGCACCGCCGACTCCAGCATCTCTTTGCCCCCCAAGATGTGTACGGTGAGCATGTCCGCTCCTGTATTGCAGGAGCTTTGCACCGCACCGGCTACAGTATTGGGGATGTCCATGAATTTGAGATCCAGAAAAACCGCGAGTCCTCTGTCTTTTAATCTTTTTACCAGATCCGGGCCTGTGGAAAGGAAGAGTTCCAATCCTATCTTGAACCACCGGACTTTGTCCTGCAGGGAATCGGTCAGCCGCAGGGCTTCTTCTTTCCGGGGTACGTCCAAGGCCACCATCAATTCAGTCAATTTTACCCCCGGAGACAATTTTGGGCAACAGGTCCGGGTTGTTTCCCGGGCGTCTGGATTCGGCGGTTAGGATGCAATGCATCTCTCGCAGGGACTGCTCGAGGTTGTCGTTCACCACCCAATAGTCAAAGGACTCGCTTTGTTCCATCTCCTTTATCGCATTGTGCACCCGGGTGTCTATTTTTTCCGTATTGTCCGTACCGCGATGGTGCAAGCGGGAACGTAGTTCCTGAATCGAAGGGGGGAAAAGAAAAACAAAGCATCCGAAGCCGAAAGATTCCCGCATTTGCGCAGCTCCCTGCACATCAATGTCGAAAAGGAGGTCTCTGCCCCCTTCTACGGCATCTAGGACTGGCTGACGTGGAGTGCCGTAATAGTTGTCGTGTACCTTGGCCCATTCCGCAAAGAAATTTCTGTCGATCAATTCCTCGAATTCCACGTGGGAGCAGAAATAGTATTCCCGCCCATGCACTTCTCCCGGTCTAGGATTGCGTGTGGTGTAGGATACCGAGAATTCGAACTGGGGATGCTCGGCTGTAAGGCGGCGAAGCAGAGTGGTCTTGCCCGTACCGGAAGGGGCGCTTATTACCAGGAGTATACCTTTACGTTCAGTCATTCTTTCCTCCCTCTGCAGCGTACCTCTGGGCTATGGTTTCGTACTGAATGGCAGACAGGATTATATGGTTGGAGTCGGTGACAATTATGGATCGGGTTTTTCTGCCGTGCGTGGCGTCCAGGAGCCTCCTGTCCTCGCGGGCCTCTTCCCTCAGCCTGCGCATGGGAGCAGTGTTCGGATTGACAATGCTTACAATGCGGTTTTTGATAACGCAATTGCCAAAACCTATGTTCAGCAGCTTTTCCCTGAATTTGTTCATTGGTTTTTATTCCAGGTTCTGTGCCTGCTCACGGCATTTTTCCAGTTCCGTTTTCAGATCCACCGCGAGCCTGTTCATGGAACCGTCCTGACATTTGTTGCTGCAGGTATTGATTTCCCGAAAGCCTTCCTGAAGCAGAAAATCCAGTTTACGCCCGATTTCTCCGCTCCCCCTTAATAGCTTGTCCATTTCTTCGATATGCGTTTCCAAGCGAGTGAGTTCCTCAGAAACGTCCACCCGGTCGCTTATAATAGCCAGTTCCTGATAGAGCCGGGTTTCGTCCACTTCACCCAGCTCGAATCTGTGCAGGGTCTTTTCCAGTTTGTTTTGGAGGGCGGCAGTACGGTTTTTTTCGTTTTCCCGGGCCATATCGCGCATCCTTTGGATCATTTCCCGCAGGGAATGCAAACGGGAAGCTATGTCCTCGGCCATTTTGCGACCCTCCACCTCACGGGAACGATTCCAGTCCTCCAGGCATTTTTCAAGGGTTTCTTGTATGCCCTGAGCGATTTCCGGAGAGATATCCTTTCCCTCATTCCAGACCTGCGGGAGATTCAGCAGGCGGCTGAGGTCAGGGTGGAAAGGTATATTCTCCTTTTTCGCCAGATTGTTTAGGTCATCCAGCATACGGGCTACCAAGGCTTCGTTCAGGTTTAAATCCACGAATTCCCGGTCCTGGATTTGTAGATCGAGCCAGGCATCCACTCGTCCCCTGGCGGCTTGGGAACGCAATGTGCTTTCCCACTCTGTTTGCAGTCCCAGGAGCCTTTGCGGAGTGCGCCATTTTATGTCCAGGTATTTGGAATTTAAGCTTTTTATCTCCCAGGAAGCGTTCCAGCCGCTCCCGTTTATGCTGGAATGTCCGTATCCGGTCATGCTCCTTATCATGGATATTGTATCCCCCGTCTGAGTGTAGTAATTAGAGGCCATTCATTTCCATCCGGAAGTCCCGTTTTTAGGTAAGGTAAACGGCTTTCACGGAGTCTATAAAAAAAAGCTCTTTCATTATGATTTGTTTTTGATCTGAGTGCAATAGATAGTCCGGACCTCGCGAAGGTGTTTTTTGGTCTTTTCCGCGGCGTAATCGGGGAACGTCCAGGGGAGATCCTGCCAGTCCCCGTGAGTGTAAATCAGGGTCAGATCCGCCCAGATTCCCCGGCCCAGATAAATGCGATGGGTGAAGTTTTTTCCCGTGGCCAGAACCAGACGTTCGTGGCTTAAAATCCCGGGGTCCAGATTGAAGATGCGTCTTTTTCCCTGCATGTACCTGCTTTCCAAATCGTTGCATTCCAGTTTTATATCCGGCAGGCAATCCTGGGGACGCAGAGCGGCGAAAGCGAATATACGTCTGTGGATAGGGGTGCCCAGCTCCGCATTGTAGTAGCGGGTCTCTGTAAAAGGGATCTTTTCGCTTTGGTAATCCGTTGAGCCGAACTTGTTCTGCAGGGTTGTCCGAAGTTCGGAGCCCAGTTCTTCCCATTGGGCACTCAGAACGGAGATAATCAGTTTTCCCGGAAATGGATCTTGGGGGACACTCATTTTGCCGGCTCCGCCAGGATGGTTCCATTTTTCACCTGCAAGGGACGCACGGGGATGATCTTTCTCCTTTCCGCTCCACTCCGGCTCTCTTTTATCTGGGTGGGGACAAAGAATTCATTGGTGCCGCCATCATTGTTTTCCATGACCGGATGGAGGCGGGGGAGGTCCAGGAGGTCCTTGCGGAATCTTTCTTTCTTTAGTTCCATGATTTCTTTCAGTTCCCGGCTGCGCAATTTTTTTTTCTCCTGGGAGACCTGATCGGGGAAATCCGCAGCTCTGGTCCCCGGCCGAGGGGAATAGGGAAAAATATGTGCATAACTAAAGGGCAGAAGGTTGATCAGTTCCTTGGTCCTTTCATGCATTTCTGCAGTTTCCCCGGGAAAGCCTGTCAAAAGATCAGTGCCCAGTGCGAATCTGGGCCATGTCCAGTGCAGTTTACGGGTGAAATCCATAAGACTTTCTGGGTTATAGTGTCCCCGGCCCATTTGTTTCAATACCCGCTTGCTTGCGCTTTGCAGGGAGATATGCAGGTGGGGGCAGAGCATTTCCGTGCAGGAGGAAATGGTGTAAAGAGCTTTCCTGTTCAGTTCCGAGGGCTCCAGGGAGCTAAGGCGTATCCGGGCTCGCCCGGCCCATTCCGGGGAGAGGCTATCGGACAACATTTGAAGTACATCCCAGAAATCGATTGCGGGGTCCAGGTCACGACCGTACTGACGCAGGTTGATTCCGCAAAGGGATATTTCCCGCACCCCAGCCTTGAATAGGTCCCGGATTTCCCGCAGTATTCTGTCCGGAGGGCAACTCACCGATTTGCCGCGGGTATGAGGGACAATGCAATAGGTGCATCCGTGCGTGCATCCGTCCTGAATCCGTATGGGCGCCCGGGCCCGGAAGTAGTCGGTAATTTGCAGGGAAAGATTATTTTTGCCGATACAGGGAGCCAGGGAATATTTGTTTTTTTGGGGAACAACTCTTGATATCTCAGGCATTTCCCGGAATTCAGAGCTAAAAGCCTGTGCAGCGCAGCCGGTCACGATTATTTCTGCATCCAGGGCCTTTTCGGACATGCGACGGACAAGCTTTCTGGTGTCGCGTACCGCCCGGGCAGTAACGGCACAGCTGTTTATTATAATTGCCCGGGCCTTTTCCGGGCAATCCGTATCTTTCCAGCCCCGGGCCAACCAAGCTTCTTTCAAAGCCTGGGTCTCATACTGGTTTATCTTACAGCCCAGGGTCGCGGTGTAAAGCAGTGGGGGCGCATGGCAGCCGTCAGGAAATGGAGTGCAGGTCCCCGTGCAGTCGTTAAATTCGGTGTCCATAGTCAAGTTACCGGTGGATTTTCAGTGGACCCTGAACAAGCGGAGATTCTCTGCTCGCAGGCATGGCTTTCCCGGAAGATAGTTCCCGCGCCGAGGACTTCTCCCTTATCAGTATACATGGCAGCAATCTGTCCCGGAGTTGGTTTTTTCTGGGATTGAATAAAGGTTATTTCCATTGTGCCCCGTTCTTTGTTTTCCCGGATTACGGCAGGTTTGGCTTCCTGGCGGTATCGGGTCTGCACCCAGAGTCTTTCCGGCCACTTTTCCACAGGTACGATGGTATTTATTCCGTGTATCTCGCATCCGGAAGACCATAGTGCTTTTTTCGGCCCCACGATCAGTCGATTGTTTTCCCAGTCCTTGTCCAGGACATACAGGGGATGCTCGTGGGCGATACCCAAACCGCGGCGTTGTCCCAGTGTATAGGACCACAAACCTTTGTGCCAGCCCAGATGTCTTCCCTGTGCATCCACTATCTGCCCCTCGCCGGGAAGATCCGGGCAATTATCGCGCAAAAATTCCCGGTAGTCGCCGGAGATGAAACATACTTCCTGGGATTCCCGGTCATGTATTGGGGCCAATCCTCTTTGGGCAGCCCGGAGCACGACATCCTCTTTTCTGTATTCTCCCAGGGGAAAATCCACATGTTCAAGGCTGTGCCCGGCCACTTGGGCCAAAAAATAGCTTTGCTCCTTGTGCCGGTCCAGCCCCCTGTACAATCTGCCCCCTTGCAGCCGTGCATAGTGTCCCGTGGCCATACGTTCCGCTCCCCGGGCGATACAGTTTTCCAAAAGTAGGCCAAATTTTATGCGGGCATTGCATAGGCTGCACGGATTGGGAGTCAGCCCCTGCTTATAACTGGATATGAACGGTTCGATAATCTGCGCCCGAAATTCCCGGGAAAGATCGAGTGTGTGCAGGGAAATGCCCCAACTGGAACACAGGGTTTGCAGTCTTTGTACCTTGTCCAGCGTTTCCTTGTCCGGGGGCAGGAAGAGAGCGTGTATTCCCAAAACATCCCGACCTTGATCCCGCAAAAGAGCCAGGGTGAACAGGCTGTCTACCCCCCCGCTTAAAGCTACCGCAGTGAGCATACGGAGCGATCTTTTCAGCTGCCGGTCGAGATGTCAGCTGGTTCGGGGAGTGCGGGCAGCTCTTTTTCCAGGACGTTACCGGTACGCAATAGGAGTTCTTCAGCGAAGGCAGAGGAAAACATCTGCATCCCTACTGGCATGCCGGTGTTGTTACCTAGTCCCACCGGTAGGCTGAGTCCGGGGAGTCCAGTGAGATTGAGAGAGTTGGTGTATATGTCCGTTAAGTACATCTGTAGCGGATCGGCGGTGTTTTCTCCCAGTTTGAAGGCCGTGGTTGGAGTTACCGGGGCACAGATGACATCGCAGGATTTAAGGGCCTTGTCGAAATCTTCCCGTATAAGTCTGCGTACCTGGGCGGCCTTTTTGAAGTACGCATGGTAATAACCAGAGGAAAGGGCGTGGGTCCCGAGCATTATCCTCCGCTTGACTTCATCGCCGAATCCGTGGGTCCGGGAATGGGTATACATTTCTTTCAATTCAAGTGCGTCTTTGTCCCTGTATCCGAAACGAACTCCGTCGAACCGCGCCAGATTGGATGATGCTTCGGCCATGGCCAGGATATAATAGGAAGCAATGGCGTAATCCGTATGCGGGAGACTGATATCCACTTCCCGCGCCCCCAGTTTTTGCATGGCCTGGATGGCCTCCCGGCATTTTTCGCGTACTTCCGGTGTCAGGCCCTCACCCCAGTATTCGCGGGGTATGCCTATGCGCAGCCCCGAGAGATCGGCTGCGGAGCTAGCAGCCTGCAGATAGTCGGGCACAGCCTTTTCCACGCTGGTGCTGTCTCTGGAGTCGGGTCCGGCAATTATATTCAAAACGGCAGCGGCATCCTCCACGGATTTGGTCATGGGGCCAACTTGGTCCAGCGAAGAGCCGTAAGCTATGAGCCCGAACCTGGAAACCAAGCCATAGGTCGGTTTGAGACCGACTATCCCACAGAATGCGGCCGGTTGACGTATTGATCCTCCGGTGTCTGTCCCCAGGGCGGCCGGGCACTGACCGGCACTGACCGCGGCTGCGGAGCCTCCGCTGGAGCCTCCGGGGACTCTTTTCCTGTCCCATGGATTCATGGTGGGACCGAATGCGGAGTTTTCAGTGGAGGAGCCCATGGCAAATTCGTCCAGGTTGGTCTTGCCCAGTATTACAGCCCCGTTTTCCCGCAATTTGCGCACACAGGTAGCTTCGTACACAGGTTCGAAGTTTTCCAGCATGCGGGAGCCACAAGTAGTTTTGGTCCCCTTTGTGGCCAGTATATCCTTTATGAGGAAAGGGACACCGTGCAGGGGGCGTTCCGGGCTCGGACCCTGACGGTCCAGTTTTTCGGCCGCTTCCAGGGCCCCTTTTTCATCCAGGGTCAAAAGGGCATGGATTTGCGGCTCGGTGGAGTTTATCCTCTTCAAAGTCTCTCGCGTGGCCTCCACCGCCGTGAGGCGGCCCTTTGCTATGTTTTCCGCTGTTTCCAGCATGCTTTGCTCGTATATGGGTTGCATAAATCCTTCCTTATATTATGCGTGGGACGAGAAAGAACTGTCCGTCCTCCTCAGGAGCGTTGCGGAGTATCTCTTCCCGGCTGAATTCTTTTTCCGGCCGGTCTTCCCGGAGAACCGTGATATTCTCTACTGGGGAGTACATAGGTTCAACCGCGGAGGTGTCCACTTCATCCAGTTTCCGCACGTATTCCAGTATGGAATCCATTTGCTCCGAAAACTGTTCCATTTTGTCTTCAGCAGGCTCCAAGCGGGCCAGCCGGGCAATAGAATACACTTCGTCCTTGCTGATGGCCATTTCTTTTAGTCCTTTTTATCCTTTTCAGGGGCTTTTTTCTCTCCGTTTGATTCTTTTTCCTTTTCCAGTTTTTTTATTTTTTGCATGTGCTGTTTTTGCCTGTAAAGCATGAGGGCCTCAATACTGGGAAAATGTGCCGGTTTGAAACCGGAGTCCGAAATGCGCAGCACGTAAAGATTCTGTTTTGCTGCTCCGGATTTGTCCCACATTATGGGGGCCATGGTCCATTGCATGGGCGGGAGGGTGGCTATCTCTTTGTCGATTTTTTCCGGGGCAGGGTTCAACCCCAGGGAAGGGAGTCTCTGGCAGTGGCGGATAAAGTCGTACCCCAGAGCTGTCCAGAAATCTGCATTGCCCTGCATGGTTAAATCCAAAAGCTCTGATAGGTTTTGCTTGGACGGGGAAGGGTTCTCCGGCCACCACGCCCCGGTGGTCAGGGCCAGGCTAAAATAGTTGTTTTCCAGATTGGTTTCCATCTTTCCCTGGGACCAGAGCATTGGCCCTAAAAACAAGAGTCTCTCCTCGTCATAAAAAAAGAACTGGGGTACGATCGCTTTGGCCCGGGAAAAGGAGTCCGGTATGAACACCGCCTTAAAATCCGGCTCAGGAGTGAGTGTGGGGTCCTCGGGGTCTTCGACCCGAAGGAAGGATTTGACGGCTTCCCCCCATTCGGTCGGTTCTTGGGGCGGGTATGACTTCAGCCCGGTGATTTGGGCACCTTTTTTTCGGGCTTCCTCCCAGAAAATCCGGGCCATTTTCCGCCCGTATTCCTCCTGCGGATACAAAACCGCGAAACGGCGGATCCCCAACCGCTCCATGCAAGGGGCGATTATTTGCCGGACCTGGTCCCGAGGGGAGGTAAAGAAACGCCAACCATTTTCACCTTCGTTTTTTATGCGTGAGAGAAAGGTAAAGAATACATTTTCCTGATTTAGACCATGTCCCCGGATTTTTTCCCAATTTTTGCGGGTCATCGGACCGCCGAAGATCTGGGTTTCCTTTAGCCTTGCCAGCTCTTCAGTCCAGTTTTCCCCGTCCGTATTCAGGATATGCAAGGCCAGATTCTTCCCTTCGCGGGCCAGCTTCCATTGAGCCAGATTGGCTCCCTGCAAGACTTTCCACCCTATAGAAGAATAAGGGCCGGAAAGTGGTATTGCCAAGCCTATTCTTTTGCCTACCCGACCCAGTTTTTCCTGTAGCCGGGCTAATTTTTCCCGGAAGGGGGTTGGATGGGGTAAATTCCGGGAAGTAACCACGGAATTGAGATGCGGCCAGGCCTTGGGCCAATTTTTTTCATCCTTTTGCACCCGGCGTATCCAATAGCTCCAGATGACTAGATTGTAGGGAAACTTTAGTGGCCGCTTAATCTGTCGCGTTTTTTTCTCCAGCTTGTCGAGCTCCTGGAGCGCCAGCCCGTTCAGTCTGCTATGAATCTGTTTTTGCAGGTGGGTCTTTTCTTCCCGCTTTTCGGTCCGGGAAAAGAGTTCCGCGTATACCGGAAGGGCCTTGGCGTACTCCTTTTTTTCCCAGTAGATTCTTATTAGTTTTTCAGCTGCTTTTCTTGCCAGTTTATATGGATATTTGGAGCTTATGCTTATCTCGGATAAGTGCTCCGCAAGGGCCTTTTCACCCTCCGTCCGGCCCAAACAGTGGATATACAGTTTCTGCCATCTCCAGGTGAACCGGGCTTGCGGGATCTCATTACTCCATTTACGCAACACACCCAGGGCCGAGTTGCATTTCCCCAGGTTTGTCAAAGAAAAGGCCAAGCGGAACCTGTACCGGGACTTTTTTTTCTTGGGCACTTGGGGTCGCTGGAGTAGCTTGCGGTAAAGGTCGGCGCTCGCGGCGTAATCTTCTTTTTCCCAGGCGTTATCCGCCGCATCCGGAGATATCTTTTCCGGTTTTTCCGGAACGGGAGAGGGGGGTATCTTTTTCTTGGGCGCACACCCGGCATAAATCAAAAGCAGGGGAAGCAAGAATAAAATGAAGTAATGCTTTGCTGCAATGGGCATTGGTTCCCTTATTGTATTCGGTTTTTTTCAGTAGAAAAAAAAGTTGGAATTGGAACCGCGGGAATGCAAAAGACTAAATTTTGCATCATCCCCAAGGAGTCCAATCGCTTTTTCCGTATTCATTGAGGCGCCTGCAAAAAATATATTTTTGCAGGCAGTGTTAAGTTTTAAGTTGAAATTTTTAAGTAAAAGCAAAAAGTTATAAATTTTAATCTGTGCGTTTAACTCCAGTATTCGATACGCAGATGCCTCTTCATTAGTCCAATGTTTTCTCCGGGGCCATATGGGATCTGTGTGACTGTCCACAGAAGTCTATTGTCCCGGATTAAGGAATAGTGGTTCCGGTTAGGGAAATAAATAAGGCCCCCTGACGCAGGGTGTGGATTTTTTATATTTTTCCCCCTGATTTTTTTGGATGCTTTTAACGAGATACCCGTGCGTTTCCTTGGCCCCGTCAAAAGGGAACCGGGTCGGTAGTTTGGCATCCAAAAAGATCAGGCGGTAAAAATCCACATCAAACGTCGAAGAGCCATAAATAAAAGGCCCGAGCCGCTCGCGGCCCAGGCCTTTGTATAGAGAGGGGGTGGTCAGGTGTCAAGAAGACACGCAAAGTCCACGCGGTTTATTTCACTTCAGTGTAGTCCGCGTCCACAACGTCTTCGTCTTCACTACCCCCTTGTTCGGAGGTGCCGCCTTGGGCCTGTTGCTGTCCACCTGCCTGCTGTTGTTCCTCGTTGGTCTGGTTGTACAGGTTTTCAGCCAGTTTGTGCGAAGACTGGGACAGTTCCTCTGTGGCCTTGCGGATGGCTTCTTCGTCGTCTTGTTCCATTACTTTCTTCAACTCTTCTATCTTGCCTTCGATTTCGCTCTTGGTTTCCGGATCTATGTTTTCGCCCATATCCCGCAACGATTTTTCCGTGGTGTAGATGAGAGTGTCCGCGTTGTTTCTCGCCTCGATAAGCTTTTGCTTCTTCTTGTCTTCTTCGGCATGGGATTCGGCCTCATTGACCATGTTTTCGATGTCTTCCTCGGAGAGACCGCTGGAAGCGGTGATCTGGATAGACTGTTCCTTGCCCGTGCCGGTATCCTTGGCCGAGACGTTGACTAATCCGTTCGCGTCGATATCAAAAGTGACTTCGATCTGCGGTACTCCGCGAGGTGCCGGGGGAATACCGCTAAGTTCGAATCTTCCCAGGGTCATGTTGTCTGCTGCCATGGGCCGCTCGCCCTGGAGGACGTGGATGGACACCGAGGGCTGATTGTCCGCGGCCGTAGTAAATACCTGACTCTTGCGCGTGGGGATGGTTGTATTCTTTTCAATGAGTTTGGTGAACACCCCACCCATGGTTTCGATCCCCAGGGAAAGAGGCGTAACGTCCAAAAGCAGGACGTCCTTGACATCGCCACCCATGATACCGCCCTGGATGGCCGCTCCCATAGCCACAACTTCATCCGGATTCACGCTGCGATTGGGATCCTTGCCGAAGAACTCGGATACCTTTTTCTGGACCAGAGGCATGCGAGTCATCCCACCCACGAGGATGATCTCGTTTATTTCCGAAGCCTTGACTTCGGCGTCCTGGAGAGCCACCTTGCACGGCTCAATCGACCGGTTCACCAGATCGTCAACCAAGCCCTCCAGCTTGCTCCGGGTCAGCTTCATGTTCATGTGCTTGGGGCCGTTTTGGTCCGCCGTGATAAAAGGGAGATTGATTTCCGATTCCATAGCGGTGGAAAGCTCTTTTTTGGCCTTTTCCGCGGCTTCCCGGAGGCGCTGTAGAGCCATCTTGTCCTGGGAGAGGTCGATGCCGTTCTCCTTCTTGAACTCATCAACCAGGTAGTTGATTACCTGCTCGTCAAAATCCTCGCCTCCGAGGAAGGTGTCCCCGTTGGTGGCCTTTACTTCCACTACATTATCGCCCACTTCCAGAATAGATATGTCGAATGTCCCGCCTCCAAGGTCGTATACCGCGATCTTTTCGTTGGTTTTCTTGTCCGCTCCATACGCCAGGGAAGCAGCCGTGGGCTCGTTTATTATCCGCTTTACTTCCAGTCCGGCTATTTTCCCCGCGTCCTTGGTCGCCTGCCTCTGGCTATCATTGAAGTAGGCGGGAACAGTAATTACTGCCTCGTTCACGGTCTCCCCGAGATAGGCCTCGGCATCGTTTTTGAGCTTTTGCAGGATCATGGCCGAAATTTCCGGGGGACTGTATTTTTTCTCCCCGACCTGGACATAGGCGTCGTTATTCTTGCCGGCCACTATTTTGTACGCACTTTTGTCTTTCCACTTTTCAATAGCCGGGTTGTCCACATCGCGTCCCATCAGGCGCTTGATGCCGTGTACCGTATTTTCCGGGTTGGTTACAGCCTGACGCTTGGCGATGTCGCCCACCAGTCTTTCCTTATCCGTAAAGCCTACTATCGAAGGCGTGGTGCGCCCACCCTCAGGGTTGGTCACACATTTGGATTCCTTGCCCTCCATAACATAGACACAGCTATTGGTCGTTCCCAGATCGATTCCTATAATTTTACCCATTGTATTCGCCTCCTGTGGTGAATTGTGTTTTCAGTTACCCAAATAAGTCCGATTTGAAACGTGTAAAGGGGGAGAATTTATTCTTCAGCACATTTTTTGCTTACTACGACCTTGGCTGGCCTTAGCAGACGGTTGTTCAGCTTATAACCTTTCTGCATCATCTGTGAAACATGCCCTTCATCCATCTCTTCGGTTTCCTCCTGAGCCATTGCTTCGTGGATATTGGGGTCGAATCTTTCGCCTTTTTCCCCCAGACGGGACAAACCGTGTTTTTCCAGGGTGTCCAGGAAAACCTTGCGAGTCATCTCCACCCCCTCGCGCAGTCCCTTGCAAGCTTCATCGTCTCCGGCATGCTCAATGGCCAGATCCAGATTGTCCAGCACCGGCAATAAGTCTTCCACCACTTGGGCTGAAGCATATTTGCAGAATTCTTCCTTTTCTCTTTGAATCCTCTTTTGCTGGTTCTGCGCTTCAGCAATAGCCCTTTTTTGTTTTTCCTGGCATTCCCGGATCAAAGGGCACGCGGAACAGAATTCCTGCTGGCAGTACTCCCACAGTTCGTCCCGGGTTATATCTGCTACGGCCAGTTTATCTTCCACCCCGGGAGAGTCCTCGAGCTGCTCCGTTTCATCAAAAGAGGGCTGTTCCGCCTGCATCTCCTCAGGGGCGGACTCTTTACCCTGATTCTTTTTTTCTTTTTTGTCTTGTATATTCTTTTCCTTCTTTGCCATGAATGAACCTCCGTTATGAACTAATATACTAGGCGTAAGCGCTTTTAAGAGTTCTTTTGAAATAATTGAGTAAGAATTCGTGCCACCAAGTCAACCGTTGGAATGAGACGTGGATAATTCATGCTCACCGGTCCAATTACCCCTACCGTACCTAGAGCCTTGCCTTCCGGACCATAGGGAGAGGAAATGAAACCGTAATTGGAGAGATTGTTTAGACCGTAGTCCTGGGGAAAAGTCACCCGCATATCCTTGGCTTGGATTGTTTTGTCCAATAGATTAAGCAGCTTGGATTTTTCCTCCAAAAGCGCGAATAGTTCGCGCATTTCGGACATATTCACATTTTCGTGGTCGAGGGCATTGGTAGTCCCCCCTACGAAGAGCTGGCTTTCCGGGCAGTCCTGGCAAGCATCCCGGGCTAGTGTGAGTGCCTGATGGTAAAGGTCCTCGAAATTATTCCTGACTTGCTGCAGTTGCTTGACGATTCTACTACGGATCTCCGCCACTGTTTTGCCCTGGAAATGGTCGTTCAGGTAATTCCCAAAGCGGATGAGTTCGTCTGTAGTCAGTTTTTCATCGGTCTTTATTACCCTGTTGGAGATCAAACCACCCTTGAATACTAGAACGGACATGACAAGGCCCGGCTTGAGGAGGACAAAATCAATTTGTCGCCATACTGCCGATGCTTGGCTCGGAGACATAACCATGGCCACTTGGCGGGAAAAGGAGGACAATACCCTGGAGGCGTTGCGCAGGGTATCGTTGAAATCCGGTCCGGAATTGGTGAGCAGGTCGCGGATGGTGTCTCTTTCCCTGGAGGGTAATTTTTCCAAGGTCAGAAAAGATTGCAAGTATAGACGTAACCCCATTAGGGTGGGCAGCCGTCCCGCGGAAGTATGCGGCTGGAAGAGCAGCTCTTTTTCCTCCAGGTCGGCCATGGTGTTGCGCACGGTGGCCGGGCCTAGATTGATGTCCTCTTTCCGGGAAACAGTGCGTGAGCCAACGGGACGCCCGGTGCGGATATGCTCCCGGATTACGGCTTCCAAGACAGCCTCTTCCCGAGCGCGGTTTTCCAAATGTGCCATAAAAGAAGTTGTTTTTTTGAAGCCCTTTTTTCCGGATGCAACCTTTTCGGACTCAGATTTTTTAAAGGCGGTTTTTTAAAGCCAAGCTGGCGGTACTCCGGGGAAGTCCGGCCATGATACTCCTTTAAATTGGTAGTTGATAACTAATGTCTGCCCATGGCGGTGTCAAGGTTTGTAAGTATTTTTCATTGTATTTCGGTATGATATAAAAAGTCTCTCAAGGACTGGGCCCAAGGGCGGGGCTTGCAGGAGGTGAACTGGAAGAACCTGCTGGTGTCCAGCACGGAATATGCGGGCCGTTTGGCCTTTTGGGCGAAAACGCTGGAATCCACTGCCCGCACCGTGGTCTGCAGACCGACGCAGGACAGTGCTTCAGCAGCAAGCTCGCACCAGGAGGCCTCCCCGGAGTTGACTATATGGAATACGCCTCGGCCGTCCTGGCGCAGTATCTCAAGGGTGTACCGGGCCAGGTCAACTGTATATGTGGGTGAACCTATTTGATCGTGGATTACGTCCAGGGAATTTTTTTCCCGGCCCAGTCTCAGGATTTTGCTTACGAAGTTTTCTTTTCCCGGCCCGAAAAGCCAAGCGGTTCGGATAATAAGCAGTCCAGGCGGGCTGGCCTGCAAGAGGGATTTTTCCCCGGCCAGTTTGGTTTTCCCGTATATATTGAGCGGATTAGGAGGGTCTTCCGGCAGGTAGGGGGACTTTTTCTTCCCATCGAAAACAAAATCGGTGCTGAAGTGGACCAGGAAGACATTGCATCGCCGGGCCGCCTTTCCCAGCAAACCCGGGAGGTCACGGTTAAGATACAGGGCTCCGGTGTAGTCCTCCTCTGCCTCTTCCACCCGGGTATAGGCTACGCAGTTGAAGATATGGGTTATTTCCCTGTCTTGCAGAAAGTTCTCCAGCGCTTCCCCGTCAAATATATCCAGGTCATTTCTGCCCACGGGGAATGTCTCCCAGTTCCTTTCTTGGAGGGCGGAGGTAATCTCCTGTCCCAGAAGTCCGGTGCGCCCGCCCAGAATCAGGGCCTTTCCGGTACTCATCAGCATCGCTCCTTGTACCATCTGTTCATGAATTCAAGATACGCCCCGCTTTGGACATCCTCAACCCATCTTTTATGCTGCGCATACCAAGTAAGGGTATTTCTAAGTCCTTCGGAGAAAGTGCATTCGGGCTCCCAGCCCAGTTCCTCATGAGCGCGGCTGTAATCCATGGCATAGCGCAGATCGTGTCCGGGACGATCTTGGACGTAAGTTATTAGATCATATTTTTTGTCAGCGAAGTCAAGTATTTCCCGAATCACATCTATATTGCTCTTTTCTGCGTTCCCGCCGAAATTGTAAATCGCGCCGGGTAGACCGCGGCGTATAGCCAGATCCACGCCCCGGCAGTGATCCAAGACATGTATCCAGTCCCGGATATTTTCTCCCCTTCCGTACACCGGAATCTGTCTATCCTCTACGGCCCGGAGGTAAGCAAGGGGAATGAGTTTTTCCGGGAATTGATATGGGCCGTAGTTGTTGGAACAGCGGGTAATAATAACCGGAAAACCGTAAGTCTTGTGATAGGCCCGGCACATCAGGTCAGCAGAGGCCTTGGAGGCCGAATAGGGGCTATTCGGGGCCAGAGGTGTATCTTCAGTGAATACCCCGGACGGGCCGAGCGACCCGTATACTTCATCCGTGGAAATGTGCACGAAAGTGGACAGCTGGCTGTGTCGGGCACACTCCAGGAGGTTGTATGTCCCATGGAAATTGGTGGAAATAAACGCGGAAGGGTCGTCTATGGACCGGTCCACATGCGACTCGGCAGCAAAATTCACGAGAGTGTCTATGGAGTATTCCCGGAGTACACGGCTTACAAGCCCGGGATCTGCTATATCCCCGCGGATAAAAGTGTAGTTTTCGGCATGTTTTCCGGACTGCACATCCTCCAGGTTAGCCGGGTTCCCGGCATAGGTCAGCTTGTCCAGATTGACTATATAAATATCCGAGTATGTCTGTAGTAGGTATCGGATGAAGTTGGAGCCGATAAAACCGCAGCCTCCGGTTACTAATAATTTCATGCTTATTTGTCCCTCTGAAGGTTGATGGAAATTGATCCTGCTAGAGCAGGGCATACTTGCGGTTGGTCTTTTGAAGCCTCTGGGCGGTCACGGAAAAAATGTATTTCATTACCGGATAGAGGATGTTTTTGGGCAGCTGGAGAAAATCCTGCTCTTTGTACTGAAACAAGTAGCACTCCTCGAGAGTTATGACGCTCGCCGAGCGGGGTTCATACAAAAGTGCCCCCATCTCCCCAAAGATGCTCCCGCTTTGCAGGATATCCAAGGTCTTTTTGTTCTTGAACACCCGTACGTTGCCCTGGACAAGGATGTACAGGGTCTCTTCGATTTGTCCCTCCCGGATGATCAAAGTCCCCACCGGCAGGCGAAGCCATGTCCCATTGCGTACCAACTCCGTCAAGCTATCTTCCTGGAAAAAGGAAAAAAAGCGGATTTCCTGCAGTTTCTGCAGGCAGCTTTCGTTGATTTCCAGTTTTTCCCCGTCTTTTAATGTATAGTTGTGCATTTTTTACCTGTTTAGTCCGATTCTGGCCGAAGCCCAAAAATTCCTTGCATCCCGACTTTTTATGCATTAAATAGTTTATACGTTCGGGCGGTTAACTCAGTGGTGAGAGTGCCATCTTCACACGGTGGAAGTCCGGGGTT
>CAYNNQ010000024.1:0-41968 GCA_964398785.1 uncultured Desulfovibrionales bacterium | reverse complement strand
GGGCGGTTAACTCAGTGGTGAGAGTGCCATCTTCACACGGTGGAAGTCCGGGGTTCAAATCCCTGACCGCCCACCATATCAAAGCTTTAAAGGCCCTTAATATTTTAAGGGCTTTTTTTCGTTTTCTGGGAGTGCCTCTTTATACGGGAAGAATTGTCCGTGGCCTCCTTTTATCCTTGAACTATATCTTTCTTGCACAGCAGGGGCAAGTAGCTATGGAAGTGGTTTTATTTAACCCGGAGATCCCGCCAAATACTGGAACCGTTGCCCGGGTGTGCGCCGCTACCGGAACGCGATTGAATCTTATCCGGCCCTTGGGTTTCAGCCTGGAGAACAAGTATCTGAAAAGGGCTGGCTTGGATTACTGGCCGCATGTGGATCTGCGGGTGTGGCCGGACTGGGAATGTTTTTTCCGGGAGAGGGCAAACAATGGGCGTCTTTTGATGACTACCGCCCGTCGGGGCAATTTTTATCACCGCCATCAGTTCCGAGATTCGGATTACTTGGTTTTCGGCCCGGAAACCAGGGGGCTGGATAGGGAGATGATTTTCCGGGGAGATGGACTCCTGCGTATTCCCATACTGGACAATGTGCGCAGCCTGAACCTGGCCAATGCTGTTTCGGTTATCCTGTATGAAGGACTTCGCCAGACCGGGGGGTTGGAAAGCCTAGCCTCCTATACAGATTGATTTCCCTTTTTTTGGGGTTGGGGGAGAGTGTATGTTTTTGTTTAAAAAGCTCGTGTCCAGGATGTTTTTCCCGGTCCCCCTGTGTCTGGAGATAATTGGGGCGGGGCTTTTGCTGATTTTCCTGCGCAGGCGAAAGTCGGGAAGAGCCCTGATATTGACCGGATTCTGCCTACTTTGCCTCCTAAGCATGCGCCCCGTGGCTGACAGCGCTCTGGCTGTACTGGAGGATGCCCATCCTCCGCTAATCGCGGATCAGATACCCCGGGATCTGCGTTTTATAGTGGTCCTGGGTGCGGGCCACGAATCCGTGCAGGGTTATCCACCGAACTCCTGGGCTTCTTCCTCCACTGTGCAGCGCGTTCTGGAGGGGCTGCGTATCAAAGATCTCGCTCCCCGGGCCCGCCTGGTATTTACCGGAGGGAGTGTGGATGACCCCCGGAGCAACGCCCGGGTTATGGCTTCCGTGGCAATTCAGTTAGGGGCTGAGAAACGGGGCATGGTTGTGGAAGAAGAGTCCATGGATACACAGGACCATGTCCGCCATTTGCGTTCCCTCCTGCAGGGGCACAAATTCGTTTTAGTAACCTCGGCCTCGCATATGCCTCGGGCAGTGGCTTTGTTCAGGGCAAAGGGGATGAATCCTCTCCCCTCCAGTACGGATTTCCGGGCCCGGAGTAACTATGCCCCTTGGGACTATTTCCCCTCCGCCACCGCTCTGGAAAATAGCCGCCGCTTTTTCTACGAATGCCTAGGAATTATTTGGGCCCGAATAAACGGGCAGATTAATAGTCTTAGACACTTATCTGGCTGAGGCAGATAAACCAAGTGTAGAGGGTCAGGACCGTACTTCCCAACAAGGAATAAAGGATTTCCGCGAAATAGTTGTCCAGCATCCTTTTAAGCATATTTCCCTCCTTTGCTTTAGTTGGTTTCCGTCCGGAAATGGCCCTTTTCCATTTTAACCGCGTCAATTTTTGTAATTATTCGAGCACGTTTAAGATACGCTAGCTCTTAATTAATTTCCTTGTTAGACAGGAAAGAATCATTTCCGAACCCAAAACTTGTTATTTCCAAATCCGGGAATTTTTGGTTCCATACGCTGTGTCCTAGATCCAAACTTTTTAAATTCCCGAAGCGCCTGCAAAAAATATATTTTTGCAGGCAGTGTTAAGTTTTAAGTGAAATCATATAGTTGCAATGTTTTATCTGTGCGGTTGAGTCCAGCATCCGACTTTTTGCGGTTGCCTCATTCCCGTATAAGAACTAATTAACCTTGTGCCATACCTCTGTGCCGGGATTGTTGCACTCCGGTTAAATTTTTGTTTTCTTTTTTGGTAAGCTTGTGGCTGATTAAACTTTGAGCGGAAAATTTAGCTTTTCCGGGTAAAATCAGTTAAAGGCGTCTGAAAAGATTAGGAGGGGAAAATATAAAATTCACACGGTGTGTCCGAGAGTCGGAGATGTTTAGCGGCGCAAAAGGGGGATGAGCCAGACGATGCAGGCCGCTATCCAAGCCACGCTTCCAAGGATAGTGGGCACGTCCTTGTCTTTTATTCCGGAGACAATGAAAAACAGTCCGGAAATAATAAAACCGGCCAAGCCGGCTATCTGGTAGTGGATTTCTTTCATCCATTCTCTCTACTGATTGTGGTTGAAAAAAAAATATGGGTCCTCGACATTTGATGTGGCTTTTCCCCGCCTGGTCTTTTTTTATGCCAAACTAGCGGCCCGGTGTTTTCCAGGCCCGGCCAAAGGGGGATGTTTGCCCCCTTCCCGCACCCAAATCCCTATTTGGGCGCGGGAGCCAAGAAAACGCGCGGGTCTCTTGTTAAAAGCATCCAAAAAGATCAAAAGGAGAAAATATAAAAAGTCCACACGCTGTGTCGATGTGCCAGAAACCTCTAACACAGATGTTTCATATGGGCAATTTGGATTCCCGGCATTATTTTCGTTGACTAAAAAGACTCAGGTCGGAGCTTATGAAAAAGATCTTGTGGACTTTGTTTATTCTTGCTCTCGCTATTGCCTTGGTATATCTTTTTTTGGGAGGCTTGGTTGAATCTCTGCTGGTAAAAGGGGTGGAGACCTATGGTTCCAAAGCGTCCAGGACAGAGGTGTTTGTCGGGGGAGCGGACTTATCCCTGTTCGACGGGCGCGGATCATTGAAGGATTTGGCTGTGGCCAATCCCAAAGGATTCCAGGAGGAAAATGCGCTCACCCTGGAAACTGTGGATATTGATATGGACCCTGCATCGGTCCTTTCCGGCCATGTAATCATCAATAGCCTGACTGTGCACAGTCCCAGTTTGTTTTTGGAGCAAAAAGGTTCAGAAAACAATCTCCAGATTCTTTTGGATAATATAAAGGGGAAGAATAAATCGGCAAACTCCGGAAAATCCCAAAGTAACGGAGTTGAATTGGAGATAAAAAGACTGAGTCTGCTGCAGGGCAGAGTGAATGTGCGTCTGGCACGCGAGATGAGTACTGTGGGACTTCCGGATATAAGGATTGAGGATATAGGCACAGCCGATAACGGGGTTTCTCCAGCCAGGGTCGCAGAAAGGATCATGCAGGCTTTAATGAAGGAGGTGGACGAGATGGCACTTAAGAAGTTTCTCAACCCAGATTCGAAAACTTTATCCAGGATCAAGAAAGAGCTGCAGGAAAATAGCGGCGAGCTGGAAAAGGAGCTCGAGAAAAAATTGGGCAAAAATACTGAAGAGATTAAAAAGGAGTTGCAGGATAAAGGAAAGAAGCTGAAAAGCCTTTTTAAGAGTCAATAATAGATGCGCCTGCAAAATATGTTTTTGCAGGCAGTTTTAAGTTGTTTTGTAAAATCAGAGGTTTGCAGCAAATAATCTATGCATTTAACTCCACCCTTCGACTTTTTGTAGTTGCGCCATAATAGGGGAATTGTCCGGGATTGTCCCGGGCAGAGGCGCGAATTCATCCCCTAAAATTTGCCTCTTGGCAGGGGGGAAACTTTGTGCTATTTATAACAAGCTTGTTTCGATAGACTGAATTTTTGAAAAATTATTTTGAGGAGGTATTAGTATGTCTGCTATTGTCTTTGGACACAAAAATCCGGATACGGATTCCGTATGCGCGGCCATTGCCGTGGCTGACCTTAAGAGCAAGGCCGGCGTGGAGGCCAAGCCTGCCATGCAGGGAGAAATCAACCCTGAATCCAAGTTCGTCTTGGATAAGTTCGGTGTTGCCTATCCGGAAGGAATAAATTCCGGCGCAGGGAAAGAGGTTTTCTTGGTGGACCATTCCGACCGTTCCCAGTGCCTGGATGATCTGGACCAGGCCGAAGTGTTGGGCATTGTCGATCACCACAAATTGGGCGATGTAACCACCCCTAATCCCCTGGAGTGCTGGATTTGGCCGGTTGGTTGTTCCTGCACGGTTATCAAGGCCATGTATGAGTACTATGGGGTGGAGATTCCCAAGGATATTGCCGGAATCATGGTCTGCGCTATATTGTCCGATACAGTGATCTTCAAGTCCGCCACATGCACGGAAAAGGACAAGGAAGCCGCCAATGAACTGGCCAAGATCGCCGGCGTGGATGATTTGACCAGTCTGGGGATGGAGATGTTCAAGGTCAAGTCCGCCGTGGAGGGTACTCCGGCCCGGGAACTGGTCATGCGCGATTACAAGGATTTCGATATGAGCGGGAACAAAGTGGGCATTGGCCAGCTGGAAGTCGTGGATTTGTCCATTGTCGATCCGGTCAAGGGCGACTTGGAAGAGGATATCAAGAAGCTCAAGGATGAAAAAGGCAACCATTCCGTCTTCCTTATGCTGACCGACATTATGAAGGAAGGCACGGAACTGCTCATAGTTTCCGATGACGATTCCGTGGTGGAAAAGGCTTTTGGGGTGAAGCCAGAAGGCGGAAAAGCATGGCTGGATGGCGTAATGAGCCGTAAAAAGCAGGTCGTTCCCAATTTTGAGAAGGCCTTTGCCTAGTTCCCCCTAGTCTGGGAATATTAAAAAGCCCCGGGTTACGCCCCGGGGCTTTTTTTAGGACAAAATTTTATGGTTCTCTGGCGAAGAAAATCTATACCAAACGTCGAGAACCCCTTTTTGATTTCCGGATAAGAACTAGTTATGAATTTTTCAGTCTAAAGCGGTGCTTTGAACCTTTCCTACGAGGAAGAGTAGTTTCTAGTCGGTAAAACTGTAATGATATAGCTCATCCAGGGCCTCGAACATCTTCTGACGGATTTCCTCCAGTTCTTTCAGCAATTCCCGGGCCTTGCCCATTTGTCCCTTTTGGACCTTTTCCGCTATCTGGCGGGCTACATCATGCAGGTTGGCATGGTAAGTCCCGAGCTGCTTAAAGATATCCAGATCCCCCAGGTTCTGCTGCGCGGAATCGCTATAGTACCATTTTCCGAAATCGCATTCATGATAGGAGGATATTGCCTCCGGATCAAGGCTTATATCCCCGTGGACCAAGCTCTCCAGCCTGGTACGCCATTTCATGTGCGCGCTTTTGACTTTCCCCATCTGGAAAAGGGGATTGCCCACGTTGAAACCTTGGAGCATGCTGCGCAGCTTTCCGGCTATGTGACCCAGCTCCTTGGAGGTGGCGTCGATTTGGGTGCTTAGCGCGGAGATTTCTTTTGCCTCGGTGTTAACCTGGGCAATATCCTCGGCAATCTGCGTTGCGGCTGTTGTACTCTGGTTTACATTCTCGTTTACTTCCTGCACTCCGGCAGAAGACTGGGAAACATTGTCCGCGATTTCCTGGGTAGCCGTACTTTGCTGTTCCACAGATGTAGCTATGGATTCCACATACTTATCTACATCATCTATTATGCCCGCTACGTTTTCAATGTCCCGTGCCGCGCTCTGAGTGACATCCTGAATCCCCTTTACCTTTTTGGCTATGTCTTCCGTTGCCTCTGCGCTCTGTCGGGCCAGTTCCTTGATTTCCCCGGCAACCACTGCGAATCCCTTGCCGGCTTCTCCGGCACGGGCCGCTTCTATGGTTGCATTCAGGGCAAGGAGATCGGTTTGGGAGGATATGGCGGCAATACTGTCCGATACTTTGTCTATTTCCTGGGCGGCCTGATTTAGTTCCGTGATGTTCTGTGAACTTTTCCGGGCTTCATCCACCGCTTTTTTGGTGATCTCCCGGGTGTTTTCCGCATTTCCCGCTATATCGCTGATAGTTGAGCTCATTTCCTCAGCACTTGAAGCCAAGTTGTTCACGTTTGTTGATGTTTGTTCCATGGCCGAAGCCACGGAGTTCATATTGGTGCTCATCTCCTCCGCTGCAGAAGCCACGGTACTGGATTTTTCGGAAGTGCTGTCCGCGCCTGAGGAAAGGTTGCGGGAGACTTCGTTCATCTCTCCGGAGAAGGTGTCCAGGGTTTCCGCTCCGTTGTTGGAGTCGATGATGGTTCTTTTCCAGCTGTCACCTATGGTGTTAAGGGAACGGGCGAGCTTACCTATCTCATCCTCGGTGTTGATCTCCAGTCTGCCGGTAATATCCCCTCCGGCCATTTTATGGGCAAAGTCCATGGCGCTCGCCAGCGGTTTGCTTACGGTGCGCTGCAGAAGCCAGAAAAGGAGTAGAGACAAAAGTAGTGCTGCAAGCACACCGATCCCGATGAGTGTATACAGTTTGGAGTTGATGGCCTGTAGCCCTTGGGTGATGTCTTCGGGAAGGATAAGTGCGGCTACTGTTTTGCCGGCATAGTCGTGTACCGGAGCGAAATAATAGGCAAGATTGCGGTCCTTCTTCTTGCTGTAAAGCAGATAAGGGGTCCCGGTGTTGAATATTTTCTCAACTGCCTGACTATGGTTTTCAAGTGGATTTTGGGAAACTGTGCTTGCTTGTACAGCCAAGTCTCCATTGTCTTTACGAATGGCCAATGCACTGGAAAATCCGAACTCTTTTTTCAGGGAATCAAGAAAAGAGTCGTTCAGGGCCACGCCAAACTCAACACTGCCTATATGGTCATTGTCTTTGTAAACAGGAACAACTCCGCGGATACCAAATCCGAACTTGCCGCGGTCCAAGCCGAGTACGGGCTCCTGGGCCTTGTTTGTTGCCACTATCGTTTTCCGGATCTTGGAGAGATCGTCCCCGAATTTTTCCGGCTTGTGCAGGCGAAGAAAGGAGGTTGCCGGAGGTATATGGAACTGGAATTTGTTTATGTTGATTTTTTTCTTGGTTTGTTCATAAATGGGTAAGAGCATTTGCCGTAGTTTTTCCCGGTCCCGCTGGGCAAAGGCCTTTTTTACCTCGGGCTGGTGGGCTACCCACTGAGCCAGGGAATGGGCCCTGCGCCCGGCTGAGGCTATAGCGTTCTGCACTAGATCCTTGCGGGCAGCCATCTCCGTTTTCTGGGCCTGATAAAAATCATTGCGCATGCTGTTGTACATATAGGCGGTGAATCCGAAAATAACCAGAAGTAGCATGCCCCCGCTTACAAGCATCACTTTGTTCTTGACCGATATATTCCCTATTCCCATAAGCGAACACCTTGTTTTTTTGTGGGATTTTCAAATCATTTATTTAAATGATGCCCCAATTTGGGGTGGTAGTCAATGTCGGGGCGCGTCAGAAGAAGGGAGTTAGTTCTTATCCGGAAATTCAAAAATTTCCGGGTTTAGAAATATCACGTTTCCAATTCGGAAATGAGTTAAATACAGGTTTGACATGCCCATGCTTCTGGAATACTTTTTGATTCAAGGAGTACGGAAGCCTATGTATAAAAAGTTGCTGTTTTTCATGGTTTTTTGCTTAGTGTCCGCCCCGCTTGCCCAAGGCGGGGAGGTAGCGGACAAGGTGCAGGATAAATATGAATCTTTGAATTCCTTAAAGGCGGATGTAAAACAGATAGTTACCAATGCGGCGACCGGGCAGAAGGAAAAAAGGGAGGGAAAAATCTATTTCCGCCAGCCCCAGTTGATCCGCTGGGTTACTGAATCCCCGGAAAAGGAAATACTGGTGGTGGGCAAGGATGCCGTGTGGGATTATTTCCCCGCGGAAGACACTGTGTACAAGTACTCCGTTAGCCAAATGATTTCCTCGAAGACGGTGCTCCGGTTCATTTCCGGCAAGGCGAAACTCCAGGAGGATTTCCAGGTGAAGAGGCAGGGCCGGGAACACGGATTGCTGAAGCTTAAGCTTGTTCCTTATGAGCCGGAGAGCAATCTGGTGTTGGCCTACCTGTGGGTGGATGAAGAGGATTGGCTGGCAAAAAGGGTACTTGTGGTGGATTACTGGGGCAACGGGAACGAACTGCGTCTTTCCGGAATAAGCATCAATGCCCGAATTCCCGATTCCCGGTTTAACTTTGAGCCACCTCCGGGGGTGGAGATGCGGGACAACGCCGGTACCAATGCCAAGCCCGAAATGGAGTGAATAATGGTAGTGGTCGTCAAGGAATGCGAAAAATGTCCGTTTTGTACAAAATGCAAGGAAAAGAGATACTGCAACCTGAGCAGCCCCTGTCACAGGGAGGTTACTGAAGAAAAAATGCCTCACTGGTGCCCTTTAAACAAGGAACAGGTTATAGTAAAAAACTTCTAGTATCCCATTTTTTCGCTTTGGATTGATGGAAAAAATGGGGGAGATAAGCCTTTGCGGGCGCTAAAATGCACCCGTGCTTCCGGGGTGGTTACTGGAGTGGGAAAATTATTTTTTAGTCCTGGTTGGGGGAATTCTTCTTCAATCTGGATATCTCTTCCGGGGAAAGGTGACGCCATTTACCTTCCGGCAGATTTCCCAGCGAGACCCCCGCGTGGGCAATACGTTCCAGCTTGAGTATAGTTAGCCCCAAATCCCGGCACATTCTGCGTATCTGCCTGTTTACCCCCTGGGTCAGAGTCATCTCAAGCCATATCCCTTTTTCCTTGGTGGAGAGGACCCTGATCTGCGCCGGAGCCAGTTTTTCACCTTCGCGCAGCGTCATGCCGGAGCGCATCTTTTCCAGTTTCCTGGCCGGGGCTTTTTCCCGGATGTGCAAATGGTAAATTTTGGTATGTTCGTAACCGGGATGTGTAAGCTGGTTGGTCAGATCCCCATCGTTGGTGAGAAGGATCAGTCCCTGTGAGAAGTAGTCCAGCCTGCCCACGGGATAGGGACGTTTTTCCCGCAGATTTTGGGGAAGGAAATCTATTACTGTTTTTCGCTGCCGCGGGTCACTGACTGTACTTAGTACCCGGATCGGTTTGTTCAAAATCAGGTATAGGAAGGACTGGGATTCCAGTTTTACCCTTCCGATGCCGTGTACCTCCACCCGGGCTGTTTCCGGGTCCAGCTTGAAGCCCATTTCCTGAACCGTATGGCCGGATACACGCACTTTCCCGGAGGCAATCAGCTCTTCCGCTTTGCGCCTGGAGCAGACCCCCGCCCGGGCCAGGAATTTATTCAAGCGCATGGGCGTCCCGGACATGTTAGCGGGCCAGAAGCCTCAGGTAAAGGTCCCCTTTCCATGGGCCGAAGGACCTTCCCAGTTTTTTTAGTCTTATGGGACGGCCAGCCACATAGTCCGAAGGCAAAGTCAGGGTGATTGTCTGTGATTTTTTGCCCATTTTGCGTCCGATCTGAATATGTATTGTCGAGCCGGGAAGCATTTTTTTCGGGGCGAGATACACTGTCTGTTCGTCATCGAGTTGGGCAGCCAGCCACTTTTTTATCCCCCCGCTCACCCCACGCGTAAGATCCAGCTCCAAACGCCTTTCTCCCCATTGAAGACTGAAGCGTTTTCTGGGCTGGACGATCTCTGTGCTTGGCGTAGCCGGGCCTTTTTCCTTTTTGACTTTCTCGAAGATGTCCTCAAAGACCTTCTTGGCAAAAGGGTCTTTTAAGATATCTTGGAGGATTTCTTCTTGGTGGTGGTGAAAACGCTGCCTGTGTTCTCCCCGGAAAAAATTTCCCGTGGAAGTATCCCGGTTCTGCTGCCGGGCTCCGCTGTACGTTGCTTTTTCTCCCCCAGAAGACTTCTGGCGTTTTTTGCCTTTTTGCCCGGAGTCTTCTTTTGGCCCCTGTTTCAATAGGACATAAGCCCGGTTGATCTCCTGAAAGCGGGTAGCCGCATCCGGTTTATCCGGGTTGAGATCCGGATGGTATTGGAAAGCCAGTTTGCGGTAGGCTTTCTTTATTTCCTCCAGGTCGGACTGCGGGGAGAGCTGAAGTACTTTGTAAGCCTCGGCTATTTCCATTGCTTGAGATCCTTGACGCAAAGCGCATTAGGCGCCCCTTCCTCCGGGTCGGCGGCCAATCCGTTTTTACTCAGGTAGTTAACGCCGCGTCGGAGAAATTCCTTATGGGTGCTGTCAGGTTTTATTCCCGGGCAATATTCCTTGGCCAGCTCAAAGCTTAGCTTGTCCATGAGGTTGCCCCGGAAAAAAGGCCATGCCTGGCATACATCCGGCTTTACCGCATGAATCGCGCATCCCTTATCCGAATGGAAAAATATACAGAATTCGTCTTTGCAGGTCTTTATGCACGGCTTGCTGTTTCTGGCTTCCAAATATTGGGAAAAGAGTTCCGCAGTGGATATATGCAAAAAAGAGGCAATCCTCTCCTGTTCGGGGGAATTGATGACAATTCCCCCGCATCCCTGGCAACAGTGACCGCACATTTGGCACTCAAACACTTCTTCCAGACACATATTACGTTTTTTCCCGTTTGCTCCGTTTTAAAGGATTTTTGCATTATATGTTTTTATGTAGTCGAAACCAGTATCCCCTTTCTGTCAACTCTTCCCGTATAAAATAAATTATCTCCGGCCGCCGTTTTGTTTCCCCCTGCTACTAAATGCTTTCCCGACTCCTGGCGGATATATAGAGGTCTTCAGACAAAGGGGTTGGATTTTTTGTGTTTTGTCCCCTATAGTTGGTTTCCATCCGGAAATGGCCCTTTTCCATTTTTACGACGTCAATTTTCGTAATTATTCGATCACGTATTAAGATACGCTCGCTCAAAATTACTTAATTTCCTTGTTAAACAGGAAAAAATCTCCTTTCCGAATTGGAAACGTGATATTTCTAAACCCGGAAATCTTTGAATTTCCGGATAAGAACTAGTTAAAAGCATCAAAAAGGGTTAAGAAAAAATCCCATTTCCGGATGGAAACTAGGTAACGCCAGGTAACCATATACAGAACGGAAATGTTCCAGACAAGGGGGACCGAACGAGGCCCACGGATACGGGATATCTATTCGGTCTTGACCTCGGCTGGAATTTTACTGACATTGCCTTTTTGTGCACGCTCAATTTGTATTTGCAAAATTTTAAAAACGGGAAGCACTAAATGCAACATGTTGATTATTATCCCGAATTGGAAAGAATGAGTCCGCGCCGGGCTCTGGAGGCCTGGCAAGACAATGATCCGCATGCCCTGGGGAAACTCGCCCATGCAAGGCGTATGAATGTACATCCGGGCCGCCGGGTAACCTATGTGGTGGACCGTAATATAAATTACACCAATATTTGTATCTCCGGATGCAAGTTCTGCGCCTTTTTTCGCCCCCCGGGACACAGTGAGGGATATGTCCTGGGTTTTTCCCAATTGGATAAGAAGATAGAAGAAACCGAGGCCCTGGGCGGATATCAGGTGCTTTTACAGGGTGGGATGAATCCGGATCTGGATCTGGACTATTATTCCCGGTTGTTGACCTTTATAAAGGACAAACACCCTGCAGTGTGGGTGCACGGCTTTTCCCCGCCGGAGATAGTTTTTCTCGCGGAAAATAACAAAATGAATTATACTGGCGTGCTGGAGAGGCTGGTGGAGTCGGGTCTGGACTCTATCCCCGGTGGAGGTGCGGAGATCCTGACGGACCGTATCCGTTCCCGGATTTCTCCGAACAAATGTTCGGCTGGAGATTGGCTGGAAGTTATGCGCCAGGCCCATCTTTCAGGGCTCAGGACTACAGCGACCATGATGTTCGGGCATATAGAAACAATGGAAGACCGAGTCGAGCATCTGGAACGGATAAGATCATTACAGGACGAGACCGGGGGGTTCACTGCCTTTATCCCTTGGACTTTTCAGCCTAGTGGCACCCGTTTGGATGTCACGGAAGCCTCTTCACCGGAGTATCTGAAGTTTCTGGCCCTGTCCCGGCTTTTTTTGGACAATATACCGAACATCCAGTCCTCTTGGGTGACTCAGGGGCCAATGATCGGGCAGTTGGCTCTTTACTGGGGGGCGAATGATTTCGGCTCGACCATGCTTGAAGAAAATGTTGTTGCTGCCGCCGGCGTGCATTTTCGTCTCCCAGAGGAAAAGATTCGCCGGCTTATACAGGGAGCAGGGTTTATTCCCTGCCGAAGGAACATGCTCTATGAGTATATGGAATAGTACGTGGCTATTTGAGAGTTAATGTGTCCTCGGGCAGTGTCTGGACATGCCCTCCGATTCAGGGCAAGTCTGGTTCAAGTCCGGAAATTCATGAATGTCCAGGATGGAAACGAATCCAGAAAACAGATCAGGAGGATACTCTATGCTTGAATCTTTGGATTCTTTGCCCTTAGAGGAGATTTCCGACAGGGTGGCCTGTTTGCAGAACAATCTGAAAAAGGAATATCCGGGATGTTCCGGTGCCCTTATCTTCTCCCGGATGAACATGTACTACTACTCCGGCAGCTGGATAAACGGAGTCTTGTATATCCCCATTGAGGAAAAGCCGGTGCTCATGGTCCGGCGGGGATTGGAAAGGGCCGCTTTGGAGTCGGGACTGGACAATCAGGTAGCCTTTCGTTCTTTTCGGGAACTGCCGAAGATCCTTAGTGATTTCGGTCTACAGTTTTCCGGGGAGATTGCCGCGGAAAAGAGCGCTTTACCCTGGTCCATGGCCGAGATGCTCCAGAAAAGGGTGGGGGACATCCGTTTTGTCTCTGCGGAAAACGCCCTGGCAGCGACCCGGGCGGTAAAATCCGAATGGGAACTGGAAAAGATCAAATTGGCCGGAGAACGGCATCACCAGGCTTTGCATGATGAATTGCCCCGGCTGATCCACCCCGGAATGACTGAACGAGAGATAGCGCTTGTTCTGTGGGATGTCTTTTTTCGGTTGGGCCACCACGGACATATGCGGATGCAAAACTTCGGAGAGGAGATTTTTCTGGGCCATGTTTCTGCCGGAGACAGCGCCAATTATCCAAGTACCTTCAACGGCCCTGTAGGTATTAGGGGACAGCACCCGGCTATTCCGCATATGGGCTATGCAGGCAAGGTTTGGCAGGAAGACGAACCGCTGGTAATTGATGTTGGATTTTGCCTGGAGGGCTATCATACGGACAAGACACAGGTGTACTGTCCTGACGGCTGGTCCCCTCCCGGAGAATTCGAGCGGGCCCAGGAGTGCTGCCGGGAGATACAGGAAATGTTGGCCGGGGAACTAAAACCTGGTGTAATTCCCAGCCGGCTGTATGAAATGGCTGTGAGCAGGGCGGAGGAAAAAGGGTTTTCTGAGGGGTTTATGGGACTAAACATGAACAAAGTGCAGTTCGTGGGACACGGCATAGGACTGGCTATAGATGAGTGGCCCGTCCTGGCCGCGAAGTTCAATACCCCCCTGGAAAAAAATACCTGTTTGGCTTTGGAGCCCAAAATAGGCCTTTTTGGCGTGGGTATGGCCGGGGTGGAAAATACCTTTTTGATCCGCGAAGATGGAGGTGTTTCACTTACCGGGCAAAAATTCGATCCGGTGATGATCTAGTTTCCATCCGGAAATGGCCCTTTTCCATTTTAACGGCGTCAATTTTCGTAATTATTCGATCACGTATTGAGATACCCTCGCTCAAAATTACTTAATTTCCTTGTTAAACAGGAAAAAATTTCATTTCCGAATTGGAAACGTGATATTTCTAAACCCGGAAATTTTTGAATTTCCGGATAAGAACGATCTAGTTTCCATCCAAAAATGGCCTTTTTCCATTTTAATTGCGAGGTTTTCGTAATTATTCGATCACGTATTAAGATATGCTCGTTCAAAATTACTTAATTCCCTTGTTCGAAGACAAAAGAAGTGGCTCTCGCAAAGGCGCAAAGATCGCAAAGATGGATAAGAACACCATAGGCAAAGAAATAGTGGACGCTACGATTGCTTCTGAACTTCGGTGAGGACATGATGAATCGTGGCAGCACGCACACAGTCAACGGCCTACCCGAATGAGAGATTCCTTGGCGATCTTGGCGGCTTGGCGAGAGAAGGTTGGGATTCGAACCAGTCCATGCACCAGACGGCTTACGCTGCGCTTTAGCCGCTGGTGATGCCCACGTTAAACACATGCGCCTGAAAAAAATATTTTTTTGCAAGCAGCTTTTAAGTTTTAGGTGTTAAGTAAAATCAAAGAGTTGAAAGCTTTAATCCGTGCATTTAACTCCAGCCTTCGACTTGTCGCATTGCGTCTAAACTGAAAAAGATCTCATTCCGGTTCTTCTGCAAAAGGGGCTATTATCCTGTTCTTCAGGGGGAGACGGACATCAAAGATCAGGCTGGGCGATCCATCCTTGTTTGCGTTTTGATATTTGCCCCGTAAGCACCTTTGTTTGTTCTCGGGGTATGTATCCTGTCTCCCCCAGGAAGTGGTAAAGTTTATTGATGGAAGTGATCATTTCCTTGAGTCTGGAAGGACTTATAGATGTCGCGAATTCCGGGACCCACTCGCGGAAGAAGGCGTCTACATCAGCGATATCCGCTTTATAGAGGTCTGTTTCCGGGCGTTTGGCGTTAAAAGTAACAAGGTAGAAAGAAGCATTTTTCAGATGCTTTTCCACTGTTTCCGCTTTTAACCCCTTTTCTTCTAGCCAGTCATGGAAATCCTTGAACAGATTGGAGAAAGGGAAGTTGCCCTTGTTTTCTTCGTCATCTTTTCCGGAAAGGGAAGAAGATAAAAGAAAGGGAGAAACTGGGCCTTCTGGAAACTGGGTTCTGTTCATGGCGGTTATGGCATCATCCAGGGAAGGCATTACCCCCTTGATATCCGGGTGGATTTTGAGCGTCTCGACAAATGGGTCCAGGATATCCAGGTAATTTTCATGGCTTATGTGGATTCTTTCCGGGATACATTCACTATTTTTTATTGCTTGTAGAAAGGTCTCAACCAGCTTTCGGGGAGCATCCTCCGGGGACGAAGTATCAAAATTCAATACGTAGCCGCTGCTCTGTTCCACCCATATACTGAGACAGGGAAAGTATGCCCGTCTATGGTTTTCCTCTACAGGTTTGGGCATAAAAAAGACCCCACCTTCCCATGTCCCTTTTTGAATGGATTGTTTGCGCAGAGACTGTATTTCCAGCTCGTTTAGTCGCGGCGGGCAAAAATTTACTTGAGCCCCGGACTCCGGTGCTTGATATCGAATGGCCCATTTGCCTGCCTTGGAGTCAAAAATAGCTATGGGGATTTTTGTTTGAGAGAAAAAGTCATCGTCCCGAATATGTGCCTGCTGCTCAAGCAAATTGAGGGTCCCCTGCATGGCGGTAAGCATCATATGTCCTTCCTCCTGGTCAGGGAGGTCTTCCATATATCCGGGAATATAACTCCGGAATTGCGGTTTTCTCTGGGTGCCGCGGAATGATTGCTTTGATTTTTTAAGTATCTTTTTGTCTTCGTTTGTCAGGTATGACTGGCTTTCAAAGGAAACAAGCAAGCTCCGGAGGTAATAACGAGGTTCGGTTGAATCCAGTTTGCCTTTGATCATCATGTTGTGGGAGTATAGTCCGTTTTTTCCCGGATAGATGGATAAGCCGTATACATCTTCCAAGTTTCCCAGTGCAGTACAATATAATATTTGGTCAGTAGGTTCGTGATAAACCCCGAACAACATCTCCACGGGGATTCTTTCCCAGGGGGTTTCAGCCATGAGCTTGCGGGCGGTGGCGATAAGTTCGTTCCATCTCGCTTTTGGGGAAGCATTGTCCATAATCATTGAACTCTCTTTGCTTTGAGATTTCCAAAAAAGGTGTTTAAGACTGCAAACGAGCAGCGAATGGGTGACCTTGGCGTTTTTTTCCAAAAATTGGGTCACGCAAATACCGGCTTTGCCAGCATGAGTACTCCCAGAATTAGCAACAGTACACAGATTGCCTTTTTGTAAGTTGCTTCGTTTATTCGTCCATACATCCGGGTTCCGGCAAATACCCCCAAAACCAGGGAGGCAAGACCGGCGAAAAAATAAATCAAGACTTCCCGGGTTATAATCCCGGCGGCTGCATGGGTCATGGATACGCCTATTCCGGTAATAAGAAAATATCCGGTCAGGCTGGATTTGATTTCGTCTTTGCTCCAGGGCTGAACAGCGGTATAGATGATTACCGGCGGTCCACTGGCCCCGATACTTCCTCCCAGGCATCCGGCCAAGAACCCGGATGTTAATTCCGATACCCTCCCTGTAGTCAATTGAGGCAGTTTAAGGAAAAGGGCGTAGCCCGCGAAGGTAATAAGTATACCCCCCAGCACCAGCTGCAAAACGGTAGCGGAGACATTCTGCAGGAGAAGCACTCCAGCAGGGATTCCGGGGACAGTTCCCAAGAGCATAACCACCAATCTTTTGATGCTAAGGCTCCTGTACAGTTGCATGAGCAGGATGATGCTTATGACAATACCGAACAGGCTCATCAGGGGAATGACTGTTTTTATGTCCAGAAATATGGCTAAAAGCGGTAGGGAAACCAGTACTGAACCGAATCCGGAGAGTCCCTGAGTGAACCCGGCAAAAAAAATAACAATCAAAAGGGGAATTATTGCTTGCATTTAAAAAGGATAGCTGTTTTAGTAGTTATGGTTAATGGGCAATGATCTCTAACATGCATAATAGCCTTCCTGGAATTTGGCAAGTATTCCGGCAGCCTCCTCTAGCGGCTACGATTTGGTTTTTTTGCATGTGAAATTATTATCGTGGTTGACCTTTGCTTTTGTATATGCGGTCAAAAAAGAAAAATTGTACCCTATAAATATGGATCCGTGGACTCGGTGGGGGGGAGCATGAACCGCGGGCTTCGCTCGTGGGGGGTCAATGGGGGTGGACTGTTATGGTAGTATTCTTTTGTTCGTATGTTAATGATTGCGGGCGAAACAAGCCATTTTATGTGAGGTTAAGTGCATGAATGCCTATACTGTTTATCTGGATCAGGTGGAGGGTCTGCTCGGGAAATGGAAGGAGAAATACGATCTCTATGTCCCGCAAAGAGTTGAGGACAGCTTTTACGAGTTCCGGCCCTGGACCGAAGGGACCGATATCGCATGGGACTACGACATGGCCTACACTCCTCTCAAGCGTTTTTTCCTTCCTCCGTATGAAGATCTTATACAATTCGATCTGCGGGATTACAGCGCCCAGTCTGTTATCCAGGCCCCCAAACAGATCCTTTACGGGGTCCATCCCTATGACATAAAGGCTATCAATCAACTGGATCAGCTTATGGACATGGGGAGCATGGATGTCAATTACAGGAAGCGCCGTGACAACACCGTGGTTATGGGCCTGGAACCTTTACAGGTAGCAGAAACCGCCTTTTGGGGGTCCGTGGGTGCCGCTAGCGTGGATTGGGGGTTCGACCTGTTTTGGACCAAGATTAGTCCGGGGGCTTTCTATGTTCGGGTGGGTTCTGCTCACGGAGAGGAGCTTCTGCATGCCAACGGCAGGGTTGAGCAGGCTTCCCCCGCGGAAAAGGAAGCGGCCCGGCGGGCGCATGTCCGGACTATGAGGGAGGCGGGCAAAAATGGTTTAGTCTTCCCCTGGCAGGAGGTCCCCCAGGTCATGGAGGCCAGCTACGAATCCCCACTTTGGCGGGAGAAGGCCAAAAAGTGCCTCTCCTGCGGTTCGTGTAACCTTGTCTGCCCCACTTGTTATTGTTTCGATATCCAGGAAGAAGTGGATGATCAACTGCATACAGGGAGACGTTACCGGACTTGGGACGGCTGTATGCTGGAAGGGTTCGCCCGTATAGCCGGGGGCTTTAATTTCCGGGACAGGCCGTGGGAGAGATACAGGCACAGATACATGCGCAAGGGTAAATATATCTTCGATAAGCTGGGCGAATTGGGATGTGTCGGATGTGGCCGTTGCGTCCGGGCCTGCACTGCGAGAATTGCCAATCCCAAGGCAGTATTCAATGAATTGTGGGAGGCTTGCAAAAATGAAATCTAATTTTTCCCCGTATGTCCCCAGAGTTGCAACATTGATCAGTAAAAGGGAACTTTCCGATTATGTGACTCTTTATGAATTCGCACAGGACAACGGCTGGCCTTTGGCGCACAGGCCGGGGCAATTCATTCAGCTTTCCATATACGGCGTGGGCGAGGCCCCTTTTTCCATAAGCTCCCCTCCGGTGCGCGAATCGCACCATTTTGAGATAGCGGTGCGCAAGATGGGCTCAGTGACTTCGGCCTTGCACGAGTTGGAAGTGGGGTCCAAGGTGGGCGTGCGCGGTCCTTACGGTTCTTATTTCCCCATGCAGAAGTTTGTGGGCCAGGATGTGATTTTTGTTGCCGGAGGACTTGGCTATATACCGCTACGCAGCGTTTTGCACTATATGCTGCGCCACCGCGAGGAATACGGGCGTATAAGCGTTTTAGTGGGTACTCGGAACCCGCAGGAACGTATATTTACGGGACAGCTGGAAGATTTGTCCAAGAGAGACGATGTAGTGGTCCAGGAAACCGTGGATGAGCCGGATGAAGCCTGGACAGGCAATACGGGAGTGATAACCACGCTTATCCCCCGTCTGGAGATAGAGCCCAACGATACCTATGTAGCCATGGTCGGCCCGCCCGTGATGTACAGATTTGTACTTGAAGAATGCCGTAAACAGGGCATTTCAGATGAACGGATTTATGTTTCCCTGGAGAGAAAGATGAAATGCGGGCTGGGCAAATGCGGCCATTGCCAGATCAACGGCCTGAACTGCTGCCTGGACGGGCCGGTTTTTTGTTATACAGAGATTGCCAATCTGCCGGAAGCAATCTGATAAATAAAAAATATCGCGGAGTGTAATCATGGCCAATAAACCCAAAGTCGCGTTTTTCGATTTTGCCGGGTGTGAAGGAGACCAGCTCCAGGTGGCCAACCTGGAGGAAAGGCTTTTGGATATTGCCGCGCACCTGGACATTGTCAGCTTCCGGGAAGTGAAAACAGGACATAGTGAAGATTACGACATAGCCTTTGTCGAAGGCTCCATAACCCGTCCACAGGACGAGGAGCGGCTTCGGGCGATTCGGTCCAATGCCCGTATTCTGGTTGCTTTGGGGGCATGTGCCACCATTGGGGGGGTGAATTGCCTGAAGAATTTTTTGGAGGAAACGGAGTACCGGAATATTGTCTACGGGTCGCGGGCAAAATGGTATTCGACATATGCGGCCCGGCCTCTTTCCGCAGTGGTCCAGGTGGATATGGACATCCACGGTTGTCCCATAGACAAGAACGAGTTCGCCCGCGCGGTGAAGGAACTCTTGCTGGGCAAGATATATACTCCTCCGGACTATCCGGTTTGTGTGGAGTGCAAGAAAGCCGGGAATATTTGCCGCATGGAACAGGGACGGCTCTGTCTGGGCATGATTACCCGGGCCGGATGCGGGGCCACCTGCGTTAGCCAGGGCAGTGTTTGCTGGGGATGCCGGGGATTGCTTCCCGGTGCCAACTTGGATGCCGCCCGTCAGGTCATGGATGAGCATGGCTTTTCCTGGCTGCGGGCCCAGGATCAGCTCCGGCTTTATCAGGGGCACTTCCTGGCCAGGTCCGACTTGTAACCCCCGGCATTTTTTTGAGAGTATCAAGGTCGATAATATTCAATTCGGAGTAGTTATGGCTAAGCAGAAAAAGAAGGAAAACGCCGAGGAAGGCACTAAAGAAAATAAGGTGCAGGATGCGGCGCAGGAGAAGGCTTCCTCCGGTCCGAAGAAAATCGAGGTTAACCATCTGACCCGGGTAGAGGGGCATGGTAACATCGAGGTAACGCTGGGCCCCAAGGGAGAAGTGGATAAAGCCAAGTGGGAAGTGGTGGAAGCCCCGCGCTTTTTTGAAGCCATGGTCCAGGGCAGGCCGTATACGGATATACACCATATCGTTTCCCGCATTTGCGGCATTTGCTCCATAGGCCATCAGCTATGTTCTATTCAGGCTACTGAGGACGCTTTCCATATAGAACCCAGTGAACAGACGCTGCAGTTGCGTAAACTGGCCCTGCACGCGGAAAACCTGCAAAGCCATCTTTTGCATATAGGCTATCTTGTTCTCCCGGATCTTATGGGCGTGGGCTCTGTGCTGGCTCTGGCAGAGTCGAACAAGAACGAGCTGTTGGATGTAATTGGGTGCCGTCGGATAGCCAACGAGTTCAGCGAGCTTGTTTGCGGCCGGACTACCCATCCCCAGAGGCTTGTCCCCGGGGGAATGGAAAAGGTTCCCTCACAGGAGGAGATGCTGGAATTGAAAAACAAGCTTCGGGAGGGTTTGCAGCGCGCAGAGAGGCTTGTGGACCTTTTTGCTTCCCTTTTGCAGTATTTGCCCGATTTTGACCGGCCCACGGAATATGTGGCTCTGGTTTCCCCCACGGAGTACGCCATGTATCGCGGGGAGCTTGGGAGTAATCTGGACCAGCGCAGGCCGGCCCTTTTATATGACCAGGTTTCCAATGAATACTGTGTCCCCCAATCCACGGCCAAATGGGCCAAAAACGTTCGCGAGTCCTATATGGTCGGGGCCTTGTCCCGTTTCAATCTCAATTCCGAGCATTTGACTTCCCGGGCGGTGAAAGCGGCTCGAAAGCTGGGCATGAAGGCTCCGTGCACCAATCCGTATTACAACTCTCTGGCCCAGCTTGTGGAGTGCGTCCATTCCCTGGAGGATTCTCTGGACATAACAGAACGGCTTTTGAAAAAGGGGATTCGTCCGGAACCCCTGCGGGAGATAAAGCCCCGTCCCGGCAAAGGGATAGGCGCGGTGGAAGTGCCCCGGGGAATACTTTTTCATTCTTACGAATACAATGAAAGCGGCCGTATAGCCTCTGCGGACTGTGTTATACCCACCAGTCAGAATCATGCCAATATACAGGAGGATTTCAATGCTCTGGCCCCGCAGCTTTCCGGCAGCCCCCCCGAGGAGATTGAACTCAAGCTGAGTATGCTTGTCCGCGGTTATGATCCCTGTATATCCTGCTCCACTCATATGCTGGACATGCAATCTGGACGGCCGGAAGACCGGGTTGTTTTCAGACACCGCAAAGAGTAGTTTTTTTTATTATGTTACTAACAATTCGGGGCTGTTTCGCGCAGCCCCTTTTTTGTGTGCCGGTTTATGTTTGATATTATATTTTATATCCTGGCCGGTTTCTTGGCCGATCTGGCCTTGGCCGATCCCCGGAGATGGCCACATCCGGTGCGGTTTTTCGGCACATATTACGATTTTTGGGAGGGCCGCTGCGGATGTTGGAACTTTGATCCGCTGCACTGCGGAGCGGCCGGAGTTGTGCTGCTTTTGGGACTTGTCTGGATTACGGTGACCTGTCTTGTTTCCCTGCCCCTTATCGGCTGGTTTTTCGGCCTGTACCTGGCTTACAGCGGTTTGGCCCTCGGAGGGCTTATAAGGGAAGGGAAAAAAGTCCTTAGTTTTCTGGAAAAAGGAGACGTAGCCGGAGCCGGGGGGGCTTTAACCATGCTGGTCAGCCGCGATACGTCGCAGATGGATAAAGAGGAGATAAATGTCTCGCTTGCTGAGACCCTTGCCGAAAATTTTAATGACGCCTTTTGCGCGCCACTGTTTTATCTCTCCTTTTTGGGACCGGCCGGATTGTGGATATACAAGGCGGTCAGCACCGCGGATTCTATGTGGGGATACAAGAACGAGCACTTCGAAAGGCTGGGAAAGGTCGCGGCCAGGGTGGACGATATCCTGGCCTGGGTTCCGGCCAGGATCAGTGCTTTTTTGTTTGTAATTTGTGCCGCATTGTTGCCCGGGGGAAAATTTTCCCTCGGAAGCGTAGGAGTAATCTGGGGGAAAATAGCAAAGGATGCAGGCAGGGCGGAAAGCCCAAACGCCGGCTGGTGCATGGCCGCAGCCGCGCATGCACTCGGGATCAGACTCGGTGGTCCGGCAAGGTATTTCGGAGAGATGAAGGATAAGCCGTATTTCAATCGGCAGGCCACTTGTCCAGGATTAAAGGAGCAAAATGAGCTTATAAGGCTCATGTATTTTTCCGGGTTTTTTCTTGTAGGTGCCGTATGCGTGGTTGTCTTGTTATTAGGATTGATTTTTTAATTGTTTCAAATTATTGTAGATATCCTTTCTGTGGCCGACTTTGATAATTTCATTGGTCAGGATGTCTTTGAAAATGGAATAAATCACCCTGTAATCCCCAATCCGGAATCTGTAAGTATGGTTGGTGCCTGAGTAGTTTTTTATATTGGCAGGGAAAGCCTCTTATGCAAGTTTTTCCACCGCCGAGACAATTTTGGGAATATCCGATCTATCTATTCGCTTGAGTTCTTTTCTCGCGGATGTTTTCCAGAAAATATTATAAGTAGACTTCATTTTTCAAATCGGCAACAACATCCGCATGGGGAATTAAGTCTTCGGAGCGTCTTTCAGCAACGACAGCCAAGTCTTTTATTTCTTCTATGAGTTGGTAATACTTGCCAATTGGTAGTATTACCGATTTTTTTCCCCCTTTTTCGTTAATAATGAATAGCGGCTTTTCAGGTGCAACGGTGTTAGTCATAGTTTGCTCCACGGTTTTGAGTCGTTAGTTTTAGACTGAAATTTACTGAACAATTTTAGAGTAGATTTAAATTTAGCCAAATATAGACTAACCGTCTATGCGGGATCAGGCTAATCCAAAGCCGCATTCTCCTTGCCGGAGGCGCCTGCAAAAAATATATTTTTGCAGGCAGTGTTAAGTTTTAAGTTGAAACTTTTAAGTAAAATCAAAAGGTTATAAAGTTTAATCTGTGCGTTTAATTCCAGTGTTCGACTTTTTGCAGATGTCTCTTGCCAGCAAGGACAGAATCCAAAGCGTTCTTGAGTTCGGCCTCCGTGAATATATCCCGCAAGATTATCGCTTCTTGCGCGTTTTGCTTTGGGAATATGGCCAGAAGGGGGATACTTTGGCTGTTCATCTCCTTTAGCAGGGCCTCTCCATCCGCGTCTTCCCGGGTCAGGTCCACCTTAAAAAATTTGATGCCGTACTTTTTCTGAAGCGGGGCGATGTTTTTATCCTTGAGTACGGTTTTTTCCAAATACTTGCAGTTCGGGCACCACTCGGCTGTAAAGTCGACAACCACGGTACTTTCCCCCAGTTGGGCCAAGAAATCTTTTTTAGTGAATTCCTGCCATATTTTTTTTGTTCCCGGGCCGGATCCGGCAAAAAGTATAATCGCGCTTGCGGTTACGACAAGAACACCCAGGGCCGCGGCCGTGCTTCTTTGCCTCCTCGTGCTTCCGGGGCCGGAAGCTATTCCCCATATCCAGGAGGCTAGTCCGATACTCAAAAAGAGAACAAGAGTGGAGATAAGCAGATTTCCCGGCAGCAGCCCCAGAAGATATATGGCTGTAGCCAATAAAAGAAAGCCCAAAGCGTTTTCCAGGTGCCGGGTCCATTTCCCGGGTCGAGGCATAAAGCGGACAAGGCCGGGGAACACGCTCATGGCCAGATAGGGAGAGGCCATGCCCAAGCCTATGCTCAAAAGGACCGCAGCGATTGTAGCCGGCGGTTGGATTAGGGCCCAGGCCAATACACCTCCCAGAAAGGGACCGCTGCAGGGCGTCGCCAGGAGGGTGGCCAGAAACCCGGTAAATAGGGCTTCCAAAGTCGGGTTGTGAAAAGCTTTGTTGGTTGCCTTGAAGTCGATTATCGGGAGATTGTAAACGTCGAAAAGGCTGAGGCTCAAGGCAAAAACCACGCAGGAAAGTGCGATTACTGCCCCCGGTTTTTGAAACATCTCCCCCCAGGCCATTCCTGTATAGGTTACAATCCCGGCCAGAAGGAAAAAATAGAAAAGCATGCCCAGGGCGAAAAACAGATTGTGATGTCGGAAATGTTTCTTTTGCGCTGTAAAACTTTCCGCTGTTGTGGAGCCGGGCATCATACCCCGCAGCTTGAGGCTGATTACTGGCAGGACACAGGGCATGAAGTTGAGGACTAATCCGGCTAACAAGGCCAGCAAAACGGCTTTGCCCAGATTTTTTACCTCCAGGTCCGGGGAATGGGCGCGGGGATTAAACTTCGGATAATTCGACAGAGTCTCGGTATTGTCTTCCGTAACTGAGTCTCGAGATATGGTTTTCTTTTCTGCGGATGGGGCAGGACTGTGTGCTTTTTTCCAGAGTTTCCACCACGGCTTGTCTTCGGCAAGACGTAAACCGCCAATGGAAGGGAGTCTGAGGGTTATGGATTTTTCCACTGGCCGGCATCTTTTCTTTGAACATAAAAGCATACTCAAGGTCCCTTGGACTTCGGTACAATTCCGGTTCAATGGGAGATGTACGAAGATAGGGAATTCCCCTGGATACGCAGAAATTTCTTTCCCCGGCATCAGATTTGATTGCCTTTCTTTACCGGGAACATAATCCACATGGATCATCTCCCCCGCGCACCCGGCTTTGAAAGTGGTCGGCTTCCCTGCAGAGCCGGGGTTATGGGAATAGGTGTACCAGCCTTTTTCCGGGGTTACCCAGATTATTCCCAGGGCCTTGTCTTTTGCGGATCCGAGCCGGGCGTATTCCTTTTTGATTTTTAGGGGAGCGGAAGATCCCTGATTGTTTGCGGAACTCGCATAAGGGGTGAATATTAAAAATGCAGTGATCAGAGTAAAAATCAAGTACTCAATTTTATTGGACATCTATTAACATGGCCCGATATTTGGTCATTTTTTTCTTGACATCGTAAGGTGATAATCATAGAAGGCAATCCTCGTTGCGCAGGAGAGAGTTAGTAACAGAAACGGGCCATTAGCTCAACTGGCAGAGCAGCGGACTCTTAATCCGAAGGTTGGAGGTTCGATCCCTCCATGGCCCACCAGATATTTTAGAGGCTTAAGGCAAATGCTTTAAGTCTTTTTTTTATACCTTATTTATACCCTTAAAATCAGAGGGCTACATAATTCAACCGGACATTTAAGTCCAGACTTCGACTTTTTGCAGATGCCTCTATTTTGACAATATTTATTGCTCGAACAGCCCGGTGATCTCCGCGGACTCCAATACATGCCCTTCAATTGCTTGCTGAAAATCTTCCAAGCTGCATTTATCCGGCACATCCACGCTTTTTACGTCCAATGCATAAATAGTGACCACGTAAGGATGTTCTCCGGTTCCCTTGGGAGGCTGAGGGCCTCCGTAGCCCGGTTTGCCGAAAGAGTTCTGCAGTTCTCTCGCTCCCCCGGGCATGTTTGGTCCGGAGGAGTTCTCCGGCAGGGAGCGGACGTGCGGAGGTATATCCACCGTCAGCCAATGGATCCAGTTGTTGGCTATGGGATGGGGATCGTGCACGGAAAGTGCAAAGGATTGCGTGCTTTCCGGGACATCCGACCATTCCACGGGAAAAGAAATATTCTCCCCTCCTGCACCGGGCATGCAGTATTTGACCGGTATGTTTCCCTGGTTGGAAAAGGCTTCAGTGCTAATCCGCATAGTTTTCGCCTCCTTGTTCCTGCTTGAGTTTGTTGTTGATTCTCGCCACAGGCAAAAATTGATTCCCTCCGGGCAGGCTCCTCCGAAATGTATATTTTATTGTTCAAGTTATTCACCCTCACATTCCGTGTCAACACGGATTATATCTCCATTCGGGGGAGGCTTTTCCCGATCGGCAAATGCGTTTTTTATTTTTTCCTTGCCTGAGGAGGCTTAATTGAGATATATTTAGTTTGAATAACAGCTACTTTATTGTGAGGTGCAGGGTATTATGCCGCAGGATACAGATTATGAACAGTTGCGTAAAAGGGTCGAGGAGCTTGAAAAGGAAAATAAGGCCCTCGGGAAGGAAGCCAATCTTTTACAGACTGTGCTGGACAGCCTCCCTGACGTAATCGGGATTCAGGACCCGCACAGGGTTATGCTCCGTTATAACCGCAGCGGATATGAGCTTTTGGGCATGAGCGAATCCGAGGTAAAGGGCAAAGGGTGTTATGAGCTGATTGGCAGAGAAGGCCAATGCCAGCCTTGTGCCAGCATTCAGGCCCAGGAGTCCGGTAAAACGATGGAGTGCGAAAACTATTTTCCGGAGCTGGGCAAGCATCTTAACTGCCGGGCTACTCCGGTATTCAACGCCCAGGGTGAGGTGGAAAATATAGTTGAAATACTCCGGGACGTGACCGACCGTAAGCAAGCCGAAGAAGCCCTCAAGGAGAGTGAACAGAAGTATAGACGCCTTTTTGCCAGCATACGGGACGCTATTCTCATTGTGGATACAGACAGAAATATAGTCGACTGCAATCCGGCCTTGGAATCCCTGTTCGGCTATTCCCTGCAGGAGATAAAAGGGGAAAAAACCGTCTATTTATATGCTTACAAGGAACAGTTTGTCCAGCTCGGGGATTCAATAAGGGAATACTATAGTGACCGTTATTTTCTCATGACCGTGGATTACAAGAAGAAGAACGGCGAGATCTTTCCCGGAGAGACCGGAGTGTATTACATGAAGGACCAATCTGGCGGAGTTATAGGGTTTATCGGTGTTATCAGGGACGTGTCCGAAAGAAAGGAAGTCGAGGACGCCCTTCGGGAAAACGAAAACAAGCTTTTCCAGATCGTTTACGGGAACACCATAGCTTCCTTTGTTCTCGATCGAAATCACACTATTACCCATTGGAACCTTGCCTGCGAGAATTTGACCGGACTCAGCGGAAAGATGATGTGCGGCTCGAAAGACCAGTGGAAAGCATTCTACAGGCAGAAAAGGGAAGTGCTGGCCGATCTGGTTATGTATCCCCAACCCGAGCGGAAATTAGAAGAGTATTATTCGGGCAAGTGGCGCAGGTCTCCGGTTGTGGCCGGGGCATTTGAAGTTGAGGATTTTTTCCCCCATCTGGATGGAGGTGGCAAGTGGTTGTACTTCAGCGCCGCGCCTCTTACCGATTCTGGCGGCAGTGCTGTAGGGGCGATAGAGAGCCTGCAGGATATCACCGACCGAAAAAGGGCCGAGGAAAAACTGACCCGCTCCAAGCAGGAATTGGAAGGTATATTTAACAATTCCCAGGTGGGCATCATGTTTTTGCGCGGAGGCCGTGTTTTTGCCCGCGGAAATCAGCGACTGGCGGATATTCTGGGTTATAGTTCCCCGCAGGAGATGATTGGGATGAGTATGCGCCATCTGCATCTAAGCGAGGAAAGCTTTTATTATTTCGGCCAGCATTATTATGTTACCCTTTCACAGGGAGAGCAGATTCAGGTGGAGTACAGGCTCAAAAAAAAGGATGGCGCTCCCATTTGGTGTTCCCTTTCCGGAAAGGCCTTGGACCCTTCGGATCTGGAGCGAGGGGTTATATGGGTTATCGACGACCTGGAACCCCGCAAGGCCCTGGAACGTGAGCTGGTGAGGGCGAAGGAGTCCGCCGAAGCGGCGAACAGGGCCAAGTCGGAGTTTCTGGCCAATATGAGCCATGAGATAAGGACCCCTTTGAATGGGATAATGGGCATGATTCAGCTTATGCAGGCCACGGCGCTCGATACTGAACAGAGTGAATATGTGGACATGGCCTACAAATCCACCCGCCGTCTGAACAGGCTTTTGAGCGATATTCTGGATCTGTCCAAGATAGAGGCGGGCAAGATGGAGATAAGGGAAGAGGAATTCGAGCCTTTGGAAATCATGCAGTCCATAGAAGACATTTTTCTCCATGTTTCCCGGGAAAACAGCAATACCCTTAATATCCATACATATGAAGAAGTCCCTTCCCGGCTTTTAGGAGACAGCACTAGGCTGACCCAGATACTTTTCAATCTGACCGGAAATGCTTGCAAATATACCCAGGAGGGAAAGATTGAGGTCCGGGCATCTCTTCTGCCGTTCACAAAAAACTATTCCTGCCAGGTACTGTTTATAGTGGAGGACAGCGGGCCGGGAATTGCGAAAGACAAGATAGACAAGGCCTTTCAGCCTTTTGCCCAGGGCGGTGAGTTACGTTCTCCCTATACACGGCGCTACGAAGGGGCCGGACTTGGTTTGCCTCTGGTAAGGCGGGTAGTCGAGCTTATGAAAGGAACTCTCTGTGTGTCCACCGGGGAAGGGGAAGGGACCGCGGTTTATGTGAGCCTGCCCTTTACTTTTCCGGAGGGTGTGCACGAAATCCCGGATTCAGCACCTACCGGAGAGTTTCAAGGAGAAGGGGAAACAGCGTCCGTTCTCCTCGTGGATGACGACGCGGTTACCCAACTGCATATACGGCGGTTGCTGGAGAAGGAAGGATTCACGGTGACCCTTGCTGAAGACGGAAAAGACGCCCTTTCCTTTCTTGCCCGGGAAAATTTCGGTTGCGTCCTTATGGATATCCAGATGCCGGAGATGGACGGAGTGGAGGCGACTAGGCGTATCCGGGCCGGGGAGTCCGGGGATGCGAATATTCCTGTTATTGCCTTGACCGCTTATGCCATGCAAGGGAACCGAGAGGAGTTTTTGCAGGCCGGGATGGACGAATATATAGCCAAACCGGTGGACAAGCATGAGCTTTTGGATATCCTGGATAGACATATTCCCCAAAAAGGTGCATAGTTGCCCCTGCAAAAAACCGAGAGCTGGAGTTGAACGTACAAACTAAGATTGTTAACTATCTGATTTTATTTAAAAAGCAGCAGTATCTGAAAAATATATTTTTTTGCGGGCGCGTCTGTAAAGGTGAAGGGTGGCTGAACGTTGTGTCTATATTTTTGATATATTGATTTTCCATCCAAGTTTTGTGTCTTTCATGGAATTTAATGTAGGCTGGAGAGAGTATTCTGCATAGCCAAACAATACTGATAAAAACAAAAATGTTGAATGTAAGTTGCATCCCAAAACAACTGGGGGTGCCAATACAATGATTGTTTTTTTACGGAAGTAAATATTTTGAGATTATTGTTTTTGGCAGGAAAGAAACAGTAAAAAACAAATAGTAATTATACAAAATCGATATTTATTCTTGCATAAGCAATGGAAATGGCATATATTTCCAACTGTCGGCTATAAAAATGGATATTAAGGAGGTATTTAGTTATGGAAGATAATCTGTCGGAAGCCTTGGAAGTAGTGAAGGCCCAAGCGTCTGTAAGGTATATGACGGAAGAAGAAATGATTTCCATGATCCAAAATCTGGCGGAAAACCTGAAGAAGATCGGAACCGGTGCACCGGAAGCCCCGCCGCAGGAACCGCCGGTAGACCCCAAAAAGGCGATCAAAGAGAAAAGCATCGTTTGCCTTGAATGCGGAAAGTCGTTTAAGGTGCTAACCAAGAAGCATCTGGCCACGCATAATCTTACCCCGGAACAGTACAAGGAAAAATGGGGGTTCAAGAAGAATGCGTCTTTGGTGTGCAAGTCCCTTTCCCGGGAGCGTAGGAAGAAGATGCAGGAAATGAAACTGTGGGAGAAGAGGCGGTCCGCAAATAAATAAGACACTGGATTCTTTTGCGCGAGTTCAATAAGGTAGGTCTTTGGCCTACCTTATTTTTTGTCGGGGAGCCAATATTCGAATGTAGAGTGGGAAAAAATCCGGGAGAAGCCCTGACTCAGAGCTCCTCCCGGATACCACAGTTTTATTCCTCCGGCCAGAAGAGCAGGTCGCTCTCTTCTTCCAGCTCCTTGTGGGCTCTGTCCTCTACCAGGTAGTGCTGTTTTTTCCCGGTGGGGGTGAAAGGCAGTTCCTCGGTAAAGCGCAGGAAGCGGGGACGTTTGAACTTGGCCAGATTGGGATGCTCGTTCAGGAACTCATACAACTCGTGTCCGGTCAGGGACTCGTCCTCTTTGCGCACATACGCGGCCAGGGCTTTCCCCCGCACCTTATCCGGCACCCCGACAACAATGGATTCATCCACTTTGGGATGCTCGTTTATAATCGCCTCCACCTGCGGAGGATGGATATTCTCTCCCCGGGAAATGACCATTTCATCCCGGCGTCCACAGATAGTTATAAATCCTTCCTCGTCCCAGGTGGCCACATCCTTGGTGTAATACCATCCGCGGTAGTAGCTTTTGTCGTATTCCGGCTTGTTGTGATATCGATGCGGGGCCTTAAGGGTCTGGATTACCACTTCTCCCTCCTCCGAGTTGTCCCGGGCGACAATTTCTTCGGGTTCTGCTTTCTCTCCGCTTTCGTATATCTTGACTACCCGTACGCGGTCATCGGTACAGGCCCTGCCGGAGGTACCCGCCTTGTCCGGCAGCTCGTAGGGGCGAAGGAAGGTGTTCCAGAATGTTTCCGTGGTGCCGTATCCGTTGAATATATTCGGAGTGAGCACACGGTGGTATTTTAGGCAGGCGTCCTTGTTCAGCGGCGCTCCCATGCTTACCAGTCCCTTGAGGGAATCTACGTTCCGGGGATGCTTTTCCTGAGTCACGGCGAGCATTTCCATGTTCGGCGGAGCTCCAATGAGAAATGTCAGGCCGTATTTTTCCACCAGATCCAGTACTTGTCGCGGGGAGAAGGCTTTTAGGGCCACGATCTCCCCTCCGGCGTGCAGAGTAGGGCAAGGTCCGCCGCTATGCAACCCACCGGCATGGAACCATGGGGTCATGTTCAGGGTTTTGTCCCGCGGGCCCAGGGGAAAATGCATGAGTACGTCGTAGCTGCGCAAAAGGTTGTTGATGTTGTTCAGGGGGACCCCCTTGGGCTCTCCGGTGGTTCCGGAGGTATACAGGCGGACAATCTCATCCATTTCCGCCGGGTCCGAAGGGTAGCAGTCATCTGTCGCCCCCCCCTGCACAAGTTCATGGTAGGAAATGGACTGCGGGAATGGGGTCCCCTCCCCGGCCATGATGGAAAGCTCCGGCTTGCTTTTGGACATTTGCACGGCCTTTCCCGCTGTTTCCGCTAGATCGCAGTCGTATACATATATCCGCGGCTGGCTGTCGTCTATGTGCATGGCTATCTCCCCTTCCGGCAACCGGAAGTTTATCGGGGAAAATATTGCTCCAGCCTTTTGGGTGGCTATCCAGAAAAAGACATATTCGGCGGTGTTGAACAGGGAGGCCATGACCACATCATTCCGCTCCACTCCCTTTTCCCGGAGTCTGTTTGCCAGCCGGTTGCATTCCCGGTTGAGTTCCTCATACGTCCAGCGCTCCTCTCTTGTGGTGCAGGTAAGTGCCGGCCGGTCTGGATTGTTTTCCACGTTACGCATGAAGGCGTCTAAATACACGAAATTCCGCTTAAATAAGTCCTCAAATTTTTCCATCTTTGCCCCTCCTTTATTTAGTTTGTGTTTTACCGGCTCTGGCAAGTTCCCTGTAGTGATGCGCCTGCAAAAAATATATTTTGCAGGCAGTGTTAAGTCTTAGGTTGAAAGTTTTAATTAAAATCAAAGAGTTACAAACTTTAAGCTGTGCGTCTAACTCCTTCATTCGACTTTTTGCAGATGCCTTTGTAGTTGTCTTTGGGGGAAAAATCCCGAATTGGACTGCCCCGCGGCTGCACTATCCGGCCGCGGGGCTTTTTCAGTCCAGATCGGGATCCGGCTCCCTGAGGACAAGAGAAACATTGGCCCCGCCAAAGCCGAGGGCATTGGATAATACAGCGCGTACCGGGGTCGAACGGGCCGAATTGGGGACATAGTCCAGAGGACATTGCGGATCTGGTGTGCGGTAATTAATCGTGGGCGGGATTACTCCATCCCGGATGGAAAGGGCGGAAAAGGCGGCTTCCACTGCTCCGCTGGCCCCGATCATGTGGCCGGTCATGGACTTGTTCGCGGTTACGGCTGGGGTGTTCTCCGGTGTACCGAATATCCGCATTATGGCTCGGGTTTCCACAAGGTCGTTCATTACAGTGGAGGTACCGTGGGCGTTTATGCAGTCAATTTCTCGGGATTGTATACCCGCCTCCTCCAATGCGTTTTGCATGCAGCGGACGGGACTTTCAGCAGATGGATCCGGATTGGTTATATGGTAGGCATCGCAGGTGGAGGCGCACCCGGCTATTTCCGAATATATACGGGCATTTCGCCTGCGTGCGGACTGTAGGGTTTCCAGTATGAGGATACCGGCTCCCTCCGAGGGCACAAATCCGTCCCGGGTCTTGTCGAAAGGACGCATCGCAGTCTGTGGCTCCTGGTTTTGCGCGCTTGTGGCCTTCATACTGGTGTAGCCGTGGAACATAAGGGGGGAGATGCCGGCTTCGGTCCCTCCGGCGATAACCGCTTGCGCCCTACCCTCTCTGAGCATCCTGTACCCGAGACAAACAGCCTCGGCCCCGGAGGCACAAGCGGCGTTTACTGCTTGGTTGGGACCCTTGGCACCGAGGCGGATCGCAGGTAGGGAGGAGGCTATATTGGGCAAAGTGCCGGGGACAAAAAAGGGGCTGATTTTTTTGCCTTTTTCCTGGGCCAAAGAGTCTATTTCCTTTTCCATGGTCAAAACGCCCCCGAGGGCGTTGCCTATGACTACTCCCACGGCCGGGGCGTTGGATTCATTTATTTCCAGACGGGCGTCCTCGACCGCCATATGGGAACAAGCAATAGCCATATTGATGAAGCGGTCGAATCGTCTCTCAAAGCGGGGGTCGTCAAAGTCACCGATTTGGAAATCCTCCACCTGACCGGCAATGGCGGTACGCATGCCAGAAGTGTCAAAGCGGGTTATGGGAGAAATGCCGGAACGGCCTGCGCACATAGCTTCCCAACTGGATTCGGCGCCAATGCACATGGGAGTTATGAGCCCAATACCGGTTATGACTACGCGTTTTTTTTTGGAATTGTCCGGGGATTCAATCAAGTTTGACGCCTCGTTTTTTTCTCGGGAAATGCGGGTTATTGATTTGTGGAGTTATTCCCGGCTGATACTTGGTGTTTTTTGGGTTCCTCGACATTTGAAATGGATTTTTTCCGCCAGATTTTTTTAGATGCCAAACACCGGGCCTCTCGTTAAAAGCATCCAAAAAGATCAGGCGAAAAAAATATAAAAAATTAACACGCTGTGTCGAAGAGCCGTTTTTTTGTGGGAACGTTACGGTATTCGAAACAATATCGGTTTAGGTTGCTGAATGTTTTGGAAAATTTGGTAATTAATCCCTATTCCATTTTTGCATGTACAGTCAAGTACAGGGAAAATATCTTTGGCTTTCGGGCATAAGCTCAAAATCCATTCCTCTCCTGGAAGGGCCATATGTAAGTTGTCTGCACACGCGGTGCGGTTCTGGGAAGAAAGTTTACAGATAGAGTAATAGGCCCTAGGGGATAAGGCCTGTTGGCGGGTCTTGTCCCAATTAGTTTCCCTCCGGAAATGGCCCTTTTCCATTTTAACAGCGTCAATTTTCGTAATTATTCGATCACGTATTAAGATACGTTCGTTCATAATTACTTAATTTCCTAGTTAAACAGGAAGAAATTTCATTTCCGAATTGGAAACATGATATTTCTAAACCCGGAAATTTTTGAATTCCCGGATAAGAACTAATTAAAATGCCGAGGTGGAATGCGGTAGTATGGTGTGGGTGCTTGGTCCGGACTAGTTGGCGCAGATGACCTTGTTTTTGCCTGCATCCTTGGCCTTGTACATAAGATTGTCCACCCGGCTCAGAAAGCTTTCCGCGCTTTCATTCTTCTTTATCTCCGCCACTCCAAAACTGCAGGTGACACCCTTTGCGTCTTCCAATTCCAGGTTTTCAATTCTTTTCTGCAGTTTCTGGGCCAAGGTATAGGCCCCGTCGCGGCTGGTTTCCGGACAGATAATCAAAAATTCCTCTCCGCCCCAGCGTCCGGCTGTATCTGTCTTGCGGATATTGGTACACAGATTCTTGGCTATCTCGCGCAGGACTTCATCGCCTCTTTGATGACCGTGTAGGTCGTTGACTTCTTTGAAATCGTCGATATCGGCCAGGATGACGGAAAGGGTCTTCTCATAGCGGTGGTTCCTATCGCATTCCTGTTCCAAAACCTCCTCCAGGCGCAGGCGGTTGAAAACCCCGGTCAGTTTATCTGTTATGGACAGCTTTTCCAGTTCCTTGTTTTTCCGGGCCAGATCCTCATGGGCCTCGGCGATCTTCCTGTTCAGTTTGGAGAGCTTGCGGTTCCACAAAAGGATGCCGCCGATAATGATCCCGGCCACACCCACGATCTTCCATAACATCCGATAATTGAATCCGTGCTCGTATTTGATGCTTAGCCAGTTCTGCACGATGCGGTTGATTTCCTGGGAGGAAACTGAGTCGATGGCCTTGTTCAGGATGGACCGGAGCTGCGGGTTTTCATTGCTTACTCCCATGCGGAAGAATTTATTGAACGGGGTCTTGCCGGCTATCTTGAGATCATACAAGCCAATTTCGTGTATTTTGTAGCTGACCATCTGTAACCCGGCGATCCCTACATCCATTTCTTTGGTGGCCACTTTTTTCAGCAGTTTTTCGGTGTCTTGGGCATAAGTAAGTTCGATTTCCGGGTAGTTGCTCTCAATATATTTTTCCACCGGATCACCCCGGACAATTCCCACTTTTTTGTCCAAAAGGGATTCCATCCCGGGTATGTACTGGGTGTTGTCAGGGGCTATAATCACCCGGGAGGATTTGAGAAAGGGCTTGGTGAACAAGAACTTGTCGGTGGTCTCCGGGTTCTTGTGAAGGGCGGAGACCATCTCGCAGTCTCCAGCCTCTGATTTTTGTATACATTTCTTTCGGTTGCGGGCCGGGACCGGCTTGAACTCGATACTCGTACGTTCGTGGATCAAAGAGAGTATATCGGCAAAAATTCCGGAGTATTCGCCGTTAGTGCCAATACCTTCCAAAGGCATACGGGAGGGGTGGACACATATGTGTACTTTTTTGGTTTTAGTCAGGTATTCTCTTTCTTCAGCGGAAAAGGTCATGTCCGTAGCCCCGATGTCTGGAGTATCTGAATCCAGCCATTTTTTCTTCAGGCTGTTGATTTCTTCTTCAGTGACCACGTTCATGGTTTTCTGCAGGATGCTCCGGAGCGTGTTCCTGTCCTTTTTTACTCCTATGGAAACCGGAGTGTTCTCGAAATGGACATTTTCCATGATGGGTACGCTTTTGAGGTCCAGCAGGAAATGTTTATTTATGAGATAATCGAAGACCGGCTTTTCCGCCAGCGCCGCGGCAGTTTCCCCGGAAGAGACGCTTTTGAGGCATTCCAGGGTGTTTTTTTTGGTTATTACATCAATAGCCGGGTATTCCCTTTTAAGTATTTCCTCGTGATAGAAGTCTTCAGGTACGGCAACCATCTTGCCGGCGAGCGAGGCTAGGTCGGACAGGTGATCTTTTCCCTTTTTGACCACTATGCCGCTGAAAATAACAAAGTAGGGCCGGGTGAAATCTATGTAATTGCGCCGTTTTTTGGTTTCCACCACATCGCAGAGTACATCTATTTTTTCTTTTTTGAGCATCTCCAGGTATCTTTCCCAGGAATGTCCGGAAACGAATTTAAGCCGCACATCCAGCTTGTCTGCCAAAAGCCGCATGTAGTCGATGCAAAATCCCTTGGGCTTACCGTTTTCCAGAAAGTTAAAGGGAGGCCATCCCTGTAGATTGTCCACTCGCAGGACCTGATTCTTGCTTAAGAATTTCTTTTCTTTTTCATTAAGGGAGGGAGCTGGGGATTTGTTCAAGGTGATCCATTTGCGGGCCAAGCGCACCTTTTGCTGGTTGCTCACCGTATCCATGGCTTTTTGCAATGCACTGCGCAAGAGCTGCATGTCTTTTTGCACCCCGATATACAGCCCCTGCGGCCCGAGTTCCGGGACATCCACCTCTCCCTTGATTTCCAGGTCGGTTAAGAATTTGGTGGCGATAAGATAATCCACTGTCCCCCGGTAGCCGATAAAGGCATCAGCCTTGCCGTAATTAACTGCCTTAAGCCCCTCCAGCGCCCCTTTAACTTGATACAGTTCTATTTGGGGGTAGTCTTTTTTCAGGATTTCTTCCTGTTTATAGCTTTTGGGTACGGCGACCGTCCGGCCTTTAAGGTCGGAAAAACCCTGAATTTCCCGGTTGTCCTGCTTGGTGACCAGAATATATGGCAGCTTGATAAAGGGCTCGGTAAAGAGCATGTATTCCTTGCGGCTTTCAGAAATCCACAAGGAAGGGAGTAGGTCTATCTTGCCCTGCTTGAACAGGTCCAGTAACTCGGCCCAACTGTAGCCGTTCACGAATTTGAAGGTGATGCCGAGCTTGCGCCCCAGGATCTTCAAGTGGTCTATGGCGTAGCCCTTGGGCTTGCCGTGCTTGTTGAAGTCGAAAGGGGCCCATCCCTCCTCGTTGCCCACCCGAATCACCGGATGCTCTTGCAAAAAAGCGAGTTCTTCCTGGGTGAGACCCAGGTTAGCTTTGCGCTGGAGTTTTTGGGTCTGTCCCGGTTCGGATCGCTTTCCGGTCTCGTTGCCGGATGCTGTCCCTGCCTTTGCCAGCAGTAAAAGGGACAAGGCGAGAATAGTTAATATGAACGTATGTTTTTGGGGCATAACAATATAAGTATACAGTTTTCTCCAGGCCCAGCTTTTCGGGGCATGGCCAAAAATCTTACAGGAACTGTTTGAGTTTATCAATGTATATAGGTGTCCCCGGATTCTGGACAGAAATTCAAGGTGATATTATCCGCAATGAGGCATCTGCAAAAAATCGAATGAAGGATTTAGACACATAGCTTAAATTTTGTAACTCTTTGATTTTAATTAAAGCTTTCAACCTAAAACTTAACACTGCCTGCAAAATATATTTTTTGCAGGCGCCTCCGCAATGGAATCTGCAAAAGGATCAAGCGCAGAAAGTCCACAGGAAATGATATGGATTCGAATGGCAATAGGGACAATAATGCGAATAACAGGTGGCTATAGGAGCTTTCCATGATCGGGCTGAAAAGGGAAGATTTTTTCCCGACCACAAAAGAAGACATGAAAGAGCGGGGGTGGGACAGGCCCGACTTTATTTTGGTTACCGGGGACGCATACGTGGACCATCCTTCCTTTGGGATCGCTGTCATCGGCCGGGTATTGGAGGCCGAGGGGTATCGTGTGGCGGTTCTTGCCCAGCCGGACTATACAGACAGGGAAGCTTTCCGGGTCTTTGGCAGGCCCAGGCTGGCCTTTCTTGTAACCGGCGGCAATCTTGATTCCATGGTTAGCAACTATACCGTACACCGCAAGTTCAGAAAAAAAGATGTGTACAGCCCCGGAGGCGTGGGGGGAGCCCGGCCGGATAGAGCCACTTTGGTCTATACTAGCACTATACGCAGTGCCTTTAAAAAAGTCCCGGTAATTTTGGGAGGACTGGAAGCTTCCCTTAGAAGGTTGAACCATTACGACTATTGGGCGAATAAATTGCGTCGGTCGATACTGGTGGATTCCAAGGCGGACATGGTGGTCTATGGCATGGGGGAAAGAACCATAATCGAAGTAGCCGCCCGCATGGATGCAGGAGAGCCTCTCTCCGGGATGACGGATGTACGAGGTACAGTGGTCAAGGTGAAAGAACTCCCGCGGGATTTTGACGGATCTGTTTTGCCCGGCTTCGAGCAGGTAAAAAGTGATCCTTCCGTGTTTGCGCAAAGTTTCTATATTCAGAATCAAAACACCGATCCCATAAATTCCAAGCCACTGGCGGAGAGGCATTTTGATTATTATGTTTTGCAGAATATACCGCAACATCCTTTGCCCCGGGCTGAACTGGATCGGGTACATGAATTGCCCTATACCCGGAGCCCTCATCCGGATTATGATCAGAAGGGCAAGATACCAGCGGTAGAGGAGGTGAGTTTTTCCATTATAAGCTCCCGTGGGTGTTTCGGTGGCTGCCATTTTTGTGCCCTGGCCTTTCATCAGGGTAGGATAGTTCGTTCCAGGAGCCATGAATCAATACTCAAAGAGGCCAGCGGTTTTGTAAATGACCCGGAATTCAAAGGATATATCCATGACGTGGGCGGACCCACGGCCAATTTTCGCAGTCCTGCCTGCAAAAGGCAGCTAAAATCCGGGGCATGTCAAAGCAGGGCCTGTATGACTCCCTCCCTTTGTCCCTCCATGCAGGTGGACCATGCCGACTATCTTTCCCTGTTAAGGAAGTTGCGCAATCTGGAAGGAGTGAAAAAGGTCTTTGTCCGCTCCGGTATCCGTTATGACTATTTGTTGGCTGATCGGGACGACAGCTTCTTTCATGAACTGGTTAAGCACCATATAAGCGGGCAGTTGAAGGTGGCCCCCGAACACGTGTCTGACCGGGTACTGGGGTATATGGGCAAGCCCAAGTTTTCCGTGTATCGCAAGTTCCGGGAAAAATACAATCAATTGAACCGGATTTATAAAAAACAGCAGTATCTGGTCCCGTATTTTATTTCCAGTCATCCCGGCGCGACTATTTCCGATGCTGTAAAAGTGGCTGAATACCTGAGGGAAATCCGCTTTGTCCCTCAGCAGGTGCAGGATTTCTACCCCACCCCCGGGACCCTGTCCACCTGTATGTATTATACCCAAATAGATCCCCGGACCGGGGAGAGGGTTTACGTGCCCAAAAGCCACAAGGAGCGTGCGCTGCAAAGAGCACTCCTCCAGTTCAACCGCCCGGAAAACAACCCCTTGGTCAGGGAGGCACTGATTAAGGCCGGCAGACAGGACCTAATCGGTTTTGCTTCCGGTTGTCTGGTAAGGCCGGATAAGAAGAAACAGGAAACGGCAGACAGGCCGAAAAAGGATCAAAACGTCGGCTGCAGCAAAAAGAAAAAGGGCAATAGCCAAAAGAATACCGCGGGGAAAAAGGATGGCAAGGGTAAGGTGGGAGGGGACTGCGCTGTAAACCAGAGGGGGCAAAAAAAGAAAAAAAGGAAATCCAAGGGGAAATCAAAATAGATTGTCTAAGCATTTTCCCGGCTCCCAACTAATAATTTCTGTGGCTCAGTTGTCTTGCTCCGGTCGTATGCGATGGTTTTTGATAGTTTCCATCCGGAAATGGCCCTTTTCCATGTTAACGGCGTCAATTTTGTAATTATTCGAACAGGTATTAAGATACGCTCGCTCATAATTACTTAATTTCCTTGTTAAATAGGAAAAAATCTCCTTTCCGAATTGGAAACGTAATATTTCTAAACCCGGAAATTTTTGAATTTCCGGATAAGAACTAGATAGGCAAGGACCGCACAACAGATGATGCAAATATTTACATGTTGGGGCATAAATGCAAATCTCAGTGCGGGCACTCATTAATATCACCGGGAAGGGGATCGTAAAAAAAGGAGGTAGAATCATGGACGAGGAGTTCCATTACTATGCTACCGGACTTATCGCCTTGTATGCAGGTTTCCCGGAGGATGAGATGGAAATTATAGCCACTGCCTCCCAGTTCGTGGATGAAAATAACGTCCCCCTGAAGATCCAGGACAGAAAAAGCCCGGACAGAATTTACGAGAATTCAGTCAGCCAGACCATGGACATCTTAAAACCCAAGCATGACCTAATGCGGATTTATCCCCTTTTTCATTTCCTGCCCGGCGATCCAAAGGCGGATACAGCCTGGCGCAGGGACGGTAAAATGCACCGCCTGAACACTACGCCGGGCAGTGATAACGCCAGCGAAATCCTGGACGAGGCCCTCAAGGTTTCCGGCGAAAGCCGTCCGTACAGGATCGGCATTGCCAGTCATACATTTGCGGACACTTGGGCCCACCAGAATTTCGTGGGCTGGTACGACAGCTTTAACAGCCTGGATATAGATATCAAGCCGGCCATTGGCCATGCGGAAGCGGAGCACCACCCGGACTGGGTCGCTCACAAATGGCAGGACAGTAGGCTGATTGAACCGGAGATCGACAATACCAACCGTTTCCTGTCCGCAGCCCGCGCTTTGTTCGAAAAATACTGCAGCGCCCGCCGGGCCGAGGGCAAAGAGGACTATTCCGGGCAGTGGGAAAAGCTGAAAGAGGAGCTGAGTTACATCTTCGGCAGAAACGAGAAATACACCGGAGGGGAGATTAGACACAGAGATGAACGTTTGAAACGCTTTAGGGAGAAGATAAACCTGGAGGAATTCAATGCCCGGGAGTGGTTCGATGCGGCCATTGATGCGGATGTCCACGGACTGGAGGATTCGCACCAGGGGCTGAAATCCAGATTCACCCTGTTTGAGGACGAGTACTTCTGGAAAGAGGGGCTGAGAAAGGAGGAAACCCACTGGTACAGGTTCCAGGAAGCAGTCAAGGAGCACGAAAAAGTGGGGAAGAGGCTCTTGCAACCTGTTTTTAAAAGACTGGGTGTGGATATGGAAAGGACCTGAAAATGGGATTGATAGGTATGTTCCCTGTTTTAACAGCTTGAGATGACTTAAAAAATATAAAGGAATCAGCATGGACAAAAAAATGCAGGAACTTTTGAATCGGCTTGTAAAGTTCCGCGACGAGCGCGACTGGGCCCAGTTCCACACCGCCAAGAACCTCGCCCTCTCCGTTTCCCTGGAAGCAGCCGAACTGCTCGAGCACTTCCAGTGGACCACCGAAGACCACCAATTATCCAGTGAACAGACAGAGTCCGCCTCTGAGGAGATTGCGGATGTACTCATCTATATCCTGCTGCTCTCGGATAGGCTGGGAATAGATCCGGTAAAAGCGGCATTTGAAAAGATAGAAAATAATGAAAAGAAGTATCCGGCAGAGAAGGTAAGGGGAAAGAGTTACAAGTATACGGAGTATAAGCAGATTTAATAATATTCTGTGATCAATCTGAGAACATACGGGATTTTTAGTGGGGAGAAAAAATGGCGGAAAATAACCTGGCCGGATTTATCTGGTCTGTGGCGGATATACTGCGCGGGGACTACAAGCAATCCATGTACGGGAGGATAGTACTTCCCTTCACTGTCCTGCGGCGTCTGGACTGTATTCTCGAACCTACCAGGGAACATGTTCTACAAGAACACGAACGCTTGCAAAAGGAAGGCATTGAGAAGATCGGTCCGTTTTTGACCAGCATTACCGGCAGGCAGTTCTATAATACTTCCAGTCTCAATTTTTCCAGGCTCCTGGATGATCCGAACAATATCAAAATAAATCTGGAAAGCTATTTATCCGGGTTCAGTGCCAACGCCAGGGATATATTCGATCATTTCGAATTTCAGACCTATATCCAGCAATTGGAGGACCGGGAGCTACTTTATCCAGTCACCAGGCGTTTCGCAGAAGTGGACCTGCACCCCGGGGTGGTGGACAACCGGGATATGGGCAATATTTTCGAGGAATTGATCCGAAAATTTTCCGAATTATCGAATGAGACTGCTGGCCATCACTTTACCCCCAGGGAAGTTATCCAGCTGATGGTGGATTTGATTTTCTCTCTAGACGATGACGCCTTGTCCGTACCGGGAACAGTACGCCGCATCTACGATCCAGCAGCGGGTACCGGCGGGATGTTGTCTGTGGCTGAAGATCACCTTTTGCAAATGAATCCCAGGGCCAAACTGGTTCCCTTTGCCCAGGAACTGAATTCCGAGTCCTACGCCATCTGCAAGGCGGACATGCTCATAAAAGGACACGATGTGAGCAACATTGTTTACGGCAATTCCTTCACCCAGGACGGATTCAAGGGCGAGAAGTTCGATTATATGTTGTCCAATCCGCCTTTTGGTGACGATTGGAAGAAAATAAGGGATTTTATCGAGGCGGAACACAAGGAAAAGGGACATGCAGGCAGATTTGGACCGGGATTGCCCAGGGTCTCTGATGGAAGCCTTTTGTTTTTGCTGCATCTAATCTCCAAAATGGACAGAAACGGGACGCGATTTGCTATTGTCTTGAACGGCTCCCCGCTGTTTACCGGGGAAGCCGGGTCGGGAGAATCCGAAATCCGCAGGTGGATACTGGAGAATGACTTGCTGGAAGCGATAGTTTCCCTGCCCACTGATCTTTTTTACAATACCGGCATCCAGACCTATATCTGGGTTTTGTCCAACAAAAAGGAACCGGAAAGACAAGGGAAAGTACAATTAATAAACTCCACTGACTGGTGGCAGCCCATGCGCAAGTCCCTGGGCAACAAACGGAGAATGCTGGGTGAAAATGATATAGACAAAATAGGCGAACTGTACGGTAAATTCGAGGATTCGGAAGAATCCAGAATTTTTCATGCAACCGATTTCGGCTATCGCAAAATAACAGTTGAAAGGCCTCTTCGCCTGAATTTTTGCCTGAGCATGCAACGTAT
>CAYNNQ010000023.1:0-44363 GCA_964398785.1 uncultured Desulfovibrionales bacterium | reverse complement strand
ATTAATCCATACTGCCACAAAAACACTATCTGCCGGTAACTTACCGACAATTCTAAAATTCTTCAGTAAAATTTCTTAATTTCCGTTAATGTGGTTTAGTCATGCATCAGCCGTTCAAAAAACTAAAAGAACTCCCTTTACAACAGGAAACCCGATATAATGGACAGGAGCATCCGGAAAAGAACAGCGGAGTCCTTAATAATTCAAAAGAAGAGGATATTTCGGAGCGCCCCCAGGATGATAGGGCGCTATTCCTTTCTGCCATGTCCGATGTGAAGCCGCTTAAGAAGAAGGGACGAGAGATCGCGCCTCCTCCCCCTCCCAAGGAACGTCCCAGAAAAAACGAAGAAGATGCGGTGGCCACCCTGCAAAAGATAGTGGACGGGGAAATAAACTTCGACCTTTCCCTGAGCGAGGAACATATTCAGGGCTATGTCCACGGTCTTGATCCGAAAATATTCCACCGCCTGAAAAAGGGCCAATTCAGCATCGAGGGCAATCTGGATTTGCATGGGATGAATGCCGATCAGGCCCAGTTCTCCCTGCTCACCTTTATACGGGACCACTACCTGAACGGAAGCCGCTGTCTTCTGATTATCCCCGGACGGGGAAAAGGCTCCCCGCAAAAGATGGGCATTTTGAAGAAAGAACTGCAGTCCTGGCTTACCCGGGATCCATTGAAACGGGTTGTACTGGCCTTTTGCACCTCTCTTCCCAAGCACGGGGGGGCAGGTGCGGTTTATGTGTTGTTGCGCAAGTACAAAAAGAACCGCGGAAAAATAATCTGGGACAAATACCTGCTGGACTTGGAACCGCAGTGAAAGTTTTAGTCCCGACATTACCTGCGGAGTTCATCCGCCTGATACTTGTGGATACTTTTAACGACAGGGCCGCGAGTTTTCTTGCTCCAGCACTCAAAATCCAATTTTGAGTGCTGGTAAAGATTAGACGAAGGATAACTCTAAAAATCCATACCCTTCGTCGCAAAGCCAGTTTTGTTCCCTATGTCCGGAAAGGCAATTCAAACAAGGAGAATAAATGGGTTTTTTCAGCAAGATAAAAAAATTATGGGGAAGTGAAAAGGATTCGCAACCCCATGCGGAAGGACAGGAATCAGCCTCGCCTTTGGCTAAGAGCGAATCCTCCGCGTCCACTATAGACACTTCCTACTCCGAACTCGGAGACAACTGGCAGGAGCAGCTGCGCACCGCCCTACAGGAGGCGCAGCCCCACCTGAGTGCCTGGCTGGATTTGATACTCCAGGGAGTGGAAAAAAAAGGGGAAACATTGTGGGTTCGCCTTTCATTTCTCTTCGAAGTACTGGAAGCCCCCAAGGAAGAGGCGGACGAATTCATCTCTAAGTTCTCTGACTGGCTGGAGAAAATGGATTATGGACATATAAATGAATTCCGCTCCGAACTGCAGTACCGTTTGGCTCTGGCCCTGGATCTGGAGGACGAGGAGGATGAGCAAAGCCGGCTTTTTTTAAAACTGTCCGACGGCCTAAACAAAACCAAGGAACAGCTCTCCCGCCGTATAGACGATCTCCTCCAATCCAGCGGGGAATTCGATGAGGACTTTTGGGAAGAGCTAGAGGAAATATTAATAATGGCCGATGTGGGATATCAGGCCACCCAGACTCTTGTGGACCGTCTGCGCCCCAAAGTGCGGAGAGAGAACATAGAAAGCACTGAAGAGTTCAAGGAGCTTTTGCGTTTTGAACTGGCAAATATATTTCCCTCTCCACCCAGAAAACCGGCTCCCTCTCCCCCCGAGGTAATCCTCATGGTGGGCGTGAACGGAGTAGGAAAGACCACAACCATAGCCAAGCTGGCACACAGGGCACAAATGCAGGGGAAAAAAGTTCTTGTGGCTGCTGGGGATACATTTCGCGCAGCCGCGGTGGAGCAATTACAGATATGGTCCCAGCGGGTGGGAGCCGAATTCCACTGCAAGGAACACGGTGCGGATCCCGCCTCAGTGGCCTATGAAGCCCTGGATAAGGCTGTCCAGGAGGGATATGACACCATCTTTGTGGATACTGCCGGCAGATTGCATACCAAGGTGGACTTGATGGAGGAATTGAAAAAGGTAAGGCGGGTATTGAACAACAAACACCCTGGCGCTCCGCACAAAACAATGCTGGTCCTGGATGCCACCACCGGGCAAAACGCCCTTTCGCAGGCGGATCTATTCGCAAAATCCCTGACTATCGATGAAATCGTCCTGACTAAGCTGGATGGGACGGCCAAGGGCGGCGTGGTCGTGGCTATAGCCATGGAAAAGAATCTGCCCATAACCTATATCGGACTGGGCGAAAAAATGGAGGACCTGCGTCCTTTCCACGGAGAGGACTTTGCCGCGGCTCTTGTAGAATAGCCAGCGGCAGAAAACCAAAATGGCCCAGACCAAAAAAGAAACCATACTCTCCACAGCGGCAAGGCTCTTTGCCCAGCAGGGATTCGAAGATACAACTACCCTGCAGATCGCCAATGAAGCCGGGGTAACCGAGCCGCTCCTGTATTACCACTTCCAGGGTAAGGAGGAGATATTCTCCATTGTCATCCGGGATTTTTTCACCCAATACCGCAAACTGATTGATGGACTGTCTAAAAAGGCCAATACCGGTTTTGAAAAACTCGCCGAGCTAATCCGGGTACACCTGGAAATTCCCGAATACTACCCGCACGAGACCAATTTGGTCCTTTCCGTATGCCCGGCAATGCTTTTCCGGGGATATCCTGTCTGCCGGGAGGTTTTGGAAGAACAAAGGAAAATTCTGGACAGCTACCTGGAAGAGATCCTGCAGGAAGGAGTTGAGTCCGGAGAATTCAGGGATTGTCCACTTGCGGAGACTGTGGCCGTACTGCGCTGCTTTGTGAACGGGATATTCAGAAACAAGCTATTGCAACGGCCCGATGAAGTACCAAATGCAGAAGCTGCCGTCGCCTTCTGCCGCTACAGCCTGCTCAAATAGGATTTCCCGCGATTCTCTCCCGAAATATTTTTTTCCTTCATTTCAACTAAAAGAACGAAGCCGCAGGGCATTAAATACCACGGACACCGAACTCATGGCCATGGCCGCCCCGGCGATCATCGGATTCAGGGTGGGCCCGCCGAACAGCTTGAGCACTCCGGCGGCCACGGGAATACCCAGGGAATTATAAACAAATGCCCAGAAAAGATTCTGCTTTATGTTGCGTACCGTGGCCCGGCTCAGATCCAGGGCTGTAAGTACTCCGGACAAGTTTCCGTGCATAAGCACGAGATCTCCGGCCTCTATAGCCACGTCTATCCCGGTGCCCATGGCGATTCCGATATCAGCCGTGGCCAGGGCTGGAGCGTCGTTGATACCGTCTCCGACCATGGCCACCCTGCGGCCACCCTTCTGGAAATCGGCAACAGCATTGGCCTTATGCTCGGGAAGGACCCCGGATTGGATCTGATCAATGCCCGCCCCGGAGGCAACCGCTTCCGCGGTGGTCCTGTTATCCCCGGTGAGCATGCCCACTGTTATCCCCTTGCGCTGTAGTTCCCGGACAACTTCCGAGGCCTCATCCTTCAGGGGATCGGCCACGCTGAAGATACAGACCAATTCCCCGGAAACAGACATAAACATGACCGACCGGCCCTGTTTTTGCCAGTCTAGGGCAAGCTTCTCCTGCTCTTCCGGGATGATCACCCCATTTTCCCGCATAAACTCCTGATTCCCGGCCAGTATTTCCTCCTCACCGGAACGGGCTTTAAGTCCCTTGCCGGGCAGGGCCCGAAAATCCTCCACCGGTACATAATCCGCACCGCGCTCCCTTAACCCCCGGACCACGGCCTCGGCCAGCGGATGCTCGGACATGCCCTCAATGCCCCAGAGAAGGGAAAACACCTGGTCCCGATCCTGGCCGGGCGCGGTCTCAATATCCACCAGCTCCGGCTTTCCCCGGGTCAGAGTGCCAGTCTTGTCAAAAATGACTGTCTCCACTTCCCTGGCCTTTTCCAGGATTTCCCCGCCCTTGACCAAAATCCCCAGTTGCGCTCCCCGCCCGGTGGCGACCATGATGGCTATGGGCGTGGCCAGACCGAGGGCGCAGGGACAGGCAATAACCATCACGGCCACGAAAATGCGCAGGGAAAAGGACATGCCCGCCCCGCCCAGAAACCAGGCCATGCCGGAGACAACCGCCACTCCCATGACCACGGGGACAAAATACAGGCTGACCCGGTCCGCCAGATTGGCGATGGGTGCCTTGGATCCCTGGGCCTGTTCAATAAGCCGGACTATACGGGCCAGGGCGGTCTTGCCCCCCACCTTTTCCGCTTCTATTTTGAGCGTGCCATGGGTATTTAATGTGCCGCCGAAAACCTTGTCCCCGGACCGCCTGCTCCGGGGAACGCTCTCTCCGGTAAGCATGGATTCATCCACCGCCGACTCCCCGTCTATGACCACCCCATCCACAGGTATGCGTCCGCCGGGGCGAACCAGAAGGACATCCGCCTCCACCACGGTATCCAGAGGGACTTCCCTTTCCCCGCCGTTCTCGATCTTGACCGCCGTATCCGGCCGAAGCTGCATAAGATCCCGTATGGCCTGCGAGGACCTTTCCCCGGCCCGAGTCTCCAGGAACTTGCCCAGGGAGACCAGGGCAATGATAACCGCGGCGGATTCGAAATACAGGTCCCCGGCCCTTGCAATTGGATTAATTCCCAGGACAATCTCCCCGGTGTTCCACAGGCTGTAGACCAGGGCCGCCCCGGTGCCCACGGCGATTAAAGAATCCATGTTCGGGACCAGACGCAAGAGATTGGGGATTCCGCGCAGATAAAAGCCCCGGCCTGCATATACGACCGGCAGGGTCAAAAAAAGCTGAAGCAGGGCGAAATTCAAAGGATTGGCCTCGGGCCGGATTATTTGCGGCAAAGTCAGCCCGACCATCTCGCCCATGGAAACGATAAGCAAAGGCACGGCAAAGCACAGGGAAACGATCAGTTCCCCGCGCATCCGCTTCAGCTGCCTAGATTTCCGCCTTTCCCGATCCTCCTCCTGCTCTTCCTTGACGACAGAGGCATCATACCCGGATCTTTTTACAGCTTCCACCAGGTTGGGCGGCTGTACACGGCCGGAATCGAACTGTACACGGGCTTTTTCCGCGGCCAAATTCACCTCGGCCTGGAAAACACCCGGCACTTTTCCCAATGCTTTTTCCACCCGGGCCGAACAAGCCGCGCAGGTCATGCCCTGTACATCCAACTCGACTTCCTGCTGGCTGAAATCCTCTTCTATTTCATACCCGGCCTTTTTTACAGCCTCGCGGATGGTCTCAAAGTCCACCTGTTCATCCGCGCTCACGGTCATTGTCCCGTCCACCAGGTTGACGGAAACGCCCTGAACGCCGGCAATCGCGGAAACCGCCTTCTCCACCCGCGACACGCACGCGGCGCACATGATATTTTTCACCTGATAGCGTCTTTCTTCCATGTCCTCGCCCATTTTCCTTTAAAGCGGGCAGCGCTCGCTATTTAAACAAGAAATAAGTCAACCGGCCGCTTAGCGCAAAGCGCCAACCCCTCCGGGTGCGGAAACCAAAAAGATCTTGCAGTTTTTAGGCAAAGTGTATCCGCAAGATTTAATTGTCAAGGCAGGTTTCACCTTACTTACCGATATGCGGGACTCTTTGGTCCGGTACTATCCAGGTCGTGGACGGCCTGTGCTTTTACTCATCTTCTTTACATGGGGCAGTTGCCAAGGGCCGCCATCAAAGCCTTAATCACTTGTCAGCAATATCTATAAAAATTTTCCGGAATTTATCTTCGACTTGCAAAAAAGCATCCACAACTTTGGGGTCAAATTGGCTTCCTCGGTCTTCTTTTATAATGTTAACAGCCCTTTCGTGATCAAAAGGCTCTTTATAAGGCCGCTTGGAACGCAAGGCGTCATAAACATCAGCTACAGCCATGATCCGCCCGGAAAGGGGAATTTCTTCACCTCTAAGTCCTGCAGGATATCCGCTTCCATCCCACCATTCATGATGACTGGCAGCCAGGTTGATGCTGATATCCAAAAAAGATTTAAATGGCAGGCGTTCTGAAGCCTTTTGCAGAACTTCAGCCCCATATTCGCAATGCTTTTTCATTGTGCACCATTCATCACAACTCAAGGGCCCCTCTTTAAGCAGGATGGAATCCGGAATACCCACTTTTCCGATGTCATGCAAAGGAGCGGCATGGAAGATGTCATGAATGTACTGTTCATTTATGTATTTTTTTAGATCATGATTCTTTCTCAATTCTCTGGCTAAAGTGCTTGCAAATTGTGCAGTTCTGTCCAGGTGTCTGCCTGTTTCAAAGTCACGCAAACCGGCTTGATAAGCCAGAGCGTAGATTATCCCCTCCCGGGTACTGATCAGTTTGTCCTTGGACTCCCGGACTTTTTTCTGCGATGATATAAAGATGGTCAGAAAGAGCAAATAAAGGACTAGCCCTCCAAGGATCACGATCCACCAAGTGTTTTTGACTTGTCTATCTATATCTCTAAAAAGGATGTTTGCTTTTTGATAGAGTTCAACCACACCGATGATCTGCCCGTTGCTCTTTATTGGAGTGTAGATTTCGAGCAGTTTGTTATTTGTATCCAGGTTTTGCTGCTCTTCTTTTTCCGGCTTAGTCATCAGATAGGCCACTTTTCCGGATATAGCCCGTATATATTCACGGTTTTCAGGGAATTGCCTCCCGATAAGTTCCTTATCATAAGCCCATAAGACGCGAGAGTTCTTACCCCACAATTTGATCCGGAATATAGATTCATATTTGAGCAGGTCTTGTATGAAATCTTCCAAGACCTTTGGAGGAGGCATGCCCTGTTCTGCAGGTACATTGTTTTTGAGGAATTCAATTGCCGGTTGCTGTTCCTCTATGCTTTGTCGAACAATTTTAGGAAAATAGGAAATATGCATCTGAATAAGATGCTCTTTTGTTTGCATGGAAATAACCAAAGCAAGGATCGCAGAAACAACCATTATGACGGCAAAGCTTATGAGCGTGTATTGGAAGATGATATTATCTCTTAAAGTCATGTGCACTCGAGTAAGTTCTCCTTGATGAGCAGCTTTAGCTAAAAACAGGATTATTGAAGATTTCCTAGCCAAAACAGACGCAAAAACAATACTAAATTTCCAACATAAAGCCTGTGGATCAAATAATCACGGGGAGACCCGGACTGAGACTGTTTGTGAGATATCTTAAAGAAACCCAGGTAACAAACAAAGCATAAATACAGGTTAATAATTGCCGTTTTTTAACCGCCACCCGGATGGCATCGGAGTGCACATCCGAATCCACGTTCACGATCATCGTCCCGTCCACCAGATTGACCGAGACGTTGTGCACGCCGAACAGCGCAAAAACCGCCTTCTCCACCCGGGAGACACAGGCGGCGCACATGATATCTTTTACCTGATAGCGTCTTTCTTCCATGTCCTCGCCCATTTTCCTTTAAAGCGGGCAGCGCTCGCTATTTAAACAAGAAACCAATGAACCGGCCGCTTAGCTCAAGGCGTAAACACTTCCGGGTGCGCAAACCAAAAAGATCTTGCAGGCTTTAGGCAAAGTGTATCCGCAAGATTGAATTGTCAAGGCAGCTAACATTTGACTTATCAAGACTTATCAAAAGTAATTCTCGCAAGAAAGACGGTAAACTTTCCCCCGTTGTCTAGACAAAATTTGGACTAAGTTAGGTCTTGAATTTTGGTCGAGAATTTCGATTTGAAAGAATTTTCAACTCTTGAGACTAAATTATTCATAAGCAAAATAATACATTTAGAGTTCAAATTAATCCATTGGTTTTGCGATAGACTCTTAGACTCGACTATAATCAAGAATTTTTTGACGTTAAAAGTCAGCAGAATGGGATGTCCATAACCACTATGGTGACATTGTCTTTGCCCCCCGCATGAAGGGCCTGATCCAACAAATTCTCAACAGCTTGCCGGGCATTGCCTTGTGCAAGGACAGTCTTGATGGAGTCATCTGATACATGCTTGATCAGACCGTCAGAGCACAGCAGAAGCCTATCCCCGGCTACGATCTTGAACCTGCCGCTATCAACCTCCAGCTTGCCGCAGCCCACACATTGATCAAGCACGTTCCGCAAGGGGTGCCGGTCTGCTTCTTCCTGGCTCATGGTGCCGTCTGCAACCAACTCCTGGATAAAGGTATGGTCGGTGGTAATCTGGTTGAGAGAACCGGTGTGAAAATGATAAAGTCGGCTGTCGCCCACATGCGACCAATATGCTGTGTCCTGGCTGACAAGGACTACCGTTGTCGTGGTCCCCATACCTTCAAGCTCGGGTGACTCCTTGGCCCTCTTCCTGATTTCCTCGTTGGCCTCGGCAAAGATTTGGTTCAGGTCGCGTTCAAATTCACCGGGACCTATCATAATTGTATCCAGAAAATCAGTGACCACCTGGGCGGCTATATCTCCTCCGGCCTCCCCTCCCATGCCGTCGGCCACCGCCAGCAGAACTATCCGGCCATCTTTTACCTCGCGGACAAGATAGCGGTCCTGATTGGTCTCACGCTTGTGACCGGTGTGGGACCGTGCCCAAAGGTTCTCGCCCCATAATCGCATCTCATTTCTCCTTTGCCGGCAGGTTGAGCACGGTCCTGAAGCCTACCCTGGCAAAAGCTTCCCACGGCTGACGCTGCAAATAGGATCCCTCGCGTCCAAGATCTCCGAGCCCCCCGTGGATGTGGAATTCGATCTGTTGAGTAGCAGGCCTGTAGATGGTCCATTCATTCACGTTGCGGTCAAGCCCGAAAATGCCGATCTGGTTGCTCTCAAACGCGGAAACATTTCTGATGCGCAGGGGCTCTGTGAGTTTTTGTTCCTCAATTTGACTTGTTTGGTGCATCATCATGCCCGAATCCGAATTTTCTTCAGCCGAACCTTCCGAGGGGGAGGGGCTCATCCCAGCCTGAAATGCACGCCGCCATTGAGCCATATTCGGCAATGTCCGCCCGTAAAATCTGGCATAGGCCATGGCTCCAGCCGGGGTGACCCGAACAACGGGGTTTGAGGCTGCACCCGGCTTGATTTTTATCTCTCCATCCTTGTAGACAAGGGGCTCGTAGCCCTCCCGGACTTCACCCAGAAGGAGCCAGATCTGTCCGTTTTTCTGCACAGTCTTGTCCCTGATGACCCAGCCTTGGACGTTGTGGAGGAATTCAACGTAAAGATGATTGGTGATCTTGGTTTCGTCCATATAGAAAGGCGGGACGGATTCAGTCCGCTCAAGGTGGCCCCTGTCCGGCTGATCCATGGCAACCTTGACTCCGCCACCGGGAACGAGACGCAGGGTCATGCCGTCGCTTCCCAGGATTGTTTCCGGACGCGGTGCATCCCTGGCCGCGGCGGGGAATTGCGTGGGAGTTGCGGCTTCAAAAGCAAAGTCGAATGTATCTTTTTTAAAAACAGCGTCTTGTCCTTTCTTTATTTCTTGGGTCCGATCAGAAACCATAGTAATGAGGTGCCCCCCAAACACCGCACCGAGCAGAAGCAGTAAAGCGGTGCCGATTCCGCTGATGAGCAGGATTTGTTTCTTGTGTTTTTTGGCCCTGGATACGGTATCAGCATAAGCGGATTCCTGGGTGATATCCTCCAGTTCTTTTCGGAAAACCTTTATAGAAGATGTTCTTTGATTTCGATCTTTGGACGTTGCCTTTCGAATGACCTTGTCCAGTTGCTGGAGTATCCTGTTGGATGGGGAACTCAAATAAACGTTTTCAAAAGGTTTGTTCCGCTCCTGAGTCATCTTACCTTCAATTGCTTCATACAGGATTTTGCCCAGGGCATAGATATCTGTTCTGGCATCTGTTGTCGCCAGATCAAGAAATTGCTCTTCAGGCATATAGGGAAATGTTCCGATAATGTGATAGCTGCGGGTGATATTATCGAGCTGGTGCCCGCCGACCAAGCCAAAATCGGCAATCTTGGGGACTTCATCGTCAATGAGAATGTTCTCGGGCTTCATGTCCCTGTGTACGACCCCCAGGGCATGGATAGCCTCCATCCCGCGCAGAACCGGAAAGAAATATTTGGTTAGCCAACCTACAACAGCCCGTTCGTCCTCCCTGAATCCCTCGGAAGGCATAGTCTGGCGTAAGGTCGGACCGGGAACGTACTCCATGACGATGTAATCCAGAAAATTTCCATTAAGTTGGACCTGGTCAAAATCATAGACCTGGAGCACATTCGGATGTCGAATTCTGGCCATGACCTGGACTTCCCGCCGGAAGCGCTGGAGTTCGGATTCGTACTCCTCCTGCCTGCCTTCCAGGCTCTCCAGGAAGTCCTTGGACATAACCTTTAAGGCCACCTTACGGTTCAGGTTTATCTGCTTGGCCAGGTAGACCTCGCCTTTTCCGCCTTTGGCGATGAGATCAAAAATCTCCCACTTTCCATTGACGATCTGGCCCTGTTCAAGGAGCTGATTATCTGCAGGCATTATATTTTTCCTTGGAAACATGCATGTTTTCCGGGGCAATCAGGGAATATTTGCAATCTAGTTAGGCGACTCTAATCTTTAAGCAACATCCTGAGATTATTTTACATACCATCCGATATTTAAACGCATAACGCATAATAAGGGCTTTTGGCACAGAGGGGGATCAAGTGTCAAATTAAGGGAATATGCTAGAACTTCGCTTTTCCGGCATCAAAATGCCCCCGTCTCTATTCGATTTGTAAAGACCCCTTGTCTGATAAAGAGAGCAAAAGGGGACGACAGGCTAATAATTGTTTGATCAGGTCAAGCACCTGCTGCAGTCCAAGGATGAGAGAAAGTTTACCCCGGTCGGGGGTGTGGAGGGGATTTACTCTATGAAGCGGTTGGGCCAGGCGTAAATTTACTGCTCCCAGCATGTTCACGAACAATAGTGCAAAAGGGGGATGCTCAAACATCCCCCTTTTGTGGGGCCTAGAAAACAGCAAACCGCAAGTTCGGGATCAAAAGGATTAGGAGAATAACTCTCAAAAATCCATGTATTTCGTCGAAGATCCAATCTTTTTCATCTGGTGGTCTGCGGGTATCTTGATAGTTTCAGAAAATATCCTCAATTATGGCCTCAAAATTATCGCCGTCGGATATTTCTTCTCTGGCTAAGCTTTGAACGATCCCCCCTTCCCGGAAAATGACAAGTCTGTCCGCAAGCCTTTTGGCCTGGCCCAGGCTGTGCGATACTACCACGAGAGTATAATGCCGTTTCAGGCGGAGCAAAAGTTCCTCGATTCTTGCTGTCGCCTTGAAATCCAGGGAAGAGGTGGGCTCGTCAAGAAGCAGGATTTCCGGCCTGAGAGCCATGGTCCGGGCTAGGCACAGGCGTTGCTGTTGTCCCCCGGAAAGGGTTCCGGCATTCGTGCCGAGCCGGTCCCGGACTTCGTCCCACAATTCGGTTTCCCTCAAAACTTCCCGGAGCACCTTCTTCGCCTCGGCTCCCCTTTTCCCCCGGGCCAGTTTCAGCGGCAGGGCAATGTTACGTTCTATGGACATGGGCAAAACATTCGGGGTCTGAAAAACCATGCCCACCTTCTGGCGCAACTTATCCGGGGACGTGCGGGGAGAATGGACATCGGTCCACTTGCCTTCCAAAAACACCTTGATTTCGCCCTTGGTACTGCAACCGGGAAAACATTCGTTGAGACGATTCACGGCCCGAAGAAAAGTGGTCTTGCCCGAACCGGAAGGCCCCAGCAAGACAGTCAGTTCATTTTCAAAAACATCCAGCTTTTCCACGCCGACCGCCGGCCTGCCGGAAAAACCGACTCGCAGATTTCTTGCCCGGATACTTTTTCCCGCCTCATTTTCGGTAATCACCGCCACCTCTTCTCCATGCTTCGCCTGAGCCCGTGCGCTGCGATAAAGATAATACTGGTCAGACACAAAAGAACCAAAGCCGTGCCGAAGCCCTGCTTCAACTCAAGCGGGGTTCGAAACTCGGCCGCGGTATAATAGATGTGAAACGGCAGGGCCTCATATTTATGCATAAGGCTGCGGGGGACTCCGGCGTTGGCCACCACGCCGGTAAGCAGAATGACCGCCGTGTCCTCGGCCGCCCTGCCTATGGAGAGAATCACCCCTCCCATTATCCCCTTTAGCGCGGCCGGAAGGAGAATGCAAAAGACATTCTGCGTTCTACTGAGCCCCAACCCCGGACCGATAAGGCGCAAACCTTCGGGAAGCCCCTCGAGAGCCACCCTGGTAGCGTTAGTGCAATAAGGGAGGATGAGAATGGCCATGCATAGTGCGGAAAGCCATAGTCCGGTCTTTGCCTGAGGGAAAATCGTGGACCGGAAAAAAAGTATAAGGGCGAAGCCGAAAAGTCCCATGAGAATGGACGGAATACAGGCGATAAGGTCGGTGGCGAAAACCATGGGCGCTCGCAGACGGCGCGGGGCATATTCAGCCATATATATACCACTCATTATCCCCATTGGAATGGCCAGCAGACAAGAAAGACAAACCAGATAAAAAGTACCCACGCAGGCCGGCCATATTCCTTCAAAAACCGGCACCCTTCCCAGGATCGCCTCAATGGGGGCTGCCTCACCGAAAAGCATCTCCATGGACAACGCAGGGCCCCCGTTAAAAAACAAAAAGGCCAGCAATCCGCCCACAGACAGAAAAACCACTACAGGAGCCCCCCGGCCGATAATGGAGACCACCGGAGTCAACAAGCGAGCCATGGCATCAGACATTGTTCGGAGTGTAAAAAGGGACAGGCTAATAATTGACGAAAATTTTATTTTGGGCTAATCGTCCAAGACAGTACGCAAGCACCATTCATCCAAGGAGGTAAGTAAGAACAGACATTGTTCGGAGTGTAAAAAGGGACAGGCTAATAATTGACGAAAATTTTATTTTGGGCTAATCGTCCAAGACAGTACGCAAGCACCATTCATCCAAGGAGGTAAGTAAGAATGGCACGGATAGCCAGATTTGTTCGCAGGGACAGCCCTACCGTATATCATATAATTTCCCGGACCGCCTTGCAGGGATTGCCTATTAAGGACCGGGACAACGACTACCTTCAAAATCTGATCAATAAGTTGAGCAAGCTTTACTTCGTGGACGTGCTCGGATTCGCGCTCATGGGCAATCATTTCCATCTGGTGGTCCGCATGTATCCAGAATCAGAGGCCGGGGACGAGGAGATTAAAAAGCGGCTGGAAAAATATTATGGAAGCACCCTTAACCTGGGTGAAGTGCGGTTGGCGGATTACAGAAGGCGTCTTACCGATCTGGGGGCGTTTATAAAGGATATCAAGCAGGGGTTTACCCGGTATTTCAATAAAAAATACGATCGGCGCGGTTTTTTCTGGGACGGCCGTTTCAAGAGCATGATTGTTCAGGACGGAAAGAGTCTGGTTAATCTTTTGGCCTATGTAGACTTGAATCCCGTGCGGGCCGGGATCGTGAAACGCCCGGAGGACTACCGGTGGTGTTCGCTCGGGTATCATGTCCAGACCGGGAACAAAAACGATCTACTGAGTGTGGATTTCGGGATGCGGGAATGGGACGAGTTCGATCCGGCGGAAATAGTCCGTAAATACCGCCGCTTTGTTTACGAAACCGGGGCCGTGGACACCGGGAACGGCAGGCCCATGGAGGAGAAAGTGGCCGAGAAAGAGCGCAAAAAGAACTTTGAACTCACCCGGGCGGATATGTTCCGGCATCGCAGCCGGTACTTCATAGACTCCGGAGTCATCGGGGGCAAATCCTTTGTCCGGGATACGTTCGACCAGTTCAAGCATCTGCTTGCCTCCAAAAACGAGCGCCGGTTTAAGCGCTTGGGAGGATTTGACGGGATATATTCCATGAAGCGGCTAGGCTGAGCTGAGCTGGATTAAATCCGCTCTCCTCTGGGTTCGCTCCTCATCAATGGACATTTGCCTTTTCCGGCCTTTCCCGGTATGGGCACTCCCCAGTTTTACGTTCCCGGATGGACAAAATCCATATTTTCATCTCCGTGAGTTCAAAACCTATTTTTACCCGGATACCAAATGCTTAAAAAAACCGCACAACCGGAAATAGTCGTATCCGCGGCCGCAGCCATCTGGGGGCTATTCTGGGTCCCGCTGCGGGCGTTCGAAAACCGCGGCCTGGATCCGGCCTGGGTCGTCTCGCTTCAGTTTATCGCCCCCCTGGCCTTTATGCTGCCTTTTGCAATACTTCGCCTGCGGCACAGACTGCCCACCGGCATGGGGCAATACAGCACCGCCCTTTTGGTAGGCGGGGGCATAGTCATGTATTGCCAGAGCCTATTGCTGACCGATGTGGTCCGGTCCCTTATCCTCTTCTATGCCATGCCCGCCTGGGGGACATTGCTGGAAGTGGGACTAATGGGGCGCAGATTCACTCTGTGGCGAGGGCAGGCGTTGGTATTGAGCCAGGCCGGGCTATTTACCATCACCGGTCTGACCTGGAATCTGGCCCTGTCCATGAATACCGGGGATGTACTCGCTCTTTTGTCCGGAATCGTGTTTACCTTCGGGGCGATGCGCATACGGCGGGATTCCAAGACCTCTGTTTTCGAGCAGGTTTTTGCTTTTTTTTTTCAGCTCAATCGTGGCCCTGGCCTTTTCCTTGCTCCCTCTGACCGACTCGGGGCAGCCTCCGGGTGCGGATAAATTAATTGCCCTTTTGCCCTGGATCGTACTCATGGCCGTGGGGATCCTCATTCCAGCCATGTGGGGACTTTACTGGGGCTCCCGGTTCGTGGACCCTGGCCGGCTGGGCATACTGCTCCAAATCGAGGCGCTGGTCGGAATCGGCAGCGCGGCCCTATTCGCCGCAGAGACTTTCGGATACCGGGAAGCGGTCGGGTCCATACTGGTCATAAGCGCCGGATTGATAGAGGTCCTGGCCAACAAGGGAAGAGAAACCGCGGATGAGACACGTCCCATCTGTTGATCCTAATTTCCCACCCGGCAATAGACCTTTTACATCTTAACTGCGAAGGTTCTCGTAATCGCACCCGCAAATTCATGTCGCCCGGCCGGCACCCCTCGACCGCTCTTGTAAGCCGTACAATATTAATGTAGCTGTTTTTAGCCAATGTCCTCTATACTCTGATAGAAATCATCCTGGAGATCATCTCCTTTCCTTCGATTGCCGGCCTGCTTCACTACTGGTATCTGTACGTTCCCACCGGTTATATCTACCGCTTTCGACTTTCCTTTGAAATCTTGCAGGGAACTGGACGAGCCATTGCCGTTTTACCAGAAAAACAAATAGATCGGCTAACATAAGGACCCTGAACGAACCGGCTGATAGTTGACATTGTAATTATCGCTGGACTACATTTACATTAACTTAAAACCACAAAATTAAAAAAATTTGATAGATATGAAAATTCTTATCTCGGAAGATGATGATGTCTCCCGCAAGACGCTTGTAAAAGGACTTCAAAAGCAGGGTTTTGAAGTAATAGAGACTACTAACGGAGAACAGGCTTGGCAAAAAATGCTGGAACCGGATGCTCCTAAATTGCTCGTTCTAGACATTATGATGCCAGAAATGGATGGCCTGGAACTTTGTAAAAAGGTCAGATCATATTATAAACGAGAACAACCTTACATTATCATGCTCACTGCCATGACCGAGCAAGCAGATGTTGTGTATGGGCTCGAAGAAGCAGGTGCAGACGATTATATTACCAAGCCTTACAATTTTGATGAACTAAGGGCCAGGATCAGTGTAGGAAAAAGAATGCTGGAGATGCAATCCAGACTGCTTGCGGAAATAACCGATAAAGAAAAGACACAAGAACGATTAAGGCACGTAAATGATGAATATGAACAGGTCTTCAATGGGACTCAGGATGCAATGTTCCTGATTAGTGTTGAGGATGCGGAAAGCTTCAGATTCATCCGTAACAATGAGACTCATCAAGCAGCAACCGGTATTTCGCTTGAGGCTATCCGGGACAAGACCCCGGAACAATTGCTGGGAGAAGAAGCGGGCAAGGAAGTGGTCCAAAATTATATAAACTGCGTAAAGGCTGGCAAGCCCATTTTTTACGAGGAAGACCTCGATCTACCCAAGGGCAAAAGGACATGGGCTACTACCCTGACCCCGGTTTTAAAAAACAGTAAAATCCAATATATTGTGGGCTCTTCCCAAGACATAACTGAACGTAAGCAAGCAGAGGGAAGACTGCGCTATTTGGCTACTACGGATGAACTCACCGGCATGTGGAATCGCAGGCATTTCACACAAGCCACTAGGGATGAGTTGGAGCGGGGTCAACGTTACCAGCAAATATTTTCTTTACTCATGCTCGATATCGACCATTTTAAAAGGATCAACGACACGTATGGCCACGGGGCCGGAGACACGGTGTTGCAGCACATTGCCAATCTAATCAGGCAAAGCCTGCGACAGGTAGATATCCCAGGGCGTTTTGGAGGAGAAGAATTCGCTATTATTTTACCCCATACCGATCAGGACGCAGCCTATGTGACAGCTGAAAGGCTGAGGCAATACATTGAAAACACGCCCGCTGTATACAATAATATCCAGATCCCTTTCAGTGTGAGCATTGGTGTAGCCACTTACCAAGAGGACATCGAAAATGAGGACGAAATATACAAGAGGGCTGACGATGCCCTGTATGAAGCCAAGCGCAAGGGAAGAAACATTACTTTAACCCACAATAGTCAATCTTCAAGTTCCATAAATGATTGATTGTGATAGCCGAAATTTGCCCAGGTAACCCGTGTTTTGATAATCGAAAATCGACCACTATCAGCATTTCCTTCATCTTGGCAGGACATCTCCTTCCCTGCAAAACTCCGAACAAGGGGACAAATAGCCGGACATTTCGTGCTCTGGAAATGACATTTTGCTGTCTCGAAAGCGACATTTTTCTTGAAACTTACCGAGAGCATCCCGGAATGTATATCACTTCTCCAGGCAGCATTTTTTGTATTTCGTTCCGCTTCCGCGGGGACAGGGAGCAAAGGCCATAATTTGGAAAAACAAAATTTTAGGCGGGGCTAATTATTGAAACAAGCTTACCCAGAGACTTTTTTGCAGATGCCTGTGGGCAATTTTTAATTGTCACCACGAAGATATTTATTATTCTTCAATTGGCAACAAATTGAACTCGACGTTATCCAGGTCCTCTAAAAACTCTTCTCCGCATTCGAGCGCGGTTTCATTATCCTCATGGTACATCCAATTGATCTTTACATGAATACCCTTCTTGGCTGCTTCTTCCAACCTGTCAAACAGGTTCATGAAGACCTTGGAACTACTGCTATTGAAGTAGACTAGTTCCACATCAACTCGTATCCCGGAATCGCCTGCATTGTGGAGGTAGTCTTCCAGCCACTCCATCATCGGGGCGTAGAAGCTAGCGGAGTTTTCGGGATAGGATTCACCTTTTATCTGAAGGCGATTTTCCTGGGGATCAAAATGTATCCACGGCGTGGATTTGGTTTGCTCTCGAGTGAATATATCCATATTTGCTCCAATTGAATCCGTCTTGTGCCACAGTCATACCTAAAGGCCGAACCGTACTAAATAGTTTCCATCCGGAAATTCAAAAATTTCCGGGGTTAGAAATATCACGTTTCCAATTCGGAAATGATCTTTTTTCCTGTTTACCAAGGAAATTAGGTAATCATGAGCGAACGTATCTTAATACATGATCGAATAATTACGAAAATAGACGCCGTAAAATGGAAAAGGGCCATTTCCGGATGGAAACTAAATAACTGCCTTGACCACAAAAAAGCTGTACCCATCCTCCACACTGGAGATATCGAACTCGATCGGCTGCGTGGCTTTCCTGGCCATCTCAATGAATCCCAGTCCCGCCCCCTTGCTTGCCTCATCAGCCTGGAGACGCCTCTGTTGTTTATAGTACTGTTTGAGCTCTTCTTTATCCATGGACCTGATTTTGGTGAGTTTTTCTTGGAGGGCTATTTCCTGTCCTTCCTGAATATAGTTCCCACTTATGATATAGAAGTGGTCTTCCTCCTTGCCCACAATCAGCACTCCATAGCTTATCTCCTGATCTGCCTCTTGGGAAGTAACCCTTTGCGCGGAATAATTGATTATATTCTGCATCAACTCCACAAATATGGAAAAAACTTTTCGTATAACATTCGTACTTGTTTCTTCCAGGCTCATTTTCTGCTTCAGGGTTTGACCAATACCCTCTAAAAGGCTTTGGGAGATAGGCCCGCTGAAGCTGAAGATGATTCCCTTTCTCTGGAGCTGATGATAAAAATCCTGTATTTCGTTCTGCATTTCTGTCCATCCCTTGGATTACAATGAATCAGTTCGGATTCTCCAGCCTTAACTCAATCAAGTCCATCCTGAGCACGAAATTGATTGCGACCAGCCTCTTTTGCCGCGTAGAGCTGCTTATCCGCAGCCTCCACCAGATCCATATGCGAGTCCTTTTCAGCAGGCACGCAAGAGGCAACACCGATACTTACCGTTATATGCGGGGCAATCCGGGAATATTCATGGACAATCCCCAGATCCCGAATGCTCGTCTGGATTTGTTCAGCTATGCTCTTGGCCCCGGAAAAATCTGTCTCCGGGAGTATTACAGCGAACTCCTCACCTCCATACCTGGAGACAAGGTCGGCGCTCCTTTTAATATATTTGCTCAGGGCTCTGGCTACGAGGACCAGGCATTCGTCACCCGCGCTATGGCCATAGTTATCATTATATTGCTTAAAAAAATCAATATCCAAAATTATAAGGCCCAACGGCGATCCTCTGCGCACAGCCCGGTTCCATTCCGCTTCCAGGTATTCATTAAAGTGCCTTCTATTGGCGATCGAGGTCAGTGCGTCCACATAGGACATCTGCGCTAGCTTTTCTTTATGGGATTGAAGCTCGGAATTGAGCTCATTGAGATCGCTTTGCATACGGTCGCCCATTTTCACCAGGCGTTTCGTCTGGCGAAAAAGCTTCTTGTAAGACTCCAGGAGCTCGTAGAATGGCTCATATAAGGGATTTCCACTGAAATCCCTCGACTGAAGTAGTTGTTCCGCCTCTTCTATGGTCTTATGTTCCCGGGAAAAAAGATCCTGATCCTGATCTGTCAATATACTCTCCTGTGCCATACTCCTGATAGAGATAATCGCACTTTCCGTGCTGGCTCCATACCGCGTGTCAAGGTTCCAGGCAAAAGCCAACAAAAGTGACATCGTCCCTTTGTTCCTCTCGGCCTTGGTACTCGGCAAACATCTGTTGCAAGGCCTGTTTTTGCTCTGCCAGACTTCTGTCCTGGATGGACTCCAAAAAAGAAATCAAGCGCTTCCTGCCCAGAGGGAGACCGCTTTCCTCGCCCACCTGGTCGTGCATCCCGTCAGTGCAAAGATAGAAGCACTGCTTGTCCTGGATGGATATGGAGTGGGTCTGGAAAGGATAATCAGGATCCGCCGAGCGGTATCCCAGGCTTTGCCTGTCACCCTTGATCTCTGTAACCTTGCCTTTAAAAAGATGGAACAGGCTCAAGCGGCTTCCGGCGAAATACAGGGCTTGCTTGGAGCGCGAGTAGACACAAAACCCCATATCCAGACCGTCCTCGGAAAAACTGGATGCATCCTGATTGGAGAGCATCTTCTGCACCACACGGCTTACTTCCTGCAGGACCCGGGCGGGATCCTCCACCCCGATCTCATTGACCACCCGATTCAGGGCGGAAGCAGCGGCCATGGTCATGACCCCTCCCGGAACACCGTGTCCAGTGCAGTCCATGACAGCCAGGGCAAAGCCGTCCCGATGCTGACTGCTCCAAATGATATCCCCGCTGATCACGTCCTTGGGATGCCAGATGCAAAAGCTTTCCGGAGTCAATTCCTTGAGCTGATCCTCAGTGGTCAGGATCGCCCGCTGGATGGTTTGAGCGTAATGGATGCTTTCCATCACTTTGTTCAGGACATGCGTCTTGGCCTGATTCGCCTCCTCGGCATCCTCCTTGGCCTTCTCCAGCAGGGTTGACTTCTCCTCCAGCTCACAGGTCCGCTCCCGGACCTTTTCTTCCAGCTCCCTGGTATGGCTCTTGATCTCCTCGACCATCCGGGAAAAAGCCCGGGTCAAGTCGCCGACTTCATCTGCTCCTGTAGAGGGCAGGGAGACCTCGTAGTTCCCTTGGGCCAGGGCAGTAGCTGATTGATGCAGCTTATTCAAGGGACGCAAAACAATCCTGTCCACTCCGTAGCCGAACACCAGCAACAGGATTGCGAACATTCCGGCCAAGGCGGCGACAGCCATGGCGATCCAGGTCCCCTCCAGCACTTGCGCGGCCTGCAGATCCACGGCACTGACCACGTGCCAGCTGAGCTGCGGGATCCACGTCAGGGCCACGAGCTGCCTTTTGCCATCCAGCTCGGCCCAGAAGGTTTCAACGCTTCCGGGATTTTCTTGGGCCTTGTGCATGGCTTGGGTCAGCTTGTCCGCCCCTGAGGATCCGGAGAACTGATTTTGCAGGGATGACTGCTCGCGCGAAGAAGAATTCTGGTTCTTGGCTTGTGCACCCGAGCCGTAAGCGATGAGGCTCTTGTCCGGATGGGCCTGAACAAGGCCCTGATCGTCGATGATTATCGGGGTCACCCCGGACCTGTCCGTGTTGATGAATTCCTTCAAGAAGGAGGATAATTCCAGGCCCGTTCCGGCCATGCCGATTTTTTCGCCCTTATCCTTGATAATGACATCGATCCAGACCTGAACATTTCCCAGGTGGACATCCGGATTGACATTGATCGTATACGTATCGAAATCGTCCATGGTCTGGAAAAACCAGGAATCGTCCGGATTGTCCGGGTCAAGATGATAACGTGGTTTTTGGCTGTATTCCTTGTCCGGACCGTTGAAATAGTAGGCCAGGGATTTCCGGTTCACCAGGAAGTACTTGTTGCCCTGAAAGGCCTTCCGATATCCTTCGGCTTCCTCAAAAAAACTGGATTTTTTCTTGGGGGAATATTCGTCCATGAGCCACTGCCGGAGAAGGACTGAATCAGCGAAACGCTTGGCCAGGGCCAACTCCTTGCTTACCGGTTCCTTGATCTTCTGGGCCCTGAGCAGGGTAAAGTTTTCAGCATATTCTCGACCAAAATGGGCCTTGCCCCTTTCCAGGATATGCCACCCTATCAGTGTGGTGGGGACTAGAGCTACGAGGCAGGCCAACACCAAGGCCAGCATCGATTTGGTTCGCAAACTGGAGTTAAAAACGCCCATTTCCTGTATTACCTCTCGTGCATGCGCCGAACGGCTAAACTTATCTTTGCTTTCCAGCCGGTTTTATCCGATTATCTAGATGTAAATCTCAAGGCCATGGGTGCAAAATCACCATGGACTGACTAAAATAGATGGATACGGTGAGGAATTCTTTTTACAGCTAAGAGAACTATACGGACAAATAAGGCCTCGACCTTTGAAGTGGATCTAATCTGTCTGATAATTTTAAATGCTTTTAACGTGAGCCCCGTAAGTTTTTTACTCCAGTCAAAAGGAGAAAACCCCGCACCCAAATTGAATTTTAGGTGTAGGAACAAAGGCAGCATCCCCCTTTGGCGGGGTTTAGAAAACACTTGGCCGGTAGTTTGGCATCCAAACTTTAACAAACAGGCTTTCAGTTTATGTCTACTGTGCAGTTGGTGGCTGCTCTCGTCAAGGGTATTGTTCTTGGCAATTCTCCGGATGCCCTCTTTGAAATGAAATAATACCTGTGCTGCTGTTGATCACCAAAGTCAAGTTGTTTGCGCCGGAGACATGCTGACCATAAGCAAAAATTGGACATTGCCCTATAGCCGCAAGTCAGGCCCATTCTTAGGCATGATGCTATTTCGCAGCCCGGTCTTCATAAAAAAGATAAGCAAAGTAAGGAGGAATACTTCGAGCAGATTTTTCCCCAAGCAGGTCGCGCTCTGGTAAAATCTCCAGGGCCTGCGCTCCCCTTTCCCCAGGCCACACCGCGATACAGCAAATACTCTAGACCGCATTAAACAAAAGGCTATTTCCAATACCGCGTTTTTGATCGAACTGCTAAGCACCGAATCATTTGATTCTTAATGTAGATATGCCCCCGGATCACGAAACGGGCGAAACAGTCAATCATCCAACACGACCTCTTGCCAATATCCATGAGTACGGATATAATGAGGATACAATTCATTTTAAAATAAATGCACTCGGAGTCTTAAATTGTCATCTCAAATCGCTTCTCCCAAAACCCTTTTAAACGCCGAAGAAATAGGCAAGGCCCTGCAAAGAGTGGCTTTTGAAATCCAGGAACAATTTCCGGACAAGGACAACCTGGCCCTTATCGGAATCCAAAGGCGCGGCGTTGACCTAGCAGGAAAGATGCGGGACATACTCACCAATCAAGGATACACGGTCCCGCAAATAGGCGAACTGGATATCAACATGTACCGGGACGACTGGACAAACCTTTCCTCCGCTCCGAGGATTGGAGATACCAACATCCCCTTTGACGTAAACGACAGGCATATAATTCTTGTTGATGACGTTCTCTACACCGGCAGAACAATAAGGGCCGCCCTGGAAGCCATTCTCGACTTTGGACGCCCGACCAAGATCGCCTTGGCCGTACTGGTAGACCGGGGCCACAGAGAACTTCCTATACACGCGGACTTCGCAGGGAAAAAAATAAACACCAGCCGCAGGGAACAGGTAGACGTATTCACCCGGGAAACAGACGGCCGGGACGGAGTGCGGATATCCAGGGAGGATTAAGAAACTTTCTTGGGATTTTTGTTTGGTACTAGCTAGTTCTTATCCGGAAATTCAAAAATTTCCGGGTTTAGAAATATCACGTTTCCAATTCGGAAAGGAGATTTTTTTCTGTTTAACAAGGAAATTAAGTAATTAGGAGCGAGCGTATCTTAATACGTGATCGAATAATTACGAAAATTGACGCCGTTAACATGGAAAAAGGGCCATTTCCGGATGGAAACTAACGAGCGCTATCTTATGCTCCCCAATAAAGGTTCTCAACTAAAGAGCATTTCCTGCATCCGCATTATATTCTCCACCGGACAATGCCCCTCCCCTCTTTGTTTCCCGGGAGAAAATACCGGTTGATATCCAAGGCGATGGGCCTGCTTGTAACGCAGATCCTGTCCCAGGACAGGACGGACTTGCCCGTTTAGATCAATTTCTCCCCAGAAAACCGCCCCTTCGGGCAATGGGCGATCAAAGAAAGAAGAAAGGACAGCCGCGGCCATGCCCAGGTCCAGACCGGGATCGCTTATGCGCAGCCCCCCGCCAATTTTGGCATAGATATCCGCCTGCCCCAAGTTCAAGTGTAGTTTCTTTTCCAAAACAGCCAAAAGGAGATGTAGTCTGTTTCCGTCAAAACCCAAAGAAGTCCTCCGGGGCATGGCCAAAAAACTATGCCCGGCCAGTGCCTGGACCTCCAGGGCGAAAGGCTTTTGCCCATCCATCCCCATAACCACAGCGGTTCCGCTAAGGCTCGGATCCCTGGCCTCCAGGAAAAAAGTGGACGGGTCCTTTACCACTTCCAGACCCTCCCCGCTCATCTGGAAAAGGGCTATTTCGTCGTCCGGACCGTAGCGATTCTTGACCACGCGCAGGATGCGAAACAGATGTTCCTTGTCCCCCTCCAAATACAGCACGGTATCCACCATGTGCTCCAGGAGCTTGGGCCCGGCAATCTGTCCTTCCTTGGTGACATGCCCCACCAGGACCACTGTGGCACCGGAGTCCTTCCCGCGGGAAATCATCTCCGCCGCAGTATTACGCACTTGGGAGGGGGTCCCGGACAATGCATCCATGCCTGAGGAGCTTACTGTCTGCACCGAGTCCAAAATCAGGAGCGAAGGCGAGTCATCTCCGGAAAAAAGGGAGGTAATCTCTTCCAGGGAGTTACTGGCCATGGCTTGCACCCCGGAATCAAGAAGACCAAGCCTTTCCCCCCGGGCCTGCAGCTGTCCCAGGGTTTCCTCTCCGCTGACATATACGGATTTCCTCCCCTGGGCTGCAACCTTGGCAATGAGCTGCAATAATAGAGTTGACTTGCCGATCCCCGGTTCCCCTGCCAGCAAAAGCACCCCCCCCGGAGGCACCCCACCGCCGAGAGCGGTATCTATCTCCGGCCATCCGCAGGGGTAGCTCCCGGCCTCTTCCACATCCACCGCATCCAAAAAACGGGGTTTAATAGATTCTGGATCTTTTCTGCTTTCCCCCTTACCCCCGGCTGTCTCTGTACGGCTCAAGACATTCCATTCCCCGCACCCAGGACATTGCCCCTGCCACTGCAGGGCTGTGTGTCCGCACTGGGAACATTTGTAAACCACTTTGGGCTTCATGCTTTCAGCCTCTGTCCTTGGGCGGATTTTCGGCCTGGACAACCTCTAGGCCGAACTCCTGTACCTCTTCCGGAGGATTGTAGAAAGCGACCATAAAAGGGGTGGACTTTCCCGGTTTTATAAAGGTATTATTGGTTAAGACGCCAACGCGGGCGGTCAAAGAGGATTCCAATTCCTTTTGAGTGGAAACCTGCAACTGAAAGAGGGAGACACTGTTTCCGCAAAAGAACTCCTTGCTTTTCACTTTCTCCCCCTTGGCATCGTAAAGCACCGCTTTCAATTTTATAAGCTCTTTGGGCTTTTCAAAACGGTTCACCGCCTTGCCCTCAATCACGAATATCTGTCCCACTTTCTCGTTACTCACAAAATACTGCCGCACATTTTCCAGATGGATATTCTCGATTGCCGCCTTTTGCATCTCCTTGTTTTCCAGGACCTCTTCCTCCCCTTTTTCCTTATTCAGCATACCGTCTACAAGACCGCTAACAGAAGGAACAAAGAAATAAACGGCAAATGCTGCACAAATAAGCACAAAAAGAGATGACATCGCCCAGACAAGCTTTCTATTCCCGCCCTTCTCCCCGCTTGTAATATCCAGATTCAGCTCTTCTTCGCCGGACTCCTCTTCTGGTGTTTCCCCGGCGGAATAATCCTCCTCGCTTTCTTGCACATCCCTAACAAGTTGTTCTTCCTCCTCCTCAGCCTGCTCCTCCTCATCCTTTTCAAGCTCAAGTTCAAATACATGTCCGCACTGTGAGCATTTCAACTTAGCGCCGGGCTTGGCATTTTCCTCGGGAAGATTGAACTTGGTATGGCAATTAGGACACTCAACTAACATGACCACCTCGCTATCTGGGACAAAAAATCCTACTTATTCCTCGAACTGGATTTCATAAACTCCGGGAAAGGCCCTGTATTTTTCCGCGTAGTCCAGACCGTAGCCCACTAAAAACCCTTTTTCCAGCACAAAACCCGGATATCTGACATCAACCTCTACCTCACGCCTCTCTCTCTTGTCCACCAAGGAACAAACGCTGACAGAACTAGGTTGACGCGCCCAAAGAACCTTGGACAAATAGTTTATGGAATATCCGGTATCCACTATATCCTCGACAATAAGCACGTCCCTATCCTGGACGGAGACTTCCATATCCTTGGAAAAAAGCACGCGCCCGGAAGGACTGGTGCCATCGGCATAACTGGACAAACGTATAAAGTCTGTTTCAACTTCAATACTCAACTCACGCAATAAATCGGCAAAAAGGACAAAAGCGCCCTTCAGCACGCATACCGCAACCAGATTCTTATCCCTGTAATCATGCGAGATAGCTTTTCCCAATTCCTGCACACGCTTGTTTATCTCTTCCGGGGTATAGACTTCCTTGAAATGCATTCCTTTCTCCTGCCTATTAATTAGTTTCCATTTTAACGGCGTCAATTTTCGTAATTATTCGATCACGTATTAAGATACGCTCGTTCATAATTACTTAATTTCCTTGTTAAACAGAAAAAAATCTCCTTTCCGAATTGGAAACGTGATATTTCTACACCCGGAAATGTTTGAATTTCCGGATAAGAACTAATTAGCCTAATACACCTACAGAGGCGCCTGCAAAAAAAATATTTTTGCAGGCAGTGTTAAGTTTTAGGTTGAAAGTTTTAAGTAAAATCAAAAGGTTATAAAGTTTAATCTGTGCGTTTAACTCCAGTATTCGACTTTTTGCAGATGCCTCCCTACACCTTCGACTAACAACAAGAATCCATATTCATGATCATGGCCACTTCGTCGCAGTCATCCGGATACTTGGGGCACCGCAGGCAATCGGCCCAAATCTTCTGGGGCAAAACATCCTTGGAGATATGCTCAAATCCAAGGTGGGAAAAAAAAGCGGGTTGATAGGTAAGAGTGAATACCCGAAAGATCCCCAAAGTAACCGCCTCACTCAGACATGCATCCACCAGCTTCCTACCGAAACCTTGATTGCGCAGGGTTTCACTCATAACCAGTGAACGAACCTCCGCCAGTCCCTCCCAGACTATACTCAACGCGCCGCAACCCAATACTCCCTCATGATGATCGCTGATAACCACAAAAAAATCACGTAAATGGCCGTACAGTTCGCTGTAGGAACGAGGAAGAAGCAGGTTTTGACGGGCATGGTAAAGTAGCATGCGGTGTATAAAACGCACGTCCTGCACCTTCGCCTTGCGCAGATATGGATTTTCCACCCAACTCCCTCCGAAATTATTTCAGGTGTTTTTCAATAATTCTTTTTATCCTGCTCTTTTTCAAATACCCCACATGGGAAAAGATATTAACCTTTTGCTTGTTGTAGAATACTGTTTTCGGCACCCCGGAAATCTGAAAAAACTGGGCCACACTATTCCCTCCCCAGTACACGGGGTAATTGAGTTTGTTCTTCTGCAAAAAGCTTTTTACAGCGCTCTTTCTTTCGTCCATGGAGATTCCCAAAATCAGGACATCCTCCCTGCTGTATTCCTTGCGCAACTGGACAAGTTTGGGGATCTCCACCCGGCAGGGCGGGCACCAAGTAGCCCAGAAATTAACCAGGATAACATCTCCTTCGTATCCGGAGATTTTGGAAATCAGCTCTTTGTATTCGATCCGTTCAATCTGTTTTCCTTCCGCCACGTAAGGGGGCTGAAGAAAAAGCCCCGCCACCAACAAAAACAAGAATATACTCTTTTTCAAATCTAAAACTCCATTTTTTCCGGAGCGGAAACCACGCATGCGTTAAGCCGGGGCTCGGTCATGCGGTAGAAATCCCTGGATGGTCCACAGCAAACGGAATTAGACTTACTTGAAAATATTGAAAAGGACAAATAAAAACTATAGGGTTATAGCGGTGGTTACAGGCTATTGCCCTTAATGCGGAATCTGGAATGATAAGACCCTGTTGCATGAATCTATCGCCACCCCGGACATGAAGAAAAACTCCTGTTTGACCAAACCCTTTTGTCCTTATATTATCAATTTCTGATACAAGATACGCCTAGACTCAAAAATCCGTAAACAAGCCCAGCAAAGAGAATCAGGCCCATGATTGCCTCCGCTGTGGATAATTGCATCAAAGAACCTCTCTTTGCTCCCAAAAACCTCCCGGATAGATAATAAAAGACCCATGGAAAAAGACAAAAAGCAAACGGAAAATAATCAAACGGAAAAACGGGAAAATCTCCCCAATCTCATTTCCCCCAGTGGCCTTGCTGTTAAGGACCAGACTTCTGCTCCGGCCACGATCGACCCCCTCCGGGTCTACATGCAGGAAGTAAACCGCTTCCCCACCTTGACTGCGGAGGAGGAGTTCGATCTGGCCCGGAGGTATCAAAACGAAAATGATCAGGAGGCCGCCTTTAAGATCATAACCTCCAACTTGCGTCTTGTAGTCAAGATCGCCATGGAGTTTCAACGCAAATGGATGAAAAACCTCCTCGACCTCGTCCAGGAGGGTAATGTGGGGCTTATGAAGGCTTTGCAAAAATTTGACCCGGACAAGGAAATCAAATTCTCCTATTATGCCGCCTTCTGGGTCAAAGCCTATATCCTCAAATTCATAATGGACAATTGGCGTATGGTCAAAATAGGCACCACCCAGGCCCAGCGAAAGCTTTTCTACAACCTTAACAAGGAGAAACAAAGGCTGGAGTCCATGGGTATCACCCCGGATAGCGAGACCATTTCGGACAGCCTGCATGTCACCCGCTCCGACGTAGATCAAATGCAACAGCGTATGGGGCTTAATGACCTTTCCCTGGACATGCCCTATGGAGAGGACGGAGAGACAACTCCCCTTAATTTCATCCCGGCCCTGGACACCGGAACCGAGGACAAAATCCTCCAGGAGGAGACCGCTTCTCTGCTGAAAGAACATATAAAGGAAATAGAACATAAGCTGAACATCAAGGAAAAAGACCTCCTGGAAAATCGACTCTTGGCCGAATCCCCGGTAACTTTGCGGGAGATAGGTGAAAAATACGGAATTACCCGCGAGCGTGTAAGGCAGATTGAATCCCGGCTTTTGCAGAAAATAAAAAACCAAATGAGCGACAATATTAAGGACTTTTCCCGGGATTGGATAGATGATTAATTGCGATCTGCAGTCCATACGGAGCAAGTCCCAGGAGCTGGCCCGGGGGTGCAGGCTCTCTTTCTATTCCTTGTTTGCCGCTGAGATTTCCCATTCCCGGGAAAATTTTTTCCAAAACCCCCTGCTCAGCAGATTGCGGGAAGACGTCCTCCCGTTTATCCAGACCGGATTCGGACACGGTATAGCCCACTGCAAGACCGTGAGCATCGAGGCCGGAGCATTGTGCATGATTGAGGGAAAGGACATGGATAATCGGGAATGCCGCAGACTGACTCTGCTATCCCAATGCGCCGGACTTTTGCATGATATCTGCCGATTGGATACAAACCACGCAAAAAAGGGCGCAGAACTTAGCAAAAAGATACTCCGGGAATACCCCTTCGAGCCGGAAGAAATTGAAAGGATTGCTTTTGCAGTATACAATCATGAGGCCTTTCAAACGCCCGCCTCCCCACCGGACTATTGCTCCGCCCTGGTAAGTAATTGTTTGTACGATGCAGACAAATTCCGATGGGGGCCGGACAATTTCGACACAACATTATGGGAGATATGCGATTTCAACGAATGGGATGTAAACAACCTTGTCCAGATCTTCCCCCAGGGGCTGGAGAAAATAAAGGAAATAAAGGAAACCTTCCGGACAAACACCGGACGGATCCATGGTCCCAAATTCATTGACTGCGGCCTGGATATTGGCAGGGAAGTCTATCACATGCTTCTCAAGACCCAATCCCGAAATTGACTCTTATCCCTTACTGGATTAATTTAATCATCTATGCAAAAAAAATATCTTCCGCTTATAATACTCGTTGCCATAAGCTTGGCTGGATGTGCAGCCCAAAAAACAAGGACTCCGCCCGCTGAATGGGATCTTTCCCCCCAAGCCGAGGCTACATTCCAATTCCTGCGCTTCAATGAAGATCCACACAGCAAGGAAGGGGCAAAAGCCCTGAAAGAAGCGATCCAAAAAGATCCCAGCCCGTATCTCTATCTGGAGCTGGCTAACTATTATTGGCGTCAAACCAATTTTAAAGCCTCCAGGAAAATCCTGAAAGAAGGCATAAAACTCTATCCGGAGAAGAAAAACCTGTATATTTCCCTGGCCAAATCCTACCTGGCGGAGGGTAGAAAAGAAGCCGCCCTGACCACGATCCTCGACTGCCTGAAAAAAATGCCCGGGGATGCGAGCCTGATTGAGGATGCCGCTTCCTTATATCTACAAAATGACAATTGTACCAATGCACTAGATCTCTTGAAAAAGTTGCCCAAGGACAACAGAAGTGCCAAGGCTGAATATCTGTGGGGACGGAGTCAGGCCTGTCTGGAACAAAACAGAAAGGCCGTGAGCCACTTGAAAAAGGCCGTGGACAAGGACCCGAAATTGCTCAAGGCTTGGGCGGAGCTGGCTTATGTCCATGAAAAAGACAAAAACTACGCCCGGGCCGAAGAAATCTACCGCAAGATGATAAGCTTGCAGCCGGACAATAAAAAGTTGCTCCTGCGGGTCATATCCTTGGACCTTAAACTGAACGAGCCGGACCAAGCTATGCTCATGGTGGAAAAAAGACCCGAGGATACCGTTTTCAAGCTCAATGCAGCGGCCAAGTTCCTGCAAAACAGCTACTACAGCCACGCCCGGGAAATATTGAAAAATATCCTGCAAAAGAAAAACCCTCCGGAAAAGACTTATCTACAACTGGCCATACTTTCCTATGAATCCAGTGGAGACATTGGTTCCGCCATTAAATACCTGGAAAAAATCCCTGCACAGAGCGACTATTATCACCGTGCACTGCGCCTTAGGGCGAATCTTGCACTCGAGACAGGTAAAAAAAACAGCGCGATGCAACTGGTCAAGGAAGGCTTGGACAAGTTCCCCGAGGACAAAGAATTCTGGAGCCTGAAGGCACAGGTTTTCCAGGAGAAGGATCAGGGGGACAAGGCCTTGCAGGTATTGGAAAAAGGGCTAAAAAAATGGCCCAAGGCTACCGAACTATTGACTTTCAAGGGTCTAATACTGGAAGAAAGAGGCAAACGCGAGAAGGCCCTGGAAGTCATGGAAAAGATAATAAGCATTGATCCGGAAAACGCCAAGGCGCTCAACTTCGTGGGATATATACTGGCAGAGCAGGAAAAAAATCTAGATCGGGCCCTGGTGCTGGTGAAAAACGCCTTAAAACAGGACCCCAATAATGGTTATTACCAAGATTCCCTGGCTTGGGTCCTCTTCAAACAGGGAGAACTGGACAAGGCTTGGTCAAAAATCCAGGAGGCCGTCTCCCAGACTTCGGACGCAGTCATCTGGATGCACTATGCAGATATAGCCCGGGCCCTTCAACTATGGTCCAAAGCTGCCAATGGATATCAAAAGGCCTTAAAAATTGGCCTGAACCCTGAAGACAAGTCGCGGACAAAAGAACGTCTTTCCCAGGTACAAAAAAGAATGTCCGTTGAATAAATGCTAAAGACCCCTTTATCACTTAGCCTTATACTGATTTTATGTACGGCCTGCCTGCCGGTCCAGAAGCAGACGGCTCCGCCCTTGCCCGCTGCCCAACAATGGGCACATTTTATCCATTCCGCACCAAGCAAGAATTCGGTCCCGGAGTCATTCCGGGTAAAAATAAGCATCAATTATTACGGCCCGGAAAGGAAGGATCGTTTTCTAGCGAATTTGTGGGGAAACAACGACTACCCACTCCGTATGGATCTTATGGCGGGTATAGGACAGATATTTTCCATGTGGCGCGAGGACAAAAGACAATGGCAGGCACTCTACCCTTCCCGAAAAATTTTGTACAAGCACGATGACGGCCGAGTTGGGGCCAATGCAGTCGGTTTCCCCACTCCTTTTGATTTGCTGGAAATATCCCGTTTCCTTACAGGACAATATGTCCGCTTGGCACCGGAGAACTATACCAAGTGCGAAAAACAAGGCAAAAAAACAACATACTCCTTTCCTTCCGGATCCAAGATAAAAAAAATGACATTAAGTATGAAAAGTGATCCCATACAGTTCACTGGATCAAATTGGCAGGCGGAACTCAGCGATTTCGGATCCAAAAGACATATCGCCCACAGGATAGACTTGAAGTTGAATAAAGGACAAAAAGCCGTGATTCGCATCAAGGAACTAAAGTTCAGGGAAGAACCCTGGAAGCCGGAAAAACTCGAGTTGCGTATCCCCCCGGATACAAAGACACTTTATATTTTTCCCTCTGAAAACAATTCGATGGGAAAGAACCTGCACATAAACGGGTAGCTCCGTACAGGAAAAGAAACCACAAGGAGGTTCTTATGAGTAGTAGATCTGCTCCGCACAGTTACTCGGACCGGAAAATCCCATGGTGGAAAGAGCCCTTGCTTCTCATCCTCACCGGTTGGAAAATAATCTTCAGCGAATTAAAATGGGTGTGCATCAAAACATGCCGAGTCTGGGAAATAAAGCAGCTAGAGAAAAGATTGCAGCAAGAACTTTATTATTTGGGCAAATGCGTTTTCCATCAAACAAGGGGCGGCTCCACACAGATCGACCTTCAGGACCCGGAAACCGACCTTGCCCTTAAGCAAATATCCTTCCTTGAAGAAGAAATAAGTCATCTTAAGGAGGAATTGAACAAGACTCGTGAGGAATTTATCAACAAACGGTGCGGAAGCACCGCCTGAATATGACGCTCTGCCGAAAGGATGGATTTTTTGACAAAAGGCCCAAATTATTACAATAATTAGGAGAGAATCATCGTGACCGTTGAACAACTTGTTTTTGGCTCGGACCACGCCGGGATAAACCTGAAAAACGTTTTAATGGAGAATCTTTCCCGGGAATATGAGGTAATCGATGTGGGGACTCAAACCGAAGCCAGTTGCGACTACCCCGATTATGCCGTCCGGCTCTCCGGGGAGATTCTGGAACGGAATTGCCTGGGAATACTTATTTGCGGAACCGGTCTAGGCATGTCCATGGCGGCCAATCGTATAAAAGGAGTCCGGGCGGCGCTTTGCGCCAACGAATTCATGGCCCGCATGTCCCGGCTGCATAATAACGCCAATGTACTGTGCATGGGGGACCGGGTAATTGGCGTAGAACTAGGCATAAGTATAGCACGTGAATTTTTGAAAAACGGATTTGAGGCTGGCCGGCACTCACGCCGGGTAGACATGATCGATTCCCTTACTTGAATCAGCCCAATAATCGCAAGATCCCGAGTCCGGGTCCATCCCTCGCTGTATTCAAACAAGTGCAAGTATCCCCGTGAATGCACTAATAATCGAACCGGAACGGTTTTATTGCCCCGGAAAAGCTCCTTGACTTCGGAGGCATTTCCTGCTTTCACACATCCAGCCGGTAACCGGCTCGGAATCAATACACGCATGTCCAACCTTAACTCCAAAAAACGGCAATAACCATGGACAACCAGCACAATGTAAACATTATAAAAGGGCTTATCATGGACGCCACCCGGAAAGCCAATTCCGGCCATCCTGGTGGAGCCATGTCATCGGCAGACTTTGGCTACATACTTTTCAAGGAATTCATGAATTTCGACCCCGACAACCCGGACTGGTTCAACCGCGACCGCTTCGTCCTTTCCGCGGGCCATGAATCCATGTTGCTTTACAGTTTGCTGACATTTTCCGGTTTTTTAACATTAGAGGATCTTCAGCAATTCCGCCAATGGGGAAGCCGTACTCCTGGGCACCCGGAGCATGATCTCACTCCGGGGGTGGAAGCAACTACCGGCCCTCTAGGGCAGGGGCTGGCCATGTCCTGCGGCATGGCAGCAGCCGAGGTACATCTGCGAGAAAAACTGGGAGCGGACATATGCAACCATTACACCTATGTAATTGCTTCGGACGGAGACCTGCAGGAGCCCGTAAGCATGGGTAGCGCCGCACTCGCTGGCCAATGGGGACTGAACCGCCTCACTGTCTTTTTCGACAGCAATAAGATCCAATTAGCCGGACCAAGCGAGCGTGCGGATGCCACTGACTACGCCCAACTCTTCCGCAGCTTTTCCTGGCAAGTGATCGAAATTGATGGACACAGTCACGAACAAATCCGATTTGCTCTGCAAAAAGCCCAACATGAAAATACAAGGCCCACACTAATAATCGGGCACACGACCATGGCCAAAGGCAGTGCCAGCCTCGAGGGCAGCGAATCCACTCACGGCGCCCCGTTCAGCCCGGAGGAAATAAAGGCAAGCAAACAAAACCTGGATTTGCCCGTGGAAGAAGAATTCTATTTACCCAGCGAGGCTATTGATGGATTCCAGACACGTTTTCCGGAACTTAGAAAGAAAGCCGAAGAATGGGAAAGTGCCCTGGAAAAGAAAGTTGAACGGGAGCAATGGTTTGCCGAATACTGGCAAAAGATATGGACTTCTCCGGAAAACAGGGAAATAAACTGGCCGGAATTCGATCCGGAAAAGCCGCTGGCAACCCGAAAGGCCTTCGGTGCCTGTCTGAACCATATTCTGGATCAACTCCCCACCCTTCTGGGCGGATCCGCGGATCTAGATCCTTCCAATCAGACCGTCCACTTCCGAAATGAATGCGGGATATTTAACAGTCAAAATCCTTGTGGGCGCTACCTACCTTTTGGAGTGCGGGAATTTCCCATGGGGACAATACTGAACGGACTCGCCCTTCACGGCGGAATCATTCCCCTAGGTGCAACTTTTCTGGTCTTTTCCGATTACGAACGTAATGCCCTCCGTATGTCTGCCCTACAAAAGCTGCCGGTTTTGCATGTTTTTACCCATGACTCCTTTTATGTGGGCGAGGACGGCCCAACCCATCAGCCGGTGGAACATACCAGTTCTTTGCGGGCTATTCCCAACCTGAATGTATTCCGCCCGGCCGATCCCAACGAGACAAAAATCTGCATGGATATTGCCTTAAAGCAAAATGAGACCCCGAGTGCATTACTGTTTACCCGCCAGGGAGTGCCGGTTCTGGACAGCGCTACTTACCCCCGCATGCGGGAAGGAGTAGGCAAAGGGGCCTATATCCTTAGTGAGCCCTCCGGCAGCCCGGAAATCATCCTGCTGGCCAGCGGATCCGAGGTCCATCTGGCCCTGCAGACTGCCCAACTGCTACAAAAAGAAGTACGGGTTATAAGTGTTCCGTGCATGGAGTTATTTGACGCCCAGCCCAGAGAATACCGGAAAAAACTTTTGCCTCGGGAAATTTCGGCCCGCTTTGCTATGGAGGCCGGCTCACCCATGTCTTGGTATAAATATATCGGCTCGGAAGGAGCAGTGCTTGGCCTAGCCCAATTCGGGGCCTCCGCTCCGGCCGGAACATTAGCTGAAAATTACGGTTTTACTCCGGAAGCAGCGGCCCAATTTATCCTAGAGCATGAAAAATAGAAGAGGATAACCATGAACATGGAAGCACCGCAACGCAACTTGGCCCTGGACCTGGTCCGGGTTACCGAATCCGCGGCTCTGGCCTCGGCCCGCTGGCTTGGGCGCGGGAACAAGAAAGCGGGTGACCAGGCAGCCGTGGACGCCATGCGCCTCTCCTTCAATAACCTGGAAATAGCCGGAAAAGTGGTAATCGGGGAGGGTGAAAAGGATAAAGCCCCGATGCTGTATAACGGAGAATTTGTTGGATCAGGGGATGGGCCGGCCACAGATGTCGCGGTTGACCCCGTGGAGGGAACCAACCTGCTTGCCTTCGGCCGGCCGAATGCCATCTCGGTTGTTGGAGTTGCGCCGCAAGGGGCCATGTTCGACCCCGGTCCGAGTTACTATATGCGCAAACTGGTAGTGCCGGCCGAGGCCAGGGGCGTGGTCGATCTGAGTGCCTCGGTAGAGGATAACCTGCGCAAGGCGGCCCATGCCATGGGCAAGGATGTGGATGATCTCGTGGTCTTTGTCCTGGACAAGCCCAGGCATCAGGAGTTGATAACTGCTATCCGCGAGGCTGGCGCACGTATTCAGCTGCACTCGGACGGAGATGTTGCCGGCGCTCTCATGGCTGTGGATCCGGAATCAGAAGTGGACATAATGATGGGAACGGGAGGTACACCGGAAGGAGTTTTAGCCGCCTGCGCGATCAAAGCACTGGGCGGAGAGATACTTTCCCGGCTGGACCCGCAAAAGGAAGACGAAAAAAAGGCTTTGGATCAAAGCGGCCACGATCTGCACAAAGTCTTGGACGTGGATTCCCTGGTTCAAAGTGAGGATGTGTTCTTTGCCGCCACCGGCCTCTCCGGGGGAACTTTTCTGCGCGGCGTACATTATTCCGGGAGCGGGGCAAACACCCATTCCCTGGTCATGCGTGGCAAGACGGGAACGGTCCGAAGAATGGAATCCTTCCACAAATGGGACAAGCTGATGCGTATAAGCGCTGTAAAATACGACTGAGCCCTTCAGAAAAAATCAAAAAAGACATGCTTTTCCTGTAACCCTTTTGGATACGGGAATGCTTTTCCCATAATCCAAAGATAGCCAGATATTTTTGGTTCCTCGCCGTTGCCTGTTTATTTTTTAATTTACTGGGTGTTTTGTGACCCCCGCAAAATGGGAATCCAACTATGCACGATGCTGGGAATGGACTATGATTCTTTCCTATCATCCCATGCTTGGAGGAGATGTCTCCAAGCTCTGCGCAGGTAGAAATCCAGATGAGCAAGACCTTGCGGATATGCGCAAAGCCAGTGCCATACTTTTACCCCAGGGCAAACACGAAAAACTATACACTGCTGCCACCTCCAACTGCACGCATGTGTTTCCCAATTATGATTGCCGCTACACCTACCCGGGGAAAATCGGAGACGTAGGACTTTTTAAAGAATTGGACCTGCCCCATCCCCGGACTTACATTTTTGCCTCGGCAGAGTCCTGCCCGTTTTCATTTTGGACAGAGATTTCCTACCCCCTTGTCTTAAAGCACAACCACGGCGGTGAAGGTCAATTGGTCTTTCTGGTAAGAACACCGCAGCAGGCACGCTCTGTCCTGGATATGTACCGACGAATGGAAAAAAGCGGATTTTCGGGATTTCTGGCCCAAGAATTTATTCAAACGGACAGCAGGACTTTGCGGGTAGCGATCATGGGTGAGCGGTACTATTCATATTGGCGGGTCCAGCCCGATAAACACAATTTTCTGCACAGTATTCGCTCCGGAGCCCGAATTGACCAAAATTCGGATCCCCAGCTGCAAAAACAGGGAATCGAACTCGTAAAAAAGCTAGTGCATAGAAGCGGAATAAACCTGGCCGGTATCGACCTCTTATTCCAAAGCGAAAAGAACAGATTAAAGGGACCTTTCCTGCTAGAGATTAACTATTTTTTTGCCCGAAAAGGCCTGGGAGGTTCCCATAAATACTACCAGTTGCTCCAGGGAAGTGTGGATGAATGGCTGGAAAAAAGGGGGCTGCATTACCAGGAAAAAAGGTAGAGGAATGGGAAATTATGCTCGAAGGCTCTCGGAGACAGCGTGTGGAATTTTTAGTATTTTTTAGGTTCCTCGACGTTTGATATGGATTTTCTCCGCCAGATTTTTTTGAGGCCAAAATTTCGGCTTGGGGTTTTCAACTCCCTGCCAAATGGGGGGGGACTTACGAGCCTGCCGTTAAAAATTTCCAAAAGGACCAGGGAGATGAAGTCCACATCTGAAATCAAGGGCAAAAAAAATCTACCAAAGGGTTAAGTCCGGAGAAAATTGGCCGATAAAGGTATAAGGTGAGATGTCCCGGTTGGCTTTAAAGGGGAGGAGAAATATGCAAATACAAGCAAGTGTCAACGCATCCATGATGGGACAGACACGTAATAATGCTTCCTTTGGTAACCAAGTGGCTAACAATGCTACAAAACAATCAAGTGACAACGGGTCATTTGGAGACCAGGTTGTCAGCAAGACCCTTGAAACCATGAATAGTAACGCCAATCAGGCCGGCGATTCCGGAAAAATGGATTCCGGCTTCGATTTCCAGACCAGTGTGCTGTCTTCGGGTATGTCCGGAAAGGGAAACTCAATCAGCAAAATGGTCTAAACTCTGGCCAACCGGGGCTCCCACCCTCCCCCCTCTCCTTTTTGGTCTGCCTGAGTATGCCTCAAGTTCAAAGAGAGTAAGTTGCATTTATTTTATTGACATTTAATCCCCAAAAAAGCAAAATATTTTATATGCGGATAACAACAACTATATGTAATACATGGTGGTGGCGGTCCTTACATTTGGGCCGCGGATAACCCTTACTTCCAGCATTAAATTCTAATAAACCGCGGCGTGGATAATACGGTCGCGGTTTTTTTCGTCCGCGGCCGCCACATCGCCCTTGGGAGGAAAAAATGGCAAACAATCTTCCAGACGCCCGGGGTTTTTTTGGGGACTACGGGGGACAATTTATTCCCGAGACTTTGCAGAGTATCCTAGATGAGCTCTCTGCAGCGTTCGAGAAGTATAAAGACGATCCCCAATTCAACAAAGAATTTCTTTATTGCCTCCGCCACTATAGCGGGCGTCCTACCCCTTTGTATCACTGCGCCAATCTGAGTGCCAAGCTGGGAGGCGCAAATATATATCTGAAACGGGAAGACCTCAATCATTTAGGTGCGCACAAAGTTAACAATACTTTGGGCCAAACCTTGCTGGCCCAAAAAATGGGTAAAAAAAAGATAATAGCCGAAACAGGGGCGGGACAGCACGGAGTAGCCACAGCCGCTACCGCCGCACGCATGGGAATGGAATGTCGCATATTTATGGGCGAGGAGGACATCCGCAGACAACAATTAAACGCTTTTCGCATAGAAATGCTCGGAGCGGAAGTGGTCCCGGCCAAATCCGGACAAAGGACCCTTAAGGAAGCGGTAGACGAAGCCATCAACGCCTGGGTGCAAGACGCGGATAATTCCTTTTACCTCTTGGGATCGGCTGTGGGACCGCATCCCTATCCCATTATGGTCCGCCATTTCCAGTCCGTAATCGGGAGAGAAACCCGAGAGCAGATACTGGAATTGGAAAACAGACTGCCGGACCATGCTTTGGCCTGTGTGGGTGGAGGTTCCAATGCCATAGGATTCTTCCACGGCTTTATAGACGATCCGGATGTACGCCTTGTGGGAGTGGAACCCGCGGGACGCGGCCTAAACAAGACAGGCGATCACGCGGCCACTCTTTGCAAAGGCAAACCGGGCATCATGCACGGATTCAACTCTTACATGCTCCAGGACGAAAACGGAGAAGCGGCCCAGGTGTATTCAATATCCGCCGGACTGGATTATCCCAGCGTTGGCCCGGAACACAGTTATCTCAAGGATGCCGAAAGAAGTGAATATGTTACAGCTACAGACCAAGAAGCCGTGGAAGCCTTTTTTTCACTCTCCCGGTGCGAAGGTATCATACCTGCCTTGGAAAGCGCCCATGCCTTGGCTGAAGCAGAAAAAACAGCCAGGAAAACAAGCAAGGATAAACTGATAGTGGTCAACCTGTCCGGACGAGGGGACAAAGATGTTTCGGAAATAGAAGAACTTGTCCGTTCCGGGAAAATAAAACTTTAATTGGTTTCCATCCGGAAATGGCCCTTGTCCATTTTAACGGCGTCAATTTTCGTACTTATTCGATCACGCATTAAGATACGCTCGCTCCTAATTACTTAATTTCCCTGTTAAACAGGCAAAAATCTCCTTTCCGAATTGGAAACGTGATATTTCTAAACCCGGAAATTTTTGAATTTCCGGATAAGAACCAATTACTAGACTTTTTTACGCTAAAGACCTTATATATCCCAAAAAGCAATTACGGCAGGCAAACTCAAATCTTCTTCTTCAAGCACATTCATTTTCCGCTAAGCTCGTCCATGCCGGATCAAGTAAGCCTCGGCCATGGATCCCGGAAAAAAATGATTGCCTTTGGCTCGTTTAAGGGCTATAGTGAAAAAAAGTGAAAGATACAAGGAGGGAAACAACTTGATGGGAAGCTTTTTTCCCCATTCGGAAAATTATGCCGTGGAAGAACAATTGAAAATACTGGAAGAAGACGAACTCCTCGATTTTTGGGAGGAGAGCCAGTTTCTCGATTCTTACTTAGAAAACGATAACCCTCGCTATAAGCCGTTGCCCGCTGCGGACTATGAGCGCCTCATTCTGCACGAGTTACAGATGAGGGCCAGTCTAAGGCCCATAAGTCCCCACTCGGCATTCATTTAATCCCAAGCCCGGAAGGATTCCGGGCTTGGGGCTCAACAAAATATATATTTGACTTTCCTTGCAGAAAGTTATCCCCGTCGACCTACACGAGACACTTTTTTCCCACCATGAGTAGGCTGTTTGGGAGGTTGGTTTGGATTAACTCCATTTTACTCCCAAAAAGAGCTTCCTTGATTACATTATGCCCAAATGTGCCCAATACCACCAGGGTATCGTGCTCAACTTCAAATAAATTGTCTTTCATTCTCCCGGAAGAAAAATATTGCCACTCAAATTCCGGGGATTCCCCTCTGTGCAGTACATTCCGGATCATGGCCAGGTACTTTTCTTTCCCCGGACCTTCATCCTGGGTAAATATCTTAAATGGCAATTGGGCCCTTTGGGCCAGGGTTTGCCCCAAAAGAAGAGCATTCCCCGCGGAATAGGACCCACCGAAAAACACAGTTATCGATTTCCACGGCTTATACACGGCACTGGGGATCAATACCGGAAAATTGGCTTGTTTCAGAATCTGACGTACTTTAGGTCCAATATGTCCCAACCCGATTTTGCTAGAAAGGTCACTTATCACGCGGGGACAGCAAAGATAGTCGTAATCCGCATGCAGATCCGGCAAAGTTGAGGCGGTAAATTCCTTGGGGACAAAAAAATCAGCATTAAAATCACAGTCTTCTAATATCCGCTGGCAGTGCTTTTTAGCTGTGTCACCATCATTGAGATAAGAGGAATCCAACCCCACCTGAACTGCCTCATTGCATAAATATAGCATAAACCGCTTTGCGGTGGGAATATAGATAACCAATTTCTGGCCCGTGGTTTTACAGAAGTAGATGGACTGCAGCAGGGTCTCCCTGCCCAGGGGGGTATTGCGGAAAATGTGCAAGAGTCTAGGCTGCATTATTTAAAATTCCGGAAATTTATCATTCTGAAAATGGTTATAAGGAACACGGTTCTACGCCCGGCAATTTCTTGTTTTGCGGTCACCTTTCAATCACCCCAACTCTAAATCTTCCCAGCATTTGTGCATCATCTGTACATCTTCCGGGTAATTTATGTTTACGAAATAACTCCCTTGGGAGTGGAGATCGTAATCTATATGCAACCGGTACTCCGGCGGCACTGCTCGGCTCAATTTATAGTCTCCCCGCGCCGCAGACTCTTCCAGCAAGGGCAGAGTGGAGGTCTCGTAGACCGCGACAAGGGCCTCGATATGGCCGGTTTGTTCTTGGCGAAAGGTAGTCATACACACATCAGTCCCTCTTTTATTGCGCGCTGTAAGCATCCGGATAAGCATCTCCGGAGTCATACAAGGCATATCACAGGAAAAAGCCAACAAGGGTGAATTTAATTGGTGCAATGCTGTAAGTATCCCCCCCATCGGCCCCAAACCCGGCTTTTCATCCGGGAACCACGGCACATCTATTCCGTGCATCGCCGGATCACAGCCGGAAACAATCACTTGCAGACCACATCGTTGCAGAATGCGGATACTGTGTCCGAAAAGATCATTTTCCCCTATCTGCAAAAACCTTTTGTCTCTCCCCAGTCTTTTGCTTTTACCTCCGGCCAAAAGAAGAGCAAATGGTTTTTCTTCAGGCATGGCGTATCCTGTGCATGGGGTCGGAGAAAACAGTCAATCTATGATCGCGCAAGAATCCAATCAGGGTTATCTCCTCCTGTTGGGCTAGTTCAATTGCCGCGGTAGTCACTGCGGCCCTGCAGGCGACAACCTTGAAACCGGCCAATCGGGCCTTACGCAGCAAGGAGGCTGTCGCCCTGGAAGAAATAAACAATAAATCAGAAGAGAGATCTTCCTGCCGGGAAAGGGCCCAACCGCTTATGCGATCAATGCATCCATGGCGGCTCACATCCTCAGCCATCCGCAACTGAGAGCCCTGAGCATCGACAGCGGCAGCACGGTGAAAGCATCCGGTTTCTTCCCATTTGCCGGACTCCCGAATAAAACGGTGCATACACTCCAATAACAATTCCGGATCAACCATTTCCGGATCAAAATCCCCAAGAACCGGCCAGGGAACGGGGCGCAAATAAAAGATCTTCCCCTCGCGGCGCTCGAGAATCGGCCTAATTCCCGGAGTACAAAGCTCAACAGTACAGTGGCCCAGAACAAATTCCTCCAGATTTAGCGGGGAAGTCCACAAATACACTGGCTCCACTCCCGGCCAATAAACAGTAACCTGTTCTTCCCGGGCCACTTTGTCCCGAAAACGGGAAAAAGAATCATTCTTGTACAAATAGCAAGCGGTTGAGGTAATCGCAGACATCAGGAACTTTTCACCCCCGGACATATCAACAGTTTATAACCAGAGTAAAAAACAGAGTTAACAAATATTCTGTTTGGTGCCTAATAGGCTCAAATTATTATATCGGGAAAATCGCCTTTATTCAACCCATATCCAGGAAAGTCCGGAAGACAAAGGAATCAATCACCTCTCTGAAAAAGGGAAGCATCGAGAGAGTAAGCCAAACATATTCGAAGCAGGACATTTATTTTTATTCCTTTCCCCTCCCGCCCCAGACAGGATCATCTCCGAAACGTTCCATCCACCACTCTTCCGTGGATAGATAATTTTGAATTTCCTTCTCGGAAAATGAATACCTATAGTTGGCACAATAATCTAGGATAATATTGTATGCCGCATTCAGCTTCCGGGTCATTTGGGTACACTCTTGCAAATCTTCCTGACAGCTATCCGGATGCCATCTGGAAATGAGCCTTTTATAATTGGATTTGATCTCCTGCATACTGGCCCTCTCCGGAAGCTCCAAAAGCTTCCTGGCCGCGGTTATTTCCTCATATTTACTCATGTTCCCAACCTAAAAACATTTCTGGTTCTTTCCTATCTTTGCACTCCGCATAAAGTTTCTGGGCAATATTTACCACCGGACCTTCAGAAAAATACCGTGCCTTTTCCGGACACTGCTTAACACAAGCATTGCACAGAATACATCTTGTCGGGTCTGTAAGCACCTGATCCTCTACACTTATTGCTAACGAGGGACATATTTCCGCACAAAGTCCGCAAAGTGTACAACTCTTTGTGTCAGTCTCCGGAGAAGATTCATGTATTTTGGGCTCCTTATACGGATAGTTGCCGGGAACGACTAAATCGGCCATTTCCTTTAAGGAGGTAATCGTGCGGATTTTCTCCCGCACCTGTACGCCAAACTCGCTGGCCTTGTGCATGTCCTGCGCATCAGGACGCCCTTGAGCTAAAGGCCGTTCTCTGCGAGAAAAGGAATGTTCGCCAATAAAAGCTGCACCGGCAATAGGGAAGAAACCCAACTTTATTAGCGTATCTTTTAATTCCCTTAAAGCATCCTCATAAGCCCGATTGCCATAAACGACTACAGGCACAGCAGCAGAATCATTACCCCTGATCTCCTTCAGCCTCTGAACTGCCAAGGGGGGAACCCGTCCGCCGTAGACCGGGGTTCCCACTAAAATCAACTTGTTTCTTACCTTATCTCCGGAGAAATCTCCCAAGGAAGTATAAGTCAGATCCACATGTTTGACTTCCCCAGAACACAAAGATGAAGCTATCCCCTCCAAAATAGTTTTTGTAGTCCGGGTAGGGGAAAAATATACCAATTCGACACCCTCAAATTCCATACAAGCCTCCTAGCCTTTCTTCTATCGATTATGGGACGATTGACAAAAAAAGAGACTGCCCATTAATTTCCTTTCTCTCTGTCCCGAACTGTGGAGCTTTTTTGCCTGCTCTTTTCCCTTCGGCAGAGCAGCAATTTATACTTGTCCAAAGGGCAAGAGTAAGTTCGCTTGAGTAAAAACGCAAATTGCAACCATCCCGGCTATCCGAAAACAAATAAAAATCTGGCTCATCCGCCTGGCGAACTGAGAAGATTTACAATGCTTAAATCCGAGGTGAAATAAAAATGATAAAATTGGGTACCATTTTTTTCCCCAAACATGAAAAAAAAGGCGGGCTCTTGACACAGGGAATGAAGTCCAATTGTGCGCAACATTGCGCCTTTTCTATATTTTTGCTTGCTTCTCTTTTTTTGTCCGGATGCATTTTTAAAAACGATCCAGACTCTTCGCCCTCCCCTGAAAACAAAAAGCCTTCCAGATTGATCTCTACTCTTGAGACTGCAGGAGCCAACAGGAAACAATTAAAAAATTTCTTGGATTTCTATAGACCGGGCTCGGTTAAGGCCGAGGATGCCCGTTTTTTAGTAAGCAATCTCCCTCCGGCGGACCGGGCATCTATGCACGCGAAAGACTTAAAAAAAATCCTCGACTACGCCCGTCTGGCCCGAAAGACCCTTCCCTGGGGCCCTAGTGTACCACAGACCATATTCCGCCATTTCGTGCTCCCGCATCGGGTGGCCCACGAACCTTATCAGCCCTGCAGAAAACGTCTTTTCACTGAACTTTCCCCTCTGGTGTCCAACTGCACCATGCAGCAGGCGGTAACCTGGATAAACCGCTGGTGTCTGCGCAAGACCTCCTTCCAGACCACTTCCCGTTGGGACCAAGGCCCTTTAACAACAATAAAAAGAGGGGTGGGGCGCTGTGAAGAGACATCTATCCTCTTGGTGCAAGCCTTACGCTCAGTGGGGATACCGGCCCGTATGGCGGGCACTCCCGCTTGGCAGCACACTGACAGCAACCATGTATGGGTCGAGGTATGGATAAAAGGGGACTGGTTCCCTTTGGAGGCCGCCCAACCCTACAAAGAACTAAC
>CAYNNQ010000022.1:0-45599 GCA_964398785.1 uncultured Desulfovibrionales bacterium | reverse complement strand
GGAAAGTAGGACGTCGCCAGGACTTTTTTTATGTTTATTACCCCTCTTGCTTGCCACCTGTCTATTCCTCATTCTTTGTTAAGGATTTAGCGGCCTTGGATGCAAAAACGGATACAGGCTCTGGCCTGAGCACATTCATTCGCGCTTTTCAGCAGACCCTCCCGGTCATCCTCGGATATCTTCCGGTAGGCTTTGCCTATGGCGTACTGGCTCAGAAAAGCGGTCTGTCCGACTTGAACACCGTATTCATGTCCGTAATTGTTTTTGCCGGTTCCGCCCAACTGGTTGCGGTGGGCCTTTTTGCCTCCGGCGTGGGTCCGGCCACGGTCATTTTGACCACATTTATCGTCAATTTACGCCATCTTCTCATGTCCGCCGCCCTGGCCCCCCATCTCAAAAACTGGACTCGACTGCAGAAATTCTGGTTTGCCTTTGAACTAACGGATGAGACTTTTGCCCTGCATATGCGCGGTTTTTCCAAAGGAGAGGCGCACAAGCCGGAGGTGTTCACGGTAAACGCCATTGCCCAGAGTGCATGGATCGCAGGCTCTATTCTCGGTCTTGTGGCTGGGTCCCTGGTCACAGATGTCAAACCGATTGGTCTGGATTTTGCCTTGCCGGCCATGTTCGCGGTATTATTGGTCTGGCAGCTGGATTCTTTTGTTAAATATCTGACCGCTATCTTGGCGGCTTTTGCTTCGATTATTTTTATCCTGGCCGGGGCCGGGCAGATGAGCGTGCTTTTGGCCACGGTTGTGGCCGCCAGTCTTGGTCTGGGAGTCATGCAATGGATCAGAAGATAGTACTCTGGACTATAGTGGGGATGATGGTGGTTACTTATATCCCCCGGGTTTTGCCCATAGCCTCCCTCTCCTCCCGTTCCCTCGCCCCCTGGCTGGTGCGCTGGCTGGAGCTGGTCCCGGCCGCGGTTCTGGCCGCCCTGCTCGCCCCGGCTATTTTGGTTGAAGACGGGAAAATGAATGTGAGCGTGGAGAATCCCTTTGTCTGGGCCTCGATTCTTACTCTGATTCTGGCCCGGATTACCGGCAGTTTTGTCGGGTCCATCCTGGCCGGGATGGGCGTAGTGGCTTTTTTGCGCTATTTTGTCCTTTAAAAAAAGCCCATCCCCTGCGGTACCGGGAATGGGCTAAGTTTAAAAAGCCCCGACAATGAAAATTGCCGGGGTTTTTTGTTATTTAAATAGCCTGGGTGGTTTGGTTGTGTCTCCATTGGCGTTAGGGAAGCTTTCGTATTTGTGTGCTTTTTCCCCAGTTTTTAAGAGATGTTTGGCCTCGGCCATGAATTCGTTGAAGCGCTGCTTGCACTCATAGAATCCGTGCCACCAAGCGTAATCCGGAGCCATCATGGCCGTGCCCATTCTGGCTCGCCTGCCTTCATGGTGCCACAATTCATAGAATTCCACTTCCAGCTTTTCATCAAAGTATTTGGAATCGTCCAAAAGCCCTTTGGAATAAAGTTTATCCAGCATTTTCTTGGCCGGCTTGAAGTAGACATTGTTGTATTCCTGTACGCTTTTGTCCAGTTTGGCGTAATGATCATCCACCCAGTTCTCTCCATGACATTGCAGACAGACCGTCTTCATGTCCTTGCGCTCTTCCTTCCAGTTCGTGTCCGCGGGCATGGGCCCGAAATCCGAGGGACGTACCGTGAGCGGGGCCTGCAGCTCCCAGGAAAGGCGCTTGGTCACGTCGTGCGTGGTTTGAAGCTCGGATACGCCGGACATGTGACAGGAGGCGCAGGTCGGGGCCCTGTAGTCCACGCCCGGGGTCCAGGTCCCGGGGGCGCTGTCCCAGTTGAATTCATCCCCGGACATGTCATAGATGGCCCCGTGCTTGGATTCGGTATAGATCTCTATTTGAGGATGATCCGGTCCCAGATGGCACTGCCCGCATGCCTCCGGTTTCCGGGCTTCTGCCAGCGAAAACTTGTGTCTGGTGTGGCAGGAAGTGCAGCTGCCCTTGCTGCCGTCCAGGTTTATTCGTCCCACTCCGGTATTGGGCCAGGTCTGAGAATCCAGGGTACCGTTTTCGTTCATTTTAAGCACGGTACCGTGGCAGTAATAACATCCGGAGGTCCTTTCCCAGTCCGAATTCATTCCCTTGTTCAGCCAGGGGTCTATCTTCCAGATGAGCTTTAAGGTGTTGGCGTGTTTGCTCTTGGAGTACTGCTCGGCCTCGTCCGGGTGGCATCGGGAGCAGTCCTTGGGAGTGACCACCGCGGCTATGGGGGTTTTGTATTCTTCCGAGCCCCATTTGTTATCCGATCTCTGGTACTGTTTATAGTGCTCTTTGGCCACATCCTTGTCGTGCTTTTCTGCCTTGTGGCAGTCCAAGCAGGAAATATTGGATGAAGCGTGGCCGCTTTTCGTCCAATCCACAAATAGAGCCGGGGTCTCCTGTTTGTGGCATTGTATGCATGCCCGGGCCTCCTTGGACATGCCCCGTTCTATCCTGAATTCCTTTTGTTTGTCCATGTCCGGCTGGCGTTCGGCTCCGGCCTGCGAGGCAGCAAAAATTAGAAAAACACTGACAAGGACAGCCGCCAAACAGTTTCTAGCGCGCATAGTATACCTCCTTTTTGGGGCGATTTTCAGTTAGAGACCGGACGATTGCGGGTCCCGGACACTTTGTTCATATGTGTAAGTTTCCTTGGGGAAGTGGACCAGATGCTTGTGGCAATCCACGCATTTTTTCTTGGAACCGTCCCCGGGGTACAGTACCTTGCGGTGGGCAAGCATAGCCCCCCGCTTATAGGGCATTTGCAGAAGGTTCCTGTGGCATTTGCGGCATTGTTCGTTCTTGAAGCTTTTGTAGGCCGCTTGCCTGTTCTTGGCGTGGTCGTATTCGGACGTATCCATGGTAAAATGCATAAAGACGTCCTTTAATCCGTGCGCGGTTTTGGTGTAGAAAAACTCAAAGGTGTTGTGCGGAGCGGGCAGATGGCAGTCCATGCAGTCGGCCACGAAGCCCTTGGGGTTGTTGGCGTGCGAGGATGTCTTCCAGGTGTCGTAGGCGTATTCGATTTCATGGCAGGAGGAGCAGAACTGCGGAGAAGAGGTGCGGACCATGGTGTAATAGGTCATGCTGAACAAAGGAAAGGCCAGTACCAGTCCGAGAGCTATTAACAGGATCGGTTTTAAATACCTGCGCATAAAATTTTCCTCCTCGAGTCTGATTTTGTATATAAACTGAAAACATGTATAAAATCAAGAAGGCAATAAAAAAATATGAAATATTTTTTATTTAGGGCAAGCGCTTCCGGACCTGTCCCAACACGTATTTGACTTGAGTCAAATACGTGTTTGGAAAATTCCCCTTAAGATGATACTTAATTATTTCCTTCCCGGTTTAAGACAAGGAGAGTTGCATGCGCCGGCTTAAGATATTCCTTTTGTTGTTGCTCGCCGTTTTTTTCCTAGCCGCCGGAATCAGGCTGGTTCAGATGCGCAAGAATGAGCTTGATTCGGCCAAGGCTCCGGAAAAGCCGGTTATGGCCGTTTTTACCGCCCGGGTTGAGAAGGGCGGGTTTTCGGTTGCCCGCTCCTACCGGGGAGAGGTCCGTCCGGAAAGGACCATTCACTTGAGCCCGCGCATTCAGGGCCGGATAGAAAAAATAAACGGGCGGGCCGGGGACGGCTTCAACTCGGGAAAAATCCTTGTCCGGCTGGACTCCAGGGAAATCCGGGAAAAATTGCGGGCCTTAAAAGCGGAAAAAGAAAAAATAAAGCACCGTGTATGGTTTCTGCAAAGGACCCATGAGCGGCAGAAGGAACTGGTGGGCGGGGCTGTGTCCCGGGAGCAATATGAACGTACCGTTTCCGATCTTAGCCAGGCCCGGGCGGATATGAAACGGATCGAGCACGAGCGGGAAGAGATCCGGACCCGGCTCGGGTATTCCCGTCTTAACGCCGCTTTCCCGGGCCGCATTCAAACCCGCCTGCAGGAGCCCGGGGACATGGCCCAGCCCGGCAAGGGGATCTTGCTTCTCGAGGATCAGTCCGCGGGCTACAATGTGCGCGTAAGCGTTCCTTCGGAAGTCCAGGCGGGCCTTAAGCCGGGGCAAAAAATAACCCTGCGCAGCGGGGAGGACAGTTTGCAGGCGGAAATAACCCGTATTTATCCGGCCGCGGTTTCTCCGTCCCCGCTTATCCGGATAGAGGCGCATCTGAAAAAGCCCCCTTTCGGCCTGCCCAGTGGGGCCAGTGTGCAGGCCCGGCTGCACCGGGAAGAGTTGATGGGAATAACGGTCCCGGCCCGGGCGGTTCTGGAGCAAAAAGAGGGAGCCTTTGTCTTTCGCGTGAACGAGGACAGCCGTATCCAGGCAGTTCCGGTTACAATCCGGGGGCGAAACCGGGACCGGGTGCTGGTCCGGGGGGAGATCCGGGAGAATGATCAGGTGGTGGTGGGGCCCCGTTCCCTGCTTGTGCGTCTTTCTCCGGGGATACTGGTCCGCCGGGCTGCAAAGGGCGATTCATGAGCCTGGTGGACAAGACTTTCAAGTATCCGCATCTGATCCTGGCCGTCGTCTTATTGGGAGTTGCCCTGGGGGCGTTCAGCTTTAAGCGTCTGCCCCAGAACCTGTTCCCGGACGCCAATTATCCGGCGGTGGCCGTTTTGTTGGTCTGGCCCGGGGCCTCGGCCGAGGATGTCCAGTCCAGGATTTCCAGGTATGTGGACGCGGAGCTTGCCTCCCTGGATCAGGCCCGGGACGTGCGTGCGGTGAGCAGGGATGAAGTGGCCGCGGTAACCGTGGAATTCGAGTATTCCAAGGGCATGGATTCGGCCGTGGTTGACGTCCGGGCCGCTTTGGACCGGGTTCGTTCCAGCCTGCCCGGTGATCTTTTGCCCGCGCGCATTTTCCGGATCACGGACGCCACCACCCCGGTGGCCACTCTCGCCGTGCGCCCCTCTTCGGATTCCGTGCAGGACTTAAGCAGTGTGCGGCGGATATGCGACAACGACCTGCGCGACGGCCTGCTCCGCATCCCGGAAGTGGCCCGGGTGGAAGTATTCGGAGGGGGCAGTCCGGAAGTGCGCCTGAATCTGGACCGGGTTAAGATGCAGGAATTCGGCTTGAGCCTGGGACAGGTCCTAACCGCTGTTTCCGCTCAGAACAAAAATATACCCGGAGGCCGGGTCGTCCGCTCCAGAGAGCAGTTCTTGATCGGGATCAAGGGCCAAAAAGAGCAGGCCCATGCCCTGGGAGACATAGTCCTGGCCGGATATAATTCCGGAGAAGTCCATCTCCGGGATGTGGCCGAAATCAGCTTTGCGCGCAAGGATAGATTTTCCTTTTTTCACGGCAATGGCAATCCCGCTGTGGGGATGAACATCCTCAGACCGTCCACCGGTCACGACAGCAGCACTTTGGCTTCGTTGCAAAAAGCTCTGCCTGATCTGGAGAAGGAGTTCGCCAATCTAAAAATAGACATAGCCGACACCAGCAAGGACATCATAGAGACTTCCATTGATAATATGGTTTCCGCGCTGCGGGATGCCGTGCTTTTGACCGTGGCCGTGATTTTCCTGCTTTTGGCCCGGACCCGGGCCACGGCCCTGACCGCGGTTTCCATCCCGTTCACTTTTCTGCTTACCTTCGCCGGCATGCGTTTCTTGGGCCTGGAGCTGAACATCGTGACCATGACCGGGATAATCCTGGCGGTCGGCCTTCTTGTGGATGATTCCATCGTGGTCATTGAAAATATTGACCGCCACATGCGCCAACCCGGGGCCGACCCCAGACAGGCGGCCCGTTTGGGGACCAAGGAGATTTACCTGGCTGATTTTTCCGGGACCCTGACCACGATTGCCGTCCTTTTGCCCATTATGTTCGTGGGCGGATATCCGCAAAAGATCCTGCGCCCCCTGTCTTTGACTTTGTCTCTGGCCCTTATATTCTCCTATCTGGTGTCCATCACCGTGATCCCTTTGCTTGCCCCCTATCTCCTCGGCTCCTCCCGCCTGGAGGACAAAATAAGCGGTATCCTGGACCGGATTTCCGCGGCGTTTTTATCTCCGCTGCAGAATCTTTTTGTTTTTCTCTACTCCCGGGGGTCCGCTCTGCGCTGGATTTTCATCCCCGCCGGGCTGGTTCTTCTTGTTGTCAGCATGCGCCAGATGCCTTTGGCCGGGAAGGATCTCATGCCGCCCATGGACACCGGGATACTCATGGTTGAATTCCAGGCCGTATCCGATTCACCCGTGCAAAGGACGGAAAAGCTGGCCGGGGCAATGGAGAAAAAGATATCTGAAATGCCGGGATTCGTGCGTATGGCCACGGTTGTCGGATCCGAAGAGGGGGTGATCAGCTTCGGGTCGGAGAGAACCGACCGGGAGGGGAAAATAACCGCCCATTTCGTGGACCGCTTTCAGCGGGAGAAGTCCATCTGGGAAATAGAAAAGGAGCTGAGGCGGGATTTCCGGGATCTGCCCGGGCTGAGACAGGTGAATATATTTGAATACGGCGCCACCCCGCTTTCGGCCATAAGCGCGCCCGTGGATGTGCGCATCAGCGGTCCCGACCCCGAGGTCCTGGACCGGCTGGCCAGGGAAGTGGAATCCCGCTTGTGGGAGGTCCCCGGACTGACCGGAGTGGGACGCTCCTGGTACCGCAACACCAGGGAAATGAAACTGGATTTAAACCATGAGCGCATGGCCGCGTACAAAATCACCCCGGACCAGGTGAACCGGGTCCTTAACGCGGCAACGCAGGGCATTCAGGTCTCCACGCTCCATGTGCCGGGGCAGAAATCTATTCCGGTTCGTATCCGCCTGGACGCGGACAGGGAACCCGGCCTGCAGAGACTGCGGAGCTTTACGGTGCACTCTCCGGGTCATGGGCCGATCCCCCTGGAGGAAATCGCAACTTTTGAGGAGGCCACGGTCCAGGACCGGTATATCCGGGAGAATCTGCAGCCGGCTGTGGATATCTACGGCTACCGGGACGAAGCCGCTATTTCGCATCTGCAGTCCCGGGCGGAAACGGCCCTCAAGGGCCTGCAGCTGCCCCCGGGATACAGCATCAGCCAGGAAGGGGAGAGCAAATTCATGCAGGAGAGTTTTTCCCGGCTGGGCCAGGCCATTATTCTGTCCCTGGTTCTGCTTTATTTTTCCCTGGTGCCCACTTTTCGTTCCTTTGCCCAGCCCGTGGTGATCATGGTCACCATTCCCCTGGCCTTTATCGGCGTGGTCTGGGGCATGCTTATCGCGGGCAAGCATTTCTGCATGCCTGCGTCCATGGGCTTGGTCCTGCTTTCCGGGATCGTGGTCAACAACTCCATTTTGCTCCTGGATTTCATCAACCAGACCCGCAGGCAAGGTACCCCGCGACACGAGGCCATTGTCCGGGCCATTCGCACCCGGACCCGGCCGATAGTCATGACCGCCTTGAGCACCATGGCCGGGATGCTGCCCATCGCCCTGGAAATGGCCGTGGGTCTGGAGCGTCTCTCGCCCCTGGCGGTGGTGGCCATAAGCGGCCTTCTGGTGTCCACGGTTTTGACCCTGGTCTACGTGCCCCTTTTCTATACCGTATTCGAGGACATAAAGATCAGGCTGTGGGGAAATTGATGAATTGGAGCCGTACATGAGCCAGATAAACTTTGTCCGCTTTATATTCGCGGCCGGATTCTTGTTCTGGACTTTTGTTATAATCGCCGCGTTTTTTATCTCCGGGCATTACATGTACAAAAATAAGCTGGAACTGGCCCGGTCCGTGGCCGGCATCGCCATACAAAAGGATGTCCAGTACCGCCATTTGTTCGCCTCCCTGGACCGGGTGTACGTCCCCCGGCAGCCGGGCATAGCCCCGAATCCTTTTTTAGATTCGGCACAAAAAAAGATCATTGCCAATGGCCGGGAATTGGTCCAGTTGAATCCGGCATATATGGTAAGGCTCTTGCACGAAAGGGAAGGCAAAGACAGTGTCGGAGTACGGGGAAGCCTGGTCAGCCTAGATCCCCTGAATCCGAAAAATTCTCCGGACAAGTGGCAGAAAAAGGCCCTGCGGGCATTTAATGCGGGCGGGGACAGCGCTTTTACCGTGCAAGGGGTCGGAAATACCCGGTATATTCGCCTGATAAAGGCCTTGCCTGTAAAAAAGGAGTGCCTGAACTGCCACGCCAGGCAGGGGTACAAGGTGGGAGATATCCGGGGCGGGATCAGTGTGACCATGCCCATGTCCCCGTATGCCAAGGCCCTGCAAAAGGATAGACTGATACTTTTTTTGAGTCTGGGACTGGTGTGGATGACTGGCGCAGCCGGGCTGGTGATTCTGGGGCATCAGCTTCTTCGGCGGGTCCGGGAGCGGGACGTTTTTGCCGCCGATCTGCGATATTTGAGCTTTCACGACTCCCTGACCGGGCTTTACAACCGCTTTGCCTTTGATCATGAAATGGAGAGGGTGCAAAAAAGCCGTCACGAGTCCATGGCCGTGATCGTCTGCGACGTGGACGGTTTGAAAAGGGTCAATGATGAGCTGGGCCACGCCCGGGGAGACCGGCTGATAAAGGACGCGGCCGAGAGCATTGCCGCCCCGTTGCGCGAGGGGGATATGCTGGCCAGAATCGAAGGGGACGAGTTCGCGATTTTGCTCCCGGAGATAGGCGAGGAGGAATGCCGGGATGTGGTTGCCCGCATTCGGGCCGCGATTGAGCGATTCAACAGAGAAGATCCGGACGCGCACTTGTCCATCTCCATTGGCTACTATGTGTGGGGTAAAGGGGAGAGAAAGGACTTAAACGCGGTGTTTAAAGAAGCGGACGACCGCATGTTCCGGGACAAGGCGGCCAAAAGATCGAGCCGCTAGGATTTATGCTTTTCCAACCAAGGGCATTGATATTTTGTGTTTTCGCACCCGGATACTTTTAACGACAGGCCCGGCGCTCAAAATTATATTAAAAATGCTGGAAAGGATCTGACGGGTAAAATCCGCATTTTGATTACAGAGACGGATTAATTTGATATGGATCAAAGAAATGCCTGGGGCCTTGGCCTAGGTTGTTTTTAAACGCGGATGAAATTTAATTTTCCAACATAAAACCGAAAGGGAGGGATGAACATGTTTTGTTTTCAATGCCAGGAAACCGCCAAGAACCAGGGCTGCACGGTCAAGGGCATGTGCGGCAAACCGGAGGAAACGGCCGATCTGCAGGATCTTCTTATTTATGTGTGCAAGGGGATCGCGGTTTACGGGGACAGGCTGCGGGAAAAGGGCGGCGTGGACCGGGACGCGGGCAACTTCGTGTGCAAGGCCCTTTTCACCACCATTACCAATGTGGCCTGGGACGACGATGCGATTATTGAGCGCATCAAACAGGGCCTCAAGGTCCGGGACAAGGTAAGGGAAAAATTGAGCGGGGATCTGCCTGACCCGCTTCCGGAATGTGCAACCTGGTCCGCCGAGGACAAGGAGGAGATCAAGGCCGGGGCCTTGTCCGACAAAATGCGCATTACCGCGGTGGAAAATGAGGATATACGCTCCCTGCGGGAACTTTTGACCATCGGCTGCAAGGGCGTAGCCGCCTACGCCGATCACGCAGCGATCCTGGGCAAGGAAAAGGACGATATCTACGCATTTATCATGGAGGCCCTGGCCTCGACCACCAAGGACCTTTCCGTGCAGGAGATGGTCGATATGGTCATGCGGGCCGGAGACACAGCAGTCAATACCATGGCCCTTCTGGACGAGGCCAATACCTCCGCTTATGGTCATCCGGAAATATCCGAGGTCAATATCGGGGTGGGCAACAATCCCGGAATATTGATCAGCGGGCACGACTTGAAAGACATGGAAGAGCTCTTGAAACAGACCGAGGGCACCGGCGTGGATGTATACACCCACGGGGAGATGCTCCCGGCCAATTATTATCCGGCCTTTAAGAAGTTTGAGCATTTCGCGGGCAACTACGGCGGGTCCTGGTGGCATCAAAACGATGAGTTCGAGTCCTTTAACGGGCCGATCATCCTGACCACCAACTGCCTGGTTCCGGTGAAAAACAAAAATACCTACCTGGACAGGCTGTTTACCACGGGCGTGGTCAATTACGTCGGGGCCGGGCATATAGCGGACCGGCCGGAAGGCGGGGAAAAGGATTTCTCCCCGGTTGTGGAATTGGCCAAGAAGTGTCCGGCTCCGCAGGAGATCGAATCCGGGAAGATCGTGGGCGGTTTCGCCCACAATCAGGTCCTGGCCCTGGCCGACAAGGTGGTCGAGGCGGTAAAATCCGGGGCCATCAAGCGTTTTGTGGTCATGGCCGGATGCGATGGTCGGCACAAGACCCGAAACTATTATACGGAAGTGGCCGAGAACCTGCCGGAAGATACGGTGATTCTCACCGCCGGATGCGCCAAATACCGCTACAACAAGCTGGATCTGGGGGACATCGGGGGCATCCCCCGGGTCCTGGACGCGGGGCAGTGCAACGACTCCTACTCCCTGGCGGTGATCGCCCTGAAACTGAAAGAGGCCTTCGGCCTGGAGGACATAAACGATTTGCCCATATCCTATGATATCGCCTGGTATGAGCAAAAGGCGGTGGCCGTGCTTTTGGCCCTCTTGAGCCTGGGCGTTCAGGGCATCCGCCTGGGCCCGACCCTTCCGGCCTTTCTGTCTCCGAATGTGGTCCAGGTCCTGGTGGACAAGTTCGACATCAAGCCCATCGGTTCGGTTAAGGAGGATGTCGAGGCCATGATGGCCGGGAAATAGCCGGGGAAAACGCCGTTTACAACTGAGGGCTGCCGTTTATATAAAGCGGCGGCCCTTTTTTATCCGGCAAAGCGGAGATTCCGCTCAGCGCTGTGTACTTGACTGGGTGAATCATAAGTGCGACACCTTAAGCAAGGAGGAAATATAGAATGCCCACGAAAAACCCCAGAATCAATGTGGCCCTGGAAAAAGGGCTTTATAACGCTGTAAGCGAGCTGGCCGAGCAGGAAGGCATTTCCAGGTCCATGGCTGTTCGGGATTTGATAAAAGAGGCCATGGAAATGCGGGAAGACCTAGTTTTGGCTGAAATCGCCGAGAAAAGGGAAGCCTCTTTTGATTCGGATACCGCTTTGAGTCACGATGAAGTATGGAGTTAGATACCATCCGCATGTCCTGAGCAAGGATCTCCCCAAGCTGAACCAGGATATAAAGGCGGGAATAAAAAAGGCTATTGAGGAGCGTATTCTTGTGGCGCCAGCTGAGTACGACCTGCCCTTGAGAAAAACACTTAAAAGATACTGGAAACTAAGGGTTGGAGACTACAGGGTCGTATACAAGATAAATGGGGATATAGTAGTCATCTTTTGCATCCGCCACCGAAAGGATGTTTACGCTGTGGCCGAAGGCAGGCAATAAGGAAGTTTATATGAAGTTTCCATCCGGAAATGGCCTTTTTCCAGTTTTACCGCGTCAAATTTAATTTCCTTGTTAAACAGAAAAAAAATCTTATTTACGACCGCTGATTTTTCCCATATTAGACGCAACTGCAAAAAGTCGAAGGCTGGACAGATCAAATTCTGCAATTACCTGTTTTTACTTAACACTTAATAACTTAAAACTTAACACTACCTGCAAAAACATATTTTTTGCAGGCGTATCATATTATCCCCGATAGCAACCTGCAAAAGCGGCCTCCTTTTTAGGTTCCTCGCACAAATCTGTGCAAAATCTTGTTGTCAAAGTCCCGCAAAAAAATCTGAATCAACTGAATTTAAAGACTGTTAATGAAATATCTTGAGTTGATCAATTATTGTCGTTTCCTGGATACCTGATCGGGGTCAGATGTGACGGGGGTGGAAATTCCGAACAACTTGGTTCATACCTAGAAATACGGGCTATCCACCATCCGTCATTACCCGGCTTGACCGGGTAATCCAGTATCTTGATTCAGCAAAAATATAAAAATGTTTTGCACAGATTCTTGAGAAGAACCCTTTTTTATGCCAATTCTTCCAGGACCTCGGCGATCCGGGACAGCCGTTCCGGGTCCAGAATTTCTATGCTTCCGCCGTTGACCCTGATGATGCCGGCCTCGCTCATGCGCCGGAATGTCCGGGACAGGGCCTCCTGCGAGGTGCCCAGTATGTTGGCCAGCACCCCCTTGGGGATGCCCAGGTCGATTACTGTTCCCTGTTTCGGGGAATGGGTGTGCATAAGATAGGAGGCCAGCCTGGAAGCCAAATCCTTCAGGGACAGGCTCTCTATGGTCCGGGTGAATTCGCGCAGCCTGCCGGCCAAAACCGCGAGCATGTTCATGGCCATGGACGGGTCCCCGGAAAAAAGGGAGCGCAGTCTGTCCCGGGGGAAGAATAAAAGGGTGCAGGGCTCCAGGGTCTTTGCGCCGGCCGGGAATGTCCCTCCGGAAAATACCGGGACTTCGCCTATGGGTTCCCCGGAGGTAAAGATGTGCAGGATCTGCTCCCTGCCCTCCGGGGAAAGCTTGTATACCTTCACCCGCCCGGAGAGGATCAGATAGAATCCGGTTGCTTTTTCCCCCTGAACGAATATCTCCCGTTTGGCCGGCAGATCGATTTTGCTGCTTATTTTTTCCAGATTCTCCACCTGTTCCGGGGACTGTCCCTGGAAAAGAAAAACATCCTGTAAAGAGAGAGTTTCAGTCATTTGCGCTCCTTTTTGATCCAAGTCAAGGCAATGCTAGCGGATTTGCTTCAAAAAGCAACCTGAAGCCGGAGAGGGCTCGGATCCGGACGCCGTAAAAGCGATTCGAAAGGGCGTTTTGGGGGCGGCACATTTGATATATGCTGTCCCCCGGTTTTTTTGCCGGGATTTAATCCCTTTGAGATCCAGGACCCGCCCGGGGCGGCTTTAGATTCGTAAACAAAGGAGACGCGTATGAAAAGAGCCATAGTAAAAATCGACGAGGAACTCTGCGACGGTTGCGGACTGTGCATCCCGGCCTGCAAGGAGGGAGCGATAGAGATCGTTAACGGCAAGGCCCGGCTGGTTGCGGACAAATATTGCGACGGCCTGGGGCATTGCCTGGGCAATTGTCCCCGCGGGGCCATACAGGTGATTGAGCGCGAGGCCGACCCCTTTGATGCCGAGGCCGTGCAAAAAGGTTCCCGGTCCGGCCGAGGCGATCGGGAGGCACCGGGATGTCCGGGGGGATTTGCCCTGTCCGGACTGCAAAAAGCCCCAGGTGTTCAGGGAGGAGAAGGCGCTCTTAAAAATTGGCCGGTACAGATCAATTTGATTCGTCCGGAGATGGATTTTCTGGCCGGAGCGGACCTTTTGATTGCCGCGGACTGCGCACCCGCGGCCTCCCCCCTTTATCACTCCGATTTTCTGCCGGGGAAAGTGGCCTTGATCGGCTGTCCCAAGTTTGACGACCAGGACGCTTATCAGGATAAATTTCGGGCCGTATTCTCCCGGGGGGATATAAAAAGCATAACCGTGCTTTCCATGGAAGTGCCCTGCTGCAAGGGACTTTTAAGGATCGTTCTCAAGGGCATGGATGATGCCCGGGCGGATGTGCCGGTTAAAAACGTGATTTTGGATCTGAGCGGGCGGATTATGGAAGAAGTAGGGGTACGTTAATGACCTTCTCCTGAAAACCCGTCCTAAAAAATCTACACGCTGTGTCGGAGAGCCTAAAAAAAAGATCTTGAACCGCCGGGGCGCGGAGCACGCTGGGTTTAAGACCGGAAAAGGCGGCCTTGCCCAAAACCGGGCAACGGCTTTGGGCAAGGCTTCTACTTTACTTTTTGTTCTTTAAAAGGACCCATACGGAAAACGAAATCAAGGCCAAAACAGCCGCCAGAATGCACACCAGGCGCAAAAAAGGCTCCTGTGCGGCCAGGCGGAAGGAGACAAGCTCAACCGAGGTGTCCAGCCATATAAGACCGCCCAGACCGAGAGTGGCTGCAGCGGCACGGCGGCCCGGTGCGGTGCGCAAGAAAGGAACCGAAACCGCCATGCCCAGCCAGCCGCAGAAAAGGAAATTATCCCCGGCCCGGAGCGAATGCGCCGCAAGCAGGACAAAGCTCAAAACCGGGAAGAAAAGGAGTGCTTTTTTCATTTTTTCTCTTGGTTTACTCCGGGGATCTTCGTCTGGTTCGTTTCCGAACCTAAAACTTGATATTTCTAAATCCGAAAATTTTTGAATTTCCGGATGGAAACTAGTTCGTGGCCAAGTTATTTTCAATTTTTTCCACCAAAAAGAGCACGAAATGTCACGAAGGAAAGGATTAGATCCACTCGGTTATTCTGCTTTATTGCTCTTCATGTAAGACTAGGGAAACAGTGCGCATCCATGAATCTTGCAGAGATTTGAGTGAAAATCCGATACATTTTTTATATGGGCGGGGCGATGGTCACCAGGACCCGCATGTCCTTTATGGCCCGGATTCCGTGCGGTTCGGCTATGTCCGCGACCAGAACGTCCCCTTCCTTGGCCGGGAGTGTGGCCTCGTTTTCACCCAAAAACTCCCCTTCCCCTTCCAGGACGGTTATGCACAGCTGTCCCTCTATGTCATGGGAGTGCAGCGGTAATTCCTGACCGGCCCGGAAATTGAAGTTTAGGATCTTGAAATAGGGCGAATCATGGACCAGAAGCTTTTCCATGCCTTTTTCGCTGAACCCGTTTTCTTCAAATAAATTGATTCGTTGCATTTCTTCCTCCTTATTGTTTGAGGCAATATTGGACAAAATTTAAAATATCCTCCTTGATCTGGGTCAAATAATACTTATAAATTTTGCATTAGAGAAGAGTAAAGGAGAAGGTTATGCAAAAGGCAATAGTGGTTTTGATAATAATCGTGGCCGCGTTTTTCATTCTCAGGCGCTTTTTTCGCGCCCTTTATGCCGATCCCCGGGAGGGATGCGGCTGCGGGGGATGTTCCGGCTGCCCGTCACAGGGGGCGTACGATCTGGAAAAATCCCTGGATTTGCCGGACAACAGATCCCAGGCCGGGGAGCAAGAGCCCCCAGAACATAAACAGGGAAACGGGATGCAATGAAAAACCGGGCCCATCCGGTAAAAGCATGCTAAAGGATCACCCGGAGGAAATCCATATCAAAACGTCGAGAACCCATAAATTAAAGGGGATGTTATAACTCATGGACTGGTCAGCGGAAGCAGAAAAGCAGTTGTCCCGGGTGCCTTTTTTTGTCCGCAAAAGGGTCCGGGCAAAGGTGGAGGAAGAGGCCGCAAAAAACGGGGCGTCTAGGGTGGAGCCTACCCATCTTGATTCAAGCAGGCAGAAATTCATGTCCCGGCTCTCCAGGGAAGTTCGGGGCTATCGGGTTGAACAGTGTTTCGGGCCGTCTGGGTGCCCCAACCGAGCCGTGGATAGCTCCGGGATTGCCGAAGAGATAGAAAATTTCCTGCAGAAAAAAAGAGTGCTGGAATTTTTGCGGAAAAATCTGGGCCGGGAAAAGGTCAAGCCGCATCACGAGTTCCGGGTGAGCATAGCCGAATGCCCCAATGCCTGTTCCCGACCGCAGATATTTGACGTGGGCATCATCGGGGCCCGGGATCCGGATGTGCACCGGGAAAACTGCACCCTTTGCGGTGCGTGTGTTGATATTTGCCGGGAGGGGGCGGTTTCTCTTGATGGAGCGGGACCGGTGATTGGCAAGGAAAGCTGCTTGAAATGCGGACAATGTATAGATGTCTGTCCCACGGAGGCCATTTTGGACTCCAGGTCCGGATTTCGGGTTCAAATCGGGGGTAGGTTGGGCAGACATCCTTGTTTGGCCCAAGAAATAAGTGGAGTATTTTCCGTATCGGAAGTTTTGTCTCTAGTGGCTCAGTCTGTGGATCTTTTTGTGGGACAGAGAAACGAAGTGCATAGATTTGCCCATGTTTTGGACGCTTATGGGCAGGAACGGTTCATCCGGAAGATGCTTGAGTCTTTGCCTTGATCTTGGTTTGGAGGGTATTAAATAGTTTCCTTCCGGAAGTTTTTGAATTTCCGGATTAGAATTAAGCAGTTTCCGGCCCGGGGAAAGAAAAGTCTTTGGCCCCCCTTTGCCCATATCCCCGGAACCTCTATCCGGATTTTGGGTTGATTGGGCAGGCATGGGTGGAAGATGGCCGGGTGCGTGTGTTCGCGCCTATTGACATCCGGTTGTTTAAATGTCTATCTAGTCCCTCTTGTTTGGCGAGAGTGGCGGAATTGGTAGACGCACTGGATTTAGGATCCAGCGGCTTGAGACCGTGGGGGTTCGAGTCCCCCCTCTCGCACCAAGCTTTTAGATCTCGCCGGGTTAAGTTCCCGAGACTTATAATAATTTTAAGGAGGAAAGCGGTTCATGGAATATCAAGTAGAGGACCTTTCTTCGGTCAAGAAGAAAGTTCACGTGCATGTACCTGAAGAAGAGGGGCAGGCCGCGTTGGCCGCGACAGTGGCCCTGTATCGCAAGGACGTGGATGTAAAGGGTTTTCGGAAGGGGAAAGTACCTTCTTCCGTTATAGAAGGAAAATTCAAGGACCAGATCTATAACGAGGCCACCACAGATCTCATAAATACCCATATAAATGAGATCATGAATGAGCTGAAGATGAATCCCCTGTCCCGAATCGAGGTGGACGCCAAACAATTGGTTAAGGGGGAGCCTTTTGATTATTCGTTCAGCTTTGAGATCGCGCCGGAATTTGAATTGCCTGAATACAGGGGGATTGAGATCCAGGAAAAGGACGTACAGGTTGTTGAAAAAGAAATCCAGGAAGTTATTGACCGGGTGCGCGAAAATCTGGCGGAATATATTATTGTGGATGAGCCCCGTCAGCCCAAGGAGGGAGAGGCTGTTGTCATAGATTTTCAGGCTTACAAGGATGGCAAGCCCATAGACGGAGTCAAGGCGGACAATTTCCAGATGACCCTGGGCGAGGGCAACGCCCTGCCGGAATTCGAAGATTTGGTTAAGAGTCTGGAACAGGATCAGAGCGGGGAAAAGGAGATTGCCCTCCCCGACGATTTTCTCAATCAGGAACTGGCCGGGCAAAATGTGCTTATGAGTGTCCGTCTTCGGAGCATAAAAGAGAAAAAACTTCCGGAAGTGGACGACGAGTTGGCTCAAAAGGCGGGCGGATTTGAAACTGTGGACGCCATGCGGGAGACCATAGAAAACTCCTATATTTCCAGTCGCAGGGAGTTGAATAAAAGTGAGGCCCAAAAAGATGCCCTGGATGCATTGAAGGCCAAAGTGGAATTTGAGTTGCCGGAATCAGTGGTCCAGGGTTACCAGGATCAAAAAATAGAGGAGTTGAAGTCCCGCTTGGAAAAACAGGGGAAAAGCCTCGAGGCCTCCGGCAAGTCGGAAGAGGAATGGAAAGAAGAGTTCCGCACGGAGGCTAAAGATAACGCCAAGGCCCATTTGTTCCTTTTAGCGGTGGCCGAAAAGGAAGGTTTGTCCGTGGAACAGTCCGAAATGGATGGCATGATTCAGCGTATGGCTCAGAAAAGTGGCCAAGATGCCAATGAGCTGCGACGGTTTTATGAAGAAAACAACCTGATGTTTGCTATAAAAGACCGTATTCTCGCGGATAAAGCCATGGATCTCATATATGACCACGCCGATGTCACTTTGGTCCCCACTGAAGAAACGGAAGAAAAAGAACAGGCTGAAGAATAAACGGAACCAGATTGGGGCCGAAAAGGAACAGCCCTTTTCGGCCTTTCCCCCCGAACTCTACCCGTCAAAACATCGAGCCCATATTCCTGTTTGTATTTCTGGATTTTTTATACTAATTTCATTTCCAAATCATTGGCTCTCATTATGTGGTAGGGCCTGATTCCTGCATAAAAATTTATTTCAAGGAGTAGTTATGGCTTACGGAAATATCCCCATGGTCATCGAAACCACAGGGCGCGGTGAACGTGCCTATGATATTTATTCCCGCCTGCTTAAGGACAGGATTATCCTTTTGGGCACTCCCATGGACGACAATATCGCCAATCTGATTTGCGCCCAGCTCTTGTTTCTGGAATCGGAGAATCCGGAAAGAGAGATCAACTTTTACATAAACTCTCCCGGAGGATCGGTTACCGCTGGGCTTGCTGTATATGATACCATGCAGTATATTTCGGCCCCGGTGGCTACCCTGTGCCTGGGACAGGCGGCCAGCATGGGTGCCCTTCTGCTGGCGGCGGGGGAACCGGGCATGCGTTACGCCCTGCCCCACAGCCGTATATTGATCCACCAGCCTGCCGGGGGATTTCAAGGGCAGGCCACGGACATTGACATTCAGGCCAAGGAAATTATTCGACTAAAGACGATATTGAATGATATAATATCCAAACATACCAATCAGAAGGTGGACCGTATCCAGGAAGATACGGAACGGGACTATTTTATGAGTGCCGAGGAATCTCTTCAATACGGCCTAGTTGACCGGGTACTTACTTCCCGCAGTGAACTGGAACAAGAGGAAAACAAATAAGGAAGTGCGCCGAAGGCGTCCAGCATTAGAGTCCGGGACCGTATCCCGGGTAATACCAAGGAAAAGAGAATGAGGTGTTGATATGTCCGATTCGAATAAGCCTTACGTTTACGATCTGTCCTGTTCTTTCTGTGGAAAGAGCCAGGAAGAGGTGGATCGACTTATTGCCGGACCAGATGTTTATATATGCAACGAGTGCGTAGCACTGTGTGAGGAAATCATAGCCCAGGACAACGTCCAGGAGGATTTTGCCAGCGGAGAACTGATGCCTCCGTCGGAGATAAGGGATTCTCTGGATGATTACGTGGTTGGACAGGATATGGCCAAAAAGATTCTGGCGGTAGCCGTTTATAACCATTATAAGCGGGTGCAGTATTCGGAAATGAAAACCGAGGATGTGGAACTGGACAAGAGTAATATCCTCCTGGTCGGTCCAACCGGTTCGGGAAAGACTCTTCTGGCTCAGACCCTGGCCCGTGTCTTGAATGTCCCTTTTGCTATTGCTGACGCCACCAATCTGACCGAGGCTGGGTATGTGGGTGAAGATGTAGAGAATATTCTGGTACAATTGGTTCAAAACGCCGATTATGACCTGGAGGCCGCTTCCAAGGGTATAATCTATGTAGATGAGCTGGACAAGATAGCCCGTAAGTCGGACAGCCCTTCCATTACCCGGGATGTTTCCGGGGAAGGTGTACAGCAGGCCCTTCTAAGGATCATCGAGGGAACCGAGGCCAACATTCCCCCCAAGGGAGGGCGTAAGCATCCGCAGCAGGAATTCATCCGTTTGGACACCTCAAACATCCTTTTTATCGGAGGCGGGGCGTTTATCGGGCTGGAGAAGATCATCCAGGACAGGGTCCAGGGCGGAAGCATGGGCTTTGGGGCCAACCTGGCCAATAAGCAAAAGATGAGTTCCACGGAGATTTTCAATCATCTCCATCCGGAGGATCTTATCAAATATGGCCTGATTCCGGAATTTGTGGGGCGCATACCGGTGATGTCCAGCCTGGAGGAACTCTCGGATGACGATCTGGTCCAGATTTTGACCCAACCCAAAAATGCCTTGGTGAAACAGTATAAGAAAATGTTTGAACTGGATGGAATTCAGTTGAAATTTACCCACAACGCCCTGAAGGCAATAGCGAACAAGGCCCAGGAACAGAAGACCGGAGCCCGCGGTTTACGCAATGTAATGGAAAGCATAATGCTGGACACTATGTATAAATTGCCTTCTCATAGCGGAGTACGGGAGTGTTTGATTAACAAGGCGGTGGTCAATAATTCTCTGGAACCTATCCTGATTTATGACCAGGAGGCCCAGTCGGCCTAGATAGTTTCTATCCGGAAGTGGCCCTTTTCCAGTGTAACTGCCAGGGGTTTCGTGATTATTCGATCATGTATTTAAGATATGTTTGCTCATGATTACTTAATTTCCTTGTTAAACAGGGAAAAGTCCATTTCCGAATTGGAAACTTGCTGTCTCTAAATCGGGAAATTTTTGAATTTCCGGATAAGAAAGAGATAATTGTCGCAAGGTGATTCAAGAATTCTCAGTAATTAAGAAGATTGACAAAGTTAATCCGGGGATAGTTTTTCCCCGGATGGAAACTAAATAGAACCTCTTTAGCAGAGAGGTGGGAGAGATTATGAACAGTCTTTTGTCGGAGAGCGGGGAGCTGCCGGAAAAAAGTTTATTGCCTGTTATGACCCTGCGGGAAGTGGTCATGTTCCCCAAGTCCATAGTCCCTTTGTTCGTGGGTCGGGAAAAATCCATAGAGGCAGTGGAGACAGCTATTTCCGATTACGAGAAAGAGATTTTCCTGGTTGCTCAACAGGATCCGCAAGTGGAATCCCCGGCGGCCGCAGATCTTTATACGTGGGGATGTGTGAGCAAGATTCTGCAAATGTTCCGCCTCCCGGACGGAACAATAAAAGTCCTCTTCGAGGGGCTTTACCGAGCGGAGGTGGATAATTCCGAACTGGACATGGAAGAGGACGTGCCCCTGGCTGAGGTGGCCAGAATACGGGACGGAGAGCTTGAGGATGAAAGCGAGGTCAAGGCCTTGATGCGGATTACGCGGGAGGCAGTGGAGCAGTTCGGGAAGAACAACTCCAAAATTTCCAAGGAAACGATACAATCCCTTACTTCTCTCACTGATCCAGGCCAGATGGCCGATTCAATCTTGCCCTACCTGAAGGTGGACTTCCGGAAGAAACAGGAGCTTTTGGAAGAAACCCGGCCTGACCAGCGCCTGGAGAAGACTTATGAGTATTTGCAGGGAGAAATAGAGGTCCATTCTTTGGAAAAGAAGATAAAATCCCGGGTCAAGGAACAGATGGAGAGCAATCAAAGGGATTATTATCTTTCCGAACAACTCAAGGCCATTCACAAGGAGATGGGACGGGAAGCTGACCCCAAGGCCGAGATGGATGCCCTGGAGGAAAAGATAAACGCCAAGGATATGCCGGAAGAGGCCCGGGATAAGGCCCTGGAGGAGCTCAAGAAGCTGCGGATGATGGCTCCCAGTTCCGCTGAATATTCTGTACTGCATAATTATATAGATTGGGTGCTCGCCCTGCCTTGGAATCAGATCAAAAAGACAGAAATAGATCTCCAGGATGCCGAGGATATCCTGGAAGAGGACCATTATGGGTTGAAAAAACCCAAGCAGCGGATATTGGAATATCTGGCGGTACAGTCCATGGTGGAAAAGCTCAAAGGCCCCATCCTTTGCCTGGTAGGACCTCCCGGAGTGGGGAAGACTTCTTTGGCCAAGTCTGTCGCTCGGGCCACAGATCGGGAGTTTGTCCGTCTTTCTCTGGGCGGAGTCCGGGACGAGGCGGAGATCCGTGGACACAGGCGGACCTATGTGGGCGCTTTGCCGGGAAAGATTATTCAGTGCCTTAAACGGGTGGAAAATAACAATCCGGTTTTCTGCATGGATGAAGTGGACAAAATGAGCACCGATTTTCGCGGAGATCCCTCGGCTGCCCTTTTGGAGGTCTTGGACCCGGAGCAAAACGGGGCTTTCAACGATCATTATCTGGATTTGGATTATGATCTGTCCAATATATTCTTTATAACCACAGCCAACAGTTTGCACACAATACCCGTCCCCTTACAGGACAGGATGGAAATCATAAAACTGCCCGGCTATCTAGAGACAGAGAAAAAACAGATCGCGGAGCGGTTCCTTTTGCCCAAGCAATTGGAATCCAACGGTCTGGCCAAAGAGCAGGTCAAATTCTCCGAGGGTGCATTTCTGGAGGTCATCCGCAGATATACAAGAGAGGCCGGAGTACGCAATCTGGAACGGGAGATAGCCTCTATATGCCGCAAGGTGACCAAGTCTCTGGTCAAGCAAGCCGAGACTTCCAAAACGGTCCGCGTGAACAAGACCAGTATCCCCGGATACCTTGGCGTGCCCAAGAGACGGTTTGGTCAGAAGGAGAATGATTCCCTGGTGGGTGTGGCCACCGGCCTGGCCTGGACCGAAGTGGGCGGAGAGCTCCTTATGGTGGAAGTCGCATTGATGCCCGGTACGGGGCAGATAGAAATAACCGGTAAGCTGGGCGATGTAATGCAGGAGAGCGCCAAGGCCGCCTTGAGTTATGTCCGTTCCCGTTCGGAGCTTTTCGGGTTGAAGGATGATTTTTACAAGGAGATAGATGTACATGTCCATGTTCCGGAGGGAGCCACGCCCAAAGATGGTCCTTCTGCGGGCATTACTTTGGCCACAGCCCTTGTTTCCTCCCTTTTGAATCAGCCGGTACGCAATGATCTAGCCATGACCGGAGAGATTACTCTGCGCGGAAGAGTGCTTCCTATTGGGGGCATACGGGAAAAATTGCTGGCCGCGCAGCGCGGACTCATCACCACCGTGATTATCCCCGAGGAGAACTCCAAGGATTTGGAGGAAGTCCCGGAAAAAGTACTCAAGGGGGTGGACATAATCAAGGTGAACAACATGGACGATGTGCTGTGTACCGCTTTGCTTAATGCTGACAGCCGGAGTATCTTCTGTGGACGCAAGAACATGCTTCCGCTTTCCCAAAAGCTCATGAAGGAGGAGTTCCGTACTCCCACCCACTAAGGAGTTATTTTGTTCCGGAATCCGCCTTGAAAGGGGATGCCCTTTCTGAGCCGGAGACAAAAGCCCTGTGACTTTAGCTGGTCATGGGGCTTTTTGTTTGCCAAAAATGAAAGATGGTGGTCTGCTTGCTTAGACTTGTAATCTATGTAAAAGTAAACACGGTAAGGTTCCTCGACGTTTGATATGGATTTTCTCCGCCAGATTTTTTGCGATGCCCAACTACCGGCCCCGGGTTTTCTAGGCCCCGCAAAAGGGGGATGCCCCCTCTGGACTCTAGTCTTGAAAGGGATAAAAAGTTTGGCAGCATTCAAGTTGATAATTTTGCCAGTCTGCATAAGGAGCCCGATTCTCGGTCCGGTTTCCCCCTTTTGGCGCGCCCAAGAAAACGCGCGGGCCTCTCCTTAGTTCTTATCCGGAAATTCAAAAATTTCCGGGTTTAGAAATATCACCTTTCCAATTCGGAAATGGAAAAGGGCTGTTTCCGGATGGAAACTGGTTAAAAGCATCCAAAAAGATCAGGCGGAAAAAATATAAAAAATCCACACGCTGTGTCGAAGATCCGACGTAATAGGTCCGGGAATAATTGGTGGCAATGGTCGAATTTCGGAAATAAGGGAGAGAAAAAATGAGCAGTGAAAGGATGCAGGATTGGGTCTGCAAGGCCTTGGAAATGGAAGAAAAAGGTCGGGAGTTCTACGACAGGGTCGCTCAGGAATGTTCGGATTCGGTGGGTAAGGAAGTCTTTGCCATGCTCCGGGATGATGAAGTCAGGCACAAGAGGCGAATCAAGGAGATATCCGAGGCTTTGGAAAGCGGAAGCGACTGGCAGAATGCTTGCCGGCTGCAGGAGGATTTCGGAGACGCGCATCAAGTCTTCAGTCGCGTTGTTAGCGGGAGTGCAGCACAAAGCTGTGGCGACCGCCCCCAAGCCCTGGATACTGGGATAGAGTTCGAATTGGCCTTAGTGGACTTTTACGAACGAGCGCTCCGGGACGCTGAAGATTCCGTGGAAAAGGAGTTTTTGGAGAAAATGGTCCAGGAGGAAAAAGGGCATTATATCCTCCTCTCGGATATGAGTTATTACTACGAGGATCCGGAGGCTTGGGCCCGGGATCAGGGCAGGGGCGGACTGGACGGCGCTTGATACCGTGCATCGGCTTTTGTCCGCTAAAAGGACTCCGTTTCTGGTTGCGATCCATCGCAATGTGGATGTTACTGTTTTGGTCCATAACAATCAGATTTGCGGTAGCCGTTACTTTGCATGCAGGCTTTGTGCCCCGGGCGTTTTCCGGGAACCCGAAACAGGTAAGGGATCTGATAGTCCAGGCCGTAAACCATCCCGGATTCAGTCTTGTGGATATCCTTCAGCCCTGTGTTTCCTTTAACAAGCTCAATACCCTTGCGTGGTACCAAGGACATTTGCCGTACTCCGGAAGGCCACGACACGAATAACATAGAATAGGCCTTGCGACTTGCCGAGAAATGGTCCGATGATATCCCCTTGGGAATTTTATATCAGGAAAAAGACGGACCTGGCTTTGAAACTGATTTCCCGGCTCTGGGAACCGGCTCCCATCCCCCGGGGCATCCCCCTTCGAAATATGTTCTGGACCTTTTGGATCCTTTTTATTAAGTCCAAGGTTTTGCGAACTACTTCTTATCCGGAAATTCAAAAATTTCCGGGTTTAGAAAAATCACCTTTCCAATTCGGAAATGAGATTTTTTTCCAGTTTAAAAAGGTAATTAAGTAATTAGGAGCGAGCGTATCTTAATACGTGCTCGAATAATTACCAAAATTGACGCCGTTAAAATGGAAAAGGGCCATTTCCGGATGGAAAGGAACTAAAGGGTTCATTGCGCGGTTGGTGAAAATATCTCTCGTCCGTCCGGAGGACCGGTCCGGTTGTATACGGCATTTTGAGAAGGGAAACGTTGAAAAGACTTTGGAAAAGAGGCAAGCGAGTTGCCCGCTATTGGTACATTCTTCTCTTGAGGATCAAGGCCCCGGCCCATGCGGTTGCGATGGGACTGGCATTGGGAGTCTTTGTGGGTTTTTTGCCTGTGATTCCCTTTCAGACAGTTTTGGCCCTGGCCCTGGCTTTTTTGTGCAAGAGCAGCAAACTGGCAGCCATGCTGGGGACTTGGATATCCAACCCGGCAGATGTGGTCTTTTTGTACTTTTTTGCCTACAGGGTGGGGGACTTTCTTTTACCTTTCCGGGGTGTTAATTTTGACGGTCAGCATCTGGCCATTACAGACATCTTCTCCTACGGGTGGCAGGCGTTAGCGGTAATGGGGTTGGGCGGTATAGTTTTGGGGGTGCCCGCTGGGTGCATAACCTATTTTGTCTCCCTTCGTCTTATCCGCTTATATCATGCCCGGCGTATGGAGAGATGGAAGTCCAAGAAGAGATACAAGACTTGAGTATAGATCGTCCCAAAAGGTCTTTGGGGCAGAATTTTCTCCAGGATCCGAATACGCTGCGCAAAATAGTAAAAGCCTTGGGTATCCAGCCGCATGAGATCCTGTTGGAAATTGGTCCGGGAAAGGGGGCGCTAACTCCTTATTTATTGGAAAAGTCCTTTAGGGTCCTTGCCCTGGAAAAGGACTGGAGGTTTTGTCCGGGCCTCAAAGAGGCATACCCCCAGCTTCAAATCTGCAATACAGATGCCCTTCGTTTTGCCTGGGAAGGTCTGGATTTTCTTCCCGGCATAAAGATTGTGGGCAATCTTCCCTATAATATAGCCTCTCCCCTTATCTGGGAGTTGGTTTCCCGCGCGGAGAATTTTGAGGCCGCCTTTTTCATGGTTCAAAAGGAAGTAGCCCTGAGGATTTGCGCAAACCCCGGTAAACGGGTCTACGGATCCATGTCTGCATGGGTGCAGAATTTCGCGTCCCCGACATACCTTTTTACTGTACCGCCGGGAGTATTCCGTCCGCAACCCCGCGTGCATTCAGCGTTTATTCGTTTTTTACCATTGCAGTGTAAAGGAAATATTGACAAGGAAATCTTGGCTAAGACCATAAAATTTGTTTTTAGCAGGAAACGTAAGCAGCTGAAAAATATATTAAAAGACTATAGCACCCCCCGAATTTCCTCTTGGCTGGAAGAATATGGGCTCCGGGGGGAATCCAGGCCCGAGGAAATACCGCCGCAAGCTTTCCCCCGGCTGGCCCGGCTTATTTTAGGGGAGTAGTACTTTTTTTCGTTTTCAACCCTTGACTTGAGCCTAAAAATTTAGTCAAGAACGTCTTTGATGGGTGCGGGTATTTGAGCCCGGTTTGACACGATGCAGATAATCTGCCAAAGCTTAGCCATTCCAGCTGGCTTGCTCCACGGCAAGGGTTTTAGAAAGATATCAAATGGGGTAGAAGCCCAAGCTTCTAAAAGTCAATCTTTATTATGAGGAGGAATTATGACCAAAGCAGATTTGATTTCCAAAATTGCAGAAAAAGCTACATTGACCAAAGCGGATTCGGAGAAAGCGCTGAATGCCTTCTTGGAATCGGTGGAGGATACCCTGGTCAAAGAGGGCAAGTTGACATTGACTGGATTCGGAACCTTTGCCGTGGAGCAGAGAAAAGAGCGTACCGGCAGGAATCCCCGTACCGGTGAAGCGATAAAGATCCCGTCCTGCAATGTGGTTAAGTTCAGGCCGGGCAAGCTTCTTAAGGAAGCAGTAAAGTAATTTTTGGAGGGACTTGTCATGATGATTCCCGGAGAGACAGTGCATAGTCCGCTTCCCCAGGATTTGCCGTGGTGGAACCCTGATCACTTTGTTTTTTTTGCGGTGCTCTATGCGGTGATTTTGGTTATAGGCAGCGGTCTGGCTGTTACTTTTTTGAAATCCCTGAGTGATACTTGGCAGGAAAAGAGAAAAAAGACCTAGGCTTTGACCGATGCATGTAATTGTCTAAAGGGCCCTGAAAAGGGCCCTTTTTTTCTTGTCAAAGTGGCCGAAAAAGGTTACAATTTTAAATTGGACTTAAGAGCCGAAATTTCGCTACAGGAGGTGAAACAGCTTGCCCGGTATTATACTGAATGAAAACGATAACTTCGATTACGCCTTGCGCAAATTCAAGAAGCAGGTGGAGAAAGCGGGAGTTCTCTCGGAAATGAAAAAACGCCAGCATTATGAAAAGCCGAGCGTCCAAAAGAAAAAGAAAGAAGCAGCAGCACGCAAAAGGCTAATGAAAAAAATGCGCAAGATGAAGTCCTCTTCTTAGAATGAGGGCAAGCCTGTGGTTGCGGGTCTAGTTCGTTCCCATCCAGAAATGGCCCTTTTCCAGTTTAACCGTGAGTGCCTTAGTAATTGTCTGAGCACGTATTAAGATACGCTTATTCATAATTATTTAAGTCCCTTGTTAAAAAGAAAAGAATCGTTTCCGAACCCAAAACCTGCTATTTCTAAGTTCGGAAATTTTTAAATTTCCGGATAAGGGTTAGCTGAATTGAGCCCGGCCGCAGGGAAAGGGAGCTGTTTGCAAGACTTTAAACAGCCAGAGAACCATTTAGGACTCGGGCAGAGACAAAGGTGTTACCGCGTCTCTGCCCGGTTTTTCCGTAGGGGCCTTTGATGAGGAAGGGGATGGATGTGGGTGCTTTTTGCGCTTTCGTTAAAAGCGTACAAAAGGATCAGGCGAAGGAAGTCCCCAGGTAACTGCTTAGGACCTTTCGCTAGGAGACCAAGGAGTGGATGAAGGGTTGTGTCACCAGTTGGACTAAAACAGGCAATATGTTATATGCTTGCCATGTGCGCGAGAGTATGTTTCTCAAAAGCAAAGAAGACTATTACGGAAAATAGGCTATCTCCCAAATAAATGTGGGCTGAAGGCTGGACGAGTTGAAAATTTTCGAAATGATCGCTCAGTCGGATAATATCCTTTCTAGTTGCCCACAGCAAACCGTCCGCCAGATTTATCAAATATGCAATCCCGAACATTAAAGCTGCTGGAATTGGACAAGATCCAGCAGTGCCTGAGCAATAAAGCTGTTACCGAGCCTGGTGTTCAGCTGTGCAGCAGTGTTGTCCCCTTCAGGGAGAAATCAGTTGTGCGTCAAGCAAACTCCCTTTTGCGGGAGGCATTAGCCTGGCAAGGAGAAAGTGGATTTTCCCTTTCCGAGTTCCCGGACCTGGAGGGGGTGTTCGCGGCTTTGGACAAACCGGACGCGGTTTTGGATATAGAAGCCTTCTGGGGACTGCAGCAGGTTTTTATAAATGCCGGGAAGGCCCGGGAGATGGCGGATAAAGCTGATGCACAAAGATTCCCGGAGTTTTCCAGCTTTTGCCGTAATTGTACCTGGCCGGGGAAATTGGCGGCTGCCGTGGGGCGTTGTCTGGATCCCTCGGGCAATATAAAAGACGGTAGCTCCCCGGCCCTGAAGAATGTACGTTCCGAGATTCGCAATTTGCGCTCCCAGTGTACCCGGAAAGTTCAGGATGCGATCCAGGAAGGTGGTCTCTCCCAGTATCTGCAGGATGACTATCTGACCATCTCCTCGGACAGGTATGTCCTGGCCCTGAAGGCCAATTTCAAGGGGAGAGTACAAGGGATTATCCACGATTATTCCCAGACCGGGGAGACCTGCTATTTCGAGCCCATGTTCCTTATGGATATGAACAATAAACTGCAGGGCTTGAAGCAGGAAGAAAAAGAAGAAATAAACAAGATACTCCAGTATCTGACTTCCCTGTGTCTGCAGGAAAGGGAGAAATTGCGCGGGCTGTATGACTGGGCAGTGCAGCTTGATTTCCTGTTGGCCAAATGTGCCCTGGCCCGGGAAATAAATGGCATCCCTTTGGATGTAGGTAATGAAAGCCGCTTGGATCTGCGAAATGCCCGGCATCCCTTGCTTGCCTTCCGCCAAGATTTTGTCCAACCCGTGGATATCAGCCTGGAATCCGGGCAACGGGTGCTTATCATAAGCGGCGGAAATTCGGGGGGAAAAACAGTGGCCCTTAAAACACTGGGCCTGTGCGCGTGCATGGTCTCCTGCGGCCTGCCCGTGCCCGTGGACGAGGGGAGTCAACTGCCTTTCTGGGATGAGGTCTTTGTCTCCATGGGCGATGAGCAGAGTCTGGAAGAAAACTTGAGTACTTTTACGGCCCAGATTGAGCATCTGCGGGACTTTTGGCCGGAGATCGGCCCGTCGTCCCTGGTTATTCTGGACGAGTTCGGGGCTGGGACCTCCCCCAGTCAGGGGGCGGCTCTGGCTCAGGCGGTGGTGGACGAATTGGTGGATAAAAACGCCTGGGTAATGGCGGCCACACACTTTCCTGCCTTAAAGGCCTATGGCCTGACTCGGGAGAGGGTTCGCGCTGCTTCTGTACTTTTTGATCCCCGGGACAAAAAGCCCTTGTACCGCCTGGCCTATGATCAGGTCGGCGCCAGTCAGGCGCTGGATGTCGCTCGGGAGCAGGGTCTGCCGGAAGATATATTACAGCGCGCCGAGGAATATCTTTTGGTGGACGGAAATGAGGGACAGGTCTTTGAGCGTTTGAATTCCCTGGCTCTGGACAGGGAACGCGAGATAGAAGATCTTAAACGGCGTAGAGAAAAGCTGGAGGGCCAGTACGAGCGAAAGCTGCAAGAACTGGAAGAGGAAAAGGCCAAGCTTTTTGAAGAGGTGCGCGGGCAGTCCAGGGAAATACTCGAGCGCTGGAAAGAGCAGAAAATCGGGCGCAAAAAGGCGCTTAGAGAGCTTGCCCATCTCAAGTCCAGGACCGGAGCCAAGGAAGAGGCCGCGGAATCTGGCAGTTCTTGGGAGGATATCCAAGTCGGGGCATCCTATTTGTATCTCCCCTGGAACAAAAAGGGTATGGTCCAGGACAAGGAGGGAAAGAAAGGCCAGGTCAAGCTGGACCTGGGTGGAGTGGTCATGTGGGTGGCCCCCTCCGAGCTGCAAGTTACTGGCGGCCAGCAGCCCGGAAAGGATAAAGGAACTAATACGACTTTGTCCTCCGCTCCAGAGCGGGGTGTTACCTTGCGTCTTGATATCCGGGGGACCAGGGTAGAGGAAGGACTGGCCAGCCTGGAAAAATACCTGGACCGCGCCCTTTTGGACGGACGGCGGGAACTGGCGGTTGTCCACGGGAAAGGGACCGGTGCTCTGAAACAGGCGGTTCAGGATTATCTCCGGGATATGCCCCAAATAGAGGATTTCGGCCCGGCCCCGGAAGATCAGGGAGGGGAGGGCGTTACTTTGGTGCAATTGCGTTAGTTTCGGGGGCGGAAAATATAGCAGCCTACAGGTCGGGATGGTAAGGTATGTCCGAAGGCTCTTCGACAATTGAGGAGATAAAAAGCCGGTTAGATCTGGTGGAAATTGTCAGCCGCTATGTCCAGTTGCGGCAGGCGGGGGAGCGATGGACCGGAGTATGTCCTTTCCACCAGGAGACCAAGGGCTCTTTTTCGGTAAATCCCCAGCAGGGATTTTTTTACTGTTTTGGCTGTCAGGCGGGAGGGGATGTCCTTGAATTCTACCGGAGGATTAACGGGCTGGAGTTTCGCGAGGCACTGGAGCAACTGGCGGAAGAGGCCGGAGTGTCCCTGGATTCCGGGGGAAAAAGCGGTAAAAGAAGACAGGGGAAAAAGAGCCTTTTTTTGGATATGCACTCCAGCGCGGCGCAGCATTTCCATAATAATCTTAAGGGAAAAAAAGGAGAGAGAGCCCGCGGATACCTTCAAGCGCGAGGAGTGGACTCGGAGCTCTCGGAGCGTTTTTTTCTGGGATGGAGCCCGGAGGACTGGCATGATCTGGAAAAACACCTTGCGGCCCAGGGATATACCCGGGAGCAAGGAGTTGAGTCCGGCCTGCTTAGCCGGGGGAAAAAGGGGCATATATTCGATCGTTTCCGCAATCGCTTGATTTTTCCCATAGTTTCCCTCTCCGGTCACTGCGTGGCTTTTGGAGGGCGGGTTTTGGACGGGGGAGAGCCCAAATACCTGAATAGCAGTGATTCGGAGATCTATTCCAAGGGTGAGCATCTATACGGATTATATCAGGCACGGAAAAATGTGACCCAGAGCAAGGAAGTCCTTTTGACCGAAGGGTATGTGGATGTCCTTACCCTGCATCAATTCGGATTCTCCAATGCGTGCGGGGTATTGGGGACTGCCCTGACCCCCCGGCAGGTAAAGCGCTTGGCCGGACTAGCCCGCTTTGTATATTTGGCTTTTGACGGGGACCGTGCCGGGAGGCAGGCGGCTATGCGCAGCGTGGAGATGGTTCTGGGACAGGGTATGGAATGCCGGGTTCTCAATCTACCGGATGGAGAGGATGTGGATAGCCTTCTGCATGCTTCCGGAAAAGAAGCCTTGGAAAAAATTAAAAAAAATTCTTCCGAAGGGCTTGATTTTTGTTTACAAGAAATTAACAGAAATTATTCCCCCCGGGAAACATTGCAATGGGCCAAGGATTTTTTGAGCGGGCTGGAGGATGTTTCCTGGCGCGCTTATTATATCCCCCGCTTCGCCCGGGAGCTGGGCTTGGCGGAAAAGGAGTTCCGGGAGGCTATCGAGGCCGCGGACAAAAAAACGGCTCCGGGCCCGAAAAATACGGGGCAAAGAGAAGGCCGCGGCGGGGGGAGCGTAATCCGGGACCGGGAGGTCCTGGGGCTGTTGATCTGTTTCCCAGATCTGAGAAAGGAGCTTGAGGACCACGGCCTGGAGCAGTGTTTGTCCAACAGCTGGGCGTTTTCCTTTTGGCAAAAGATAAAGGAGAAGACAGAGGAGGAGTTCCTTCCCTTTTTGGATGCGGAAGAGCGCAGTTTTTATTACCGAAATAGACAGTTCGCTCAACAGCAGGTCCCACAAAAGGAGATTCTGAGAAAACAGCTGCATGATTTCCTGCGGGCCAAAAAACGTCGGACTAGCCGGGAATATCTTTTGAAGGCTTTGTCCAAGGCGGAAAAGGAGGGGGACCGGGAGGAAGTCATGCGTTTATTGAGATTGCTCCAAAACGATGTCCAGGGGGAATAAGGCTTTGATTCCTCTTTTGTTTAAATTAGAAATCTCCCGCGAGGTTATCCGGGAGAATGATCATAGATTTCTCACCGTGGATACTTGCCGGTAATTTCCGGGTAAGTAGCCGTTTTTTTCAGGCGGTGGAAAAGACTTGAGACAAGTCAACACGTTTCAGGGGGTAAGATGAGCAGCATCAAGGATGTACAGCAAATCAAGGCGTTGATTGCCGAGGGTAAGAAAAAGGGGTTTTTGACTTTTGAAGAGTTGAACAAGGCCCTACCGGCGGAGGTGAATAATCCGGAACAGATCGAGGAGATTATCGCTATTTTCGATCAGCTGGATATCACCATTGTGGACAATAAAGCCGGCAAGGCCTTTTCCGTGGTGGCCGAGTCCACCTCTTCGGAAAGTGAAAAATCCAACGTGCAGATTGAGGAATCCGAGGAAAGCTCGGAAGCTCCTTCCCGCAGCAGTGACCCGGTGCGTATGTATTTGCGCGAGATGGGCTCGGTGGGGCTTTTGGACCGTGAGGGTGAAGTGGAGATCGCCAAAAAGATCGAAGCAGGCGAAATCGAGGTGTTGCTAGCCCTGGTGGAAGTCCCGGTTGCGGTGGAAGAGCTGATCAAGGTCGGAGAGGACCTGCGCGAGGACCGGATCAAGCTCAAGGACGTAGTCAAAACCATTGAAGAGGACGATCCCTCGGAAGAGGAGGTAAATCAACGGGAAAGAGTGCTGCAGCTTCTGGACCAGATAAAGACCATTTTAAAGAAAAAACGCCACACTTACAATAAACTGGATGAGTGCGCCCGCGTGGATAAGCGGGTTTATGCCGTCCAGAAAAGGTTGATGGATTTCAAGTTCGAGATCGTGGAGTGTTTGCGGTGCATAAAGCCGGAAAAGACGCTTATCGACAAGATAGTGGAGACGGTACACGATTATGTGCGGCAAATGTACAATTGTCACCGCGATTTGGGGGCTTATCTCCTTTCCTTGGGCAAGACCCAGGAGGAAATATACGAACTTTTTCGGCAATTGGAAAACCGTGAGATCAATCCGGTGCTCGCTGCGGATGAGCTTAATATGACCGTGGAGGAGCTGTTCTCCTTCAAGGAGATGATTTACGGCAAGAAGGAGATACTGGATCGGCTGCAGGAAAAGTGCATGCATAATGTGCATGAACTGGAGGATATCCTGTGGCGGGTGGAAAAGGGCAACCAGGACGCCCTGGAGGCCAAGCAGGAGCTCATACGGGCCAATCTGCGCCTGGTGGTTTCCATTGCCAAGAAATATACCAACCGCGGCTTGCAGTTCTTGGATCTTATCCAGGAAGGGAATATCGGACTGATGAAGGCAGTGGACAAATTTGAATACCAGCGGGGGTACAAGTTCTCCACCTATGCCACCTGGTGGATAAGGCAGGCCATAACCCGAGCGATAGCAGATCAGGCACGCACCATCCGCATCCCGGTGCATATGATTGAGACCATAAACAAGCTGGTGCGTACTTCCCGTTATCTGGTCCAGGAATTGGGCCGGGACCCCACCCCGGAAGAGATTGCCGAGCGCATGGACTATCCCCTGGAAAAGGTGAAAAAGGTGCTCAAGATAGCCAAGGAGCCGATTTCCTTGGAAACTCCTATCGGGGACGAGGAAGACAGCAGTCTGGGCGATTTCATCGAGGACAAAAAGGCCGTGGCCCCGGCGGAAGAGGTGGTCAATACCAAGCTTTCGGAACAGATTACCAATGTGTTGTCCGAACTCACCCCAAGGGAGGAACAGGTTTTGCGCAAGCGCTTCGGAATCGGGGAGAAGTCGGATCACACCCTGGAGGAAGTGGGCAAGCTCTTTAACGTCACCCGGGAGCGCATCCGGCAGATAGAGGCCAAGGCCCTGCGCAAGCTACGGCATCCCGTGCGCAGTGAATTCCTGAAGACTTACTACGATACGTAATCTTCTTCATGGGGAAGAAAATATGGTTCCTCATGGAAACTCGTTAAAAGCATCCAAAAAGATCAGGCGGAAAAAATATAAAAATCCACACGCTGTGTCCAAGACCCGAAAGTTTTTATCCCCGGCCGGGAAAAAGCGATCCACAAGGCAATCCGAAAGGGTTGCCTTTTTCTTTACCCTAAAATATTTTCCAGCCGGCAATAAAATTCTTGGACAAATCGCCAATGCTTTGGAGGAAGGGCGCTTGTAGCAAGCCGCCCTAAATTTCCCAAGGCTGCAAAGCTTAAATAAATTCAAATTCTAGCGTGCGGAATAAGGAATTTTTAGGCAGTGCCTTGAGCTGGTCCGCACCGCTTGCAATGCGGCTTTGCAAGGCGTAGTCGTGTTTTTTTAAAAGGACGGAAGTTAATGCAGTTTTATATCAGGACATTTTATTGTTTTCTGCTTGTTTTTTGCGGAATTTTCGCCCCTGCGGCCCATCTGCATGCCTTTCCCCTGTCCGGCCCCCTGAATATAGATTGGGTGGCGGACGGGGATACCGTATATTCAAGAGAGGAAATCGGCTATCGCCTGCAAGGTATAGATGCCCCGGAGACTGGCCACGAACATGGTCAAGAGCAGTATTTTGCCGCCGAGGCATCAAATTTTTTGCGCGGTCTGATAGAAGAGAAAAGAGTTTATTTAGATCGGGATCATTTGTCCCGGGACCGTTACGGGAGATATGTCTGTCGGCTGTATTTTGCCGACGGTACGTGCCTTAATCGGGTCATGGTGTTGAAGGGATTTGCCTTCTATTATCCGCACGGAAAAGAAATAACCGAATTTAAGCGCTCACTGCTGAATGCCCAGAAAATGGCTATTGCCTCCCAAAAAGGGTTTTGGCCCCGTATATTGTCCTTGGACGATGCCCGGGAAAATTGGATTGGAAACAGGGAAAGCAAGAGGTTTCATTCTCCAAAATGTCGGTTCGGGAAGAAAATAGGTAGGAAAAACCGTCGGGTTTTTCGTTCCCTGAAAGGGGCCTTTGAGGCCGGATTCGCCCCTTGTCGGAATTGCTCTCCCTGGCCTACGGCTGACTGAGATGATTTTTGCTTAAAATAGGGTGTAGCTTATGAAAATCGTGGTTATAGGAGCCGGGCAAGTGGGGTTCTATATCGCCCAGAGGCTATCCACCGAGGATAAGGAAGTCGTGGTGGTGGACAAGAACCCGGAAGTGCTTGAACATATTGCCGATCACTTGGACGTTCAAACCTTGGAAGGCTCCGGGTCCAGTCCAAAGGTGCTGGAAGAAGCGGGCATAAAAAAGGCCAATATTCTTTTGGCGGTTACCGACAGTGACGAGATTAATCTGGTGGCCTGTACATTTGCCAATATTTTGGCTCCGGGAATCACCAAGCTGGCCCGGATAAGAAACGAGGAGTATCTGCAGTACCGGGAAAAATGGGCCTCGGATCTAAGCGTGAGCATGGTCATAAATCCGGAGGTGGAAGTGGTCCGGACCATTGTCCGCATGATGGGCATGCCCGGAGCGGTTGAAATAAACGAATTCGGCAAGGGCCGGGTCAAGCTCGTGGGCATGTGGGTGGAGGCAGGCACTCTCCTGGACGGCCTACAGCTGTATAACTTGCGGGAAAAGACCGGTGTGGACAATGTACTGCTAGCCGCGATTGTTCGGGAAGATAATCTGATTATCCCTTCTGGAGAAGACCGCGTGCTCCCCGGAGATTTGGTGTATCTGGCTTGCGTGGACAAAGATTTGGAGAGGGTAGCCAATCTGGCCGGAGGGGGTAAAAAGAGCAAAAAGGATGTCTTGATCGTTGGAGGCGGCAATATAGGGATCAGATTGGCCCAGGTTTTGGAGAAGAAAGGGGTGAATGTAAAGCTCCTGGAAAATTGCATCGAGGCCTGCAAACATCTGGCCGAAGAATTGGACAGGACCACCGTGCTTACCGGGGACGGGACGGACAGGGAGGTCCTGGAGGAGGAAAACGTGGGCGGGATGGACCTGGTGGTCACTTTGACCGGGGACGAGGAGAGCAATATCCTCAGTTCCCTCTTGGCCTCCAAAATGGGGGCGAAGATGACCATAACCCGGATAAACAAGATGGAATACATGCCCCTGGTGCGGACCATCGGGCTCAAGCATATTGTCAATCCCCGCCTCTCCGCGGTAAACACCATTTTGAATCAGGTCCGGCGCGGCTCCATCGTCTCCTCCGTGGCCCTGGAAAAAGACGCCGAGGCCATGGAGGCGGTCATAGAGAAGGGGATGGAAGTGGCCGGAAAAAGGATCATGGACCTGCCCTTTCCCAGTCAGGCCCTGGTCCTGGCCATCATGCGCAAGGAAAAAGTTATCGTCCCCAGCGGCGAAACCCGCCTGGAGGCCGGGGATCGGATCATAATCATCTGCACCCGCAAGAGCATCCCGGCCGTGGAAAAGAAACTGACCCTCAAGCTAGAGTATTATTGATGCGCTGGGCCTTTGTCCTCAATGTCGTCGGTGTGGTTGTCCTGGTCGTGGGGCTGAGCATGTCCGTGCCCCTGGGGTTCGCCCTATATTACCGTGATTCCTCCATACTGCCCATCCTGTCGAGTCTGCTTGTTACTTCCTTCGCCGGTCTGGGCATGCATCTTTCCTTTCGTTCGGCCAAGGTATCCACTGTTACTCATAAAATGGGTATGCTGATAGTCACCCTGGCTTGGCTGGTCGCGGGGCTGGCCGGGGCTCTTCCTTACTGGCTGGGCGGATTTGCCACCGGCACGGATGCGGTGTTTGAATCCTTTTCCGGCTTTACCACCACCGGGGCGTCCATAATGACCGATATACAGGCCCTGCCCCGCGGTCTTCTCATGTGGCGCAGCCTGACCCACTGGCTGGGCGGGATGGGTATTGTTGTCCTCTCCCTGGCCATACTGCCTTTTCTGGGAGTGGGCGGCATGCAATTGTACAAGGCGGAAGCCTCCGGCCCGGCCCCGGACAAACTGCGCCCCCGGATAAAGGACACGGCCAAGACCCTGTGGAAGGTCTATTTGATACTGTCCGTGGCCGAGGCGGTCTTGCTGTACGCCGGGGGCATGGACGTATTCGATTCCCTGTGCCAAACTTTCGGAACCCTGGCCACGGGCGGTTTTTCCACCAAGAACACTTCCATCGCCTATTTTGACAGCGCCTATATCGACGGGGTGATAACGGTTTTCATGCTTCTGGCCGGTACAAATTTTGTTCTTTATTTCCAGCTTCTTCGGGGGAAGTTTCTTTTTTTTCGGGACTCGGAATTCAAATTTTTTCTGGCTATTGTATCCTTGGGTATCTGTTTGGGCACTTTTTTTGTTTGGGGCAATAACTACGAAACTTTGGGGGCCGCTTTCCGTTATACTTCATTTCAGGTGGCTTCCATAATCACGGCCACGGGCTACGCAACCGCCGATTATGAACTGTGGCCGCCTCTTATCCAATCCATTCTTCTTTTGTGTATGTTTATGGGCGGATGTGCCGGCTCCACTGCCGGAGGGATGAAACAGATGCGGATAATGGTCCTTTTGAAAACAGGATACAGAGAAATTTTCAGAGTAATACATCCCCGCGCGGTCAGGCCGGTGAAAATGGGCGATAGGATTATAAAGGATGATGCCCTTCGCGGGATATGGGGATTTATTATTCTGTATTTAGTTCTTTTTGTATTGGCTTGGTTGGTGGTCTCCGGGTTCGGCATGGACATCATATCCTCCTTTTCAGCAGTAGTGGCCTGCATCAGTAATGTCGGTCCTGGTTTTGGGGATGTCGGCCCCACGGATAATTATGCTTGTGTACCTCAGGGAGCCAAATGGATATTGGTCTTGTGCATGGTTATGGGCCGCTTGGAAATCTATACGCTAATGGCCCTTTTGATACCTGAATTTTGGAAGAAATGACTACGGGAAAAGCACTTGCAATTCCCTGTTAGTCTGTTCTAATCAGTCCTTGCCGTTGGTTGGGTAAGGGTTAAAACTTTATGAATTTATGAACGAAAGCACGAGGAATTATATGTCGGTAAAAGAACAAGGATGGGTAAACGTGGCTCGTTTTGATGAACCCGGGGAGCATGCGGAAAAGGAAAAGCGGCGGATAGAAGACTTGGCCCTGGATGTGGGGCTCATGCCGGAAAAGGTCGTTGTCCTGGAGGAAAATGACGGCCTGGCCGAAGTTTATGTTCATCCGGAGTTCTATTCCTATTACCAAGGCTAAAACGGAGGCAATTGTGTTGGATCTAAACGGGGTGCGGTTACTTGTCGCTCATGGCAGGGACTGGTCCATGTGGCCTTTTGGTCCGGGGTTCACCGGTAGCTGGCTGCTGACTGTAACCAAATTCGTGTTTATAGGCGTGATTTTGGCCCTGATTATGCTTGGTCTGCGCCTGCTTTTCGGGCCGAAGGGGCCGCTACGGGACAAGGATTTGGACCGGGAGGCAGAAGAAGAAAGAAAACAGGTCCAGGAATCACTGGAGATATTGCGTAAGCGTCTGGCTCGCGGGGAAATCACCGAGGAAGAGTTCGAACGGAAAGAGCGTTTGCTTCATCGATAGGGGAGAAAATGGACATTCAATCTTATGTGCGATTGTTCAATTCCTATGCCCGGAAGTATTATACCCCGGATGAACAGGACCAGAAAAATATAGAATTGAAGGAAAAACATTCCCTGCGGGTCCTGCATAACGCCGCGCAGATTTCCGACGCCCAGGGGGGCAGCGCCCGTTTTTCCTTTTTGGTCCGTTTGGCTGCTTTGTTCCATGATATCGGGCGCTTTGAACAATATAGGCGATTTAGGACCTTCAAGGATGATATCTCCGTGGATCACGCCAGATTGGGGTTTGAGGTGTTGAGGGAAAAGCGCTTTCTGGAGGAGCTCTTCCCGGCGGAGAGGAGGATCGTGCTTACCGCGGTCCTCTTGCACAATAGAAAGATTTTGCCCCCCCGTCTACGTGAGGCGCACGGATACTGCGTGCGTGTGATTCGGGATGCGGACAAACTGGATATAATCCCCGTGCTTATCGAACACTTGAACCGCGAGAGCAAGGACCATACTATAACCTTGGGTCTTGCCGATGAGCCGGGATCTTTTTCCCCTAAAGTATTAAAGCAGCTGCGCACGGGGAATATGGTCACCTATACGGATATGACTTATGTCAATGATTTTAAGTTGCTCTTGCTTTCCTGGGTATACGGTCTAAATTTTTCCTACTCTTTTACCCTTTGGGAAAAGCGCGATTATGTGCGCACCTTGATTGATTTGCTGCCGGCTGGCCGGGATCTGGAAGGCCTGGAAAAAGAATTGATGCAGTTTGTGCACTCCAAAATGGAGATGGCCCATGTGTGTTAAAAGGTTTTTGGCCGGGAGCCTTGTTTTGGCTTTGCTTGTTTGTTCATCCGGCTGTCTTTTTTTGCTTGGAGGCAGTGCCGGTGCCGGTGCGGCCATGTGGTACAAGGGGAAACTTCGCCAGGAGGTGTCGGCCAAGAAGGAAGAGGTATACAAGGCGAGTAAGCAGACCCTGGAGAGCATGGGACTGCGCTTGCTAAGGACGGAAAACGGTGTGGAAGAGGCGGAAATAAAGGCCGAGTATGCGGATGAAACCAGGGTATGGGTATATATCGAATATATAAGTACCGGTACTAGCAGGGTATCTATTCGCGTGGGGCTGATGGGTGATGAAGAAAGGTCTCGGCATATCCTGGATAGGATTTATAAACATTTGTAATACTTTGATATTGTCTCGGGTTTTTGTATGTATAAGGACTTTTTTCAGCTTAAAAGCGTTAATGCCCTGAGGGAGGAGTTTTATTCTTTCTCCCGGATGGAAAAAAAAGACTGTTCCCTGGAGGATTGCACGGGCAGGGTACTTGCCCAGGATATACCCGCGGATTGCGATTTGCCCATGCGGAGTCGTTCCAGTATGGATGGCTTCGCCCTGCGGGCCGAGGACACCTTTGGCGCGGGAGAGTTTTCTCCGGCCTATGCGGATATAGCCGGGGAGGTAAAGATAGAATCCCCTCCGGATTTTGATATATCCCCCGGGGAATGTGCCCGCATTGTTACCGGGGGCATATTGCCTGATTCCGCTGATGCGGTGATTATGTTTGAGCAGACCAAGGAGATGGGCGGAGGGAGTATTGAGGTCCGCAAGGCGGTGCCCCCGGGAGAGAATGTCATGCTCCGGGGAGAGGACGGCAAACAGGGAGAGCGGGTCCTGCAAAAAGGGAGCAGGGTCGGCTTTAAGGAAAGCGGGCTCATGGCCGCTTTTGGGGCACATACGGTGCAGGTCTTTTGCACACCTCGGGTAGGGATAATCTCCACCGGGGACGAGGTCATTCCGGTTCGGGAAGACCCTGAGCCTGGACAGGTCCGGGATGTGAACAGGTATTCACTTTCTGCTTTGGTCCGCGATTGCGGTGGAATACCCGCGGCCTATGGCGTTGTCCGGGACGATTTTTCCTCTCTTAAAAAGGCAGTATCTCGGGCCATGGAGGAAAATGATACTGTCCTGGTTTCCGGTGGGAGCTCGGTGGGGCTCCGGGATATGACTGTGGAGGTCTTTCAGGGACTTGGAAACTCGCGTATTTTGGCCCATGGTGTAGCCCTCAGTCCGGGTAAGCCAACTATTTTGTGTGAGTCCGGGGGCAAAGCCCTGTGGGGATTGCCCGGGCAGGTGACTTCGGTGCAGGTGGTCATGCTCGTTCTCGTGGAGCCATTCCTGCGCTATATCGGCGGGGAAGAGGCCCCCTTGTATCCTGGAAGGCGCATGGGGCATCCGGTACGTCTGGGGCGGAATATAGCCTCTGCCCCGGGGAGGGAAGATTACCTGCGGGTGTCTTTGGAATTTTCCAAAGACGAGGTGATTGCCTGGCCGATTGTAGGTAAATCCGGATTGTTGCGCACAATGGTCAACGCGGACGGCCTCATCCGTATCCCGGCGGAGAAAGAGGGGATAAGCGAGGGGGAAAGTGTTTGGGTGATACGGGTTTAATAGAGCCCGGTCAGATGCACACCCGGCGTACCTCATCCATTGTGGTAAATCCCATGAGCACTTTGATTATTCCGTCCTGGCGTAATGTGTACATCCCCCCTTGCCGGGCCGCCTGCTTGAGATCCTGGGTGGTGGTGCTCGTTTTGATATGTTCGCTTATCTCTTGGTTATTTACCAGCAATTCGTGAAAACCGACCCGTCCCTTGTATCCGCTGCCTCCGCATTCCTCGCACCCGACCGGTTTGTACATTTTGAGCGACTCCCGGGGAAATTCCTGGAGTATGCCCTGGGGGTCCTCTCCGAAATGGGCGAATATTTCCGCGATTTCCTTTTCGGAAGGCGTGTATTCCTGCTTGCACTTGGGGCAGAGCCGACGTCCCAGCCTCTGGGCGAGGATGCCCAGAAGGGAATCGGCGAAGTTGTGCGCGTCTATTTCCATTTCCAGAAGCCGGGTTACGGTCTCCGGGGCGCTGTTGGTATGCAGGGTGGAAAAGACCAGGTGTCCGGTTAGCGAGGACTCCACACCAATTTCAGCTGTTTCCTGGTCCCGCATCTCCCCGATCATGATTACATCCGGGTCGGCGCGGAGAAAAGAGCGCAAGGCGTTGGCAAAGGTCAAATCCACCTTGGGGTTGACCTCCACCTGCCTGAGGCCTTCCTGCGTGATCTCTATGGGGTCTTCCGCGGTCCAGATTTTCCTTTCCGGGGTATTGATGTGATTGAGGGCGGAATGCAGCGTGGTGGTCTTGCCCGATCCAGTAGGTCCCACAACAAGGACCAATCCGTAGGGCATGGAGATTATATTCAAGAAACGGGGGAGATTGTATTTCAGTACCCCCAGCTCCTCAAAGGACATCGGTCCTCCACTTTGCAGCAGGCGCATGACCACATCCTCGTTCTTGCCAGCCGTGGGCAGGGTGGCAACACGCAGCTCCAGGTCTTTCTTGCCCTTGTACTTGAACTTTATTTTCCCGTCTTGGGGTTTGCGTTTTTCCGCGATATCCAGCTTGGCCATGATCTTCAGCCTGGAGATTACCGCCGTGATAAAATTGCTCGGGACTTGGATATGGTGCTGGCATACCCCGTCAATGCGGAAACGTATATCCGTGTGTTTCTTTTTGGCCGAAGGTTCGATATGTATGTCCGAGGCCCCTTTGCGCCAGGCATCGATTATTATCTGATTGGCGAAGTTGATGACCTTGTTGTCCGAGGCGACCGTGGAGTCTTCTTCCTCGCTTTTATCCTCCTCTTCCACATCCAAATCTTCCACGATATTGTTTAAGTTCTCTCCCTCGGGTATCTCCGGCGTGGATGATTTCTCCGGGTGCTGCCTGTTCAAGAACTCTAAAATATGTTCCTGGATAGAAATGTAAAAGTTTATTTTATAGTTGGGATATATCTTGCGGATGGTGTCTTCGCGCTGCAGGTCATGCGGATTGTCGATTATTATGGTGATCTGGTCACCGGAGGTGGAGAGTGGGGCCCAAAAGTTGTGTTTCAGGTATTCGAACTGCAGGTTTTCGTACAGCTCTTCCTGGACTTCCACCGGCTTGGTCAGGTCGATAAAGGGGCAACCAAAGAACATGGACAGGGATTTGGCCAAATCATCCAGGCTGACTTCCCCCATGTTATTCAAGAGGACAAACTCTATGGACTTGCCTGTTTTTTTGGAAAGAGACAGGGCTTCCTGCAGTTTTTCCCTGTTTATCAAGTCGTTGTTCAATAGGTAGTCGAATTTGGTCTTTCCAGCGGATTTGGATTTAAGGGAACGGATACGGTAGTGGTAGTCGGGGAATTCGTCTTTTTCCTGGATCTTGCCCAATTGCTCCAGGGCATTGCTGTATTCGCAGATTTCATCGTATAGAAAGGACAAAAAATATTTGCATACATCCTTGCCGCTTTCCGAGAGTTCTTTTGCCTTGCTCTGATTGGTCAAAAATTTAATGGCCTTGTCCCGTTCTCCATTGGCCTTGTGGCAGGAGATAAGTGCGTAAGCGACTTCGTATGGCCTGTATTCCCGCAAAAAGAGGTTTTCGTATATCTCTATGGCCTCGGCGTAAAAGCCCAAGTCCTTGAAGGCCATGGCTTCAGTATATAGTTCGTCTGGATTCTTGGGCTTGGCCGCTGCCCTGCTTTCATCCTTTTCCGGAGGTATGCACTGAGCGCGCAACCCGTTTATCTGGTTTATCTGCAGCTCGGTTTCCTTGTTCGGAGGGAGGCGCTGCAATTCTTCCAGAAGTTCGGAGTATATCTTTTCCGCTTCCGGATATAGGCCCTGGTCCATATATATATGGGCCTCATTCAGTTTGGAGTCGAACCAGGTCTGGTCTAGGACGGTGTTTTGTTCATTCATATGTTTTAGCAGGGTATGTATACCGGCACGGATCCCAGGGATTCAATCTGTACCGTATACTCCGAGAGTTTGTTCTCTTCCCGGCGCATTTCAGTTACCAGCGAGAGACGGCCGGAATGGGGCTTAGTGACCGGCATAAGGAGATAGCGGTCACCGCAGTCGGCCAGGATCACCTGCCCCGGCTTTTTCAGGGCAGTGCCGCCTATGTGTACCACCTCCGCAGTGACGTTTTTTAAAGCGGATTCCGTGGTCCCCCGCAGGGAGCCTCTCATGTTCCGGGAGAGCTTTTGGGACAAAGAAGAGAGTTCCCGCAATGGTAAAGAGGTGATTCCGGAGGATATGTTTTTTTTGTTTTTCCCGGAAAGTTTGTATGTATTGTTTATATACTCGCTGGGTAGGGCAACGATATCCGCATCAAGGGAGAAAACCTGCACATAGGCCACTTCTTCCCTGTCCTGTGGGCTTTCACCGCCCTCCCCGGGTTGGGAGAGGATATCTCCCGGGGCTTCTTCCCTATTTTCCTTTTCGCCGCTTAGGTCGATATCAGCGGCGGAAAAATCGAAGACGGGCTGGACTTCGTTCTTTTTTGTAGATCCTTGCGCCTCGGTCCCCGGACTGTAGCCGGAAGCAGCACTATCCCCGGCATCCGCAAACATTTTGCGTACCAGCTCCTCCAGTTCCTTTTGTCTTTTTTCCAGGTGTTCTATCTTTTTGTTCAAAAACTTTATCTCTTCCGCCGATCCTCCCCTCTTTCCAGAAGGGGCAGAGAAGGCGGGAGATGCATTTTCCTGATTTTTTTCAGCCGGTTGCAGGTCCTCTGCCTCTGTTTCGCTCCCATCCGCAGATACTTGTGTTTGTCCTTTCTGCGCCTGCCCCCGAGTTTGGGGTCCCTCTTCCTGCTGCAGCTTTTTATTGTAAGTGGAAATCTTTCCCTTTAGCTCCTTGAAGCGGAGATATACCCGGTTTACTTCCTTTGATGCCTCTTCCCGGTTTTCCTCGGAATATACCTTTTTCAGTCCGTCCACTACTTCCGCGGCCACGCCCAGGGACTCCGGATGGGCCTTGGATTTGGCCCGGGAGAGATAGGTCAGGATATTTTTCAGTATCTTAAGGAGAGTAGTAGTGTGTTTATCCTCGGTGGAGGAGGAAAGCTCTTGGACCAGGGAAAGTAGCTGCTGGATATCCTTTTCCGTATATTCCCAATCCAGGGCGAGTATATATTTCTCCAGCTGGGTGAACGCATCCTGCCACTCATCCGCGCCGGCGGAAGGGGATTCGGCAACGGCGTTATCGTCCGTGAAAAGGGAATCAATAGCGTTGAAGGCATCGTTTTTCAGTTTGTCTACATTGATTGTGCCGGCCATATCTTTTGCTCTTTTGGGCTTAGTAAAAGGATTCGCGTTTGAGCTTTTTGATTATCTGCATCAGTCTTTTGTCCTTGTTTTTGGTTTTCCTCCGTATCTGTTTCTTCTCCGCCTGCAGATTCTCTTCGGGGACATGACATTTGGCGCAATCCACCGTGGGGGTATCTGAATCAGGGTAGTCCTGTTTTATGCGTTTATGGCATCCCCAGCAGTTCATATGGTATGCATTCACCAGCTCTCCCTTGCTTCCTCCGTGGCACGCCGAACACTCCTGTACCGGATCTCCCTTTTCCCATACATTTTCCCCGCCTTCATATACATGGTGGCATTTCTTGCATTTAACCTTGTAGGTCTTTGCGTGCAGATCGTGGGAAAAGAGAGTGGGAGGCTGTTCCCTGGGGCCGAAGTCCTCAAAAGCAGGGTCGGTGAAGTACAATAGCTCTGTTGCTCCCAGAGGCAGGGAGAGTAAACTGAGACCCAAAAGGAGAAAAATGGTTTTCTTGAACATGGGTGTCCTCTTTATTTTCTGCGTTGCAGTCTTTGCACCGCCTTGAGCAGGCTGGACTGCATCCTGCGCAAGGCGTCGGCCAGTTCCCCGATCTCGTCGTTCGAGCTTATGTCGATGGAAGTCTTTAAATCCCCCAGGCTTATCTTTTCCGCCACATTGGTCAGCTGCGTGATGGGACGCACCAAGCGGATGGTAAACAAAAGGGCCAGAAGGAAAACAATGGCTCCAGTGGCTAACCCGCCGATATTGTATTGCCAGAGGAATTCCTCCTTGGCGGAGGCGAATTCCTTTTGGAGCTGGTTTATGGATTGGTTGATATCCTCGTCGGAAATCAGGGATACCACGTAAAATGGCAGACCGTGTACATGATGGATGTAGCAGTATTGATTCCCCAGATACCCCTTAAAATCCTCACCTTTTTTTTGGGCTTTGGAGGCTGCCCGAGTGATTCCCTTTATATCCAGCTTGCTTAGTTGTTTGTTCAGCATTTTGGGGTTGGGATGGACAAAGGTCTTTAGTTTGCCTCCTTTTTCCAGCAAGAGGAAAGTATACCCGGATTCGCCAATGGTCTGGACAGCAAGGGAAGTAAAGTCGGGATTGTACTGCAAGGAGGAATAATTCTCCCCCTGCGCGAAACGGTTGACGTAGAGATCGATGAAGTTGGCCACTTTCTGGGTTATCCGGTCCACGTTACGTTCGGCCTGATTACGCAGGCTCTTGGTCGTGATCTCTATGGCCGTGTTGCTGGCCTTGTTTATATGGTAGAATCCCGCTCCTCCGGCCATGACAAGGGGGAGGATGGATATTAGCAGGAATATGAGAATGACTTTGGTTCTGATTTTCATGTCTTCCTCCAGAGTTACATGCTTTTAATCATTTCCAGCATCTGGTTTTGAAAATGTATCTTATTGGGCTGGGAGTCTATCTCAGTGGCCACTTTTTCTATTAGG
>CAYNNQ010000021.1:0-45663 GCA_964398785.1 uncultured Desulfovibrionales bacterium | reverse complement strand
AAAATGTATCTTATTGGGCTGGGAGTCTATCTCAGTGGCCACTTTTTCTATTAGGTTATAGAGCTTTTCCCGGGGACAGTTTTCCCGGGTCTGTTCCAGATTCCCCAGTTCGTCGTCGATAACGGAAGCGGCGATAGGGCCGATGTACCCGGACAGGGCCTTTTCCATCCGGGTCCAGAATACGGCGGGGACCGCCGTTGGCTGGGAGACTTCTTCTCCCACAACCTTGATAAGGTTTTTCTTTTCCAGTCCCTCCAGTATGGAATTCAGGGAATTGGTATCCAAGCGGAGCTTTTCCTGCAATTTGTCCATATTTTGATAGCGTACATACATGACGATGAAAAGCCATTCCGAGGCACTCAGTGTAACCTGATGCTTGACAGGGACCAACTCTATTCTGCTTTCGGCCATTCCCCCTCCCTTTTAGGTATTGAATATGGAGGTTATTTTCCGTAAGTATCCGGACTGACGGCAATGTTTATCCATGAATATATCCATTTCCATTCTTACACGGGAAACGCTCACTTGGGAATCGCAAACACAGATGAACATGAAAGCGTTTTTAAAACAAGTGTATATGAGCTTGTCTCCGGACAAAAGGATATGTTCATGCCCGGAACATTCCTGCTCAAGGGCGCTTAGGGCTTTCTCCAGGCTGTCTCTTTCTTTTTGGGCAAACAGTGCGGAGGGGAAAATCCGGGTTTCTTTGCCCTGCCGTACAATGAGATAACGGAGGTATCCATTTTCTTGGACAAAGGAATTGCATGCCTTTTCAACTTCTGATTTCATAGTCCGCCAGTTCCTGGGAGTACTGCTCTTTTATGCCCTCTACTGTTTCCACGGCAATCCCTGTACGGGAGAGGAGTTTTTGGGTTAGCTCCTCCAGTCCGAGGGCCAGGGTCTTGGAATTAATCTTTTCCCATACATCTAGTTTCCCTTCAGAATAATTGAACTCCTCGGCGAACGGGTCCAGGAAGACGTATTTATCGCTAAGTTCAAGGGCACATTCTCTCCATATGGTGGCAAAGTCCTTTTTTTGACAATTTTTGTCCAGGGTGTTGAATAGGTTTTCGTAGCACTCGATCAGTTTTTCCCGGCTTTCGGAGTTATCCTGGGGCTCAAAGGAGATCTTGTAAATATTTATACTGCCGGGATGGGATATATTGGGTATGGTTGTGTTTTCTCTGCCGTCCCGGTCAAAGAAACCTTCCTTGGTGGGGGACATACTGCCCATGATCTGACCTTCAAGAAAATAGATATAGTTCTTTTCCTTCTGGGAAGTTATCTCCAGTATTCCGCTGAAATTTTCCGTTTTGCACTTGTTTATCAGTTTTTCCGGATCGACTATGTCCGTGCTCAATTCCTTGTGCAACAGCTTTAGGGTATGGAATCGGGAAAAGTAGTCGATATATACCGAGTTGCACCGGAAACTGGAAATAGAGGTCTGTTCGTGGATATAATCTTCGACTTGCATCAGGTTCAGGCGCTCAAAATAGCCGTTGGATTGCCTGAGGCAGGTCTGCAGTTCCCCCTCCAAAAGGAAGAGAAATATCTTGTCCCGGTGGTCATCCAGATAAACATAGCCGTTGAAGTAGTCAGACTTGAGGAACTGGATGTATTTGTCAAACAGAATGAAGCTGCCGTGCAGATTGTTGTGATAAACGTTGAATCTGGGAATCATGGCAATAGATCCTTTTTATGCAAGAAATCGATGATCTCGTCCGTATATAAAGTGTTTGGGGTGTCTACCTGGACGTGCGTGGAGATGTTTTTGTCCAAGAATACAAAGCTGTTTTCTCCGGGGGTGGAAAATTCATAGTATTCGATTTTCTCGAGCTCCAGGATTGGGGCCATTTCCGCGAACAGGTTCAGACACTGTGCCTCGTAGGCGAACACCCTCACCGAGGATACATCAAAACGTTTCTTGATTTCCGGTTCCAGTTTTTGCAGATATCCTTGCACTTCGTCCTTGTGCTTGGAACATTCCAGGAGAAGAAAATTCAGATCGGCGTGTACGTTTTTTTCCGGGGGTTGTAGAGATTCCTGGAAATAAAAGTCGTGTCGGGAGGCCAGATGCAGCAATTTGATCGCCTCTATCCCTAGCTGATCCAGGAAATAGGCATAGACCGGCGTACCCTGGGAGGAATAGATCTTTCCGCAAACCCTTTCGTTTTCAGGATCGGAAAACACTATCGCGCCGGACTTGTTTTCATTGTCGCATACCTGTAGCAGGCTGATAAGGGAAAATGAGGAAAGGTTGCCTCTTAGCATGGCTTATGGCCCTATTGTTTGATACACGCCATCCAGTGTCTCTACATAGTCTCCCAAATTTTGGCCCTCAACCGGCTCCAAGTTCAGAAGATTGTCCGCAAAAAACACATATTGTCTGCCCTCCTGATTAAGGATCAAGGCATAGTTAGCCGAAGTGTTTTCGTGTTTTGGCGTTATGTTGACCAGGACCTTTTTTTTGTCCAGTTTGGAGGGCTGGAAGGTCTTGAAGGAGTTTTTATTAAATATCCCGGCAATTTTTTTATATTTGATTTCCTCTCTCCCCGCTTCTCTCCGGGCAGTCTTACCGCCCGGTCTGAGGATTTCTGTTAATTCTGCAAAGGGCACGCCGTACTGCTCTCCACCAATTTCTATGAATAGATACTGACCGGTTTCCCGGCCGGAAGCGGGACCAGTTCCCCTTTCCGGAGAGGAATACAGCAAGCGGTGTAAAAAACGCTGATTCTCTTCGAGCTTGATGTTGATTTCGTGCAGGCGGTCATTGAGGATCTCCTCTACATAGGTCTGAATCAGCTGGATATTGAAGAGCCTACTGTTTTTTATGTATTTGTTCCGGTCCAAAATCGTCTTCAAGCTTTGTTGCTTGGCCTCCTCGTTGATTTGGTCACTGGCGAAGTAGTCCCGGTTTTCCAGTATTTCCCGGCCGGTGTCTTTTAACTTTTCACCGGCCTCCAGGGTTTTGAGGATATTTTTAAGGACCAGAAACACCTTTTTGTCCGCTTCTCCCCGCGGGGCGCATCCCTGCAGAGTTTTTTCCGCTGCCTGCAGTTTCTCTCTTTCCTCTTCCAGAAAGGGAACAATTGCTTTTTGTAGTTCCTTGTAATCCATTTGTCCGTTATTAGTTGGGGATGCTTTGTTTTTGGTTCAGCAGCTTTTCGATAACGGACTCCACGGTCATCTTGGCCGCCACATTCAGGGTCTTGAATACATTTGTCCCTTCGGAGGCGCTGGAGGGGAAAGCCTGGGTTTTCAATTCGGAGTTCATCTGCTTGTCCATGGTTTCCATGTCCAAAAGGGGAATGCCGTTGTTTTCCAGGTCGCGTTTGTTCCACTGGAATACCAGCTGGATGTCATCCAGGTTCAGGTTGTGGTGGGCCAGGTTGTCTTTGAGATTCTGGAAGGAGTCCAGATTTGCCTCCTCCCGGGAGGCCAGGGAATCGGCCACGAATATGACCCCGTCCACCCCCTTCAGGACCAATCTCCGGGTGGATTCATACATAACCTGTCCCGGGGTGGTGTAGAGCTGCAGCTTAAGGTCCAAGCCGTTTATTTTCCCCAGCTCTATAGGGAAAAAATCGAAAAAGAGGGTGCGATCCCCCTGGGTATCTATGGTTATAAGCTTGCTGGGCAGCTCATCCTGAAATTTCTTTTTCAAGGAGTTGTACAGATATTCCAGGTTAGTGGTTTTGCCGCTCCTGCCCGGGCCGTAATAGACTATTTTCACCTGGACTATTTTTTCTTTGAAATTTATAATTGCCATCACTGGCTCCCAAGTATCTCGTTTAGTTCATCCTTAATGTTGTCCACCTTGAGCCGGAGTAACCCTAGAGAGAGATAGGGCTTGAACAGGACGATCATTATGATTTCCGGGGTGATTTTGGTGAAATGGATGTTCTCGTTTTCCCCGCGGTGGAAAAGCAGGGAAAAATCCTTTTCCCCTATCAGGTTGGCAATTTCCTTGGTGGCGGCGAAATTGGCAGCGGTAAGAACCGCCAAAGCGGCACCGTCATACGTATCGTCCCCGGCCTTGGACAAAAGGTTCCCCCCCATGTCCGTAAGCATTGCGTAAGTGGCCCCGGCCTCTTCAATCAACTTGCTCAGGCTTTCCCCGAGTTGGGTTGCATTTTCCTCGCTCAAAACAATGCTCATCCTGCACTCCTAGGTCTCTCAAATTGTAGTTGTTCGTTTTTTCCCAAAAATGGGATTACTCCGCAAGGGGCGAATCCATTAAATATTTACTCAAGTAAAAAGATACGTTCCGCAGGGAGTTACATGTGCTCTCTCCCGGAAAAAATTCTTGGGGGAGAGTCGTTTATTTGTCCTTTTCTGGACCGTGTTCAATGTTAAAGGTAGCTATGATAATGGCCAGGATAATCAAACTGATCGCCAGAATAAAACCGGAAAACATATATTCCTCCTTGAGACTTTTGAGCGGGCGTGCCCGCCGGATTTCAGGCAATTTTAACTTACCTGGGAAGTAAATTTAAATTTTACTAAGTGGCCTCATACCCTTGAAAAGCAAGTTTTTCAACCCATTTTTTGGATTTTGGTTTCATAGGCTCGGGAATGAATTTTTGGTCCTTTGACATCTTTTAGGCGAATTGCCTTTTCGGAGTCTTGGTTCCCGCAATATCCTGGACTCTGGCTCCGGAATAAAATAAAAAGTATTCATTTATATCCGGCTTTCCGTATTGGGTCCGACGCGGCTTGCCATATGCAAGAAAGGTTTTTATGGGGCCCTTGGAGATACTGTATCCAAATTTGTACAGGGAGATATAGCCATGGCCGAATGGGGTTTTGAGCCGAGGGTGATAGTGGCGGCGTTGGCGCTAATCCTGGGATGCGCCGTTCCGGGCATTGCCCAGCAGGAGGTAGATATGGGCGCGGCAGTGGAGCGGGGCATCAAGGCCAATCCCGGTATCCGGGCTGCAAGAAAGGAACTGCAGGGATCCGAGCACGGGGTGCAGGCCTCCAAAACGGCTTTTGCCCCCAGCTTAAACGCGGGGTATAGCTACAAGGAAAGGGATGAAGCCCCTCGTTTTCTGCGTTGGCAAACAGGAACCAGGAAGACATGGGCCTTGCATTTTAATGTGCATCAGCCTCTCTTTACGGGGTTCAGGCTCCTTGGCAAGTACAAGAAAGCCAAGCTTGTCCGGGAGAGGAACGAAGCCCGGCTGGAAAGGGCGCGCTTACAGTTGATAACCAAAATCCAAAAAAATTTCCTGCGTCTTTTGGCCTATAAGGACAAGGTCCGTAGTGCCTCGCGGGCAGTGGAACGTCTGGAGGAACATCTCCGGATTAGTCGGGAATTCTATAATGCCGGGGTCAAGCCAAAAGTCAATGTCCTGGAGGCAAAAACGGATGTCTCCGAGGCAAGGCAGGATCTGTTAAGGGCACGTAATGGAGTGAAGACCCAAAGGGCCAGGCTTAATTCCCTTTTGGGATGGGATGTGAATAAACAGGTGCATTATTGTGGGCAGCTAAGCGTGTCCCCTGTACATATGAGCCTGAAGGAATGCCTGAGAAGGGCCAGGAAGGAGCGTCCGGAAGTACGTATTGCCCAAAAGAGTGTGCGCATCGCGGGCAAGGAGGTCAAACTCGCTTCCAGTTCTTTTTACCCCGATGTGGGGGCGGATTTTGATTACTATCGTTATGGAGACGATCCCCAAGTGGACGGTAGCGAATTCCAGGAACCCTGTGAGTGGGAGATGGGGATTAACCTCTCCTGGGAGCTGTTCCAGTGGGGGAGGACTTATCATGAATATCGCCAGGCCAAGGGGAAAAAGGAAAGCATTCGCGCGGAGCTGGACAATCTCCTCAATGACGTGGCTTTTGGGGTCAAGTCCGCTTATCTGAAACTCGAAGAATCCCGAGGCCGGGTGGAGGTAGCCGGCTCCGGGGTGCGGGAGGCCAGGGAAGGATATCGTATGGCCCAGTCCCGATACAAGGCCCAGGTGGGGACGAACGCGGATGTCTTGGACGCCCAGGCCCGCCTGGCGCAAAGCGAAGCCCGCCTTACCCGGGCCAAAAGCGATTATCTCCGCGCCCTGAGCGAGCTGTTCGCCGCGATGGGCAAAGAAGAGCAGGACCTCTTGGCGAGTGGGCCTTTTAATTGATGGCTCTTGGACACAGCCTGTGGATTTTTTATATTTTTTCCGCCTGATCTTTTTGCATGCTTTTAACGAGTTTCCATCCGGAAATGGACCTTTTCCCTTTTAACGGCGTCAATTTTGGTAATTATTCGATCACGTATTAAGATACGCTCGCTCCTAATTACTTAATTTCCTTGTTAAACAGAAAAAAATCTCCTTTCCGAATTGGGGATGTGATATTGCTACACCCGGAAATTTTTGAATTTCCGGATAAGAACTAACGAGATGGCCGCGCGTTTTCTTGGTCCCGTCAAAAGGGGGAAACCGGACCGAGAATCGGGCTCTTGATGCAGAGCGGCAAAATTACCAACTTGAATGCTGCCAAACTTTTTCTCCCTTTCAAGACTAGAGTCCGGAGGGGGCAAGCATCCCCCTTTGGCGGGACCTAGAAAACACTGGGCCGCTAGTTGGGCAACCCCAAAAATCTGGCGGAGAAAAGGAGATATACTGGCCTGTCGTTAAAAGCATCCAAAAGGATCAAACGAAAAAATTCCCTGGATGACGTTATAAGGCCTTTTTCCGTTTGGCTTTTTTCTCGGCTAAATACGCGAATTCGTGCAATTTGTGATCTACTGCCTGGTAAATGGACCCGGGAGAAAACCCCCCAGTGGTTAGTTTCTTCCCCGCCTTTTTCCCGGTAAGCAGCTCCAGGGCCTGATCGATGTGTTGTACGGGATAGATGTAAAAGTCGCCTTGCTGCGCCGCCTGGACCACAGCCGGCTTGAGCATGAGGTTGCAGGTGTTGTCCTCGGGAATTATCACGCCGTGTTTCCCTTTTAGTCCTCTGTAACGGCAGACTTCGAAAAAGCCTTCTATTTTTTTGGATACTTCCCCTACAGCCATTACTGCCCCGGAATGGCTGACAGCTCCGGTGATGGCCAGGGAAAGATCCACGGAAAATCCGGACAATGCGGAGAGGAGGGCGATGAGTTCCCCGGCAGAGGCGGAGTCACCGTCCACCGGGGCATAGCTCTGTTCAAAGCTGATACTTCCGGAAAGCACTAAAGGCTTGTCCTGGGCGAATAGGCTTTGCAGGTAACTCTTGAGGATTAAGTGGGCCTTGGTATGGATGGGGCCACCCAGTTCCGCCTCGCGTTCCAAATCCGCGATCCCGCCGTGCCCAACCCCTACGGTACACGTGATTTGATGGGGCAGCGCAAGGACATAGTCCCCGGTCTCACTTACTGCCACTCCATTTACGCACCCGACTTTTCGTCTCTCGGTTTCAACCTTTATGATCTCCCGCTGGTAGTCTTCCAATATTTCCTGTTCATAGAGATTCAAGCGATACGTCTGGGCCTGCCGCGCGGAATTGACCGCTAGCACATCCAGGGTCCTTTTCCCTTCCATATTGCTGATTGCATCCGCTTCCACAATAAGGTCCTTTAAGCGGGAAAGCCGAAGTGAGATTTTTTTCTGGTCCCGGACCAATTCCGAAGCGTAATCCACCATGGCGCAAAGTGCTTCCTTAGTGGGCTTGCGATCGGAATTCTCCGCTGCAATGGAGCGTAGAGCGGATACAAGGGCCTGGATATTTTCCGGTGTCCGCCCGATTTCCTCCTGCATATGGGCTTTGAGTTTAAAGAATTTGCGGAATCGGTCGTCGGCCTCTAGCAGGAACTCGTATAATTCGTCCGTGCCTATGAGGATTATTTTGAGTTGCAAGGGCACCGGGTCCGGCTCCAGGCTTTTGGTCTTTATTAGGTCGTAGTGTTCGGCCGGGTCTTCCAATCTGGCATAACCGCTGCGCAGAGAACGGATGAGTCCCTCCCACGCCTGAGAGCTGGAAAGTACGTCTTCCGCGCGCAGGACAAGGAAACCTCCGTTTGCCCGGTGCAGACTACCTCCCTTCAAAAGGGAAAAGTCGGTATAATAGCTCCCCAATTCCGATTCCCGCTCCACACACCCCAGCAAATTGAAGTAGTTGGGGTGGTCTTCAATTATAATGGGCGCACCCTTTTGATTGGAGTTATCCACCAGCAGGTTCACTTGGTAACGTACAAAAAAATCCGGGCCGGGGGCCAGTGAGGAGATTTCTCTGGAGGATTCCCGGGTTTCTGCGCCGGTTTTGAACTTTTCCAGATTTTCCAGCATGTCCTTTTTTATTTCTAAGAAAAAGGACTCGATATCCGGGTTTTGGGAAAACGTGTCCGGTATTTCTTGCAAAAAGCGGTCAATTTGCTCTTCGGCCACTTGCCTTTCCAGATCCTTTTCGTTCGCATTGAATCCTTGTTCCGCCTGGTTTAGCTGTCTGGATAGCCCCAAAAGCGAGCGCATTATCTCATTGCTTTGGCTTTTGAATTTTTGTTTTGTTTCCGGATCAAGGGATTCATATTCCTCCGCGGTAAGGGCTTTTCCTTCCACCAGCGGGTACAAAGCGAGATCCCCGTTCTCATCTGTGTGCAGGCTAAACCCCTGGACATTGGCCTTTTCCTCCATATCTCGCAGCAGGCTGTCCCGGGTAGAGGTAAATTTTTCAGTCAGGTTTTCCTTGCGGTGCATATAGGATTCCTGCTCGAAAGCCTGGGGGATGGCCTCCCGGATTTTTCGCACGGCATCCGCCAGGGATTTTTTCAGTCTGCTTCCCTCCCCGGCTGGAAGAGCAAGACACCGGGGGCGGTCCGGGTCCTCAAAGTTGGTTACATATACGATATCCGGCGGTGTGGGCATTTCCCGGGCACGGGGACGCAGGTATTCTTTTGTCAGGTGTGTCCTGCCGGTCCCCTGTCCGCCGGCTAAATAGACATTATACCCGGAACACTTGATATGCACCGCTGTCTCCAGGGTGTGTAGTGCCCGGCTTTGCAATCCGGTGCTCATAGGGGAAGGGTTTTCCTCACGGGTATCAAGCTGGCGCGGAGAGAGTCTGACCCGTAATTTGGACGGGGCAATGGGTCTGGTCTTTTGCATGTCTATATCCTGGTCTTTGCGTGGCTTTGTTTCAAAAAAGAGGCAAACAAACAAGTTTCCATCCGGAAATGGCCCTTTTCCCTTTTAACGGCGTCAATTTTCGTAATTATTCGATCCTGTATTAGGATACGCTCGCTCATAATTACTTGATTTCCTAGTTAAACAGGAAAAGATCTCCTTTCCGAATTGGAAAGGTTATATTTCTAAACCCGGAAATTTTTGAATTTCCGGATAAGAACAAACTAGACAATCGCTCGTGCCTTGGATTTGCCTTTGTGCGGCAAACATGTGTATATATTTTAATCGGATAATGATTACAAGGGAATAATTTTTGTTTAACAGGTTGGAATTTTTGATTATGAAAAAAAGCCTAAGTCCATTGACTCCTGGACCTGGCGTGTGCTAACTGCCTTCCAACTTGTGAACGGAAGCACGAATGGGAAGTAAGAATGCTCTTTAAAGTAAAAGACAGGGAACTTTGCAATTCGCTGGGGAAGGCCAGCCTTGTGGGAGTACATCTGGTGGCGGGTACGTTTGTCGGCCTGGCAATAGGGTATTTCCTGGATAAATGGTTGGGAACCGAACCCTGGTTGCTCCTGGCGTTCCTCGTTATAGGTATAGCCGCCGGATTCAAGAACATGTTCAAGGAGGTCAAATCCCTCCAAAGGAACGAAGAAAAGAGGAATGACGATTCATCTGGATCATAGGGTCAATAAATGGCTGTATCGGCGGGGTTTTAGCGAGGAGCTCGTGCGTATGCTCCTGCGGTGGCAGCTGTATATCTTTGTCCTGGCGGCTCCTTTGTCCTGGTTTGTCGCCGGCTGGGGGCTCCCATTTACAGTGGGTGCGGCCCTGAGTCTGGTCAACTTTTATGCCTTGGCCAAAATTGTCCAAGAAGTCATTTTTGTGGGGAAAGGGGCGGCAGTTACTTCACTTCTTACCGGATTTTATCTGCGTCTTCTGTTGACTGGCGTTGTACTTTTCGTAATGATAGGACCTCTGGGTTCGGAAATTGTGCCCTTGTTACTTGGGCTGAGTATAGTAGTCGTAAATATTCTTTTGTTCGGGGTGGCTCAGGTGAGCAAAAAATTTAAGGAGGCTCGGTAATGTCAAGTGCTATACATCCCATATTCCTGGTTGAAGAAGCTTTTAAGCTAGGGGGATTAACAGATGCGCACGGCCAAGCGCTTATTCCCAATAATGTCCTTTATTCCTGGCTTATTATGGCTTTGCTGATTATAGTGGGATGGTTGGCTACCAGGAATGTGCAGATAGTGCCTGGGAGGGTGCAGAATTTCTTTGAGTTCCTAATCGGCTCTCTGGAAGAATTTGTGGTCTCCAATATGGGGGAGGCCGGGAGAAAAGTATTTCCCCTTTTGTGCACCCTTTTTGTGTATATATTCCTTTGTAACATATCCGGGCTAGTACCGGGATTTTTTCCGCCCACGGCCAATGTGAACACCAACGCCTCCATGGCTATATTTGTCTTCCTTTATTATAACTTTCTGGGTTTCAAGATCCACGGAATAAAGTATATCAAGCATTTCATGGGTCCTTACTGGTGGCTGGCCCCAATCATGTTCCCAATCGAAATCGTCAGTCACTTGGCCCGGCCACTCTCTTTGACTTTGCGGCTTTTCGGGAACATCATGGGTGAGGATATCGTTCTGGCTTTGCTGTTTATACTCGCTCCTGTCGTGTCCACTCTACCCATCTACTTTCTCTTTCTGCTCGCGGATACGATTCAGGCCTTTGTGTTCTTCATGCTTTCCATGCTGTATCTGCAGGGAGCTGTTGAGGAGGCCCACTAAAAACGGGGAAATGGTCGTTGGACCACAAACAATAATAACTTAATTTCTAGGAGGATTTAGGATCATGCGTAAAGTAATTATGACCGTGTTGAACACTGTAGCCTTGGTTGCCATGGCTGGCGTTGCCTTTGCCGCTGAAGGTGCTATTGAGGCCGAAGTAATCTCCATGACATCCATTGCCACGGCAATGGGTATGGCCCTGGCAGCGGCTGGATGCGGAATTGGTCAGGGGATAGGTCTGCGGGCCGCTTGCGAGGGCACCGCCCGCAATCCGGAAGCCAGCGGCAAGATCACGGTGACCATGCTTATTGGCTTGGCCATGATCGAGTCCCTGGCCATTTACGCTCTGGTTGTTAACCTGATTCTGCTTTTCGCTAATCCGTTTATCTAAAAGCAGGGCGAGTTAGTAATGATAAAGGGGGAGGTCCTCTCCCCCTTTTTTCGACTTGGACATTGTTAAAAATTTCACTCAGTATGCTCCATTTAAAAAGCGAAAAGATACCTAGGGCAACAATAACCAGATTGGCTCTGTACGTTCAGGAACTGGAAGGAATGGAGCAGCAAGGGGAGAAAGTGGTCTCCTCGGAGGGACTGGCCAGATCGTGCGGGGTCAATCCTTCCCAGATACGCAAGGACCTTGCCTATTTCGGGGAGTTCGGTGTGCGTGGAGTGGGTTATTATGTACATGAACTCAAAGAGGCGATCAAGCAGAGCCTCGGACTGGACCGCACCTGGAATGTCGTTTTAGTCGGAGTGGGCAATGTGGGACGCGCTCTTTTGCGGCACGGCATGTTGCGCAAAAGGGGGTTCTTGATTGTCGGTGCATTTGATTGTGATCCGTTCAAGATCGGGGACGAAGTGGCCGGACTGGAAGTCTTTTGTTCCAGCAAACTTCCGGATCAGGTCCAGGAACTCGAGGCGGAGATCGGCATCATTACCACCCCCGCGGAGCGGGCCCAGCGTGCAGCCAACTACCTTGTCGAGGCCAATGTCAAAGGCATAGTCAATTTTGCTCCGGCCCGCATCTCCGCTCCGGAACATATTTCCATCGAGTACGTGGATTTCGTAAATCACCTCTTTTCTGTCGCTTTTAATATTTCCCTGCAGCAAAAAAAAGGCGCGTTTAGTTAGTTTTCATCCGGAAATTTTTGAATTCCAGTATGGAAACCAGTTTATCATTGCGGCTTTTTCCTGCCCACCGCTTTTCCAGCGCCCGGACGCATAACCCGACTGGGGCTTAAAAACCCACAGGCAGGGTCGAAAATCTTGTCTGCTCCTCCACGAAAACGCGATCCCCGGGGATTATATTTTCCCCAAGTCTTATGTTTCTTGTGTCTTGACCCTGTGCATAAAATGTATTTATTTTTTATCAAAAATGGGATCCTCTTTGATGTGGGTTTTCTCCGCCTAATCTTTTTTGATGCCCAACTACTGGACCGGAGTCTTTTGGACCCCGCCAAAGGGGGATGCTTGCCTGCTTCCCATTTCCACATTCCTGTTTGGGTGCGGGATTTGGACTTAATATTAAAAACCAAGGAAACTCCCGGTACTTTCGGAAAAAATCATCCAAATGATCAGGCGGCGAACACCCATAGCTTGTGACTGAGAACCAGATTTTAAGCACTTAGATGCGGTGGCTTATGGAGAAAAACAAGGAGGGGAGATGTCTTTTCCGGTAATACCCGAAGACAGGCATAGTGATCTGCACAATATGGATTTATTGCCCCGTGCAGACTTAGTAGTATTCATGGCCGGCAATCAGTTCATGCTCATGCCGGAGCTTGTTTCTGCTTTCCAAAGAAATTGCCCTGAAGTGGAAAATATAGTGTATGAGACCCTGCCGCCGGGCTTGGAGTTGCAACAGATACTTGCCGGAGGAGCCCGGTTCTGTGGCAGGGATTATCCCATCCAGGCGGATGTCTATACCTCGGTCTCCAGGCAGGCCATGGAGACCCTCGTGCAAAATGGCCTAGTTTCCCCCGGTGATTTTTTCCCTTATGTGCACAATAGGTTGGCTCTTATGGTCCGGGCCGGTAATCCCCGGGGAATCGAATCCGTGAGTGACTTGGGACGATCCGAGGTTGTTGTCTCCCAGCCCAGTCCGGAATACGAGCATATAGCCGAATATGTACAGGGTATGTACCTAAAGGCGGGAGGAGAAGAGCTACGGCGTTTGATCATGGAGGAAAAAGCCGGGGAAAAAACCACTATTTATACAACGGTACATCACCGGGAGACACCCTGGAGAATTCTGCAAGGCGAGGCAGATGTGGGTCCGGTCTGGGCCACGGAGATACTGCAGGCAGAAGACATGGGACTCGGAGTGGAAGGAGTTGAGGTCCCTCCGGATCAGGATCAAAGAGATGCCGTGAATTATTATATCGCTCCCTTGGTGCCGGGTAAAAATGCGGAAAATACGGATAAGTTTTTGAATTTCATCGGTAGTGACCAGGCCGCGGATATATTCGCCCGTTTCGGATTCCTCCCGGCTGGCGGAGAATAGATACCTTGGAGTCTCCCCAGAGGGATTAGGGCATGGCCCCTGATTTGCCCTTCAGAGTTTTCCTTGCCAACTGCTGGAATCTTTATTAAGGATCACTCGTTTTACAGATTTATATGGAGGTAACTGGTAATGAAAAAAGAGGTCCATCCCAAATTATACGATTCCGTGGTCAAATGTTACTGCGGCAATCAATTCGAGACAAAAAGCACGGTTGGCGAGGAGATCAATGTGGAAATATGTTCCAATTGTCATCCCTTTTATACCGGGCAACAGAGATTCGTGGACTCCGCAGGCCGGATCGACCGCTTCAAGAAGAAATACGGAGAATACCGGAAGTAATGCCCTTTTTTGCACTCCGTTTATTGAGCTGGGCTGTTTTGCACACTGAGGCCCGGACAGGGGAAGGGTAAGCTATGCCGAATATCTCTGTTGGCGGACAGGCGGTAATGGAAGGAGTAATGATGCGCTCTCTGGACCGCTTGTCCATTGCAGTTCGTGAGCCTTCCGGGAATATATTTGTGGAGTGCCGGAAGTGGATCACCTTTCTGCGCTACAAATGGACTAAAAAGCCGTTTATACGCGGTTTCTTTGTCCTTTTGGAGACTCTTGTCAACGGGATCAAGGCCCTGAATTTTTCGGCGCAAAAGGCGTACGCGGAAGAAGCCGGGGAAGAGATCAAGCCTTGGGCCATGTTTTTGACTATTGCCGCTTCAGTGGGGCTAGCCTTGCTCTTGTTCGTCGTTTTGCCCCATTTTCTGTCCGAAGGCATGCATCTCGCGGAATTGGGAGGAGACGTGCGGGAACTGTCCTTTCATGTCTGGGACGGGCTTTTCAAGTTTGCCCTTTTTCTGGGATACATCTACTGTATTTCGCTATTGCCGGACATAAAAAGGGTCTTTCAGTATCACGGGGCCGAACACAAGGCGATTCATGCCTATGAACAAAACGAGGATCTTGTCCCGGACAATATCCGCAAGTACAGTCGTCTGCACCCGCGTTGCGGCACCGCTTTTCTGCTTTTTGTCCTTTCGGTGAGTATTTTGCTTTTTACAGTATTGGTCCCTGTCTTATTGTTTTTTTTCGAACCGCAGAGTTTTTTCCTCCGGCACGGTTATGTGCTTTTTATCAAGTTTTTGCTTATGGTTCCCATAAGCGGCGCGGCTTATGAAGTGATCAAGGTGGCCGGAAAACACGGGAATAAATGGTGGTGCAGGCTGCTTAGTCTGCCCGGACTTTTACTGCAGAGGCTTACTACCAAGGAACCGGATGACAGTCAGATAGAGGTGGCAGTAGCCGCCCTTAATGGTGCCCTACAAAAAGAGGATTCATGTTTGCAAAATTAGAGGCCCTGGAACAGAAGTTCGAGGATCTGGAACAGGAACTGAGTAATCCGGAGATATACAGCAATCCCGAGGAATACAAGCGTATTTCCAAGGCCCATGCCGATTTGTCCGAAATCGTTTCCGCCTTCCGCGAATACAAGGAAATTGATGCCCAGATAGGGGATAACAAAGAACTTATGCGGGATAGTGAACAGGATATCCGGGATTTGGCTCAGGCGGAGCTTGAGGAGCTGGAAAACAGAAAAGAAAAGCTGACCGAGCGGTTGAAACAACTCTTGACCCCCAAGGATCCCATGGATGAAAAAGATATTTTGCTGGAGATCCGGGCCGGGACCGGAGGTGAGGAAGCCGCCCTTTTCGCTGCGGATCTGTTTCGGATGTATTCCCGTTATGCAGAGAGCAAGGGATGGAGGGTGGAACTCTTGAATGTCCAGGAAAGCGATTCTGGCGGGTTCAAGGAGATAATCGCCTCCATATCCGGGAAGCATGTATACAGCTGGCTCAAGTTTGAATCCGGGGTGCATCGGGTTCAACGAGTACCCAGTACCGAGTCCCAGGGCCGTATCCACACATCTGCGGTAACTGTAGCTATTCTAGCCGAGGCCGAGGAAGTGGATGTTAATATAGACCCTTCGGATCTGCGCATCGACTATTTTCGGGCTTCCGGGCCGGGAGGGCAGAGCGTAAACACTACTGACTCGGCCGTGCGCCTCACCCATATACCGAGCGGGATGGTAGTTTCCTGTCAGGATGAAAAATCCCAGCACAAAAATAAGGCCAAGGCAATGAAGATATTACGTTCCCGCCTTTTGGACCAAATGCAGGATGAGCAGAAAAGGGAACAGGATGCCAACCGAAAAAGTCAGGTGGGCAGCGGTGACCGCTCGGAGCGGGTCAGGACCTATAATTTCCCCCAGGGCCGCGTTTCCGATCATCGCATTAATCTCACTTTGTATAATTTATCGGATATTATGGAAGGGAATCTGGAGGAGATTATCGATCCTTTGGCCCAGTATTTCCGTGCTCAGGCCATGCAGGAGGAGTTGGCGCAATAATTTCTGACCCCACCGTATCCACCGCCTTGCGCTGGGCGACCCGCATCCTGAATAGTGCCCAGGTGGACTCCCCTTCCCTATCCGCCCAGCTAATCCTGGCCTATGTAATCGACTGCGAGCGCCTGGACCTTATTACTTATCCGCATAGAAAACTCTCCCCCCGGGAGGGGGAACTCTACAGGGAATATATAAAAAACCGGGAGTATGGTCTGCCGGTTGCGTATATTACCGGTCAAAAGGAATTCTACGGCCTTGATTTCCAGGTCAACGAGGATGTCCTTATCCCGCGGCCGGAAACTGAAGGGATAATAGATGCGACCCGGCGTATGTTGCCCTCTTCCGGGGAAAGTTTTCGTTTTGCGGACCTGGGTACGGGTAGCGGCGCATTGGGGGTGGTTTTGGCCTTTTTGTATCCGTGCTGTTCGGGTATAGGCACGGATATAAGCCTTTCCGCGCTGCGTGTGGCCAGAGAAAACGCCCGGAAACATGGGGTGGCCGAGCGGTTGAGTTTCGTGGCATGCCCCACGGGAAATGGGCTGGCCGGGAACAGTTTTGATCTGGTGGTGAGCAATCCCCCGTATATTTCCACGCCGGAATTCGCTTCTTTAGACCGGGAAGTGTCCGGATTCGAACCCAAAGAGGCTTTGCTGGCCGGAGAAGGGGGCCTACAGTTTTACCCGGCTCTCGCCCGCGATGGGGAGCGCATACTCCGAAAGGGAGGAATCATCCTCATGGAGATAGGGGCGAATCAGGGGGAGGAGGTCCTTTCCCTGTTTGGCTTCTGGGATGAGGTCTCTTTGCTCCGTGATCTCGCTGGCCGGGACAGGTATGTTTATGCCCGCCGCCGGTGAATGGATAGACCCTTGGACAGGGGGTCGGATTTTTTTATTTTCCCCTCCTGATCTTTTTGGATGCTTTTAACGAGAGGCCCGAGCGTTTTCTTGGCCCTTTGGCGGGGTTTAGAAAACACCGGGCCGGTAGTTTGGCCTCAAAAAAGATAAGGCGGAGAAAATCCACATCAAACGTCTAGGATCCAATGGGTAACTGCCTTTTTCTCCAACCTGTGGTCAAAATACAACAGTTTTTTGAAGAAACGGTTACAAAAATAGACTTTATGTTTAATTTTGTATTAAAATCAGTACGTTATGTACTCCCAGCTTGATGGTATGTTTTTTGCTTTAGGACTTTTCGGAGGGTAAAATGCTGCAAAAAACCATCAGAAAATCAATCAGTTGTTCCGGCATAGGGTTGCATTCCGGAGAAAAAGTCCATCTTACTCTATACCCCGGTTCGGAAGATTCCGGATTGGTGTTTGTGCACCAAAACGGGGAAAGCAACTCACTTATTGAAGTCCATCCGGACAAAGTCAGGGACACCGGCCTGGCTACCACCATTGCCGATGGGGAGTCATGTATCTCCACTATTGAGCATTTACTGGCGGCTGTCTACGCCATGGGCATAGACAATTTGCATATAGAGGTCACCGGGAGGGAACTCCCCATCCTGGACGGCAGTGCTTCGCCTTTTGTTTTTTTGCTCCACAGCGCCGGGTTGCGGACCCAGAACAAACGCAAGAAACTAATGCGTTTTAAAAAACCGCTGGAATTTGCCCAAGACGGAAAATCCATCCGGGCTGAGCCTTATGCCGGCCTGCGCGTACGATATACAATAGATTTTGACCATCCCCAGGTGGGCTGCCAGGAACTGGATCTGGAGGTGGACCCCCGGAGCTTTACCCGGGAGATTGCCAATGCCCGGACCTTTGGCTTCTTAAAGGATGTTGAAAAAATGCAACAGATGGGGCTGGCTCGCGGAGGTTCCCTGGAAAACGCGGTGGTGCTGGACGAATACGGAGTGGTTAATCCTGAGGGATTGCGTTTCAAAGAGGAAATGGTGCGGCATAAGGTGCTTGATTTTTTGGGGGACATTGCGGTTATGGGCATGCCTTTGCAGGGGGACTTTCATGTCCGCTATTCGGGGCACGCACATAACAATTCCTTTCTTCGCTATTTGACCCAGCATCTGGAGGATTATCTAGAGCCGGTGCCTGCGAAGGAGTTTCCTTCAGGGCCGGAACCCAGCCATTCGGAAGTCCCGGAAATGGAGCCTGCCTTGGTCTAACTCCAACTTTTCCCAAAGAGTATAAAAAAAAGCACCCCCTTGGGTGCTTTTTTTTATGTCCGGGCTTGACCCGGATAAAAACTCTTTGCACAATCACTGGACATATACTGAGTTTTGTAATTTTGGGTCCAGAGGCAGGCACTCCAATAATTACCCTGGGAGCGATTCTGTAAACAGGGGATCTCAGGCCGGTGCCTACTTGCAGGCCAAGCATGCGGATTTCTTTATACTTTGTACGGAACGGCAAACAAATTATAGTAAAAACGTTTTGCAAAGAAAACAAGGATGTTTAATATGCGTAGTAAAAAGATGACTGGAGGTATGGAGAAGGCCCCGCACCGAGCCCTTATGTATTCCACCGGGCTCACCCGTGAGGAATTGGAACAGCCCCTGATCGGCATTGTCAACTCGGCAAACGAAATCGTCCCCGGCCATGTCCACCTCCAGGAAGTGGCCCGCGCGGTAAAGGCCGGAGTGCGGCATGGCGGGGGGACTCCGCTGGAGTTTTCCACCATTGGGGTGTGTGACGGGCTGGCCATGAACCATCGGGGCATGCGCTTCAGTCTGCCCAGCCGGGAGCTTATAGCCGATTCAGTGGAGCTCATGGCCTCGGCCCATCCCTTTGACGCCCTGGTGCTTATCCCCAACTGCGACAAGATTGTTCCTGGCATGCTCATGGCCGCGATGCGCCTGAACATCCCGGCTATTGTGGTTAGTGGTGGCCCGATGCTGTCCGGAAGACACGAGGGGAAAAACGCGGACCTCATTTCCGTTTTCGAGGGGGTGGGCAAGGTCAGAAGCGGGCAGATGAGCGAGGATGAGCTTGCCCGCCTGGAGGAAGAGGCCTGCCCTACATGCGGGTCCTGTTCCGGGATGTTTACCGCCAATTCCATGAATTGTCTTTCCGAGGCCATTGGCCTGGCGCTGCCGGGTAACGGGACGATTCCGGCTGTAGCCAGCTCAAGGATGCGTCTGGCCAAAAAAGCCGGGATGAAGATTATGGATCTACTGCAGGCTGGCATTTTGCCTTCGGATATAGTTACGGAAAAAAGCGTGGCCAATGCCGTGTCCGTGGATATGGCCCTGGGATGTTCCACAAACACGGTTTTGCACCTGCCGGCGATATTTCGGGAGGCAGGTCTGGATTTGGGTCTGGAGATATTTGATAAGGTAAGCCGCAAGACCCCCAATTTGTGCCGTCTGTCTCCGGCGGGACCATCCCATCTGGAGGACCTGGACCAGGCCGGGGGTATCCCTGCGGTGATGAGTGAATTGGCTTCCGCGGACATCCTCCATTTGGATGTATTGACCGCCACAGGGGAGACATTAAAGGAAAATATGCGGAAGCTGACTCCGCGGGTGACAGACAGGGAAGTGATCCGGAGGGTGGATGACCCTTTCAGTCCCCGGGGAGGCATAGCTATACTGAAAGGGAGCCTTGCCCCGGAGGGTGGGGTGGTCAAGCAGTCCGCGGTAGCCGAAGAAATGCTGGTGCGCACCGGTACGGCCCGTGTTTTCGATTCCGAGGAGAGCGCTGTGCAGACTATTCTTGCCGGTGATATACAGGGTGGTGAAGTAGTGGTTATTCGTGGAGAGGGGCCCAAGGGCGGACCGGGAATGCGGGAGATGCTAACCCCGACTTCGGCGATAGCCGGAATGGGCCTGGACCGGGAAGTGGCCCTGATAACAGACGGGAGGTTCAGCGGCGGTACTAGGGGGGCGGCAATCGGCCATGTGTCTCCGGAAATGGCCGAACTAGGTCCCATAGCTCTGGTCCGGGATGGGGACAGGATTGAAATCGATATCCCGGAGAAGAAGTTGGATCTTTTGGTTGATGAACAGGAACTGGAGAGCAGAAAAAAAGATTTTAAATGGGCCCCGGAGGAAGACAGTTCACCATTTTTACGCCGCTATAGCCGGATGACCACATCGGCATCCAAAGGAGCCGTGTTCAAGGATTGATGCACTGGTCCCGGGAATCTGCACGCAGGTACGACAGTTGGGTACAGTCCGCAGAGGGCTCCTTTGCCCTGGCCCGGGAAAAGCGTTTGCTGCAGCACCTTATATCCTTTTGGCCCAGGCGCAAGCAGTCCCTGTTGGAGATTGGCTGTGGCACCGGGGTGTTTTTGGAGATGTTCTGGGAGGCTGGTTTTGATGTTACCGGAGTGGATAATTCCTCGGAAATGCTCGCACGGGCCAGGCAAAGAATAGGGGAGAGGGCGGACTTGCATTTGGCGGCCGGAGAGCATCTCCCTTTTGAGGACAAGGAGTTCGATTTTTCCGCCCTAATCACCGTTTTGGAGTTTTGTTCCGATCCGGAGGCTGTCCTGAGCGAGGCCTTTCGGGTCAGCCGCAAGGAATTGTTTATAGCCTTTCTGAATCGCCACTCCCTGCATTATCTGCTTTCCGGAAGACGCGGGAAAAAGAGCCCCAAAAGCACATTACGCCAGGCCAATTGGTATACCTGGCTGGAGATGGTCTTGCTCCTGCGCCGGGTTTTGGGGGTCAAGGATATCTATTCCAGGTCTGTTCTGGCTACTCCCCCTATTATGTGGACCGAAAAAAGGATCAATACTAAACTCGGCAATGTGATTTTGCCCCCTTTTATGGGTGCATTCATAGGCATGCGGGTGGATATCTTGAACAAGAAACCTTTGCAGACCCCATTGATGGCTTTCCAGACAGAGGCCAAGCCGGATATATGAGTAAAAGGAGAAATCATGGTAAATGACTTGTTTGCCCAAGTGGAGTGGATGGATATTTTGCAAATACTCGTTAGGGTGGGAGTGACTCTTGTCCTGGCTGTAGTTGCCCATTTCCTGCTCCGACGTTTATTGGGCCGCCTGGAAAAGCATCTTATGCATAAACAGGTCCCGGACGGGGACGTCCCCACCGAGGCTTCCAAGCGGATTCAGACCCTGATGCGCCTTATCCGTCAGGGCGCGGTAGTCCTGTTGTGGGCTGTCTTTATCCTGATTATCTTTGATCAGGTGGGTATCAAGATTGGCCCTATTTTGGCTGGTGCCGGTATCCTGGGCCTGGCCGTGGGCTTCGGTGCCCAGAATTTGGTTCGGGACGTTATTTCCGGTTTTTTCCTCACCCTGGAGAATCAGATCCGGGTCGGGGATGTGGCCATAGTTAACGGAACCGGAGGAGTGGTGGAGCGGATCAATTTCCGGACCACCGTGCTGCGCGATCTGTCCGGCGTGGTGCATATTTTCCCCAACGGTGTCATTTCCACCCTGAGCAATATGACCAATGAATGGTCGGCATATGTATTCGAGATTCAGGTGGCGTACAAGGAAGATGTGGATCGGGTTGTGGAGCTTCTCCACACGGTGGGCTCGGAGCTGCGCCAGGACCAGGAGTACGGACAACTCATCCTGGAGGACGTGGAGGTCTTCGGCCTGAACAAGCTGGGTGACTCCGGGGTGGAGGTCAAGGGCAGGATCAAGACCAAGCCCATCATGCAATGGAAGGTGGGCCGGGAATTCTTGCGCCGGGTAAAGATGCTCTTCGACGAAAAGGGCATCGAGATACCCTTCCCGCATACCACGGTCTATTTCGGCGAGGCCAGCAAGCCGTTCGAGCTTTCCGTCCTGGACAAGAAGATAAACGAGGGGACTTTTGACGGGGGTGATGCGTAAATTCGATTATGCATCCCGGCATGGCAATCTCCAGGATGCCGGATGACGGGAGAGAGAAATCCGCACGGTTAGGAATGGGCCGACTAATCCGGCCTCCCCACCTCCCGTCATCCCTGTCCCGGACCCCGATCAGGGATCCAGAAAGTAACCACGGGCAGGTTCACTGGCGTGAAGCAAAAGTGCGCGGTGCATCGGTTTGGGGTTTCTTTGTTCAGGGTCGGAATCGCTATCGGGATCGGAATCGACCCCATAAGCCGAGGGTTCCTCCTGCACCGAATGGCATATTCCTTGGATTTCGATAGCGATCCCGATTTCGATTTGGATTATCGCAACGGCAACTCAATGATTTTTAATAAAAACATTTAAACTCAGCGCATTAATTGTTACTTGCAGCTTCCTGGCAACAAAATTTTGCCCGGATTTATGTGAGGCCATTTTTTTGGGCATCAGAACCAGGCGGGGCTTTTCGTGGATTTTAGCCAGATTGAAGAAAGACAGGCTTGGGAGAAACTGGAAAACGGGGCCCTTGTCCTGACCTCGAACAATCGGCTGGCCCGGGACTTAAGCGCTCTTTATGCCGGATATAAGCGCCACGGCGGGGCGTATACCTGGGAAACTCCGGCCATCATGCCCCTTTCTTCCTGGCTGCAAGGGCTTTATTCCCGGCTCTGCCTGGAAAATGATCTGCCATTTCTCCTTTCTCCGGGTCAGGAACTCATCATCTGGGAAAAAATAATAGAAGAACGCCCCCCGCGGACACTTTTCCCCTCCCGGGATCTGGCCCGTATGGCCCGCCGCTCCTGGGTGCTTTGCCGCAGATGGGGACTCGCCCCGAAAGATATGCACCCGGAGGGGGACAGGGAGAGCGAGGCGTTTGTCTCCTGGGCGGAAGCGTTCATGGCCGAATGCGCGGAGCAAAACTGGCTGGAGCAGAGCGCGCTTGCCTGGTACATGTCCGATCTTTTGTGGGAAAAAGCGGAGCTTATCCCCGAGGAGGTGATTGTCTGCGGCTTTCTGGAATTCGATCCCTCGCAGGAGCGTGTTTTTTCCGTTTTCCATCAAAAATCGAGTCGGCTTTACAGTCTTGTCCGGAGCCGGGAAGAGGGAAACATGAGCCGGCTTAGCTTTGCCGATCCGGACCAAGAGCTTGAAGCGGCCGCGGCCTGGGCCAAAAACGAGATCGGCAATGGCCGGGCATCCAAGGTCGCGGTGATCGTTCCCGACCTGGAAAGGGCCCGCAGCCGGGTGGTGCGGATATTTGACCGCACTTTGCATCCGGAAAGGGTGCTTTCTCATGTCCCGGCCAGCGCACCGGCCTATAATGTCTCCATGGGCACTCCCCTGGCCGGGTACCAAATAGTGGATCACGCCTGCCTTCTACTGCAAGTCTCCTATAAGAAGAACCTGGACGCGGCCGATGTGAGCCGGATTCTTGTTTCTCCCTTTATCTGCGGGGAAGAGGAGCTCTCCGCCCGGGCCGTTCTGGACCGGGAGATCCGGGATAAGCGGGAATACCGCATAAAGTCCGCAATGCTGGAAGGCAAACTGGCCGAGGCGGAAAAAATGGGTAAATGCCTTAAATTCGCCTCCTGCATGCGCTCGGCCGGGGAGGTTTTGAAAGGTGTTGCGCAAAGCATGGCCCCGGGGGAGTGGGCAAACGTTTTTGCTTCCATCCTGCAGGCCTGGGGCTGGCCCGGGGATCGCACGCTTACCAGCACGGAATATCAGGCCGTTCGCGCCTTTCGGGAAGTCTTGTCCGAACTGGCCGGTATGGACACGGTTTGCCCCCGCACGGATTATCCGGGCGCCCTGGACTATCTGCGGCGCATCCTGGCGGAGCGCATTTTTCAGCCCCGCTCCCCTTCGGCCGGGATTCAGGTCATGGGAATTTTCGAGGCCGCCGGACAGGTGCTGGACAAGATCTGGCTGGCCGGTATGAGCGCGGACGTTTTGCCCGCAAGGGCTGACCCGGATCCGTTTATCCCCGTCAGGGACCAGAGGCGTCTTTTTCTGCCCGGATCATGTCCGGAGCGCGAACTGGAAATGGCCGAGCGTATTTGGGAAAATATGCGCTTTGCGGCCGGGGAAATAATCTGCACCCATCCCCGGGCCGAAGAAGATACACAGATCATGCCCAGCCCGTTTATAAACCATTTGCCGCAAATCGATCCGCAGGAGGTTTCGGCACATGCGCGGGAACCCGGCCTTTGGCGGCAGGCGCGGCAAGGCGGCGCAGTAGAAGAGAGCCTTGACGTCCACGGTCTTCCTCTTGCCCAGTCCGCGCCGGAGGGAGGGACGGGCATGTTCAGCGCCCAGGCGGTCTGTCCGTTCAAGGGATACGCGCAAGCCCGCCTGAAAACGGAAGAGCCGCAAACTCCGGTTCCGGGGCTCGGGCCCGCGGAGAGGGGGGAGATGGTTCACCGGGCGCTTTTGACTTTGTGGCAGGATTTGAGTTCCCGGGACGAGCTTCTGGAGATGAGCGGGGACGAGCTTTCCCGCCTGGTTTTGGAAGCCGCGGAGCGGACCGCCATGCTTTGGGTTAGGCCGGAAAGCCTGGTGCGGACCAAAAAATATATGCGCCTCGAGGCCCTGCGGCTGAAGGATGTTCTTCTTAATTGGCTGGAGCTGGAAAAAAGCAGGCCTTTTTTCCGGGTCCACAGCCTGGAGGAAAGGGAGACGGTCTCAATAGCCGGCCTCCGGGTCAGAGTGCGCTCCGACCGGGCGGATGCACTCGAGTCCGGGGCCATGCTCCTGATTGATTACAAAACCGGAATGAACCTCCCCTCGCCCTCGGTCATGTGGATGGAAGAGCGGATGATAGAACCGCAACTGCCGGTTTATGCCGTGAATATGTCCGGCAAGGAGCTGGCGGGCGTGTGCGTGGCCCGGGTAAACCCCGGAAAAATGGAGTTTTCCGGGATAGCGGAGAGTAGGGACGAGCTGTCCCCCGGGGGGAAAATCAAAACCGTGCGCGAATTCGGATACAAGGGCATGGAGGAAGTCCTTGAGCGCTGGAAGGAGAAGCTCGAACAGCTGGCAAAAGAGATAAAGTCCGGCTACGGCCCGGCCGATCCCGTGCAGGCCTCGGGATATGCCTTTTCCTGTCGGCGCTGCCGTTTGAAGTCCTTGTGCCGGATAAACGAATCCCTGCTCCCGGGGGATTTGGACGGCGACAATCCTGGTCATGAAGGAGGAGCGGCAAATGGCTGAGCCCGAGGACGCCCACGTACGCCGGGAATGTCTCGATCCGCGGGAAAGCTTTATTGTTCAGGCCCCGGCCGGGTCCGGAAAGACCGAGCTTCTGATTCAGCGCTACCTCTGTCTTTTGGGTAAGGTCCAAAAGCCGGAGGAGATCCTGGCCATGACTTTTACCCGCAAGGCCGCGGCGGAGATGCGCGGCCGGATACTCTCCGCCCTGCGCCAGGCCGATGAATACCCTTCCCCGTCCGGGGAAATCCCGGAGCATAAGCGCCGCACCGCCGAACTGGCCGCGGCCGTGGACAAAAGGGACCGCGAGCTCGAGTGGAATCTGCAAGAAAATCCAAATCGGCTGCGCATTCAGACCATAGACTCTTTTTGCTTTTATTTGAGTTCGCGGATGCCCTTGCTTTCCGGCTTCGGCAAGCGCCCGGAAGTGGTTGAAAACGGCTATATCCTGTATGAGCAGGCGGCCTTGAATACGCTCATGGAGCTGAACGACCGCGAGGATCGGCCCGAACTCGCCCGGGTGCTGCGGCATCTGGACAACGATTGGAATCGCCTGACCGGGCTTATCGCGGCCATGCTTTCGCGGCGCGAGCATTGGATGGGGATTTTAAAGGCAGCGCACGGGGATGAAAGCATCCGGGAAATCCTGCAAACAGAACTCAAATCCCAGGTGGAGGATATGCTCGCCCGGGTGGGTGGTCTGTTCGCCGATCTTGATGCCTCCCTGCGCGACCGGCTTTTGCGGCTTTACAATTATGCGGCTAGGAACCTGGACATGCCGGAAACCGGGGATTTTCCGGGCTGTTCAGCCGCAAATTCTTTGGAGTGGCAAAAGTGGAGAAAATTTCTTCTGACCGAGTCCGGAGGCTGGCGCAAACAGGTGAATGTGAAACAGGGCTTTCCACCTCCGGGGAGTTTTACCTCCGCAGAGGAAAAGGAAAGGGCGAAAGAATATAAGCAGGAATACAAAAAGGTGCTGGAAAATTTGGCCCATAGCCATTCCCTGCGTTCGGCCCTGCATGGGCTTAAAAAACTGCCGGACACCGCATACATGGATGCGGATTGGGAGCTTCTGGTCGCCCTTATCCGGGTGCTCAAGCGTTCCCTGGCCCATCTGTATCTGGTCATGCAGGCCGAGGGTAAGGTGGATTACACCCAGGTGACCGAGTTCGCCCTGGATTCTTTGGGCGACCCGGATAACCCCACGGATCTTTTGTTGCAATTGGACTACCGCATAAATCATCTCTTGGTGGATGAATATCAGGATACGAGCATTGTCCAGCAGAAAATAATTTCCACCCTGCTTTCCGGCTGGCAGCCCGGGGACGGGAGAACCCTTTTTCTGGTCGGCGATCCCATGCAGTCCATTTACGGCTTTCGCAATGCCGAAGTGGGCATCTTCCAGAATTGCCGCGCGTACGGGATTGCGGATGTGCATCCATTGCCCCGCTACCTTACTGTGAATTTCCGGTCCGCCGGGGATGTTGTCGACTGGGTGAACAGGGTCTTTCCGGACGTGTTCCAGGCCTTGGAGGATCCGGTGACCGGGGCGGTCCGCTATTCGGCCATGCAAGAGCACATCCGGGAAAAAGGCGAGGTGGGCCTGCACCTCTTGCCGGAAAGCGGGGGGCGGGCCGAGGCGCAAAGGGCGCTGGAGATAATCCGCGAGTGCAGGCGGGAAAATCCCCTGGGGAGCGTGGCCGTTTTGGTCCGCAGCCGCGGCCATCTCCGGGAGATTTCCAGGCTTTTGGACAGGGAGGGCATCGGGGTTCAGGCCGTGGATATCGAGCCTTTGCAGGAAAGGCAGCCTGTCCTGGACCTTTTTTGCCTGGCCCGGGCCCTGGCCAACCCGGCCGATGATCTGGCCTGGGTTTCGGTCTTGCGCGCCCCGTGGTGCGGCCTGGATCTGGCCGATCTGACCCGGGTTTGCCAAAAGTGCCCGGAATCCGGCTGCGTTGCGGACGTACTGGCCGAAGGGGATTTCTCTTATTTGAGTCCGGAGGGAGGGCAAAGGCTAACGCGCGCCGCACCCATATTGATTGAGGGGTTTATGCAGCGGGGCAGGAGGCGGGCCTCCCGGCTGGTGGAAACGGTCTGGCTGAATCTGGGCGGTCCGGATTGTCTGGAAGAGGAGCGCGACTTCTTTGATACGGCCAATTTTTTAAAACACCTGGAAGGCTTTGAGCAAAACGGGGATATTGCCGATTTCGGCCGCCTGGAGGAGTCGTTGAACGACTTGTATTCCCAGCCCCGGACCACCGAGGGCAACCCGGTCTCCTTGATGACCGTGCACAAGTCCAAGGGATTGGAGTTCGATACGGTGATAATCCCGGGCATGCACAAAACCGGCCGGCCCGACCACAAAGAGCTTGTGCAGATGATGGAGGTATCCGGAACCGGTCGGCCGGAGCCCGGCTTTCGTTTCCTTCTGGCCCCGCTGAATGCTCCCGGCCGGGAGGAGAACAGGGTGTACGAATACATCCGGGATATCAAAAAACAGAAAAAGGACAATGAACTGGGCCGGCTTTTGTATGTGGCCGCCACCCGGGCCAGAAAAAACCTGCATCTTCTGGCCGAGTTCGACCTGAATGAGCGGGAAAAGCTGGAAAAGGGCAACATAGGGAAAAAAGACAGTTTCCTGGGGCGGATCGAGGAGTTTTTCGCCGCTGAAGCCGAGCAATGCCCTTCCTGCGGGGAAGGCACGGAAACCGCGGAAGACCGAAAAAAAGCCAACCGCCTGCGCTATCTCTCCCCGGACTGGAGTCTTTTGCAAATAAACGCCGGCTTGTCCCCCGGCGCCTTGGAAGAGCATGGGGAGTCCCCGTCCTCGGGCGGCGAAGAGGAAGGCGGGCTTTATGATTTCAGACGCCATGTGGGCACGGTTGTCCATGAATTTTTGCAGGCCGTGAGCCGGGATGGAACGGAAAACTGGTCCGCCGAGCGCGTAAAAGGTCTGGGAAATAAGATCGCCAATCGCCTGGCCGCGTTGGGGGTCCCGGGCTCGGAGATGCAGGAGGCCGGGCGTATGGTAATAAGGGCCCTGGAAAACACCGTGAATGATCCCGTCGGGCAATGGATATTGCGGCCGCGGCAAAGCGCCCGGTCCGAGTACGGTCTGACCGGGGTTGTGGAGAACAAGCTGATAAGCGCGGTCATAGACCGGACTTTTATTGATGCAAAAGGCACCCGCTGGATCGTGGATTACAAGACATCCGTTCCCACCGGGGACCGGGAAAACTTTATCCGGGCCGAGGTCCGGCGCTACCAAGATCAGCTCGCGGCCTATGCCCGCCTTTTCCGGGAGATGGAGCCGGACATGCCGGTCAGAACCGGGCTTTATTTCCCATTGATAAGCGCCTGGCGCGAGGTCTGAGGCCGGATTCCATCAGTCCCGGGTCTTAAGCCCCAGAAGAACGGCCCCGCCGATTATAAAAAAAAGAACCAGGCTCAATATCCCGCCCCGTATTGATCCGGTCAGAAAGGCCATACCCCCGAACACGAACGGTCCGAAAATCGAGGACAGCTTGGAGCTCATGGCGTAGAACCCGAAGAACTCCGCGTACCTGTCCCGGGGCAAAAGAGATGCGTACAGGGATCTGGAGGCGGCCTGGCTCCCGCCGAGAACCAGGGCGACAACCCCGGCCATGATCCAGAACTGCAGATTTGTTTTAAGGACAAAGGCAAAGACCGTGACCCCCATGAATACGAGAACGGACAGTAAAAGGGCGTTCTTGGCCCCCGTTCTCTGCGCGATATATCCGAACATGAGCGCTCCCGGGGCGGCCAGGAACTGGACCATCAAAAAGGCGCCCAGAATGGAGGACGTCTCCAGGCCTATTTCCTCCCGGGCGAAAACCGCGGAGACCGCGATAATGGTCTGGATGCCGTCGTTATAGAAAAGATAGGCTATCAAAAAACGAAACAGCCTCGGAAAACCGCGGATCTCCCCGAATATGCGCAAATACCCGGTGATGCCCCCGGGCAGGAATGTCTGCCGGGTAAAAACCGGGGTGTGCCTAAGCATTACATATGCGGGCAGGGTGAAGATTGCCCACCACAGCCCGGTCAGAAGGAAGCCGAAGCGTACCGCCTGGCCTTTTGTGCAAAAGCCCAGGGCCTGGAATCGGGAAGTAATGATGAGTACGGCCAAAAGGGCCAGTCCGCCGCCGATATAGCCCAGGGCGAACCCCCGGGCGGAGAGCTTGTCCTTTTCCGCTCCGGTTCGGGCCAGGGCGGGCAGAAAGGAATTGTAGGCGATGTTGGCCGCGGCAAAACACCAATTGGCCAGCATGAAGACCAAAATGGCGAATATATACATTTGCCCCTTGGCGAAAAAAAGGGAGGCCGTGGCCGCTGATCCGCACAGGGCGGGGACAAGGAGCGTTTGCCTGTGTTTTGCGTGCCTGTCCGTCCAGGCCCCGAGATAAGGAGCGGCCAAAAATAAGAGGAGCATGGACAAAGACACCCCAAGACTCCACAGGGTGGAGGCGGAAACGGGCCGTTCCAGCCACTGTAGATGCATCCCCCCTTTGGGGACGAGATCAACGAAATAAACTGGAAGGACCGCCGCTAAGACCACTGTGGCGAATGCGGAGTTGGCCCAGTCGTAGAGGCACCACCCCAATGCGGCTCGTTTTAAAAGATGGGAGGAACGGCTGTTACCCATGGCCTTTGTCTTAAATCGGACAAAAGCGAATGTCGATCTTTTTGTAAAAAGTGCATGAAAAGTCCAAAAAATGCTGGACAGACATTCGATGTTTGTTCTAGAAAGCTTTGTATCAAGCCAGCGCCTGGTTTGATGCGTTTGTATTTTGGTTTCCGGGCTTCTGCGAGTGCAGTTGCCCCGTTGGTCTTCGGGTCCTGTCGGAATTTTTCTGCCTTCCTGGCTGTTTCCCGCCTCGCTCGATAGTCCAAGTTTTCATTGTTTTTTTAAAGGAGTAGTTTTAGAATGGCTAAGAACATCTATGTTGGAAATTTGCCTTGGTCTTCCTCGGAAGACGACGTCCGCGACGCCTTCGCTCAATACGGCGAAGTCCTGTCCGCGAAGATTATTTATGATCGGGAAACAGGAAGGTCCCGGGGATTCGGATTTGTCGAAATGGAGGAAGCCGATGCCGAAGAGGCCATCAAGAGCCTGGACGGTAGCGACTTGGGTGGCCGTAACCTGAAGGTTAACGAAGCCCGGCCCAAGCCTCAAAAACGCTGGTAAGAGGCGTTTTTCATATTCTGTTTCCAAAACCCGCTTCGCTTTTTTGGCGAGGCGGGTTTTTCTATTTTGGAAATATTTTGTTTATGTGGTTTTATAGATAAGTGGAGTGGCAGATGGATTTGAAAAAAATAATCAAGTATATTTTGGCCACGATGTTTCTGTTCTCAATCAGTGCTTGTGCTATAGGCAATAAATACGCCATGCATTCTGCTCACCCTAACTTGCATTCCAAAGCAGAAGGGGAAGTTGGCGTTGCTGCTCTGGATAAGCGTTCATTTATTGTAAATAGCGATAAGGAGCCTAATTTTATTGGCTTGCAGAGAGGGGGATACGGCAATCCTTTTGATGTTGAAACTCAAAGTGGAAGACCTTTATCTTCTGATATAGTAAATGCACTTAGTAAGGCTCTTCAAAAAACAGGGTTTGAGGCAAAGCCCGTTTATACGGACCATTCCCAAACCGTCTTGGAAGTAAAAAATATTCTTATGAAAAAAGAGGCCGATAGATTATTACTTTTAACTATATATCAATGGAAAAGCGATACTATGGTAAATGTCGGCTTGTATTATAATCTTGAGATCAAGGTTTTTTCAAAAGAAGGTAAGGAATTGGCCGAAAAACGTATTCAAGGCGAAGATGATTTGGGTGGAAATTTCATAAATCCGCCATCTCATGCCACTACGGTAGTACCCAAAGCCTTAAAAGAAAAATTGAAAGTGCTTCTTATGTCTCCGGAAATAAAAGCTAGTCTCTTTCAGAATTAATTTATGGTTGGGCAGGGAAAATTCCGGCCTCATTTAAATTGATGTTATAGTTGTGTGGCTTATTGGTTTAGTGGGATTGGTTGATTTCTATGAATTCGGCCAGGGCGTTAATCGAGGCGAATGCCTGCCTCCCCTGTTCCATATCGCTTATCTCCACCCCGAAATTCTTCTGGATTATGACTACCAACTCCACTGCATCCAGGGAGTCCAGTCCCAGTCCTTCCCCGAAAAGCGGCTGGTCATCCATTATATCCTCCGGCCGGATGTCTTCCAGGTTGAGTCCTTCGATTAATTTTTCCTTTAGCTGAGTCTTGATCTCCATTTTTTCCCCGCTATTTTGTACATGATTATTTTTCCCACATGTCGTAGAAGTTGAAGAATTGCCAAGGATGTTTTTTTACAAATTCTTCCAGGGTATGTGTATATTCTTGGGCGTATTCCCGGAAATTTCCCGGCTGGCGGCCCAGGTCCCTGGGGACATCAATCACCCGGGCCAATCGGACTGTATAATGCAGATATCCGGTTCTGTGCGTTAAGAGAACCATACACGGTGCTCCGGTGGAGGAAGCCAGCTTATACGGGCTAAATGGCAGCCAAGCCTTTTTCCCCAAAAAATCAACATCGACCAGGTTTTTGTCATTACCAAAGGCCCGGTCGCCCATGACTCCCAGTATTTCACCTTTTTTCAGGGAGTTGAACATCTCCAGCATGGCTTCACTCCCTTTGCTCGGATCGATGGTCCTGTACGGACTTTCTTGTTGGCGGTGGCTGTAGTATGGGCGATCCACATCTTTCCGGTCTTTTTGCATAAGCATGGATATTGGCGTGGACAAAAGTTCCAAAGCGGCTATGGCTACCTGCCAGGAGCCTGCGTGGGTATTGATCAATACCGCCCCCTTACCCTGATGCGCTATTTCCCGGAACTTTTCTCTTTCCGGAAAATCTATTTTGAATCTGCTGGACCCCAGAATGCCTATAGCTGCACGATCCACCAATATTTGGGCAAAGTTCAAACTCAAACGGTAGGTGGCGAAGAGTCTGGGGATGGCTTTTTTTTCCGGGAAGCGGTGTTTAAGGTAAGGTCTGATTCTGCGGCGTACACTGGGGTGAAGAAGAACGTACCACAGAGTGACCGGGTAAAGAAAAGCATAGGCCGGGCGAACACCTAACGTCCGAATTAGGGCATAAAAGAAACGGTGCTGCCATTCTCCACCTAGACTTTTGCTGTCCCAGTTGCGCTTATGTGAGGAGGCCTCCGCGCTCATCCGGTTTCCCTGATGGGCGAATTTAAGGAAATCCGGCAGAGAGAGGATGAATCTCTTCCAGCTGTCCGGGGATTTCCAGAGCATGGACAAGTAGTTGTATAGAGTGCGGGGGCGGGTGAAATGTTCTTTGTAAAATTCCTGGAATTTGTCTTCCAAGAATTGTTCCGATAGTCCTTGGGGTATGAATAAGAAATGCATGCAGTCCATTCGGGCATAGTCTTCCTCGAATTTGCCGTGGATATGTATGTCTTTATAAAGTGGGGAGCCTGGAAAGGGGGTGAACTTGGCTAGATTTAGGTCGTCCAGGTTAAGTGAATGTGCATAGGTTTTGGTCTCTTTGATTGTCTTTTCCGTTTCACCGGGCAGTCCGAGCATGAATAGGCCTTTTGCTCTTATGCCGGCCTTTTTTATATCCTTTACAGTGCGGGCGACCATATCCAGATTGGCATTTTGCCTGTGCTTGGAAAGCAGTTTTTGATTGCCGTTTTCTATGCCCAGGCTTATCATCCAGCATCCGGCGTCTTTCATCATCTCCAAAAGCTCCGGATCCACGTGTTCCGCCCTGGCCGCACAGTTAAAGGTCATACCCAAGGGATGGTCCATGAGCATGGTGCATAGTTCCGCTACCCGCCCGCGATTCAAAGTGAACTGGTCGTCATAGAAATTTATATGTCTGATCCCCCAGCGGTTGTGGAGATAGCGCATATGTGCATAGAGATATCCGGCGGAGTTGTACCGGAAACTGGATCCAAACACGGAACGGTCGCAGTAGGAGCACTTGTACGGGCATCCGCGGCTGGATATGCAACTGGTGTTTGGGCGGCGGGGATAATTGAATACCGGCAGAGTATAGGTATCCGGGAAACCGGGTAATTTATCATAGGCAGGGAAAGGGAGATCGTCCAGTTGGACCAGATCTGTTTGCGTCCCGTTAAATACCGGACCGTTATGGCCGTGATAACATATACCAGGAATGAGGTGTGCTTCTTTTTCCGTCCGTTGGAGCAGTCTCTTTAGTGGCTTTTCTCCCTCGCCCACTACGGCATAGTCCACATCCGGGCTGTCCCGAAGGGCTTCTTCTTTTAGAGCAGAAGGGTGCGCTCCGCCGACTACGGATCTGATTTCCGGGAGTATCTGTTTGGCTCTCTGGATGATTTGGACTGAGTTGGGGAACGCCGATGTAGTGCAGGTCAGGCCGATAAATCTGGGGCGATATTCGCGGAGATAGCTGTTCATTCTGTCCAGGCAGTCCGGATGGGCAAAGCAGTCCAAAATATCCGCGCGCAGACCGTTGTTTTCCAGATAGGAAGCCAGAGAGGCCAGACCCAAAGGCGGCATGAGATTGGCCAGCCTGGCCACGTCCTGGCCCGCGTATATAGAATCGTAGCCCAATGGATGGACCAGAAGTATTCTTTTGTTGTCCATGTAATAAGGATGCAGGGAGTTTGGGTTTAATCCATTGCTGATGTTTTTTGCTCTGTGTCCAGGCTACTGTAGTTCGCATTCCCTTGGGGAGGATCGTAGCGGCGATAGGTGCCGTCTGTTTTTTCCTTCTCTATAACTTTTCTCAGGAGTTGAGCCATCCTCAATTGTTGTCCCCCCTTGCCGTAAAATGTATCCCAGGCATAATCGTATAGCTCCTGTAATTTATCCACGGTCATTTTCGCCGGCTGGAAAACCACCTGGTCCGTGGTGTATTTGATCCATTCGTTGGAAAGAATCCGACCCTCGGCTTCGAACTGCCTGCGAATCGGTGTATGCGGGAAAGGGGTGAGTATGGTGAACTCGGCCAGGTCCAATTCGTTTTCCAGAAGGAAATCGACCAGCCTTTTTATATATGATTCGTCGTGGTCATCGGTTCCCAAGAGAATGGTTCCCTCAATTCCGATTCCGTGGTCCTTGAGCATTTTGATACGTTCTTTGGTTTTTTCCGAGGTGTCTATAATTGCCTGATAAACATACCAGCAACCGGCCTTTGCCGCCAGATTGATTATTTCCGGGTCGTAAAATACCGGGTGGGATATCCATTTCTTTTTTAAAGGCTGTATTGCGGTAAAGAGTTCCCGCAACCATTTTTTGTTCTGGGCCAGGGAGTTGTCTACCAAAAAAAGGCGGTTATTGGGTATGGATTCCATTTCTTGAACAACTTTGGATAGAGGACGGGGGCGGTGTTTTTTCCCGCCCAGGTAGCGGGAGCAACAGGGAAAGCAATTGAAGCGGCACCCCCTCGAGGCATGTACCAGATCCACCATCTGTACACCCCGATAATTATATAGTTCCCGTTGCAAGATATCTCTGCGGGCGGTTTCCACAAGAGCCATGTCCGGATGTTGCCGGGAATAATCGTATACTTTTTTCAGGCGATTGCTTAGGAAATCCTGGATTACCTCCGCGAATCTCCCCTCTGTTTCCCCCAGAAAAATGCTGTCCGCATGCCGGCTGACTTCTTCCTTGTGCAGGGTGGTGGAAATCCCCCCGAAAAGAACGGGTATTCCCCTTTCCCTGAATTCCGCGGCTATTTCAAAGGCCCGGGGGAGTTGGCAGGTGAGCATTACGGAAATGGCCACCAGATCCGCTTTTTCTTCAAAGTCTATATCCTGAATGTTTTCGTCAGTGAACCGGATTTGTACTTCTTTAGGGACAGTGGTGGCCATAACCACCGGACCGTGCGGGGGAAGGTCAAATTTGGTTTGATTCCGCAGCTTGGGCCAGCTGGGATAAATAAGTTTTAGTTTCATATCTTGTTGCTCATATTGAAATTTTGACTAAACACCCTATCCGTATTATAAACTTTTGTCACTACAAGTGGAAGTGATAAACAATTATAAACAGATATCCCTCTATTTTAATTGTATAAATTCTGTGGTCAAGGGGTGGCATAAAATGGGAAGTGAACGTATAGCTTTGATAACCGGCGCAAGCAAGGGCATTGGTGCGGCTACAGCCCGGGCGCTGGCTGCAGATGGATTCGATATTTGGCTAAATTACAAAAGTAATCTTTCCGCAGCCGAGGAAGTTGCTGCAGATATTCGGGAAATGGGCCGTAAATGCGAAATTATGGGGTTTGATGTTGCCGACGGGGATGAAACGCGAGAGGCCCTTCAACCCCGTCTGGAACAAGACATCCCGTATGCGTTGGTGAATAACGCCGGATTCAATCGGGATACACTTTTGGTATGGATGAAGGAAAAGGACTGGAAGGATGTTTTGCAGGTGCATCTGGAAGGGTTCTACAATGTAACCAAGCCGGTGGTGGAAAAGATGCTCAGACGCAAAGAGGGACGGATAGTCAATATAGCCTCTACATCCGGAGAGACCGGTGTGCCGGGGCAGGTGAACTATTCCGCGGCCAAGTCTGGGCTTATCGGGGCCACGCGGTCTCTGGCCGTGGAAGTGGCCAAACGCAATATATTGGTCAATGCTGTTGCGCCGGGGTTTATTGATACCGGAATGCTTGAGGAATTGTCCCAAGAAGAGATTTTAAACCGGATACCACTCAGGCGTTTCGGCAAACCGGAGGAAGTGGCCGGCGTGGTTTCGTTTTTGTGTTCCCAGCGGGCCGGGTACATTACAGGAGAAGTAATTTCCGTTAACGGCGGAGTCCATACCTGATTTTGTGGCCTTCAATATCCCGGCATAAGGACTAAAAAAGACGTTGGGCTTGCATTGAGCCTTGAACTGGGGCGTATTTTGATAATGTTGTCCTGCAAACACACCTGTAAAAACGTAATTGCAATGTAATTATTCAGCATAATTTTTATAAAACACCGAGTCGTCGGCTTAGGCCGCGTTCGGATAAATATGGCAATAAATAAGCGGGAATCATGAAGCGGGTAGTAATAACCGGGACGGGAATCGTCTCCAGCATCGGCATCGGGAAGCAGGCCGTGGCCGAATCCCTGTATCACGGCCTTTCCGGGATCGGGATCGATTCCGAACGGGAGAAGCTTGGTTTTTTCAGTCCCTTGACGGGAAAGATTGAAGGATTCAGACCCGCCGCGTACCTAAATCGCAAACAGAGGAAAACTCTGCCCGAATTCGGGGTGCAGGCGTATGCCGCAGTCCTTGAGGCCATGCAGGAATCCGGTCTGCAAGAACAGGATCTGCAAAATGGGGATACCGGCCTGATCTTCGGCGTGGATTCATCCTGCGGGGCATGCGCGGAACAGGTGGATCTTTTAAGAGAGAGGGGAGCAACCGGGTCCATCGGTAGCGGGGCTATTTTCCGTTCCATGAACTCCACTGTAACCATGAATCTGAATGTCCTTTTGGGAAACATGGGGGCCTGCTGGACCGTGAGCTCCGCATGCTCTAGCGGTGGCAACGCCGTGGGCCAAGCTTATGACCTGATTGCCCTGGGACGACAGAAGAAAGTGGTCTGCGGCGGGGCACAGGAGATAAACTGGGAATCCACATGTAGTTTTGACGGGCTGGGGGCATTTTCCCGGGATACAGAAAATCCGGAAAGGGCCAGTCGCCCCTTTGATGCCTCCAGGGAAGGATTGGTGCCCAGCGGAGGGGCGGCAGCACTTATACTGGAGGACCGGGAAGAGGTCCGACGCCGGGGCGGTCCTGTACTGGGGGAGGTTATAGGTTATGGCTTCTCCTCGGATGGGTATCATCTTTCAGTCCCCAGTTTTTCGGGATTGGCCCAAGCTATGGACAAGGCCCTGGAGGATGCTGCCCTGTCTCCGGGTGATATTGACTATGTCTGCGCCCATGCCACCTCTACTCCGGCCGGGGATGCCGGAGAGGCGGAAAATATCCGCCGGGTCTTTTCGGATTGCTCTCCCATGGTTTCCTCCCTTAAGTCCATGACCGGGCATGAATTGTGGATGGCCGGTGCTTCCCAGGTTGTCTATTCCTGCCTGATGGCCAGACACGCTTTTGTTGCTCCGAATATCAATTTCAGTGTTCCAGACCCTGCGGCTGAAGGGCTGAATATAGTCCCGGAAACTGTGCTGGAAAAGCCGAGAAGGGTTATGTGCAATTCCGCCGGTTTTGGAGGAAGCAACTGTTCTTTGATTTTGGGGTTTTGATGTCCAGTTATGATACGGTTGTGATCGGCGGGGGAGCGGCCGGCATGACTACGGCAATAGCCCTGGCCAGAATGGAGCACCGGGTTGCTCTGGTGGAGTCCTCATCCATGCTTGCTCCAACCCTGCGTGGGTTTCAGAGGCAGGGCATATTTTTCGATACTGGCGTGCATTATGTGGGGGAGCTGGGAGAGGGACATGTCCTGGATACCTATTTTCGGTTCCTGGGCCTTAAGGATGGACTCGAGGGAGGAGAGCTCCCCAGTGATGGATTTTTGGGATTGCGCGGTCCCGATTTAGGGGATGATTTTTTTGTTTCCTATGGGCCGGATCGGCTCCGACAGGATCTTTTGCGCATGTATCCCCATCGCCGGGAGGAAGTCGAGCATTTTTTTCGGGAATGCGCCAATTACTGGACATCCTCACCATATCTCACCTTCAAGGGGGGTAAGAAAAACAGTCTGGAATCGTATATCCAACAGGACATAAGCGTTGGACATTTTTTGGGGGAGAACGTAGACGATCCCGGATTGCGGGCGGTCTTTTCCTACCCGGCGATCCTGGCCGGAGTGGAACCTAGCGAGGCTACTATGCAGGTCCATGCCCAGATCTTTGCTTCCTATCTACGTTCGGTGCACTATATCAAAGGTGGCGGTCGGAGTCTTGTCCGGGCTTTTCATAACAGTCTCAAGAAATACGGGGTGGATATTTTTTGTTCTAGCCGGGCCACGGAATTGGGACTGGACGCTTCGAGACGCATCCGCTCCGTGCGTTTGGCCGATGGTCTTGTCTTGGCTGCCGAAAACTGTGTTTATACCGGCAGCCCGCTCCGCCTCCCGGAGCTTTTGGGAGATAGCGGGCTGCGACCGGCACAGCAGAAAAGGTTTTCCGGCATGCAGGAGACTGTTTCCGGTTTTGTGCTTTATGCCCGTCTGGAGGGAAGGAAACCAGAAATATTCAATGTTCCCAATTGGCTGGTCCTGCGGAGACGAGGCTGGCTCCGCTTTGTGGGCCTGGAAAATGAAAATGGGCCAAGCTGCCTGCATTTGAGTATGACCGAGGAAATGGATGGAAAGACGGGGGTGATAATAATTGCCCCTTCTTCTTTTTCCAGTTTTGAAAAATGGATTGAAACATTATCCGGCAATCGACCGGCGGACTATAAGGATTTTAAAAACAGGCTGGCGGATAAGCTTCTTCAGGCAGTATACAAAGAGATACCCGAAATTCGTGGGAGGTTACAGCCGATAGCTACATCCACTCCGCTTACTTTCCGCGATTACTGTAGTAATCCTTGCGGCGGACTTTACGGGACGAAGTGCGCTGTGCATCAGTACCCCCTTTTGCCCATGACCAAGATAGAGGGACTTTTTCTGGCCGGACAGGGGGTTATCGCTCCGGGGATCCTGGGGACGGTTATCTCTGGAATCGTCGCTTGTGGAATGATAGTGGGCGAAGAAAAACTCTTGGAACAGATAGGAAGGTATAAGTGCAAAGAGTCGTGATTACCGGAACCGGGGCTGTTTCCGCATACGGCTTGGGTACGGATTGTATGTGGTCCGGATTGAAAAAGGGGGAAACCCGGATAGAGTACAATCCGGGACTGGAAAATATACCCGGTCTGGATAGCAATACAGGCGTTTATGTGCCCGAGTTGCCGGAAAAGGATATTCCCCGGCGCTTTCGCCGTAGCATGTCCAGGATGGGTATATTTGCCGCACTTGCCTCCAGGGAGGCGGTTGGGATGGCCGGTCTGGATGAGGTCTTTCTTGGCGGCGGCAGAGTCGGGGCGAGTATCTCCAGTACGGTGAACAGCCCCTACGTCCTGGAGGATGTTTTCCGCAAGTATCTTGTGCACGGTACCGGCGTGGAGCAGATCCGCTCCACCAATTTCTTCAAGATAATGAATCACAGCTGCGCGGCCAATGTGGCCCAGTATCTGGGCATAAGCGGCCGGGTCATTTCCCCGGGTGCTGCCTGCGCCACCGGAGGACAGGCCATAGCCCTCGGGGCCGAGGCCATAGCCGCGGGCAAGCAGGATGTGATGCTTTGCGGCGGGGCGGACGAGGTCCATCCCCTTACCGTGGGCACCTTTGACATGATGGATGCGGCCTCGGTCAAAAGTTGGGATGATCCCGGACGCGCCTCCCGGCCCTTTGACGCGGATCGGGACGGGGTTGTCTGCTCCGAGGGAGGCGGGGTGTTGGTCCTGGAGTCCCTGCCCTCCGCCTTTAAGCGCGGGGTCCCCATTCTGGGGGAAATCGCCGGATGGTCCATGAACTGCGCCAAGAACCTGGTCAGCCCGGATCCGCGGACAATGCACGAGTGCATCCTGTCCGCTTTGCAAAGCGCGGGAGCCGCCCCCGGGGATGTAGATTACATAAACGCGCACGCCACCTCCACCATTCAGGGGGATGCGGACGAGGCCGCGGTTCTGGCCCGGATTTTTGGTGATTCCGTTCCCGTGAGCAGCCTAAAAGGGCACTTGGGGCATACTATGGCCGCCAGCGGTGCTCTGGAAGTCGCTGCTGTGGGGTGCATGATGCAGGAGGGATTACTCCTCGGGACCAATAACCTGGAAAATATCGATCCGGACTGTGCTGGAGTCAATCTTATATGTGAGGATTGCACAAAGGAGGTGCGTACGGTATTAAAAAACAACTTTGCCTTTGGGGGTATCAATACGGCCCTTTTGATCAGGAGATATGATCCATGAATCGTTCGGAAATAGTGCAGACAATAAATTCCTCCCTGGCCGAGGAGTTTGAATTGGAAGAGGATGAACTCCGGCCCGAGACGAGCTTTATCGAGGACCTGGAACTGGACAGCCTGGACTATGTGGATATGGTGGTTGCCCTGGAGCAGGCCTTCGGTTTTAAACTCAAGAACAGAGAAGAACTGAAGGAAATTCGGACTGTCAGCGATTTGCATGAATACATCCTGAAAAAATATGAACAATACAGGCGGGACGGATTAGGTATAGGGAAATGATCAAGGCTGGAAGAATCCAAAGCCCCCTTCTTTTAAGGCTTGTCTTCAATGTCTGGCTTTACCTGGTAAAGGGTGTTTTGGTGCTTTTTTCCCTGGCGATCATGCCCTTTGTCCTGGCCGCAGGTAAATTTCTTTCCGAAAAAAAAGGGGTAAGGCTTGGTCTTTTTTTGATCTGGCTTTACGGCCGAGCTTGGTATCTGGCCAGCAAGCCCCTTTTGGGCTTCGACAAGAGCGGCGAGGAGAATCTGAATTCCCCGCCATATATATTTGTCGCCAACCACCAGTCCATTCTGGATATATACTGTTTCGGGGCCCAGCCGATCTGGGCCGTTTCCATGGTTGTCCGGGGATGGCCGTTCCGGGTGCCTTTTCTGGCCCCGTTCATGCGCATGTCCGGGTATTTGGACGCGGATCTTGATCCGGAGACGTTTCTCGCCCGGGCCAGGGAACTGTTGAACAACGGAATAAGCCTGCTTTTTTTTCCGGAAGGGACCCGAAGAAAAGAGGAAGTGCTAGCCGGGTTCAAGACCGGCGCGTTTCAGATTTCCCAGCGCACCGATGTCCCGGTGGTTCCGTTGTGCATAAAGGGTACAGCAAGGCTGCTTCCTCCGGGAAAGAAGGTCTTTTATCCCGGACAGATAGGGATGTGTTTCTTTGACCCGGTTTATCCCCAGGGTTTCGCTCGGGAGAAAAGACCGGCAAAGGCCATGTCCGGACATGTCAGAAAAATGATGCTTTCCTGTCTGGAGGCATCGTAAACTAGGAGGTTTATATGAATCCCAGATTTTGCGCTTGGTGTATTTCTTTGGTTTCAGTGCTTTTCTTGACTGCCTGTATTGTGGAGGCCCCGATTAACAACATAAACGAGGCCCCGGTTCCAACAAAATCCGGCGAACAACTTACCACTCAGCAGGTGGCGGATGCAGTCTACAAGGGATGTATGGACAAGGGGTGGCATGCGGAAAAGAAATCCCCGGGGCATATGGTGGCTACACTGGATCATGGCAAGCTCATGGCTCAGGTGGATATATATTATGACAACAAGAGCTACAGCATCAAGTACAAGGACAGTCGAAATATGCGCCATTCCGGGGACGTGATCCATAGACGCTATAACGGCTGGATCCATTATCTGGATCAGGCAATAATGCGCAGAATGCAGCAGAAAACAGCCCAATAGGCTGTTTGCTAGTTTCCATCAGGGGCGGGGTTTTCGGTCCTGCCCTTTTTATATCCTTTCTTAATCTCCCCGGGTATTTCCTTTATGGTCTTGACCGTCTTGCCCGTGGCCTCGCCCACGCCGTGCCCGGCCTTTTTGACCGGGGTGCAGGAAAAAAGGGGCAAAAGCAGCACTCCGGTTGCCGCTGCAAGAATGCGGTTTTTGTTTGCAATCATGTCTTTTTTTCCTTTATTCGTTACCAGTCCTGAATCTTGCCCATGGCGTTTTTGGGGAGTTCGCATCCCGAATTTATCTTTTTGGGAATTTCCGCCGCAGTCAAGTGTTTTTTCATCCAGGCCGCAAGTTCCCGGCGCAGTTCCTCCGGGTCCTTCGTCCCTTGCGGGACTATAAACACCTTCAGTCTAGAGCCTTCCTCCGGGCGCATGAGACGGACGGCGCACTCCCGGATTTCGGGGTGCTTTAAAAGGATGTTTTCTATTTTTTTCGGATAGACATTGGTTCCGGCTACCTGTACCGCGCTGTCCGTTCTGCCCCTGGGGAGGAATGTGTCCGGGCCAAGCCAGGTGATCGCATCCGGGACCGGATAGGACAGGGTCTTTTTGCTTGCCGGATGCTCTCGGGTTAAATGCCCGGGGTTTTCCGGGCCGGGGGCGTTCCAGCAGGAAAGCAGGGTGTATGGCTTGTCCGGATGACTCCGGGTGCCGATTCCCCCGGTTTCCGAGGAGCCGTATATCTCGGTTATTTTTTCAAATCCGTTTTCCATGAGTCTGAGGATTGTTTCCCGGGGGCAGGGTGCGGTGGAGGTTACTCCGGATACGCCTCTGGGCACGGTTTTCCCGGTTTCCAGAAGTTTGTTCCAGAAAAGGGGAAATCCGAGCACCAGATCGTTTTCCCGCAGATCCTCGATTATTTTCCGGGACGGGAACGGTGGATGGGAAAGCGCCGGGCACCCCAGGGCCTTGGGGAGCATGATCGTGAACAGAAAGCCGTAGATGTGCTGGGGAAAAACAAAGCTGACGATCCTTTCGGTCCCCAGGTACAGTTCTTTCTGGCAGTCGATCTCCTGGGCCAGCAGGGCATAGTCGTGCGCGTTCGGTTTGGGCTCGCCGGTGCTGCCCGAGGTGTGAAAGACGATTTTTTCCCGCCCGGAACTTTTCCGGGCCGCGTGCAAGACCTCCGCCCACTCTTCCAGTGCGGCCCCTTCCGGGAGAGTTCCCCCGAACATCTCTTCCGCGCGGCGGCGCAGATTGCTTGCCTCGGACTCGCTTAGATTAAGCCCCTGCGCGCCGATCCGGGACTCCGGGGGAAGGGGGCCGGGACGAAAAATAAAGTCCGGGTATTCTCCCCGGGCGATGAGCCCGGCCTTGATCATCCCGCTGAGGATAAGAAGAATATCCTCTTTTGTGAGTTTATATTTTTGCATGGTTATCAGCAGAATTCGGTGAATGCATACATATAAACGCCTTGTCCCCGGAGAGGTTTTTTTCAGCCAAAGCTATTTTTGCATCCTTTTTCCCGGCCATAAATGCGGCCATCTCAAATGCGGCCCGGACCGGAAAGGAAGGATGTATGCCCAAAAGATTCGCCTCCCGGGTTTCAGCCGGACTTTTTTCCCCGGGGGCGGCCAGAGTCAATTTGGCCTGCGGCCGGTGTTCTGCTGTTTTTTTAAGGCAAAAAAAGGCCGCTCCTTCCTGGACCAGGGTGTTCTCGCGTGAAAGTCCTGGATGTATCCGCCCCAGGCAGTAGCGCAAGAGTTCGGTATCCTCATCCGCCGCCCCGAGCAAAACGGTATCCGCCACTCCCTGCTCAAGCCAGGCCCCGGCCTGGACAAGCCCGGAGAATACCGGCATTTGCGGCTGGCAGATGCTTGTGCACGGACAGCTCTCCTTGAGGGACATGGCCAGGATTCCGGCCGGGACATTGTGCACGGAATGGGAGAAGGCCAGGGGAGAAGCCATATTCGGGCCGTGATCGATCATTCCGTCCAGAAAGTCGAAAGTGGTCTGACAGGGCCCGTAGCCGCTTGTAAGGATGATCCCCAAACGTCCCGGGTCTTCCCCTCCTTCCTGCTGCATGTCTTCCAGGGCCAGATGCGCGGCCGTGAGGATCATTTTGGTGAAGTGATCCAGGCGGCGTTTGAACCGGGTAGAGACAAAACGGCTCAAATCCCGGTTTTCAGCGTGTTTTTCTTCGGTCCCGAAAAGGGGTCTGCCCTCCCGGACGATATCTTTAAATTCCGGCCATCCCCCAAAGGGTCCGGTTATCCCTTTTCCGAGTATATACATGGCTATCCCTCCCCCTTGAGGAGAAGAACCGAATTGTTCCCGCCGAAGGCCAGGGATTGGGAAACCGCCCAGGGACCGCTTAACTCGGTTCCTCCCTTTGCCGGGGCGACTCCGAGTTCCGGGTCCGGGGTGTTGAAGCCGGGCGTGGGGGGAACTTTCTTTTCCCGCAGGCAATACAGGGAGAACACTGCTTCCATTGCCCCGGCCGCTCCCAGGGTGTGTCCGGTCATGCCCTTGGTCCCGAAAAAGGGAACCGATTTCGGGCCGCGGGCGAGAAGATGGGCCTCGGCCTGATCGTTGGCCGTGGTCCCCGTGCCGTGCACATTGATTACACCGATGTCCCGGGTTTGTATGCCGGTCTGTTCAAGCACCCGGGAAAAGGCGATTTCAAGCCCTTTTGCCTCCGGGTGGGGGGCGGTCAGGTGATGGGCGTCCGCCGCGGTCGAGTACGCGGCGACCTCCCCCAGGATGTCCGCTCCGTGTTTTTCCGCGTTTTTTTCGGCTTCCAGGACAAGTATGCCCGCTCCCTCGCCCAGATTTAGGCCCTTGCGCTCGGCATCGAACGGGCGGCAGGGCTCAAGGCTGCAGTTCATGAGCCGGATGAAACCGTTATAGGCCAGTTCGTTCAATTCATCCGTTCCCCCGGCGATCACCCGATCGCACAGGCCCTGCTGAATCCATTGCCTGCCAACACCGATGGCGTCGGTTCCGCTGGAGCAGGCGTTGGTGCTTGTCTGCACCGGCCCGGATAGTCCGAACTTTTTTTGCAGGAAAAGGGCGGGGTTGCTGCGCATGTAGCGGTATATCTGTTCCAGATCCGGGTCCCCGCCTTCTTTCCAGTGCTTGTAGAAATCAAGGATGTTGAGCGAGGCCCCGACCGTGGTTCCGATGCATATCCCGGTGCGGCTTCGGCTGAGTTCCCCGGGGTCGATTCGGGCGTTATGCAGGGCTTCCAAGGCGGCCTGCAGGGCAAAGGAGGAGCTGACAAACACGTTTTTTTCGTCTTGGTAAGAAGGGTGCAAATGCTTTTTGCAGGCAAAAACCGGGAAGTCCTGCTCAAACCCGGGCATGAAATCCTTCGGGGGGAGCGGTGGGGAAAAATCCCCGGAGTAAAGGGCGGCTGTGCACGAGGGGACGTCCGGCCCTGCGCTGCAGATACACCCCGCTCCGGTGACTAGGACTTTTCTTTTCTCTACGACCATAGCCTATCTGTTCACCATACTCGTAAATGGGACCGGGCCCACTTATAAAATGTGAGTTTTTAACCCGCCCCTCCGGCATATCGGCGCGGACAGAGCGATTGATAGCAGGCAATGCGTGGGTTGTAAAACCGGTTGGTGCGGGTAGTCGGAACCGCGGATAGACTGTGGACTAGGTTACAAAGAAAGGAATCGCCCGCCCCAGGGTCAGGCTGGTACTTATGAGCAAAACCAAGATAATACCGTAGCCGCTTCAAGTTCGCCCCCGTTTATGATCGTGTTGACAAAAGGCAGGCAACGGCATATATAATTTATATGAAATATTTGAATTGGAATTCAAATAAAAACGAGATCTCAAAACGAGAACGCGGAATATCCTTTGAAGAAATCGCCTATTTAATTGAAGCGGATAAGATAATTGGAATAGAGGAAAATCTCGGGTTTGCAAAACAAAAAATGTATATTTTGGAAATCGACAATTACGCAATCATTGTTCCTTACGTCGAAATTGACGAGGATATATTTTTGAAGACAGCTTTTCCAAGCCGAAAATACACAAAGAAATACGGCTTGAAGGGGGCATAATGAATAAAATAAATGCAAAAGCATTTAAACCAATCGATCAGGAAGAAAAAGATCTGATGGAATCGATTGAACATGGAGAGTGGCGGGGCGTAAAAGACTTTGCCCGGGAAAGAAAAGAAGCAATAGAAGCTGCTCGCAATACTTTAAAAAAAGATAAACGTATAAACCTTCGTCTTTCGCATAAGGATTATTATCAAATCCAAATTAAAGCGATTGAAGAAGGTATACCATACCAAACACTTATTTCCAGTATTGTGCATAAATACCTGAACGGTTCTTTAGTGCCCAGACAATAATAAGTATGCCGGTCTCCATGTTATAGACCATTCACGGCAGAGACGGATGAGGAGGTGCCTTAGGCGAAAGACCTGGTGCCGTAGCTAACCGGGCA
>CAYNNQ010000020.1:0-46000 GCA_964398785.1 uncultured Desulfovibrionales bacterium | reverse complement strand
ATTAAAACTGCAGTATGAATGCAACGTTAATGTAACTATTTCACGGATCTAGGTTCCCAAAACAGAGATTTTCTGTTGAGTGTAAACATCTCCCCCAGACAATTCAAACAAGAAAAGATACTGACCCATATAAAAAACATGCTGGAAGAAGCAGATTTCCCCCCACAAAACCTGTTGCTCGAGATCACCGAAACAACTTTATTTGAAAATTTCTCTCAAAATATCTCCAAACTTCACAAATTAAAACAGCTCGGGGTAAAGCTTGCCCTGGATGATTTTGGTACCGGATATTCCTCCCTCAACTATTTAAAAAATATGCCGGTGGATATCATCAAAGTGGATAAAAGCTTTATCTTGGGAAAAGATGGGAACCCGGATGAAACCCGGCACATACTTGAAGGAATAGTGAATATGGCCCATTGCATGGAGCTTAAGGTAATCGCGGAAGGTATTGAGACCAGGGAACAGCTGGCCCTAGTATCCCAGGCCCAATGTGACGGTCTTCAAGGATTTTTATTTTCTCGCCCCCTCAATCTACCCAAGCTCAAGGTATTCTTGGTTTAAGCCAATCTATAAGGATGCTTTAAGCACCCTTATAGATATTTGCGGAGACCTTGGAATCATTTGCCTGTATTGATTCTGTAAACACACATCTTGGCCCGGACTTTGTCCTTATAATACTCCTCGTCCCACATTTCCTGCAGTTCCCATAACCCGCCCTTTTCCAGATCGAGCATGGCTTTTCTGTAGCCGTATTCATCATAGGCACCTTCGCGGATAGTAAAACATACGATTCCTCCCGGCTTGACCACCCGGAGGAACTCGTCAAATACATCCGGACCAACATGTCCGTAAGTCAATGTCCCGGCACAAACCAAAGCGTCATAGGAACTATCCGCAATATCCATTGGGCGAGTCAAATCTGCCTGAATAAGCTGTTTGTACACGTCCTTTTTTCCCGCTTCATCGAGCATTTCCCGGGAATAATCCAGACCGTCCATATTTACATACCCTTGGGCAGAAAGGATTTCCGCCACCAAACCCGTTCCGCAACCTGCGTCCAAGATCCGCTCTTCAATCCCACCCTGGAGATGCTTTTGCATAAGATCAGCGCATATCCGGTAACCTACATATCCGAATTCATCCCTTGTATCCCGGTCATAATCCGAAGCCCAGGCCCCATATGCGGACATCAACTCCGCCTGATCCTTGGGATTATACACCCGATTCAAAATAGTCTCATCTGCTGCCATAAATTACACTCCTAAAATTTTTCGCACCGAAGCACATATCTGCCTCGATGCGAAAAAACAGTTTCTCAAATAAACGATCTAGCTCGTTTCCGATCTGGAAACGTGATATATCTAGCCCCGGAAATTTATGAATTTCCGGATAAGAACTACCTCGAACAACTGCGGCTTTTTACCTAAAAAGCCGCAGAGAGTTATTTCTTTCCACCCGCAAAAGACTGGCTTATCCTGTCCAGGACCAAGGCAATAAGCACAATCCCCAGTCCACCGATAACGGCCAGCCCGACACGCATGCTGTTAACACCTTCAAAGACAAGCACGCCGAGACCACCTGCACCGATAAGCGAGGCAATAACAACCATGGCCAGGGAAAGCATAATGGTCTGATTCAATCCGGCCATTATGGTCTGCTTGGCCAGAGGCAGCTGAACCCGAAGCAATATCTGCTGCCTTGTAGCCCCGCAGGCCAATCCCGCTTCTATCAATTCCGGGTGGACCTGACGTATCCCCAGATTGGTCAGCTTTATAGTGGGAGGTATGGCAAAGACAATCGTGGCGATAACTCCAGCTACCGTACCGATGCTGAAAAGCATAACAACCGGGACAAGATAGACAAATGCAGGGGTGCTTTGCATACAATCAAGAACCGGACGGAAAATCTTAGCCAGCCGGTCACTTTGCGAAAGCAAAATACCGAATGGAATCCCCACTATGACGCAAAAAACCAGGGAACAAATAATCATCGCCAGGGTGATCATAGCTTCTTCCCAGACCCCGGTATACCCAAGTACCAAGAGAGCTATAATGGTAAATATTGCCACACCCCTGGAGGCATACCTCCAGGCCACGGCCACCATGGCCACAATTATCACCAAGGGATGTAGCCAGAGAAGAAAATCCCGTATATTGGTCAGAACCTGATCAATAGGCCACTTGATACCTTGGAATATAAAACGATAATTGGTCACCAGCCAGTCCACTGCAGTCTCTACCCAACCTTCCAGTGGAATTGTAAACCATTGAAACATATCCAGCATTTCTTCCTCCAAAATAAAAGGATATTTATATTAATCCGACTTTACCAAAGTCTTCAGAAAACGCCTGCGGGAAATAGCACCTACATAGACGTTGTCCTCGTCCACAACCGGAACCGGATATTCGGACTGGGTAATCACCTCCAGAACATCCTGTAGATAATCCTCCTTTCCAATAGAAGATATTCCGGTTGTCTTATCCAGAAAGGCATCATCAATATTTTTGTTCTCTTCCAAAGCAGCCTTGAGCCCAGTAACAGTAACCGTGCCTTCATACTGCTTCTTGGAATTGAGTACATAGCCTATGTCCGAATCGCTGTTATGCAATTGCTCCAAGGCACTGCGAGGACCGACCCCTTTGTGGCGAATAATGGCCTCGTAATAATCCCGGGCAATTTCCTTGGCAGTAAAAACCATTGTGGGATCCACTCCCCGGAAAAAGGAACGTACATAATCATTAACCGGATTCTTCAGAATATCTTCCGGGGTGCCGATCTGAACAATTTCCCCGCCCTCCATAATAGCTATGCGGTCACCTATACGGATGGCCTCATCCAGATCATGGGAAATAAATATAACGGTTCGGGGATTTTCCGCTTGAATACGTAAAAGTTCATCCTGCATCTGAGTACGGATAAGCGGATCCAAAGCGGAAAAAGCCTCGTCCATCAACATAATATCCGGATCAGTAGCCAGCCCACGGGCCAAACCGACCCTCTGCTGCATGCCTCCGGAAAGTTCGCCGGGATAACTGTCCGCATTGACTTTCAAACCAACCATCTCCAAGACTTCCAAAGCCCGCCTCTCCTGCTCATCAGTGGGTTTACCGGCCATGGACATGCCCAAGGCAACGTTCTTGGCCACGGTCAAATGGGGCATAAGGGCAAAGGACTGGAAAACCATACTCATATAATCCCGCCTTAGCTGGACGAGTTCCTGTTTATCCATATTGTTAATGTCCTTGCCCTCAATGGACACCCTCCCACTTGTAGGCTCTATAAGGCGGTTGAGCATGCGGACCAAAGTGGACTTGCCCGATCCGGAAAGACCCATCACAACAAAGATCTCGTTCCCCCTTACCTCGAAGCAGGCGTCTTTAACACCTATTGTCAAGCCTGTCTGCTCAAAGATTTCGGCTTTGCTCACGTCCTTGGCGGCCAATTCGTACGCTTTATCCAAATCGCCGGTTCCAAAAATCTTATACAGATTCTCGACTTTTACACGTTCTTTCATTTCGTTATCAGCCATAATAACTCCTAAATTTAACCATAACTTAACCACTCATTTTCGTACTTACACAACAAAATCCAAATACCCTATCGCCCTTAAATCGTTTGAAATAAACACTCAATCTGCCTTTCTTTCGCTAACGATTAGCTACTCTTATACAAAATTTGGGATTTATGTCAAGATACAATTTCTTATTTTCACTCCCCTACAATCTAGCAAAACATTTAATATAACACACAAGTTCGGCCTTTTTTCATATAGTCTTCATTAATATGGACTTTTCCTTTGCAACTTACAACTTCAAATTGCACACGTCATACTTGGGAAACGGCGTTTCCTTGCAATCAGACATCCAGATTGTTCATCCCAAATTGCATAAAAATTTACTAAAGACGTAAATTAATACCAAAATCATACAAATATAAACTAATCAACGCAAAGCAAATACATAAAAAATAATTCTGGCCGCAAAAAGATGACCGCTGGACACACTCAAGACATAAAATCGAATTTGATTACACATGCCAAATAAAAATCTAAATTTCAGTAATTTAAATTAAACTAATCACCTTTAGAGCCCAGTTCAAGTGCTAGATAGGGAAGATTAGGGAAGCAAGTCTTTTTGAAATAAATTCGTGTGCAACTAACCGAAATGACTAACTTAAATTCGACAAAGCTAGCAAAAGGCATAATCCCCTTTACCGTTTTTCTAAATTTTGCTTGTCCCATCCTTTCCAATTAGGAAACATACGCAGCAATTTTCTTAATTTCTTCATCCACAGAAAAACAAATACAAAAATATTATTTTTTTTAATCCAATGCTTGCATAACCTATATATTATTTTGCAAAATTAAAAAGGTCTTATGCAAACATAAACAATATGTTCATAAAATAACAACAGCCACAGAGTAATATAGCAAAAATAAAAATTACGGTAAGAAAATAATTAACTCCACAACAAAAAAGTTTACAGAATAAATATAGACAAATTTAATTTTATAAAGCAATATCTTATAGTTAAAATATAGTTTATGAGATCAATAATTTATCAACATAATTCAGTTTTAACAATTTTAAGTATTATATATATTTTTTATTTTTTCTTTATAATCTCTAAATTAATAATAAAAAATATTTTATAATTATAAAATATGCATAAAAACAGTGTCCAACAAAAATAAATTACGTTAAAAAATTTATTTTAGACTTCCTTGACAGACAAAAAAATAATGCTAGGTTTCAAAACTTAGTTAACGGGAAATAGCAATATCTTTTTTAAGATAAACTGTTCAAATATAATGCAATGTACATTATTTGATGCTTTTGACATGCATTTTCCCGTAGCCTCAAAAAAACTGTCTAACATCTTTAATCAAACCCCAAACAACTCGGAGGAATCATTAATACTCTAGGGAGCAAAGGAATGCGCGTTATTGAGCGGATTAAAAGCAATACGCCCACATTGTCGCTGGAATATTTCCCCCCAAAAGATGGGAGTGATTTCCAAAAATTTTGGGACAATGTAGAACAGCTAAGCCAAAGCAATCCGGACTTTGTATCCATTACATGCGGAGCCGGTGGCTCCGAGCAGGGCAATACAATCCCGGTAGCTCAAAAAATGCAGGACGAGATGGGACAAAAAGTCATGGTGCACCAAACCTGCATTAATTCCACCAAGGAGGAGCTGGAAAATTTCTTGGAACAATTGGAACATCTAGGGATAAATAACGTACTCGCTCTGCGCGGGGATGAACCAAAAGATCCTGCCGCCCGCAACGAGAATAGTTATTTCCGCTACGCTTCCGAATTGGTTGACTTCCTTAAATCCAGAAACCCGGAGCTGGAAGTTGCGGGTGCAGCTTACCCCGGCGCACATCCGGAATCCAAGAGCATTAAAGAAGACTTTTACTGGTTAAAACACAAGGTGGATCAGGGTACTGACTATCTGCATACACAATTCTTTTTCGACAACCGGCAATATTTCGACTTTGTGGACAGACTTCGCTCCTTTAAAGTTGATTGCCCGGTACTTCCCGGAGTTTTGCCGATTCTCAGCTTCAACTCACTGCGATTTATACTTTCTGTTTCCGGAAGCATGATTCCCGGCTCTTTGTACCTGAAAATCGAAAAATTAATGCAGGAGCAAGGTCCCGAGGAAGTTTTGAAATTCGGGAAAGACTTTGCCCGAGAACAAATCCGCGATCTTTTGGAAAAAGGTGCACCTGGCATACACTTGTACACCCTGAATCGCGCCCAGCCATGCCTAGATATCCTCAAAGACTGTCCGTTCTGAATATTTTACAAGGCCTATAACACCGGAACCCCGGTTCATCCCATTGTGGGGAGTTATAATAAAATTAGCACCCTTGCTTAGTTTGATTTTATTCAAGGGAAAATAAGGAGGTATTTAATAATGATTATGAACAACGGCAAGTATGTTTTTACATCTGAGTCAGTTACTGAAGGCCATCCGGATAAAGTCTCCGATGCCATATCGGATGCGGTGGTAGATGCAATACTAGATCAAGACACCAACGCTAAGGTTGCTTGTGAGACCCTGACCACTACCGGCATGGTTTTTATCGGCGGCGAAATTGCTACGGAGGCTTATGCTGATTTGCCGGAAATCGCCAGAAACACAGTCAAGGATATCGGCTACACCCATTCGGATATGGGCTTTGACTGGGAAACATGCTCGGTTCTATCCAGTATAGACAAACAGTCCCCGGATATTGCCCAGGGTGTAAACCGTAAAAGTCCTGAAGAACAAGGCGCAGGGGACCAAGGCATGATGTTCGGTTTTGCCTGCAAGGAGACGGACAAGCTTATGCCCGCTCCGGTGTACTGGTCCCATAAACTCAGCCGCAGACTGACTTATGTACGCAAAAACGGGATTCTCGACTTCCTGCGCCCGGACGGTAAAACCCAGGTAGCCCTGAAGTACGAGGGTGGTGTACCGGCGGGCATCGAAAACATAGTCGTGTCCACTCAGCACAGTGAAAGTGTGGCCTTTTCCGACCTCCAGGATGCTGTTCGGGAAGAAGTAGTCAACAAGACGATTCCGGAAGACATGCTGGATAAAAACACCACCATTTACATCAATCCTACCGGGCGTTTTGTTGTCGGCGGGCCCATGGGCGACTGCGGACTCACCGGCCGGAAAATCATCCAGGATACCTACGGAGGACAAGGAGCCCACGGAGGCGGAGCATTTTCCGGTAAGGATCCCTCGAAAGTGGACCGTTCCGGAGCGTACATGGCCAGGTATATCGCCAAGAATGTGGTAGCCGCTGACCTAGCCGAACGCTGCGAAGTGCAAATTGCTTATGCTATAGGTGTGGCCGACCCGGTCTCAGTCATTGTTTCTTCCCGGGGGACAGGCGAAGTTGACGACGAGACACTGACCAAGGCCGTACGGGAAGTATTCGACATGCGTCCCTACTACATTAACCAGAGGCTCAAGCTACTCCGCCCCATCTATCGCCAGACTACGAACTACGGACATTTTGGGCGCGAGCATCCGGAATTCAAATGGGAAAAAACGGATGCTGTTGAGGACCTTAGAACCGCCTGCAAAATATAGAAAGACACACGGGTATTTATCATGAACACTATTATTTCTGGCTCTCTCGCTCTAGACCGGATCATGGATTTTCCGGGAAAATTCTCGGACCACATCCTACCGGAAAAGATACACATGCTTAATGTATGCTTTATGGTCAACGGCCTGGAGGAAAAATTCGGGGGAACCGCAGGGAATATAGGCTATAACCTGACTCTGCTCGAGGAAAAGTCGAACATCATTGCCACCGCAGGCAAAGATTTCGATGAGTATAGCCAATGGCTACAGAAACACGGCATATCCACTAAAGGAATCCGTGTACTCTCGGACGTACCCACGGCTAGTGCGTACATAACAACTGATCAAGACGACAACCAAATAATAGGCTTCAACCCCGGGGCCATGGGTTATCCTTGCAAAATGGATATTGATGAATGGTCAAACGACGGAAGCCTGGGGATCGTCTCCCCGGGTAATCTGGAAGATATGCAGAATTATCCGGAGACTTTCCGACAAAAAGGTATCCCCTACATCTGTGATCCGGGGCAGGCCATACCTGCCTTGGATGGAGAACAGCTACGCAAGATGATTAAGGGGTCATTTATACTTTTCTGTAACGACTATGAATTGGAACAAGTCTGTCAAAAAACAGGACTGAACACGGACCAGATCATGGAGCTCACCGAAAATATTGTAGTTACTTTCGGTGAACACGGGGCGAAAATCATGAACAGATCCGGGGAAGCTTCAGTACCCGCAGTCAAAGTCGAAGAGGCTTTTGACCCCACAGGCGCCGGAGATGCTTTCCGGGCGGGCATGATAAAAGGTTTAATGCAAGAAAAGCCCCTACAACAGGCAGCCAAAATGGGTTCGGTATGTGCAAGCTTCTGTGTGGAAAAACATGGGACCCAAGCGCATACGTTTAGTTGGGATGAATTTGCCCATCGGCTGCAGAAAATAAGTTAACTGGTAATTCAGTCCAAGGAGGTAACTATGACAGTTGAGGAACAACAGGATTTTGGAAAGGATCCAACCAAGGTTCGCGAAACAGGGCATTATCAACAGGAGTATGTCAAACCTTTCGTGGAGAAATGGGACGAACTTATTGATTGGGAATCCCGTGCAAAAGCGGAAGGAGACTTTTACATTCGGGAACTGAAAAAACGCGGAGCCAAAAGGATCCTTGATGTGGCCACTGGAACCGGGTTTCATTCCGTACGGCTTCTAAAAGCCGGATTTGAAGTCATTAGCGCGGACGGCAATCCGGAAATGCTCACCCAGGCTTTCTACAACGCCCGTGAGCACGGCGAGATGCTGCGCACGGTCCAGGCCGACTGGAGAATACTGAACAGGGACATCCACAGCGAATTTGATGCGGTGATCTGTCTGGGGAATTCTTTCACCCATCTGTTCGAGGAAAAAGATCGTCGCAAGGCCCTTGCTGAATTCTATGCCACGCTGCGGCACGACGGCGTTTTGATTCTGGATCAGCGTAATTACGATTCCATGCTGGATCACGGTTTCACCTGCAAGCATAAGTACTACTACTGCGGAGATGCAGTATCCGCTGAGCCGGACCATCTCGACGAGGGCCTAGCCCGATTCAAGTATACCTTTCACAATGATGGTTCGGAATATTTTCTGAACATGTATCCATTGCGCAAGGATTATCTCCAGGACCTGATGCATGGAGTAGGGTTCCAGAGCATTGAGACATTCGGGGACTTTCAGGAAACATACCGCGAAGAGAACCCGGACTATTACATCCATGTCGCGGAAAAAGAATATGTCCCCAGTAAAGAGGAGGAAATCTAGAAATGCAGACATATACGGAACCAGTACAAACAGCGCGGAATTACTACAACAGTGATGACGCGGATACTTTTTATTACAAGATATGGGGCGGGGAAGACATCCATATCGGACTGTATAAAAGTCCGGAAGAGCCCATATTCGACGCCAGTAGAAAAACAGTCGCCAGGATGGCCGACCAGTCGGACACCCTTTGCTCCGACTGTAAGGTTCTGGATGTGGGCGCCGGATTCGGAGGGGCCGCACGCTATCTGGCCCAAAAATACGGTTGCCAGGTTTCCTGCCTTAACCTAAGCGAGAAGGAAAATGAAAGGAACCGGGAAAAAAATAAAGAGCAGGGTCTGGATCACCTGATTGAAGTGGTGGACGGAAGCTTCGAAGAAATCCCCTATCCGGACAACTCATTCGATGTTATCTGGTCTCAGGATGCTATCCTGCACAGCGGGGACAGGGAATCCGTTATCCGGGAAATATCCAGAGTACTCAAGGATAACGGCGAATTCATCTTCACCGACCCCATGCAGGCAGATGACTGCGACTGCAACGCACTGCAGCCCATTTACGAACGAATCCATCTGGAAAGCATGGGATCTCCCGGATTCTACCGCGAATGCGGCAAAAAGTGCGGATTGATGGAAAAGAAGTTCGAAGACCATACCGAACAAATATGCACACACTACGGCAAAGTCCTGGAAGAAACGGAAAAAAACGAGGACGACCTGGTACAGCATGTCTCTCCGCAATACATAAACAAAATGAAAAAAGGCCTTCAGCACTGGGTGGACGGCGGGCAAGCCAACAACCTTGTCTGGGGGATATTTGTCATGAAAAAATCCAACGGTGCCAAGTAGAGAGATGAGCTCAAACATCCTTGAATACATAAACAAAGGCAACGTGGTCATTTTCGACGGGGCGATGGGCACCCTTCTGCAGAAGCAGGGGCTTTCCCCCGGGGAATCCCCCGAGGAATTCGGCCTGCGCAACCCGCAGGCCATTGCCCGCGTCCATGCCGAATATATGGAGGCCGGTGCTACTGCTCTAACCGCGAATACCTTCGGGGCGACTAGGTACAAACTTGGTGGCGCGGCCGATCCGGTAGAATTCAACCGGAAGATGGCTTCCGTGGCCCGGGAAACCGCTGGGGACAAGGCCTGGGTTGTGGGTACCGCCGGTCCTACCGGGGAAATGCTTGCTCCTCTCGGAGATGCAGTTTTCTCGAGTCTGGTTAAAGCCTACAGGGAACAGATACGGGGGCTGGCTCAGGGCGGAGCAGACCTGATTTTGGCCGAGACCCACTTTGATTTGGCCGAAGCCCGGGCTGTGGTCATTGCGGCAAGGGAAGTCTGTTCCCTTCCAGTGGCCGTTTCCATGACCTTTGAAAACGGGACCAGCCTGACCGGTACTGATCCGCTCACATTCGTGGATACCATGCAGAATCTGGGAGCGGACATAATCGGTACCAATTGCAGCGCCGGCCCGGAACAATTCAAGGATGTAATCAACCAGATGCTTGTGCGTCTGGATGCCCCATTGCAGGTGGAACCCAATGCCGGTCTTCCCCAGTTGGAAGACGGGGAAACCGTCTTTCGGATGGGTCCGGAGGAGTTCTCCGAAAAGACCACGGAGTTCACGAACATGGGGGCTTCCCTTGTGGGTGGCTGCTGCGGCACCACCCCGGAACACATAAAACAATTGCGAAACAAATGTGTTAATAGGAAGATAAGTATTCCCCAGTGCCAAAATGCTCCGGACATGGTCCTAACCTCTCGGGGAGCTTCAGTCCCCCTGGGACCGGATCACCCCACTGCTTGTATCGGGGAACGGATCAATCCCACCGGCAAAAAAACGCTTTCCGCTGAACTTCAGGATGGTGCCCTGTCAACTGCCCTGGATCTGGCTCGGGACCAGGTTCAGGCGGGGGCGCCGATCCTGGATGTAAACGTGGGGGCGCCCATGGTGGATGAGGTTAAAATCATGCCTCAACTGGTCCAGGAAATTTCCCGACGTCACACTGTCCCCTTATGCCTGGACTCCTCAAACGTTGAGGCCATAACCGCCTCGCTTGATGCCTATCCCGGTTCGGCTCTTATCAACTCCATCAGTGGAGAAGGGGATAAAATGTCCGAATTGGCCCCTATATGCCGCAAATATGGAGCAGCCTTTATCCTTTTACCCCTGGAAGGGGGTGATCTGCCACTAAAACCTGGAGACAGGATCAGGATAATTGAAAAACTTTTGGGGAAGGCAGAAAACCTGGGAATACCCAAACGGCTTATAATGATTGATGCCCTGGCCCTGACGGTTTCCTCAAAACCGGAAGCTGCCAAGTCCTGTCTGGAAACCATTAGATATTGCCGGGAAAAACTGGGGCTGTGTACTACCCTGGGGCTTTCCAACATTTCCTTCGGCTTGCCGGCCAGGGAACTCTTGAATTGCAATTTCCTGAGCATGGCCATTGCCTCCGGTTTAAACAGCTGCATAGCCAATCCGAACTTCTCAACCATCCAGGAGACGCTTGCGGCCTCGGAGGTCCTTATGGGCCGCGATGCCCAGGCCTCCGCCTTCATCAAGAACTATTCCTCCTGGGAACCTGGCGGAGACAACACCTCTCGGAGTTCAAACCAAGAACAGAGTACTGAGGGTAATGACACAACAGGCCTGAAGGCGGCTGTAATCAAGGGCGATAAGGAAAATATACAGGCACTGATACAAAAAAAACTGGATGATGCAAAAGACCCTTTCACTATTGTCAACGAAGAACTCATCCCCGGCATAATCGAAGTCGGTGAAAAATACGAGAAAAAAGAATATTTTCTGCCACAGCTGCTTCTCTCGGCCGAAACCATGCAGGCCGGATTTGAACTAGTAAAGCCTTATCTGGAAGACAAAGAAAGCAGCCGGGAGAAGCACCTTGTAGTCATGGCCACTGTGGAGGGTGACATACACGATATCGGGAAAAACATCGTCTGTCTCTTGCTGCGCAATCACGGCTTCGAGGTCGTTGATCTGGGAAAAGATGTCCCGGCCAGCAAGATTGTGGAAGAAGCAATGACACGGGAGGCCACTATTATCGGTTTATCCGCGCTTATGACCACTACAATGGTAAAGATGCAGGAGACCGTTGATCTGCTTAGAGAGAAAGGCTCGGAAATAAAAGTGGTAATCGGGGGAGCAGTGATCACCCGGGAATTTTCCGAAAAAATCGGAGCTAACGGCTATTCCACTGATGCCGTCGATGCCATAAAGACAGTCCAGTCCCTGGTGGAACCTGGATAAACAGACCAACAACGGCCATACCAAGCTTTGGCTAAAAAACGGATAAAGGAGAGAAGATGGATAAAGGTAATCACTATGAAGTAAAGGATATGTCCCTTGCAGCGCAGGGGAAGAACAATCTGGAGCTTGCAGAGCTGAACATGGGAGCCCTACTTAAAGTTCGGGAACGTTTTTCCCGGGAAAAGCCCCTGAAAGGGATAAAAGTCGGCCTGGCCCTGCATGTGACTAAAGAGACTGGCATCCTGGTACGCACTCTTATCGCCGGAGGGGCAGAGGTGGCCATAACAGGCTGCAATCCCCTCTCCACTCAGGATGATGTGGCCGCTGCACTGGCTGATGAAGGAGTGAAAGTTTGGGCCTACAAGGGCGAAACCAGCGAAGACTACTATCGCTACCTGCACAATGTCATCGACTGCAAGCCGCAGATAACCATTGACGACGGTTGCGACCTGGTTTCCGAAATCCACAAAAGCAAACCGGAACTTATCCCGGAAATCATATGTGGATGTGAGGAAACCACCACTGGCATTATCCGCCTAAAGGCAATGGAACAGGACAACGCCCTGAAATATCCCATGATCGCTGTAAACGACAATATGACCAAGCATTTGGTGGATAATTACTACGGTACGGGCCAGTCCACTGTAGATGGTATCCTGCGGGCAACCAATGTCCTCATGGCTGGCAAGACATTTGTGGTGGTCGGATACGGCAGCTGCGGAAAAGGTGTTGCCAAGCGGGCCCAAGGACTCGGAGCAAATGTAATCGTGGCCGAGGCGGACAACTTCCGTGCCTTGCAGGCCGCATATGATGGCTATCGGGTAATGCCCATGTCCGAAGCTGTGACCCAGGGGGATATTTTCTGCACGGTTACCGGTAACAAGCATGTAATCAAATTCGAGCATATAACGAAAATGCACCACGGAGCGATGATCTGCAATTCCGGTCATTTCGATAATGAAATCGATTTGGACACCCTGCGCGATAAAGCCGGACAAGGAAAAAGAATCCGTCCATTTATGGACGAATATCAGGTAAACGGCAAAAAGGTGTTTGTCCTCGGAGAGGGTCGCTTGGTCAATCTGGCCGCAGCTGAGGGACATCCCAGTGAAGTTATGTCCACTTCCTTCTGCGGACAGGCCATGGCCTGTGAATACGGGGTCCAAAATAAGGGTAAACTACCCTCCAAGGTTTTGCAGCTCCCGGAAGAGATCGACAATGAAATTGCAGGGACCCAACTGGAAGCCATGGGCATCAAAAGGGACGAGTTGACCCCGGAACAAATCGAATACCTCAATTCATGGGAAGAAGGCACATAATCCATAATTAAAATAATCATATTTCCTCAGTGTAGCCCGGAAAATTAATCCGGTGCTACACTTGAGGACCGGGCAAACAAAATAGTGGATGTCTAAAAGACCCGGTGGGAAGGTACAACTTACTAAAATGCAAGGAGGCTTATCATGCAACTAGGAAAAAAAGCCCTGTTTATCGTTTTACTCAGTGCTGTAATGATCCTGCCCCTGACTGGCAGTGTTCAGGCCAAAGATTTTGAATGCGGTTTCATGAACCAGCAATTCTCCACGTTTCCCGGACAGGGAGTAACGGTAAAACCCGGCCGGGCTACCTGGAACAGCGGGTTCATTCTTGAAGCCATTTACAGCCGGGCCCTGGAACACATGGGATATGACGTGGAGAAATACAGGGAAGTAAGCAATCCCATATTTTATCAATCATTGGTAAACGACGAGCTGGACTTTTGGGCCAACGGATGGTTTCCCCTGCACAACAACCAGTTGCCCAAAAATTTTGATGAAAAAGGCAGCAAAGTGGGCTATATCGTGAAGAAGGGCGCTCTGCAGGGTTATCTGGCATCCAAGGATCTTGTGGAAAAATACAATATCGAGACTTTGGCCGACTTTAAGCGCAAGGAAGTAAGAGAGGCGTTTGATACCAACGGCGATGGCAAGGCCGAAATGGTAGGATGTCCTCCGGGATGGGGCTGTGAAAAGGCCATCACTTTCCATATGAACAAGGCCTATCCGGAAATCGGGGAAAACATTAACGTGGCCAAGGCTTCCTATGCCGCGAGTATGGCCAACCAGGTGGCCAAGTACAAAAACGGCAAGCCGGTTTTCTTCTTTACCTGGACTCCGAACTGGACGGTAAACAAGCTCAAGCCCGGCGAGGACGTTGCCTGGATCGGCGTACCCAGAATTGTTCCCAACGACGCACAAAAAGAGCTGAGCAACCCGAAAAAGGCTTTGACTGCGCATGACATCCCCGGTGCGGCTACCAATCCCATAAAGATGGGCTTTGCCGCTTGCGATATCCGCGTAGTGGCCAACAACGACTTCCTGGAAAACAATCCCGGAGCCAAAAAGCTGTTCGAGATTATGTCCGTTCCATTTGAAGACATAACCACTCAGAATGACAAAATGTATGCCGGTGAAGATACCCAAAAGGATGTGGAAAAACATGCCACGGAATGGATAAAGAACCATAAGGAACAGTGGATCGAATGGCAGAAAAAGGCCAGACAGGCCGCCAAATAACGCTTCTGCTCCCAGAGCATAACAAAGGACCCCGGCCTATCCCCCCTGGCCGGGGTTTTTTGTTCTTTACTCCAATCTTCGGTATATTTTCACTTTTCTTTGGAGACCCGTATATTTTGCCCTTGATTCCTAATGTTACATGTGGGAAACTCATGCAGATTCTCCATTTATAGTCTTAACTGCAAAAAGTCGTAGTTTGAAGTTAACCGCAAAGATTAAACCCCGCAATTTTATGATTTTACTTAGTTCTTACCCGGAAATTCAAAAATCTCCGGGTTTAGAAATATCCCGTTTCCAATTCGGAAATGATATTTTTTTCCTGTTTAACCAGGAAATTAGGTAATTATAAGCGAGCGTATCCTAATACGTGATCGAATAATTACGAAAATTAACAAAGTTAAAATGGAAAAGGACCATTTCCGGATGGACCTACCTAGAACTTTCAACTGGACACTGCCTGCAAAAATATCCTTCTTGCAGGCGCACCTTTATATGCACTTGTCCCGGCTTCAAACACTTTCCATATATATGGTTGACATAAATTCCCTATCAACTTAATAAAGAAAATTAAATTATTTAGCTTGGTAAGGGGAATCCTTAAATCGGTTTTTCTTTGACAGCGTACAATAGCGGGTTGGCGAAAGGAAGATTAGATAGCAACCAACATAAACTTAAAGGAGGACTAGCATGCAGTCCAAGACGAAGATCTTTTTAGCACTTTTTTTAGGCGCGGTACTAATGATGCCGATTCTGGGATGTCAGGACAAGCAAAAGGCGGAAAAAGCCGAAGCCCCTGAACTGGAGTGTAAATTCGTAACCAAAGAATTTACCTCATACCCCGGAAGCGGAACAAAAGTAAAACCCGCTCGGGCTACCTGGAACAGTGGATTCTTTCTCGAGGCCCTCTACAGCCGGGCTCTAAAGCACATGGGCTACGAGATGGAAAAATATAAAGAAATCAGCGGCCCGATATTCTATGAATCTTTGGTAAACGGCGAGCTCGATTTCTGGGCCAACGGCTGGTTCCCGCTGCACAACAAAATGCTCCCGGACGATTTCGATCAAAAGGCCCAAAAAGTGGGATACATCGTTAAAAACGGCGCTGTACAGGGTTATCTGGCATCCAAGGACTTGGTGGAAAAATACAACATAAAGACGTTGGCCGACTTCAAACGCAAAGAAGTGGTTGAGGCTTTTGACAGCGACAATGATGGTAAGGCGGAAATGGTCGGGTGCCCTCCGGGATGGGGCTGTCACGAAATCATTACCTTTCACATGGACAAGGCCTACCCGGAAATTGCCAAGAATATCGACGTAACCACCGGAGGTTACTCCGCAAGCATGAGTTCAGAAGTCGCCAAGCATAAAACCGGCAAACCAGTATTCTTTTACACATGGACTCCAAACTGGACTGTAAACAAGCTGAAGCCTGGCAAAGACGTAATGTGGATAGGTGTTCCCAAAATAGTCCCTACACCAGAGCAAGAAAATCTGCCCAATCCGAAAGAAGCCCTTACTGCCAGCAACATCCAGGGTGCTGTAACAAATCCCATAAAAATGGGTTTTGCCGCCAACGATATCCGGGTTGTGGCCAACGACAATTTCCTGCAAAACAATCCCGGAGCCAAAAAGCTGTTTGAAATTATGTCTGTTCCTTTCAGTGACATAACCAAGCAGAATGAAAAAATGTTCGAAGGCGAAGATACTCAGAAGGATATAGAAAAACACGTTACTGAGTGGATTAGGAATAACAAGGATAAATGGCTCAAATGGCAGAGAAAAGCCAGAGCAGCGACTAAATAGGAAATCAACTCCAGACAATGCCCGGATCCAACCCCGGCTTTATGTTAAACATAAGCCGGGGTTGATTATTTTTACGCCATTTTTGCCGCCCGCAAGATCATCCCAAAAATTGCCGTGGGGCATCTCATTTTTTTCAACACAAATCTATTTTCCTAGTAATCGACTACCACAAATAAGCAAATCAAAGTACGTGTATGCATACTAACAAAAAAAAAGGACTGCCTATTGTCGCTACGGGGGTTACGATCCTCAGTCTGGATTCCCTGCTTGTACGTCTAGCAGACACCACGAACTGGAACATCCTTTTCTGGCGTGGGCTGTTCATGTTTATCTCCCTGGGAGTAATTTCAGCTTTCCGTAAAAACAATTTTTCTCTCCCGGATAAAAAAACCTTACTCGCCGGATTTTTCTCCGCCTGCTTTTTCGGGATAGGCGGGAGTTGTTTCGTTACCTCAGTGACCTATACCAAAGTGGCCAATTCTGTTGTTATCATAAGCAGCGCCCCTCTCTTCGCAGCCATTTTTACCCGAATTTTTGGAATAGATAAAACCAGCCCTCGGACCTGGATTGCTATTTTGCTCGCCATGACCGGGGTGTTTATGGTCTTTTCCGGCTCCCTGGGAACTGGGAATCTAAAAGGTGATCTGGTGGCTGTGGGAGCAGCCTGCCTGATGGGAGGGAACCTCACCCTGCTTAGGAGATTTGGCGACCTAGACCGCATGGTTCTGATTTGCGGAGGGGGATTGATTATGGGTCTTTTGTCCCTTCCTTTGGCTTCCCCTCTGGGGCTTCCTCTGGACTCCTACCTGGTTTTGGCATTAATGGGCCTAGCTCAAATGCCCCTGGCTCTGGTCCTCATTGCACACAGCACAAAGTACTTACCCTCCCCCGAGGTTAGCCTCTTCTTGCTCGTAGAAACCCTCTTGGGACCAGTTTGGGTCTGGATAGTACTCGGAGAAAAAGTCCCCGCATTTACCTATTTCGGGGGCGGAATAATACTCGCCAGCATAGCCGGACACTCCTGGGCTGGCATTAGAGAACTCAACAAATACTATAAAAACACTTTTTGACCCACAAAGAAAACCACTTGAATTCAACACATAAATGCAACAAGTTGCTCATTGGCGAAAGGAGCCAGTTATAGTAACTCTAAATCCTTGAATCTAACAACCAAAAAGGAGCACCTGTGGGGAGATACTGCCAACTGACCCAAAAGGCCCGGCACTCAACTGTATATCTTGAATGCAGCGACCGGAAGTTTGGCATCTAAAAAGATTGTTTTGCTTAAAACCAATCAATTCTAGCCCTATTTTGTAAAAATACCCAATATGCTTAATCTCATTAACCATACCAAAGGAGGCGCGAAGTAAATGCGTTACTGCCTTCTTTTGATAGCCCTTTTTGTCCCGTTCTTAATCCTTACCCCCTTAGCACACGGGGATACGCCGTGGGAAATGACTTTATTCTCCGGCCAACTCGTTGACGAGGACCTGGTGGAAATCCCCTTTAATTCCCCGGACTTCAAAAAGCGATATCTTTTGGGTTTATCAGCCCGCAAGGAAATATGGCAATTAAAGGATAAAATTCCTTGGATTCCGGAAGACTTCTATCTAGACGGGGAAGGGACCCTAGTCCACAAATGGGGTAACTGGAAAGACAATGATCAGGAATTCCAGGAAATAGCCGGATCTCTTAATCTTCGCTACGAATTTGCGAAAAATTGGATAAGGTTGAATTCCATGAGTTTGGGCAACGGTCTTTCCCTAGCTACTAAAAAACCGCAATACGAAAAAGATATCACCCTGAACGGAAGCACTTCCCAAGTGCTCTATCATATATCAGTGGATATTGATTTTGATATACCCCATCTCAAGAAATGGAAACCTGTCCTCCGCCTTCATCACCGCTCCGGGATGTTCGGGCTGATAAACAATGTGGACGGTGGATCCAATTACCTCTGCTTCGGATTACGTCACCCACTGGATTTATTTTGACCGAAGTATAATGGACATTTTGCACAAACTGTATTCGCCTATTCTTGCTGCACTAAAGAAGGATATAGAGTCCATTCAACAACCCATTTTCCGGTCTCTCCATCCTTATCCAGGCAAAGAATGCCCCCATTTTCAAAATGAACCACCGGGTCATCAGGGTCACCACGTACAAGCAAAGACGCCAGTCGCGACATGAAGGGCAGATGCCCTACCAGCATGACTCTATTTCTGTTTTCCAGCTCTTGAGCTACCGGACCGGGATCATCCATTGCCTTTATACCTTCCCGCTCCTGACAACCGGCATTACATTGCAGTAATTCCTGATAGATCTGCCCAGTTTGCTTGGCCCGGAGCTTAGGACTATGCTCAATTTCCGAGACATTAATTCCTGCTTTCCGGGCCAGAGTGGCTATTGTCCGCACTGCGGATTCACCTTCCGGAGACAATGGCTGCTGCGGATCTTCATCCTTGGACAAATTCTTGCCGTGCTGCACCAAATAAACCGCCATCAACATGACCTCCTTCACTTGCTTGGGAAATTACCGCACCGAGAGATATTAAGTTTCGAAAATGAAAGCCTTGGTGAACGTAACGAAATATCCACCTTTCATTAGTTTAAAAATAACACGCTATTTTTTCTCGGTCAAAAGTGAAAGCAAATCATAATGATTAGTAAAAATTATTACGAACCAAACAAAATAGAAGACGGTCGAATACTGGATATGATGCCGCAAATTGATACCTCGAAAACGAGTAAAGTGCTCAAGATAAAAGGTGCTTTGTAGGGCATCTTTGTAGGGCGGGAAGCAAAAAGGGGCTAGACCCTGCGGCCTAACCCCTTGATTTTCCTGGTCGGGACGGCAGGATTTGAACCTGCGACTCCCTGAACCCCATTCAGGTGCGCTTCCAGACTGCGCTACGTCCCGAAAAAGAAATTACTTAATGCGCATTGCACTTATTGTCAACAATTCCACTAGCGTTTTACCAAGACAAAAATTTTGACCGACTGCGTAAACACCACCCTGTGGAATTAACGACAATCCAAAGTGGACTCTTCAACACAGCGCGTGTGGATTTTTTATATTTTTTTCGCCTAATCTTTTTAGATGCTTTTAACGAGAGGCCCGCGCGTTTTCTTGGTCCCGCCAAAAAGGGGAAACCGGACCGAGAATCGGGCTCTTGATGCAGACTGGCAAAATTACCAACTTGAATGCTGCCAAACTTTTTCTCCCTTTCAAAACTAGAGACCGGAGGGGGCAACCATCCCCCTTTGCCAAGACCTAGAAAACACCGGGGCGGTAGCTTGGCATCTAAAAAAATCTGGCGGAGAAAATCCATATCAAACGTCGAGGAACCCCAAAGTGCCCATTCAACCTATTCGGACATCATGGGTTGCCGTAAATGATTGGTAATCCTTTTCTCGATAGTTTTAAAAATAAACAAGACTCCATATACCAGGACAAGATAAAGGGCAGAGGCAGTCAGGAAAATCTCGTAAAAGGCAAAGTTTTTAGCCGAAAGCACCCTGGCCACCCCGGTAATATCCATCACGGTAATAATAGAAACCAAAGAAGTAGCTTGAAGGAGGAAAATGACTTCATTGGTATAGGCGGGCCAAGCTATACGGAATGCCTTGGGCATAATTATTCGCCTATAAAGTTTAGTTTTGGACATACCGCAGGCGCGGGCCGCTTCAATCTCCCCGAAAGGTACGGCTTCTATGCCGCCGCGCAGGATTTCAGCGGTATAAGCTGCGGTATTCAGGGTCAAAGTCAATACCGCACAGAAGTAAGCCTCCTGAAAGAAGGTCCACAGGCCAATGCCCTGCAAGAACTGAAAAAACTGCCCACTCCCATAGTAAACCAGATAAATCTGAACCAGCAGGGGAGTCCCGCGGAAATAAAAAGTAAAGCAATGCACGGGGAAATTTAAAAATTTGTTTGGAGAACTCCGTATAAGGGCTGCAGGGACCGCTATTATTATACCAAAAAAAACACTCAAGGCAGTAAGCTGAACAGTCACCCAGGAACCACTAAGCAAGCGAGGAAGACTTTCAAGAATCAGTTCAGTCAAATCAAGCCCTCCTCACGCCTCTATTGGCCCATTTTTCCGCTTTGTTCTGAATCACAAGGGAGACAATAGTTATAACCAAATACATCAGGGAAGCGAGAAAATAGAAGGTAAAGGGCTTACGGGTGGCTTTGGCGGCAATATCCGCATTGCGCATAAGCTCTGGGAGCTGAATTACCGAAACAAGGGCAGTGGCCTTGATCAAAACCATCCATACATTTCCCAGTCCGGGAAGGGCGAAGCGCCACATCTGGGGCAATGTTACCCGCCTAAAAGCCATCGCCCGGCTCATTCCCAAGGAACGGGCAGCTTCTACTTGGCCTTTATCCACAGCCAAATAAGCCCCACGGAAAACTTCGGTAGTAAAAGCCCCATATATAACCCCAATAGTACATACTCCAGAAATAAATGGATTAAAGTTTATAACCACTTCCGCTCCACCTTGGGATAATACTTCCTGAATCAGGGTGGGCACACCGTAATAGACCATGAGGATAAGCACCAATTCGGGGACGCCACGAAATACTGTGGTATATATGTTGGCAGCTCCCCGGACATATGCGGAAGAAGTCAATTTGGCCCAAGAGCCGAAAAGTCCCAGAATAATCGCTAGTAGCAGGGAACTCAGCCCCACGAGGACAGTTAATTGAAATCCCTTGAGCAAGAGATCAGCATAGTTAAAAATTACCACGCTTATGCACCTTTTAAGTTCTTCCGGTCAAAAAGCACTTTAAATAAACGGAGACCGCCTCCTTAAACGAAACAGCCCCCGCTTAGTTCAAATACAGTTTACATTAGTCGCCGTACACATCAAAATCGAAATACTTGGAATTGATCTCCTGATAAGTTCCGTTTTCACGGATCTTTTCAATAGCCTTGTTGAACATCTTTATCAGTTTGTCCTCTCCCTCGCGTACAGCTATTCCAATGCCTTCCCCGAACCATTTTTCCGCAGTATAATCCGGCCCTACAAAAGTAAACTGGTCTCCATATTCGGAATCCAGTAAACTCTCCTGCAAAGGCACAGAGTCTGCGCACACCAGGTCCAGTCTCCCGGATCTCAGATCCATTTTGGCCTCTTCCAGAGTAGAATAAGGACGTACCTCGACCAAATCTCCAAATTTGCCCCGAACAAAATTCTCATGGATGGTTGCACGCTGAACTCCGACGACCTTGCCTTGCAAAGTATCACTGTTGATCTCTTCGATTGTCCCCTTGCGGGCTACAAATTTAGCGGGAGTCTGATAATACTTATTGGTAAAGTCCACCTTTTTATCGCGCTCTTCGGTAATGGACATGGAAGCTATAATCGCATCGAATTTCTTGGCCTGCAAACCTGGAATCAGGCCATCCCAATCCTGTTTCACGAACTCGCATTCTACATCCATTGCCTTGCAAAGCGCCTTGGCGATATCCACGTCAAATCCCTTGAGATTACCTTGGGAATCTACATAATTAAAAGGTGGATAAGCCCCTTCCGTACCAATTTTTACCTTTTCAATGTCCTTGGCCTGAACTACGCCAACTGTAAAGCACATTACGCCCACCAAACAGACTAACAAACGTAAAATTCCGCGCATAACAAACTCCCTTTTTTGTGGTTGTTAGTTTAAAACTATAAAAACCGGGCCAAAAACTTTTTGCACTGCTCTGAATCCGGATTTCCAAAAACCTTAGAGGGAGGACCCTGTTCCTCTATGCCTCCCTCATACATATACACCACCTCCGACGCCATTTCCTTGGCAAAATCCATCTCGTGCGTGGCAATAATCATGGTACTTCCTTCCCGGACTAGACGGCGCAGAACCTCCAGCACCTCTCCCACCAATTCCGGATCCAGGGCGGAAGTGGGTTCGTCCAGTAACATAACCTCCGGCTCCATGGCTAAAGCCCTAGCAATTGCAGCCCGTTGCTCCTGTCCACCGGAAAGATGAGCGGGATAACTGTCCGCTTTATCAGCAATTCCCACCTTCTCCAAAAATTCCATGGCCCTGATTTTAGCTTCTTTTTTATTTTCTTTCAAAACATGCACTGGAGCCTCGATAACATTTTCCATAACAGTCATGTGCGACCAGAGATTGAACTGCTGAAAAACCATGGCCAGCTTAGTGCGGATACGGTCCACCTGCTTACTGCTTTTGGGGACTGATTTCCCTTTACGGTTTTTGGTCAGCTCTATCAGCTCTCCCCGGACATAGATAGCCCCTTTGTCCGGGACTTCAAGCATGTTTATACACCTCAAAAAAGTGCTCTTTCCCGAGCCGCTGGAACCGATCAAGGCAATGACATCACCCTCGTTGGCAGCTATAGATATACCCTTCAATACCTCCAACCCGCCGAAATTCTTATGCACATCCTCAGCCACCAAAGCAGATATCGACTTCTCGCTCATATAACCTTTAACCCCTCGGTACATAATACTCAATTAGCTGAAATCCAATATACAAACAAGAAAATTTTGTCAACAAATATAGATAATTAATAAGCAAGAATCCTAATAGAATAATTCCTGAAAATACAATTTTGCAATGAATCAATAAAATTTTATTCCACATTAACATATTAATCTTGCAAATATACAAAAAATATTTAATATTTTATAAAATTAAAATAGTATTACTAATATATAAGTTCCACTGTAAAAAAATAAAGAAAAAAATATATACGATAAAATAATAATAAATCATTAGCTATATATTCAAAAATATTGTCACTTTTATTTGTCATTTTATAAATTTTAATACAGAGGCAAATAAAAAAAACACGAAGGCTAAAGTTTAATACATGGATTAAATTTTACAACTATATTAAGTTTTTTACACTTAAAACTTGAGCATTTAAGCTGTCTGCAATAAAAATATCTTTTGCAGACGCAAAAATACACCGAATATAAATCTATATATCAAGAACTACCTGTCTAGATTAGGTGATATACATAATGCAGAGTATACACATTTATAACCCTCAAAGAAGTACTGTAACAACTTAGGTTTATCATCCGCCAAAAAGTTCAAAACAGACTCAAAATTGTCTTTCCGAAAAAATTAAACGAATCCGGATAAATCAGACCATATTCAAAAATAGATAACAACAAAAACAAAAAAACATGGTTGACGAACCAAAACGCTATACTTAATTTAGCTGTAGAGGTGAGAGCGCCAAGTCCTCAGAGGGCCTACGCGGAGAAGAAGCCACTTCATTTTTCCGTGGCTCGCCAATACAACATCCGCATGAGGACTTAATTTGAAAAAGCGGTATACCGCAAAAAGACACGGAGATTAATTGTCAATGTCTAAATTTGAAGACGGCACACAAATCAAGGTACACTACACAGGAACCCTGGAAGACGGGACAGAATTTGACTCTTCCAAAGACAGGGACCCACTTGAATTCACCCTAGGCGAGGGCGAAGTAATCACGGGTTTCGAGAACACGGTACGGGACATGGAAGTAGGTGAAAAACGCCAGGTAACCATATCCAAGGATGACGCTTACGGGGAACACAACAAAGAATTGGTTTTCGATGTACCCACGGAGAATTTCCCTGCAGATATCCCCAAGGAAGAGGGACAGCAGATATTGCTGCGTAGTCCGGAAGGCCAGGAAGCCCCGGCTTTTATCGTTTCCGTGGGCGAAGAGAACATAACTGTGGATGCCAACCATCCGCTTGCGGGTTTTGACTTGAATTTCGAAGTGGAGTTGGTTCAGGCCTCATAGACTAGTTCTTATCCGGAAATTCAAAAATTTCCGGGTTTAGAAATATCACCTTTGCAATTCGGAAATGAAATTTTTTTCTGTTTAACAAGCAAATTAGGTAATTAGGAGTGAGTACATCTCAATACGTGAGCGAATAATTACGAAAATTGACGCCTTTAAAATGGAAAAGGACCATTTCCGGATGGAAACTAGACTAAAATTAAAAGAGAAAAACCCCATTTTTTAATTACCGGGAAAAACAAAGCGGCCGCAACGGCCGCTTTGTTTTTTTTGCACGCCCTATGATCCCTAGTCTCTGACGCTACCTAGTCCTTATCCGGAAATTCAAAAATTTCCGGGTTTAGAAATATCTCCTTTGCAATTCGGAAATGAAATTTTTTCCTGTTCTTGGGGATCTTTTAAGAGAGGGTAGATACTCGAAATCGGAATTCGAGCGCCGGGAAGACGCAACTGCAAAAAATTATAACTTAAGACTGTACGCCTAGATTAAACAACATCCAGATTTTACTTTAAACTTTCAACTTAACACTGCCTGCAAAAATATATTTTTTGCAGGTACATCCGGGAATACTCAGCAGGCTAATGGAATCCAAAAGAATCCCTTCCTCATAGAACCAACCCTTTCTCCTCAATTCGATTTGGTCTTTCGGGTAATTTCCAGAACCGAATCCAAGGCCCGGATTTTATCAATTACTTTATACAAATGAGAACTGTTCTGTACTAAAACAGTAAAATCTAGCTCGGAACGCTCGTCCACGTTGGATATAAATTCTCCCGAATCAATATCTATCTCCTCCTTGGAGAATATACCGGAGACCTCAGCCAGAACTCCCCGCTTGTTCCTGCAGATGATCTTGATCTCCGCCGGAAAGGAATTTCCACCCTCGCTTTCCCAAAAGACCTCCAGCACTCTTTCCGGTTCCACCCTCTGCATATTTGGACAATCCTGACGATGAATGGTCACTCCCCTTCCCCGGGTAGTATAGCCTGTAATGGGATCTCCGGGTACTGGATTGCAACACTGGGCAAAACGGACCATTATATCGGAGACCCCTTTAATGGACACCCCTTCACGTTGCAGGTTTTGATCCGCGCCCTTGCCCGAATGCGCGGGAGTCTTTACCTCCTCTTCTCCGCGCTTCTTATCCTTTCTGTCCTCTTTACCCCCTTTAACCCTGGCATACAAACGATTCAATACTTGGCGCGGGGTCAGCTCGGCGTATCCTACAGCGGACAAAAGATCGTCCACGGACTTGTAGGAAAACTCCTTGGCCAGTTCTTCCATGTACCCTTCTTTGATCGCCTTGTTCAGATTAATGTCTAGCTTACGTCCTTCCTTTTCCAATACTTCCCGGGCCAAAGCAATGCTGCGGTCCCTTTCCTCATTTCGTATCCAGTGTTTAATCCTGGTCCTGGCTTTGGCTGTCTTCACGAATTTCAACCAGTCCCGGCTGGGATGGCGGTGAGGATCGGTAATAATATGAACCGTATCCCCATTCTTTAGACGGGTATTCAAGGGGACAAGCCGTCCGTTGACTTTGGCACCGGAGCAATGGTCACCCACCTCGGAATGGATCATATAGGCAAAATCAACCGGAGTCGCTCCTTCTGGCAACTCCTTGACTTCTCCTTGCGGTGTAAAAACAAAGACTTCGTCCTCGAAGAGATCGAATCGCAGCGAGGCGATGAATTCCCGGGGATCCTTTAGTTCTTCCTGCCAGTCCAAAATCCGGCGCAACCAGGTGAAGCGTTCCGCATCCTTCTCCTTGACCTGCCCGTTCTCCTTGTACTTCCAATGCGCAGCCACACCGTATTCGGCCAACTGGTGCATTTCATGGGTCCTTATTTGTATCTCGATCCTATCTCCCTCCGGGCCGATAACAGTAGTATGCAAGCTGCGGTACATATTGGCCTTGGGCATGGAGATGTAATCCTTGAACTTCCCGGGTACTGGCTTCCATTTGGAATGGACCACCCCCAGCACTGAATAACAATCCTTTAAAGAATCCACCAAGACCCGAAAAGCTATCAGGTCGTGTACTTCGTCCAGATTCAACTGCTGTTGCCGCATTTTGTGCCATACACTGTATACATGCTTGGCCCTGCCGGTAACCCGTCCAGATATATTATTCTCATCCAGTAAGGAACGCAGAAGATCGCAGACCTTATTTATGTATTCCTCGGCATCCTTTTGATATTGCTCTATCCCCTCTTTTATCTGAAAATACAAATCTGGATTGGTATAACGGAGACTCAAGTCTTCCAACTCGGTCCTTATTTTATAAAGCCCCAGGCGATTGGCCAGAGGGGCGTAGATCTCCAGGGTCTCCTGAGAAACCACCTTTTGCTTTATCTCCTTTTGATATTCCAGTGTGCGCATATTGTGCAGCCTATCGGCCAGCTTGACCATTATCACCCGGAGATCGTCGGCCATGGCCAGGATCATCTTGCGGATATTTTCCGCCTGGGCTTCTTCCTTGGACTCAAAGCGCATTTTGCTGATTTTGGTCACTCCATTGACTATTTGGGCCACATCACCGCCGAATTTTTCCTCTATCTCGCTTATATCCGTATCCGTATCCTCGACAGTGTCATGGAGCAGTCCGGAAACAATTGTCGCTGTATCCAAGTGCATATTGACCAGGATATTGGTGACTTCCAGGGGGTGCGAAAGATAAGGTTCCCCGTTGAGACGTATCTGTCCTGCATGGGCCGATGCGGAAAAGACATACGCCTTTTGTATAAGCGCCAGGTCACCTGGATTGGAGATAAACTCCCCGGCCTTGTCCAATATCTCTGTTATCCTGATCATAGCCGGGACCCTAAAAGACCTCTGCCTGGAACCAAAATATTTCTGTTTGCGTATCTTTCCAGCAATCCCCGCGGAGTCCGGCCTTTTGACAAGTCTGGGCCAAAAAAGTCTCCCTGTCCCATCCCCACTCAGTAGCTACCTGGGGAAGCAATAATCCGGAATGCCAGGACTTGCGTACCAAAAGCCCATCCCGACCCGGCTCTATGGCCTGAATATCCTCCACCCGTTCAAAGGGGCTCAGAATGGAAATCTCGATTTCCAGTTGAGTAAATTCATCCTTATTTATGGGAGGGAAGCGAGGGTCTTCAAAGGCGGCCGATTCGGCCATTTTTATAATTGTCTTCCATAAGGGGATATCTCCAACCACGTTCCCTATACACCCTCTAAGACGCCCATTTTTCTTCAAAGTAACAAAAGCCCCTAGCTTTTCCTCCATCCTGTCCGAGACTGGGGGAGTAAACTCCTGCTCTTCTCGCATTCCCAGTCGGCTGGAAATGCTTTCCCAAGCCAGATTACGCAAATAATCCTTTTCCTGTTCCGTCAAAGTAAATTCAAAATTACCCATAAAAATACCTCCGCCATAAATACTAAACCACCAAACACCAAAATACAATATAGGTATATACCGGCACAAACGCAACTGACGTGGTCCGGGAAAAGACAAGAAAAAGCCGCAGGGCAACATTTTCCCGCGGCTCTCGGCCCCTACCTTGTACTTGCGCCGCACGGAGTTAGACACTAAGTGCAAGGCAGTGTTATATAGTTCCTATCCGGAAATACAAAAATTTCCGGGTTTAGAAATATCACCTTTCCAATTCGGAAATGAGATTTTTTTCTGTTTAACTAGGAAACTGAGTAATTAGGAGCTAGCGTATCCTAATACGTGATCGAATAATTACGAAAATTGACCCCGCTAAAATGGAAAAGGTCCATTTCCGGATGGAAACTATATAGTCTTTTTTGTCATTTGTTCAAACGTAAGCCCTTATGTATCCGCTTTCTAAACCGCATATTCCGGATCCGCCCGCAAAATATATATTTTTTGCCTCCTTAAGGGCTTACAGTCAAAACCGGAATTTTTGCGGACTTTATCACTTTTTCCGCCACAGACCCGAAAACCATCTTATCAATCCCCTTGCGGCCGTGTGTTCCGATAATTATCAAGTCCGCCTGCTTGGTATCAGCCACTTTCAAAATCTCCTCAACCGGATATCCGCTTTTGACCAATCCTTCTGCCTCCTGACCATCCTTGTGTCTATCCGCGAAATCCTCCATCATTTTACTTGCGTTACGCTCCAGTTCCTGAGCAAAATCATTGACTGTTACCTGGGGTATATGCATGCCAATATACTGGGTCATAGTGGGGGAGACATACAAATAATAAACTTTGGCCTGGAACTTGGCGGCAAAAGATATAGCATAATGTGCCACTTTGGGGCTGACAGAAGAAAAATCCACGCCACACAGAATCCTTTTGATCTCCATACTAACCTCCCCGCAGTTTTCGGGCTTCCCTCCCTTTTTAATTAGTTCTTATTCGAAAATAAGATTTTTTTTGCTTCACAAGGAAATTAAGTAATTAGGAGCTAGCGTATCCTAATACGTGATCAAATAATTACGAAAATCGACGCCGTTAAAATGGAAAAGGGTCATTTCCGGATGGAAACCAATTAACATCCTTTCTTTCAAAGAAGGGAGGATATCAATCCTTTGGGGGAAAAATTCGCAAAAAACACTACCAGTGTACCTTGTATCCTTCCTCTTCCACCGCTTTTTTCACCTCCTCCATATCCACATCTGAAGCGGCCTCAATCTTTGCCTCTTTATTTTCCAAACTGACCCGGACATTCTCCACGCCCTGGACTTTACCCAGCGCTTGCTCCACTGCGCGGACACAATGCTCACAGGACATACCTTCAATACCAATTGAATGTTCCATAACTCCCTCCCTTTATTAACATCTTAAGTCCGTGTTGCTCCTTCGCAGGTTTTCCGGCGAAGTATACTTGTCCCAAACCCTCATTTGACATCCTTCCCTCCCCCTGTCTGGCACAGAGTTTGCCCTTGGGCAGACAGAGGGGAAACTCTGAAAAGACAATGGTGCGTGATTGATAATCATCCCTTCTTCAAAACCTCCTGAGTCACCCGGTCCAGTTCTTCTATTTTATACGGCTTGGGCAGGGCCGCCTGAAAACCGTAATCCGAAAACCGGGCCATAACCGGATCATTGGAATAGCCACTAGAGGCAATGGCCCGCACATCAGGGTGGATCCTGAGAAGTTCCCTGAGAGTCTCCCTCCCTCCCATATTTCCGGGCACAGTCAGATCCATAACCACCACATCATACGGCTCCCCGGAATTAAGTTGGCGTGAATATTCATCCATTACTTCCCGACCATTGTACACTGTGGTCACTTCATAACCGATTTCCCGCAGGAGATTGGAGGTAGCCTCAGCCAAGTCCTTTTCATCATCCATAAAAAGGATCCTGGCTTTGGTCCACTCCTTATCAGTTTCGGCACACAGTTTTTCTTCCTCTTCCCTCTCCGTGGCCGGCAAATAAATATAAAAATCCGTTCCTTGTCCGGGTTCGGAAAATACCTGGATCCAACCGCCATGCTTATTTACTATGGAAAAGACAATCGCCAGCCCCAGCCCACTGCCTTCATCCTTAGTGGAAAAATAGGGGTCGAAAATGCGGTCCAGGTATTGTTGATTTATCCCCGCGCCATTATCACTCACGATCAATAAAACATACTTGCCCGGCTCTAGGGGCAAAACAGTTCCTTTATCCAAATCTATATTCCTGGCCCGGATAATCAACTCCCCGCCGCCGGCCATTGCTTGATCCGCATTTATTACCAAATTTTGAATCACCTGGTTTATCTGTCCCTGATCAGCGAACAAAGGCCTCAAATCCTCATCTATATCCATTTTGCACAAAACATTGGAACCACTCAGGGCAAAATCCACTGTCTGCTGAAGGGGGCCCTGCAAATAAAACACATTGCGTACCGGCTCTCCGCCCTTGGAAAAAGTCAGAAGCTGCTGGGTCATGTCGCGGGCACGCAAACAGGCGTTTTCCGCCTTGGTCAAAACATCCAGTACCTGCTTGTTGTTTTTTTCGTAAAAACGCACCATGGATAAATTGGCCATCAGTCCGGATACCAGGTTATTGAAATCGTGAGCGATCCCCCCGGCAAGCAAGGCAATCGATTCCAATTTCTGGCTTTTGACCATTTCCTGTTCCAGGCGTTTTTTCTCCGAAATGTCTTCATAAAGCCCGATAACTCCGCTGACTTCCCCCTGAAAATAAATCGGAAAACCCTGAAGATTTACCCGGACCAATTCCCCGTCTTTCCGCGTACGCCAAGTTTCTCCGGAAACCTTTTCCCCAGAGTCCACTTTCCGGGTAAAATTGCGGGCTTCTTCCATCATATCCCCGGAAGCCAGAAGTAGATCCACGTCATTCCCGATCAATTCTTCCCGGATATATCCGAACATTTCCTCAAAACAGGCATTTACATCCAAGACCTTACCTTTTTTATCCAAAAGGGCGATGCCCACCGGTGCGTTGGCGAACAGTTGTTCAAAATAGGCCCGCTGCCGGACCAAGGCGTTGCGGGTCTGTACTGACTCAGTGATGTCCCGTATAACCAAAATCCCCAAATGCTCCTCATTTTCCTGCACTACAGTGGTATTCAGCTGGGCGGAAATAAAATCCCCATTCTTATGCCTAATATCCACTTCCAGGACTCCTCCGGCATTATTGCTGGTAAAAAGATGGGCGTTGACTTTTTTCCCCATCTCTTCATCAAACAGGTCCGAAAGATGCATGCCCCGCATTTCTTCCGATTCATAGCCCAGGACCGAAGCAGCAGTTTTATTCAAATCAAAGATGCGCCCTTCAGGTAGCTCGACCAACAAAAGCAAGTCGTTTATATGGTCCAGCATATCCCGAAAACGCTTCAACTCTTGAACCTTGGACATGAGTTCCGGATAATAACTCTTCTGCATGGAATCCGGGCCCAGGCCAATCAGTTGATTGAGCAATTTTTTCTGCTTATTTTTAAAGCGCTCTGGCATATATCGTTTCCACGTCTCGGGATGTAAGTTCTTTCGGGTTGGTCAGCATGCAGGCGTCTTCCATAGCCATTTTGGCAAGCACCGGGATATCCTCCCTTTTAAGCCCCAAATCACCCAAAGAGGCAGTAAGGCCGGCAGATTCCCGTAAATCAACTATTTTTTGTGGCAATTCTTCCCTTAACTGCTCATCCCTTTTGTTTTGAGTATCTAGCCCCAATTGCCAGGCAATTTCTCGGTACCTCCCGGGCTGGGCATCAAAATTATAATAAACAACACTATCCAGGAGCAAGGCGTTACAATCTCCATGGGCAAAATCCAGATAGCCCCCAAGGCTATGGGCCATGGCATGCACCGCACCAAGAATGGCGTTGGAAAAAGCCAGTCCGGCATGTAGACTGGAAAGCATCACATTGTTGCGCAAATCCATATTGTCCAGCTCGTTAACTACCCTTCCCAGGTTTTCAGAAACCAGATTTATGGAGCGCAGGGCGTGCACATCACTTACCGAAGAATGAACAGGAGAAACATATGCTTCTATTGCATGGGTCAAGGCATCCATGGCTGTGGCCGCAGTCAGATCACGGTCCATGGTCAGGGTAGTTCCCGGATCTATCAAGGCCAAGTCCGGAACCAAAGCCTTGCTTACTATAGAGGTCTTGACTCTGCGCCCGGAGTCGGTAATCACTGCGAACTGTGACACATCCGCGGCACTACCGGCCGTAGTGGGGACACATACAAGTGGAGGCAAAGGAACATTTACCAAATCAACTCCCTCGAAATCCAGGATGTGCTCTTTGTTGGAAATGACAATCCCTATGCCTTTGGCGCAATCCATAGGAGTCCCGCCACCTACGGCCAATAACGCTTCGCACCCGCTATCCCGGTATACTTCCGCGCCATGCATAACCTGCTTTTCCCGGGGATTGGGCTGAATTTCGCTAAAAACCTGGCATTTGATGCCGGCCTCTATCAGGTTGTTATACACGTCTTCCGTCCATCCGGCCTCCATCACCCCAGGGTCGGTAACGAGCATAATTTTTTCCACCCCCAATTTGGCGACATAATTCGCAGCCAAAAACCGGGCCCCATTTCCGTACACAAACTCCGGAGCCAGAAACTTCCTGAGATCAAGTCCTTCGACTTCCATATATGCTCCCTAAAATAAAAATATCCCTCAAAATTGCTACTCTACCATAGCAATCCAAATTTTCCAAAATTGTAGCCCCCCTAAAAGAACAGACTAAATAAATAATAAAACCCAAATAAATGTTGCCTATTGTATGCAATGGGTATTGGTCATTCATTTATGAAAGCTATCAAATCCAAGCGCTTCGTCAAAGGCCGAATAAACAATCGGCCGAATTCTCCATTTCTAAACATATCACCGCTTTGAATATATCCAGAAGTTTGAATATATTTCAACTATTTTTTTGCTGGGACAAAAAACGGTATACATGCTCCAAATAGCGGGGATATCCGTATCCCGGGGCGCTGTATCATTTCCGCAGCAGCTACGTTTATCACTTAAGCGGATATAAAATTGTCCGTGCCCTCCTGTTTTCCTTGACTTTTAACAAACTGTAATGAAAATTGGCTCATTTAAGAGGCTTTGGAGGTAATATGCCAGTCCTGATAGTAAATGTCGATCACATAGCCACTTTACGCCAAGCCAGACTCGGAATTGAGCCGGACCCAATAACAGCGGCCCACTTCGCGGAGATTTCCGGAGCACAGGGAATAATTGTCCATCTCCGGGAGGACCGCAGGCATATCCAAGATCGTGATGTCCAACTGCTGCGCGGCACACTAAAGACAGGCCTGCATTTAGAGATGGCCGCCACAGATGAAATGCAGGAAATAGCTCTGGAAACGGTTCCGGATATGGTCTGTCTGGTACCGGAAAAGCGGGAAGAACTCACCACGGAAGGAGGGCTCGACTGTGCCTCCCAAGAAAAGAGACTTCGGGAATTCTTTTACCCACTTAAAGAAAAACAGATAAGAACCAGCCTGTTTATAGACCCAGACAAAACCCAGATAGAAGCCGCCCGAAGCATCGGCGCGGATTATATAGAGCTGCATACCGGGCATTATGCCGATGCCCCCAATCCGGCAAAACAGCACCAGGAACTGGAAAAAGTCCTTGAGGGGGTAAAACTGGGCCAGGATTTTGGACTCCGAGTCAATCTAGGACACGGCCTGAATTATCACAATATCAAGGCCTTTGCCCGCACTCCGGGAATCTGGGAATATTCTATCGGGCACAGCATTATCTCCCGGGCGTGCATGGTGGGCATAAGCAGGGCAGTAGCCGACATGGCTACAATTATTTCCGGATTTACCGAGTAGGTACACGTGAAGAGTTCAACTCGAGATCAGTCGATGATTTTAGGAATGGGTCTGGATATAGTAGAAAATGAACGTATCGCCCGTTCCTGGGAGCGCTTCGGGAACAGGTTTGCGGAAAGGATTCTGACTACTAAGGAAATACAGGCCAACACCGGCAAGGGGTTTTCTCCTTCTTACTTGGCCTCCAGATTCGCGGCCAAGGAGGCTGCGGTCAAAGCCTTGGGTACTGGATTTGCCCAGGGAATAACCTTTCGGCACATGCAGATTGATTCTGCCCCCTCGGGGAAACCGGAAATCGCATTTCTGGGCGTTGCGGAGCATACTTTCCGGCAAATCGGTGGACAAATAGCCCATTTATCCCTATCCCACGGCAGAGATAATAGTGTGGCGGTGGTTATACTGGAAGGTTAAGCACTCGAATTAGTTATTATCCGGTTAAATTCTGCAAACCCCTGTTTTTTACTTAACCCTTAACAACCTAGAACTGCCTGCAAAAACATATTTTTTGCAGGCGCATCAGTACGAACCAATAACCTTAAACCATCTTGAAACAAATCATGCAAGTGCCATTACCAACACCCCAGGAAATGTCTGTATGGGATGAAAAGACCATCCAGGAATTCGGTATTCTCCCGGAAATCCTCATGGAAAACGCCAGCCGGGAAGCCCTTTACTTCTTAAAAGACCGCTACGGCTCATTGAAAAACAAGTCTGCATTGATTTTCGCCGGCTCCGGTAACAATGGTGGAGACGCCTTTGCTCTTGGCAGACACTTGGCCAACCAGGAAACTACGGTAATGGTCCTGCACGCCAAGAAAAAGGAGGAATACGGCCCTACTTCCGGCTATCACCGCTCCCTTCTGGAAAAAATGGGCGTAACCATGATGTACCTTCCGGATTACAATCTGGACTTTTTAAAACATGTGGACATTGTGATTGACGGACTATTAGGGACCGGATTCAACGGTACGCTACGTGAGGATTACCTCGCCTGGATCAAAGCTATAAACAAACTCAGATCCCGCAGTTTCATACTGTCTCTGGATATTCCCTCCGGCATAAACGGGATCACCGGGGAACCATCCCCTCTGGCAATTAAGGCTGATGCCACGGTAACTTTCGAGGAGGCCAAGCTGGGTACAGCTCTGCCTCCGGCTTATGATTTCGTAGGTGATATGCATGTGGGGAAAATCGGCATCCCCAAACAGGTCAAACAAGAAAACCCCCCGGCCCATTTTGCTTTAACCAGCAAAAACATGGAAAAACTTTCTCCCCCGGCCAAAACCATGCATAAGGGGAATGCTGGCCATGTAGTAATATTTGGCGGTTCCCCCGGGTTAACCGGGGCCCCCATGCTCTCGGCCCTGGGTGCCATAAGGTCCGGTTCCGGTTTAACCACAATAGCCTGTCCGCCAAATTTGTCCACAGAGATCAAAGCGGGATGGCCGGATATTATGACCCTGCCCATGGGAGATGGCGTGGACTGGTCTCCCGAATCCCTGGACAAGGTGGTCGAGGCTGTTTCCCGTGCGGATTCCGTAATATTCGGCCCCGGTCTTGGCCGTACGGAGAATTCTCGCCGGCTTTTGCTGGCCTATCTGGATAATATGCATCCCAAGACCGTGTTCGATGCCGATGCCCTGTATTTTTTTGCCCGGGACCACACCCTGTTCAACCGTATAGCAAACAAATCCGATGTGATTTTCACTCCTCATCCCGGGGAGATGGCCAGATTTTTCTCGGTCACTTCCAAGGATATCAACTTGGATCGGGCCGGATTTGCACAGGACTTCATAAACAGATTCCATTCCAAGCTAGTGCTGAAAGGGGCAGGGACTATCATTGCCGCTCCGGGGCATCCCTTCCTTATTTCCCCCTTTGCAGTCCCCAACCTGGCTCTGGGCGGAGCCGGAGACGTTTTGGGGGGGATAATCGGCAGCCTTATGGGACAAGGCTACCAAGCCCTGGAGTCTGCGGCTACCGCCGTATTCTGGCATAGCCTGACCGGAAAGAAATTAAAGGAAAAATACCCTTACCGGGGGAATACAGCCCAGGAGATCGCCCACTGTCTTCCTGAAATCCTAACGGAGGTCAAAGATGCTTAAGGCAAAAGACGTTATGAGTACAGACCCGATAAAAATCGGCCCCCGGGAAGACATAGCCGGAGCCGCTAAACTACTTTTGGAAGAACATATTAACGGCCTTCCGGTAGTGGATGAAGACAACAAACTGCTAGGTATCCTCACCCAAAGCGATCTGGTGGCAATGCAGAAGAAGTTCCCTCTACCCACCATTTTTACGGTGCTTGACGGCATACTTCCCCTGACTTCATTTTCCAAAATAGAAAAGGAAGTGGAAAAAATGACCGCCTCCCAGGTGGAACAGGCCATGACCCCGGAGCCGGTTCATGTTGAACCAGAGACCCCTCTGGAAAAAGTAGCCCAGCTGATGGCGGACAACAAATTCCATACCCTGCCCGTGGTACAAGAAGAAAAGCTTGTGGGCATATTGGGCAAGGAAGACGTGCTCCGCTCCATATATTCATAATGTCATTGCAGTATTTTACCTTGAACAACAAGGAGCAGACTTGCACTCTCGCGCAATGCCTCGTACATTGCCTACTTGGGCTGAAATCATACCCCACGGTGCTTCTGAAAGGAGAACTCGGAGCGGGGAAAACAGCCTTGATCCGGGAAATAGTCCGTACCCTACCCGGAGGTGATGTCGCGGAAATTTCCAGCCCCAGCTTCAATCTGGTCAACCATTACCCTACCCTTCCGCCGGTATCCCATTTTGACCTGTATCGCCTGGAACAAACTGGGCTGGACCCCGACCTGGAAGAAGAAATCCTTTCCGAGGACCGGTTAATACTCGTGGAATGGGGGAACCACTTGCCCGAACACCTCCACCCGGAAAACTCGCTCCAATTGGCTCTCAACATTTGTCCCCCAGGGCGGGAAATCGCCATTGCCGGATCCCGGGAAGATTTGATAAACTGTATTATTAGCCGTGCGTTATATAAGGGCATACCATATCAGGAGGAAAATCAATGCACATAGTAGTTCAGAAGTTCGGGGGGACTTCTGTAGCCAACCGGGAATGCATGGAAAAAGTCAAGGACAAAGTCTTGCATGTACTGGGACAGGGCTCCAAGGTCGTAGTAATCCTTTCGGCAATGTCCGGGGAAACCAACAGACTGCTCGAGATGGCCCGGACCTGGAATGAAAACCCCAGCCCCGCGGAAATGGATGTACTGCTCAATACGGGTGAGCAGACTTCTGTGGCCCTTTTTACCATGCTTTTGCATAAACACGGGATCCGGGCCCGTTCTCTATTGGGACACCAGATCCCCATCCACACGGACAAGGACTTCGGCAAAGCCAGGATACTGGACATAAACGAAAACTGCTTCGACAAGAGCCTGGAACAATACGATGTCCTGGTTGTAGCCGGTTTTCAGGGCACGGACTGCGAACAAAGATTGACCACGCTGGGCAGAGGTGGTTCGGATACTTCCGCAGTGGCCATATCGGCAGCCCTTGAAGCTAATCTCTGCGAAATATACACGGATGTGGACGGTGTATACACCACCGACCCCAATATTTGTTCCGATGCACACAAAATCACCAAAATCTCCTACGACGAAATGCTGGAGATGGCCAGCATGGGGGCCAAAGTACTGCAGATCAGATCAGTGGAATTCGCCAAGAAATACCATGTACCGATAATGGTCAAATCCACATTCAGCGAAAATTCAGGGACACTAGTCACACAGGAGGATGAAGAAATGGAATCCGCAATGGTTTCCGGAGTGGCATACGACAAGGATCAGGCCCTGGTCACTCTGGTGGACGTCTATGATGAGCCCGGAGTAGCGGCCAAGCTTTTCGAACCACTTTCCGCTGCAAATATAGTTGTGGACATGATCGTGCAGAACCCCAGCCGGGAAGGGCGCACGGACATGACCTTTACCGTGCCCCGGGGGAATATAGAGGAAACAATGCAGATATTGAACGGGCTAAAAGAGGATCTGGGAGCCCAAGAGATCAGCCGGGATATGCAGGTATCCAAAGTCTCGGTTATCGGAGTGGGGATGCGCAACCACGCCGGTGTGGCCTCTATTGCCTTTTCTGCGCTAAGAAACGAGAACATCAACATCCAAATAATAAGCACCTCGGAAATAAAAATTTCCTGTCTTATTGAAGCCAAATACACGGAGTTGGCGGTTCGGACCTTGCATGAAGCGTTTGGGCTCAATCATGCCCAACAAGACTCGGTATACGCGGAATAGCCATGAACAAAGTCTGCATTTATGACACAACTCTGCGGGACGGAACACAGGCCGAAGATGTCAATCTCTCTACCCAGGACAAATTACGGATCACCCATAAACTGGACGAGCTAGGGATCCACTATATCGAGGGAGGCTGGCCCTATTCCAACCCCAAGGACCAGAAATATTTTGAGGAAATAAGGCACTATAATCTGAAAAATTCCCGAGTAACCGCTTTCGGGAGCACCCACTCTCCCAAAAGCAAACCGGAAAACGATCCCAATCTCCAGGCACTTATCAACGCCCAGACCGATTCCATAACCATTTTCGGCAAAACATGGGAGGTGCATGTCCACGAGGCACTGCGCACCACTAATGAGAACAACCTGGATATGATCGGGCAGTCGGTGGCTTTTTTAAAGGAAAGTGTGGAAGAGGTGTTTTTCGATGCCGAGCATCTGTTCGACGGTTTCAAGGCCAACCGGGAATACGCCCTTTCTTGCCTGAAAAGGGCTCATGAGGCCGGAGCTGATGTCCTTGTTCTTTGCGATACCAACGGGGGAACACTAACTTCGGAGATTACCGACATAGTGGGCCAAATCCAAAAGGAAATCCCCAATGCCGCTTTGGGCATCCATGCGCACAACGATTCTGAACTTGCAGTGGCAAACTCGGTGAATGCCGTAGAATGCGGAATCCAGCACGTGCAGGGGACCATAAACGGCTACGGGGAACGCTGCGGGAATGCCAACCTTTGCTCCATAATCCCCACTTTACAGCTCAAAATGGGCAAGAAATGCTTGAGTGAAGAACAGTTAAGTATGCTGACCCCTTCCTCGCACTTCATCTCCGAGGTCTGCAACCTGCGCTCCTTCCACCGTCAACCGTTTACCGGAAAATCGGCTTTCGCGCACAAGGGGGGTATCCACGTAAGCGCTGTACGCAAGAATCCCCGGACATATGAACATATCATCCCGGAATCCGTGGGAAACAAGCAGCGTATACTCCTCTCCGATTTGGCGGGGCAGAGCAATATCCAATTCAAGGCACGCCAGTACGGATTTAATCTGGACAAGGACGATCCCTTTGTCCTGGATCTTCTGGCCAAACTCAAGGACCTGGAAAGCAAAGGATACGAGTTCGCTGCAGCGGATGCCTCATTCGAGCTACTTTTGAACCGCACTCTGGGCCGCTGCCGCAATTACTTCACCCTGCAGGCCTTCCGCGTTTTGGAGACCGAAAGAGAAGAAGACGAATCCCCCATCTCCGAAGCAACTGTCATGGTCAAGGTCGGCGGGATGCTCGAACATACCGCGGCCAGCGGCAAAGGACCGGTTAACGCCCTGGATAATGCCCTGCGCAAGGCCTTGGAAAGATTCTACCCTTCACTTTCGGAAATGCATCTCCTCGATTTCAAGGTCCGGGTGTTTACACCGGAAAACGACGAATATTCCGGTACCGCATCCCGCGTGCGGGTACTTATCGAATCCGGAGACCACAAGAATAAATGGATAACCGTGGGCGTGTGCTTCAATATAATCGAAGCCAGTAAGCAGGCCCTGGAAGACTCCCTGAACTACAAATTGTTCAAGGAAGACCAGGAGAAGCTAACCCAGGCCATAAAGGAGGCCTCAATATAAAGGACGCAAATTGTCGGAAAAAAGACCGCTAGCAGAAAAGATTCGACCGCAGCAGATCGATGACTTTACGGGGCAGAGCCACCTCAAAGCAAAGCTGCGGGCCATGCTGCAGAACAAGAACATCCAAAGCACCTTGTTTTTTGGGCCGCCGGGTTGCGGAAAGTCCACATTCGGTCTCCTTTTGGCCCAGGGATCGAATCTCCGATTCGAAAGATACAGTGCTCCGGAAATCGGCATCTCTGCTTTGCGCAAAAAGCTTTCCCAACTGGACTTGCTTATCCTGGACGAGCTGCACAGGTACTCCAAGGCCCAGCAAGACTTTTTCCTTCCCCTCCTGGAAAAAGGGGAAATAACTCTGTTGGCCACTACCACGGAAAACCCCTCTTTCAGCGTAACCAAACAACTCCTTTCCCGGATGAATGTCCTGCGCCTAAGGGCCCTGAACCAGGCGGAAATGGTGGAGATAGCCCAGAAAGGTATGAAAACCCTGGGGATTTCCCTACCAGAGGAAAGCCTGGAGCTCTTGGCTTCCGTTGCCGGCGGAGACGCGCGCACTCTGCTCAATTTAGTGGAGCACACCGCCAGTCTGGATAAAGAAAAATGGAAGCCGGAAAACCTCAAAGCTGCCCTGCCCGAGGTGGTCATCCGGGGGGACAGGGACGGGGACCAGCACTACGAACTGGCCTCGGCGCTGATCAAATCCATTCGAGGCAGCGATCCTGACGCCGCGCTCTATTACCTCGCCTGTCTATTGGAAAGCGGGGAAGACCCGCGTTTTATATGTCGAAGGCTCATACTCTCCTCTTCCGAGGATATTGGTTTGGGAGATCCGCAGGCCCTGAACATTGCTGTTTCCTGCCAGCAGGCAGTGGACATGGTGGGCATGCCCGAAGGTTTCATTCCCCTGTCGGAAACAGTTGTCTACCTTGCCCTCGCCCCCAAATCCAACTCCACTTACGCCGCCTATCTAGCTGCACAAAAAGAGGTTCGCATGAACGGGCCGCAGCCGGTGCCTCTCCACCTGCGCAACGCCTCCACAAGCCTACAGAAGGAATGGGGATACGGACAGGGCTACAAATATCCGCACTCCTATCCCGGCTCCTGGATAAGTCAGGATTATCTGCCGCAGAATCTGTTAAACAGGACTTTCTACCACCCAAAAGAGGAAGGTAAAGAACCTGCCCTGCTCGCCTGGATAAGAAAAAAATTAAAGAGCTTGCGCGGCTGAATATAAATATGCGCCTCAAAAAAAATATATCTTTGCAGACAGCGTTAAGTCTTAAACTAAAAATTTCAAATAAATCAGATAATTGTTGAATTCAATCTGTATGTGCAATTAACAATTCGATCCTTTGCAATAGCGTCTATAAATGCCGTATTCGAGAAACTTATTCAAAGCGCCTTGAGTTAAAGACTGTTTCCATATATAGGAGTTGTAGAAAATATAAAGATAAAAATGCATATAAAGGAGAACCTATGGAATTTCAGACCGAAAAAAGAGGACAAAGAGTTGTTTTATGGGCATCGGGTCGCATGGATGCCAATACTTCATCCGAATTCGAGCAAAAATGCGAAGACCTGATAAACGACGGAACAAAGGATATTGTAGTGGATCTCTCCGGCCTGGAGTACATTAGTTCCGCTGGCTTGCGCAGCATTCTTGCCATAGGTAAGAAGCTTAAAGGGGAAGGGGGCAACTTTTCCTTTTGCAATCTCCAGGGCATGGTCAAGGAAGTCTTTGACATTTCCGGATTCGGCTCTCTCTTCGCCATCCATGGGACTCTGGAGGAAGCACTTGCCTGAACAAGGACAGGAGCTTGAGTGGGTCTATTTCCCGGCAAACCAGGAAGAGCTGGAAAAGGCCCTGGAAAAAATTTGTTCCCACCTGGCCAACAGGGAAGAGGAAGCGGATTTATATTCCAAAATACGGCTTGTCTTGGAAGAGATAATGCTCAACATAGTTAATCATGCCTATAAACACCACCATACAGGACCGGTGCATGTAGGCTGGAAAATAAACAACGACGGGTCCAGGACAATAAAATTCGTGGACAGCGGGGAGGGATTCAATCCCTTGAAAAACGATCCCCCGGATACCGAGGCCGGACTTGAGGACCGCCCTATAGGCGGCCTGGGCATCCATCTGGTCCGACAGATGACCCGGGACATACAATACAAGCGGCAGGGAAACGAAAATATCCTGACGGTTAAGATATAGGAAAATCAATTCCACCCTAAAAACATATACCCGCGCAAACAGGCAATACTTTCAACGACTTTTAATCTTCTACAGGTAGTCTTTCAGCCTGGAGCGTAAAAAGTCTTCCAGAGAAATGCCCTCCGCCCCGCCGATAACGAATGCGGTAGCCTCGGGACATCTCTTGCGAAACAAATTCAACCCCGGATATGTTTTAGCAACGGTCCCGCTTTTTACCTCAATAGCCGCAACACGCGGACCCTTTTGCAAAACAAAATCCACCTCTTTTCCCTTTTCCCGCCAATAATAGACCTGAATCCCCTCTTCCCCGGCCTGATTAACGATATGAGCCCCGGCGGCAATCTCCACCAAACGCCCCCGGCGCTGTGCATCTTCCTGCCAACTCTCTGGGCCTAGCCGGGATTGGGAAGTAACCAAAGCAGTATTGTACGGCTGCCATTTGGGACTTGAGGAGCGGGTTCGGATACTTGAACCGTGCCATTTCTGCAGTCCCCGAACCAACCTCTCGTTACCAAACTCCAGTTTTGGGAATGTATTAATTAAAGATTACGCAAGGCCAATAATTTTCTGATATACTTGGTCACTTAACCGAAAACCATGCATCAGTAGCTCATCAAGTGCCTCTTTAAAATCATCAGGGCATCCCTGATGATAGCGCAGTAAAATGCCTACAGTTCCGGTCAAGTTCAAATCCACAGAGCCCGCAATATTCCGGCCATCACTTTCATCTATTAAGATGTGCCTGCAAAAAAGTGTTTTTTGCAGGCAGTTTTAAGTTGTTAAGTGTTAAGTTTTAAATAAAATCAGACATTTGCACAATTTAACTTGTACACTTAATTCCGGATTTAGACTTTTTGCAGATGCCTCTATTAACAATAAATCCGCTTTGGTTTCTTTAGCCAGAGCAATTGCTTCGGCTTCACCGGCATCAAGAGAAATCCGCAAAAAAGAAACGAGATCAATATTTTTTACCTGGCGGCAAAAAATCCAGTCGGAATTTTCTACTTCGGCCGCTCCAGCACGCGAATATCCAGCATTCACTACCTCATCATATACTGCCGCGGGTATATGTATCTGGTTGAATAATTCCCGCAATAAGTGAAAACGCTTGATCTTGGCAAAAGCGATCAGGGGGGTGGAATTGGATACGATCCTCGGCATTACGCCAACACCCTGTTCAAAATGTCCAAATCTTCCCTTGCATCCCTGTCAGTATAATGAAATTCAACCCTTCTTTCACTGAGAAGTTGCACCATTTCCCATTTATTTTCGAGCCCGGCTAATTCTTTGGCCTTTCCCAGAGAAATCCTGCCCTCCCTGTACAGAGCAACAGCCAGAGTATGACGAAAAAATTCAGGACATTGATCTTTAGAAATTTTAAGCGATCTAAAAGCTGATTCCGGGACTTCAATAGTTAATTGAGCCATAAACCAAACCTCCTGTTTATATAGTTTCCATCCGGAAATAGCCCCTTTCCGGTTTAACTTTGTTAATTTTCGTGATTATTCGATCACGTATTAAGATACGCTCGCTCAAAATTACTCAATTTCCTTGTTAAACAGGAAAAAATCTCATTTCCGAATGGGAAAGGTGATATTTCTAAATCCGAAAATTTTTGAATTTCCGGATAAAAACTATATACAACTCAGATAAAGTATCCTCATACTAATATGCAGGGCAAGGAGAAAAAACTTGTCTTTAATCCACCGGATTCAATACACTAAATGAAAAAAAATCGTTGTCGTTGTCGGAAAAAAATACCCGGCTTTGTTTACTGCAAAAACAGTACACATAATCGCCGATCCATGGTGTTTCCGCCCCATTTTGCCCGAGATTCTTCGGAAACTTTGTTCCCTCAGAATGACACTGGCGGGGAGGCATAATCTAGGTGGCCGCAGAAAATACAATCTTACCGCCTCATGCCGATCCCTTTGCCTCTAATCCTGGTTTCTTGTCTCTTGTTTCCAGTCTCCAGCCTTGCCCTGGCCTTCGCTGCTCCGCTGCGCTCCGGCCGCGGGCAAGGCTCCGCCGGTTCTGCCTGCTCGACTCAGCTATTTGCCGGACTGGGGGAGACAAAGACGGAAACCAAGAATGCAGTTCGTGTCGCCAGGACCATTCCTGCTGCGACCGGCCGCACGAACGTACCTGGGGAAGCTGCTCCAGCCGCCGCCGCGAATCACCCGCCTAGAATCGCTGCCGGAAACCCAGGCCGAACCATCAGTCGGAGCGCCTCGATAACTGTCATGCCACTTGTCCTCCACCCACTCCCAGACATTGCCGGACATATCGTATATGCCCAAACCGTTCGGAGACTTGGTGCCCACTTCATGAGTACGGCCACCGCTATTGTCATCATACCAAGCTAAACTGTTCACATCATCCCCGCCGGCATATTTCTCTTTTTTACCACCACTGCGGGCGGCATACTCCCATTCCGCCTCAGTTGGCAAACGAATCTCCCTGCCGCTCTTGCGCGACAACCAGTCCGCAAAAGCTTTCGCACCGTGCCAACTGACCTCAACCATGGGTTGATCGCCATTTTTGCCGAACTTATTCCCGGACAATGAATACGAACCGCCCCTGTTCACCGGACAATCGTCATCGTCCCAATCAACCCCATCACTGTATCCGGTTGCCTGCAAAAATTTGCGGTACTGATTTATGGTCACCTCATATTTGCCCATCCAGAAACCATCCAAACAAACCTCATGTACAGGTTTCTCGTTATCATCGCAGTTACCAGCCCAGCTACCGCAGCCCATCTGATAACACCCCCCGGGAACCCAGACAAACTCCATTCCGGTTACCGGTTCAGTCCAGGTATCACCGGCCGAAGGATCGGCAGGAACCTTTGAAGACGGCGAAGTCGGAGTTGAGGCGCTCGCCTTTTCCTTTTCGGGCAAAGGGTCAAGTCGGAAATCAACATGCACGTCTTCCCCGGAAGAAACAGGCACATCGCGCCTGAGACTTTCGTATCCGTCATGCGTAACCAAAATATCATAATCTCCGGGCTCAAGCTCAATTCCCCGGTGATATTTGGGCTTTATGTTCATGATCCTTATCCGGGAACCTTTGGGACGGGCATTTACAAAAAGCCGTCCTTTAAGCTCCTTTTTTTCCAGAAAAAACATGACCGAGGCGGTGCGGCCCTTTTCCAGGCGCAGGCGCTTCTTCCCGGGTTCATAGCCGTCCTTTTGGACCTCAACGGTGATCTCCCGCGCGCCCGGATCCGAAACCTTAAGCGGGGTGGTTCCACCCTGCCGGGAACCGTTTATGAGTACCCTGGCTCCAGATGGGCTGCTTTTTACCTTGAGCGCGGTTTTGGGTTCGGATTGGGACGATGACGTTTCTGACTCCGGGTAATAGGCCGATCCCCCGGCCAGGAAGATATAATCGCCCCGGGACAAATTGTAATCGGTTATCTTGCCGTACTGCGGGGTCTGGGGAACATGCTTTGGGACCTCCTCCTGCAAATACAGGCCCAACTCAGTGCCGCTTATGTATCCATCCTCGTTCAGGTCCCCCAGCCCATATTCAAGCGCGTCCACGAAAGCGGGAGTGAAAGTGCTCGAGGCCGGTACCTGCTCTCCGGCGGTGCCGGCGGTAATGAACTGGCGCACCGGTTTACTGGCCAGGCGGGAAATGGCCGGAGGGGTATCCGGAAGAGCGCGCTGCTTGAAGATAGTTCCGGAAAAACAGCTGTCGAACAAAAAAAGGGCGTGCTTGGCCCGCATCTTGCGGCACCAAGCAAGTATCTGATTCATATCCAGGGCATTGCGCAAAAATTCCACCTTGTTTTTTCTAGGATCAGGTGCGTTTTTGGGGACAAGATACCCCCTTTTGCCGTCATCCATGGTATAACCGTGCCCGGCGTAGAAAAAGAGCAGGCGGTTCTTTTTGTCATAGCCGTAGTTGTCGATAAACTGATTAAAAGCAGCCTCCAGTTCCCTGTCATCAGGGTTTATAACCTTTTTCACATGAAAACCCTGATCCCTCAAGACATCTTCCACTTGGCGAAGTTCAGATGGAATCTGGCTCAAACTGGGCCAACCACGGGTATAATTGTTAACCCCCACAAGCAGGGCGTAGCTCTTATTATATAAATCCATCTTCGTACCGGCATCGGTCTTTACTCCAGCCACTTCAATGCTCCGTTGCTCTGCCCGGGCTACAAAAATCAAAGTGGACAAAAATAAGGGAATGACCAGTGCCACAAAAATCTTTCTTTGCATCCTGCAACTCTACATGTTTTGTCTTTATGTTTGTCTGATGCGCCTGCAAAAAATAAATTTTTGCAGGCAGTTTTAAGTTGTTAAGTGTT
>CAYNNQ010000019.1:44830-46155 GCA_964398785.1 uncultured Desulfovibrionales bacterium | reverse complement strand
ACGGTCTGGGGGGCCTTGATCATTCACCTTGTATAAAAAATCCCCGGAAAAGGAGGCAAAATTGCTTAAAAGCACTTTGTCCGCGGCCCGTTTTGTCTGTCCGCTTTTTGTTTTAGTACTGGCCACCCTTGTCTTTTCCGCCGGACACGCCGCCGAAACACCGGCGGAGAGGGTCCTGCACAAACTTGAAAACTCTTCCCCAAAGACCACCACTGTCGGTTCCAACCCCGAGCTGCCCACCGTGGCCATCATATCCACCGGAGGGACGATCGCGGAAAAGACAAAATCCGCAAAAAAAGGCGCGGTCCCTTCCGTGTCCGGACCGGAGTTGGTTGCCGCGGTCAAGGGCCTGGACAAGATCGCCAACATCAAGGTGGTAAACTTCTGCAACATCGACAGCTCGCAGATGGAGCCCAGGATATGGGCCGAACTCAGCAAAACAGTGGACAGGATACTTAAAGACCCGGAAATCAAGGGCGCGGTGATAACCCACGGCACGGACACCATGGCCATCGGCGCGTACATGCTGGATATTACGCTGAATACGGACAAACCCGTGGTTTTTACCGGGGCAATGAATGACGCCTCCAGCCTTGATCCGGACGGTCCGGCCAATATCCTGCACGCGGTCCAGCAGGTATGCTCGGAAAAGGCGAAAAACTGGGGAGTTACCGTGACCCTGAACAGATATGTAAGCAGCGCGAAAAACGTGCGCAAGACACACACGACCAATCCGCAGACCTTTAAATGCGGACCGGCCGGGTATCTCGGCTATGTATTCAACGGCCGGGTAATCCGCTACAATGAACGCGGTCCAAGGCGCCATATCCCCCTTCCGGATAAACTGCCCCGGGTGGCCTTCATCGCCACCTACTCCGGCGCAAGCGGGGAGTTGATCCGCAGTGCCGTGGACAACGGTGCGAAAGGATTGGTGGTCGACGGCCTGGGTGCGGGCAACGTGAACGCCGCTACCTACCAGGCTGTTAAATACGCCCTGGCCCAGGGAGTGGCCGTGGTCATCTCCACCCGGGTGTATCACGGAGGCTTTCAACCCATTTACGGCGACCGGGGAGGGGGACGGACCCTTGCGGATCAGGGCTGCTTGAAGGCCCCGGTCCAGCTTACCGGGCCCAAAAGCAGGATACTTCTCATGCTCGCCCTGGGAAATTACGGCAATGACTCCGGAAAATTAAACCGGGTTTTTGCCCGCTGACCAGCAAACAAAAAGCGTACTCCTTGAGGCCAGGGGGGGCGTTTAAAAAATTCTCTTTTTTTTTTTTTTTCCCCCCCCTCCCGCTGGGTCGGTTTCCCTGTAAGGGGGCGCG
>CAYNNQ010000019.1:37045-44820 GCA_964398785.1 uncultured Desulfovibrionales bacterium | reverse complement strand
TTTCCCCCCCACCCAAAAAAACAAAAAGCCCCCGCTTGAAGACAGGCGCACGCTTTTAAAAAGTCCTCTTTTTTTAATTTATCAGCCCATTGCCGACTGGTCGGTTTCCTCGGTACGGATGCGCATAGCCTGGGCCACTTCCAGGACGAAAACCACTCCGTCGCCTTCGTTCCCGGTCTGGGCACCCCTTTTTATCGCCTCCAGGGCGGGCTGGACAAAGTCTTCATTGACACCTATCTCCAGGCGGACTTTCTTCAGCAGGTTTACTTCCACGGCCACCCCGCGGTAGGTCTCGGTAAATCCCTTCTGTCTTCCGCTGCCCAGGACATTGGTCACGGACAGATTGTAGATCTTGGAAGCGTAAAGTTCCTGCTTCACGCTGTTTAATTTCTCCGGGCGAATATAGGCTATTATCATCTTCATTTTATTTTCCTCCCTTATTCGTTGCTGAAGACCTGAAAGCCGCTGTAGGACTCCATGCCGTGTTCACTTATATCCAGACCCTTGAGTTCCTCTTCCTCGGAAACCCGGATACCGAAGATTTTATCCGCCAGCTTGAAGACCACAAATCCGGCAAAAAGGGCCCAGAACATAATCACCGCGACTCCCAGGGCCTGAACCACAAGGGGTCTTATTCCTCCGCCGTAGAAAAGCCCGGACATGGACCCGAACCCCGGGGCGGCAAAAAGGCCCACGCACAGTGTTCCGAAAGCCCCGCAAACCCCGTGTACGGAGATCGCGCCCACCGGATCATCCACGCCCAGGACCTTGTCTATGAATTCCACGGAAAGGGCACAGAGCACACCGGAAAAGAATCCGATGATAATACCGCCCAGGGGCGAGACCTCGAAACATCCGGCGGTTATGCCCACCAGTCCGGCCAGGGCCCCGTTAAGGGAAATGGACACATCCGGCTTCCCGAAACGAAGCCAGGACAGAAGCATGGCTCCGATCACCCCGGCGCCAGCGGCCAGATTGGTATTCAGGGCGATATAGCCTATACTGCCGTCCGCAGTGGTCGTACTGCCGGCATTGAACCCGAACCAGGCAAACCAAAGGATAAAAACGCCCAGAGCGCCCAGGGGAATATTGTGTCCGGGAATGGCCCGGGCCATTCCGTCCGGAGTATACTTGCCCCTTCTCGGTCCAAGTACCCAGGCCCCGGCCAGGGCAATCCAGCCTCCAACCGAATGGACCACCGTGGACCCGGAAAAGTCGGCAAAACCGAGGTTTTCCAGCCATCCGGCCCCGGCCTCGCCCAGCCACAGGCTGCCCCAGGCCCAATGCCCGGAGACCGGATAGACAAGCCCGGTAACCAGGAGGCTGACCAGGATATACCCGGAAAACTTGGTCCGCTCGGCAATCCCTCCGGAGACTATTGTCGCGGCAGTGGCCGCGAACACACTCTGAAAGAAAAGAAAGGTAAGCGCCCAGTCCCCCTCGAATGTGCCGGGGACAATTCCGGAGAGCCCGAATCCGCTGCTCCCGATTACTCCGGATACGTCCGCGCCGAACATGAGCGCGAACCCGAACAGAAAAAAGGTTACCGAGCCCACGGAAAAATCCAGGGCGTTTTTCATCAAAATGTTCCCGGCGTTCTTGGCCCGGGTAAATCCGGCCTCGACCATGGCGAATCCGGCCTGCATGAACATGACCAGAATGGCCGCGATAAGTGTCCACAGGATATTCCCGTAATCCTGGGGAAGAGACCCACCCGCATGGGAAAAGGTGGGCAGAAGCGACAGGGACACACCCACCCCGGCAATTTTCAAACTCCTAACAGCACCTTTACGCCCAAACAAAGAATCCATCATAAAACACCTCCGTTGTTTTAACCGCATCGAAGCAAACAACGGACCACAAAACACAACATACTGAAATTAAATGACATACAAGACAAGTCGGCCTCAAAAACAAAAATTTTTTATACAAAATTGAAATTTTATTTTTAACTTTTACGATTTATAAAAGGTTAAAAATACAAAAATGTAAAAAACAAATACACCTTTTCCAGGAAAAAATCTTTTGCCAAATCAAATCAAAATTATCCTTGACAGCCATTTCCGCATCCATTATTGATGACAGTCATGCAACACACAACTCCCAGCTACAGCGTATTTTTCTGGTATTTTTACTATTTTATACAGGCCTGTGGTCCGGAGGGTGTGCTGCATACCTTGTAAAATAGGGAAAAGCCATACAAACACCAAAGGGCCGCAGGCGAAAGCCGGCGGCCCTTTTTTATTGCCTTCTGTTGGGCCGTCGGGAGGCCGGGCCCCAAAAAGGAGGAGTGAGAATGCAACAGGGAAAAGCCATCCGACTGGAAAGGATTTTCAATCGAAACACTGGCAGGGCCATTATCGTCCCTTTGGATCACGGCGTGACCATAGGCCCGGTTTTCGGGCTGGTGGACATGCGCAAGACGGTGGACAAGGTCGCTGAAGGCGGCGCAAATGCCGTTCTTATGCACAAGGGGCTCTCCCGCTGCGGGCACCGCGGGCACGGCCAGGACATCGGTCTTATTGTCCATCTTTCGGCCAGCACCGCGCTTTCGCCACACAAAAACTCCAAGACCCTGGTGGGTGAAGTGGAGGACGGGATTAAGCTCGGAGCGGACGCGGTTTCCATCCACCTGAACCTGGGAGATGAAAACGAGGGAGACATGCTCCATGACGCCGGGATGGTCTGTTCCCAGGCAAATGACTGGGGCATGCCGGTTTTGGCCATGGTCTACGCCCGGGGACCCAAGGTGGAAAACGAATACGACCCCAGGATGGTTGCCCACTGCGCCCGGGTAGGCGAGGAACTCGGGGCGGACGTAGTCAAGGTCTCTTACTCCGGCGATCCGGAATCCTTTGAGCGGGTGGTGGACTCCTGCTGCATCCCCGTGGTCATTGCCGGAGGAGAAAAGATGGACAGCAACCCGGACATACTGAACATGGTCTATGATTCCATCCAGGCCGGAGGGGCGGGACTGTCTATCGGCCGGAACATTTTCCAGCACGACGACCCCACTCTTCTTGTACACGCATTGAACATGATCGTGCACAAAGAAGCGGAAGTAGACGAGGCCCTGCACATCCTGCAACCCGAATAAAAGGGAACAAAACAATGGACAAAAAGATATACTTTTCCGCGGTTCCTTTTGATAAATCCCTGGTCACTCTGGCCCTGGAGTCCGGGGCGGATGGAATAGTCGCCGAGAAACAGGACCTGGAGAAAATCAAATCCCTATCCCGAACCGAGGCATTGGATGTAAAAGGCTTTAAATACCTGGGAATAGAGTCCAAGGAGGATGAACAGGCCGCGGTTGAAGCGGCCGGCAAAGGGGAGAGGGTCGTCCTCAAGCACGGAGTGGAGATTATCCCCGTGGAGAACATCCTCGCGGAAACGGATAACGTAGGCATGGAGGTGAGCACCGCGGAAGAGGCGGCCACCGCGTTGGGCATCCTGGAAAAAGGGGTAAGGTTCCTGATCGTAAACACTTCCGAGCCGCAACGGATAAAGGAAACCGTGCAGGCGGCCAAGCAGTCCGGAGCGGAGATCCCCCTTATACGGGGGGAGATCACGGAAATCAGGCCCATAGGTATGGGGCACCGGGTATGCGTGGACACGGTCTCCCTCTTGAAAACTGGCCAGGGCATGCTGGTGGGCAATTCCAGCAGCTTTACCTTTCTGGTCAACGCGGAGACCGAATCCAATCCCTACGTTTCTCCGCGTCCCTTCCGGATAAACGCCGGAGCGGTCCATTCCTACGCCATTTTGCCCGGGGACCGTACCAGCTATCTCGAGGAACTGGGTCCGGGGGATGATGTGCTCATAGCCGACTCCGGTGGGCAAACCCGTCCCACTCCAGTCGGCCGGGCCAAGACCGAGATCCGCCCCATGCTCCTGATCCGGGCTTCGGCCGGGGAGTCCAGCGGCACGGTTATCTTGCAGAATGCGGAGACAATCCGCCTGGTCACGCCGGAAGGCAGGCCCAAAAGCGTGGTGGAATTGCAGGTGGGGGACGAAATCGCCTGCCGCTGCGACTCCGGGGCCCGGCACTTCGGGATGCGCATCGAAGAGGATATCCGGGAGAAATAGGCTCTTTACGTTAGCTATGGATTTTTTGTTTGCCGGACATTTTGTGTGCAATCAGCGGTAGGTCCGCATATTATCTTGGTCCCCCAAAAGAAGGAAACCGGACCGCTATACTGGCTACTATCTTGGATTGCAGAATGATTATTTATCATAAATACTCCAGATAGGTCTTCCCAGAAAATCCAGAGTCCGGAGGGGGCAGGCATCCCCCTTTGGCGGGACCTAGAAAATACCGGACCGAAAGCGTGGCCCACAAAATATTCGGCAAACTGATTGCGAAAAATCCATTCCCTTCGTGGGAAACTCGAAAAATAGCCCAAAACGCGGGACAGACCATGGATAACACCCGACTGGATACAGTAAGAGAAAAGATCAATTCCATCGACGAGCAGATCGTGGAGCTTTTGAACGCCCGGGCCGAACTCAGCCTGGAAGTGGGCCAGATCAAGTCCAAGGCGGACTCCAACGTGTTCAAGCCCTTTCGGGAAAAAGAGCTTTTACAAAGCCTTGGCAGGCAAAACACAGGCCCCCTCCCGGACGAACACCTGCAGGCCATATACACGGAGATCCTCTCCTCCTCGCGGCGGATGCAGAGGCCGCAGAGCGTGGCCTATCTGGGGCCGGAGGGCACTTTCTCCTATCTGGCCGGGGTGGAATATTTGGGCAAAAGTTCCGCGTATCTGCCCATGGATTCCTTGCGCGACGTGTTTGTAGCGGTTTCCGAACACCAGGCGGATCTCGGCGTTATCCCCCTGGAAAACTCCCTGCAGGGCAGCGTGGGACAAAGCCTGGATCTGTTCCTTAGTTTCGAGCTATTTATCCACGCCGAACTGTTCTGCAAGATAAGCCACTCCCTGTTGGGGAACAGCGCTGAGCCAGCCGGGATTGAAAGGGTCTATTCCCACCCCCAGGCACTGCAGCAATGCGCTACCTGGCTGCGCACCAACCTCCCCGGAGCCAGGCAGGTCCCTTCTTCCAGCACCGCAGCCGCGGCCGAAAAGGCCAGCCGGGACGAAGCCGGGGCGGCCATCGGGCACTTCAAGCTGGCCGAACCCAACGACCTGGAGATCATCCAGCCCCGGATAGAGGACCAGCCGGACAACTGGACCAGGTTTCTTATCCTGGGCAGGGAACCCACCGAGGATCAGGGCAACAGGGACAAAACCTCCATGCTCTTCACCCTTCCGGACAAACCGGGCTCACTGGTGCAGGCCCTGCAGGTGATCTCCGGAGAGGGGATCAACATGAGCAAGCTGGAATCCAGGCCCCTGCCCTTTGAAAAATGGAAATACGTATTTTTTGCGGATGTGCAGTGCGACCTCACATCCCGGGAATACCAAGAAATGCTGCGGGAGATGAATACTGCCTGCCATTCCATGCGGGTTCTGGGCAGCTATCCGCAGGGAAAGCAGGTCAGGTTCTAGGCGGGAATAATGGAAAAAGCATCCGATTTCAGCCCCATAAACATTAACGCGCCCGGCTCCAAGTCCGTGTCCCACAGGCTTCTCATATGCGCCGCATTGGGGGAGCGCACCAGCCGGCTGGGAAACGTGCTTGGCAGCGCGGATATCGAGTGCACCGCGGAGTGCCTGCGCAGTTTGGGGGCAATCACCTCGGGCGAAAGAATGGAAGGCGTGGTACAGGTAACCGGAGTATCGGGAAACCTGTATAACCCGCACTCCACTCCCCTGGAGATTAACGTCCGGGAATCAGGGACCACCTGCCGCCTTCTGGCCGGTGTGCTTTCCGCCGGATTCGGTTCCTTCATCCTGCATGGGGAAGGGAGGATGCATGAGCGCCCCTTGTACGATCTGGCCCGCGCTCTGGAAAACCAGGCTACGAAATTTTACTGGCTGGAAAATCCGGGATGTCCACCGGTGCGCATCGAGAGCAACGGACTCTGGGGCGGGGAAGTAAACATCAGCATGGACAAGAGCAGCCAGTTCCTCTCCGGTCTGCTTTTGGCCGCCCCCTTGTCCGCCTCGGCGCTTAAGATAAACGTAACCGGGGAGAGAGCGGTATCCTGGCCCTATGTAGGGCTCACCTTGCAGGCCATGCAAAATTTCGGGGCGAAGGTGGAAATCCTCCAGGACGGAGAGCCGGTAACCGGCGTCGCACAGAATCTGGGCGTCATCACCCCGGGAAGGACCTCTTTTCGTGTCCAGCCCTGCGGATACAAATCCGCGGACGCATTTGCCGAAGGGGATTTCAGCAGCGCTTCCTACCTGCTCGCCGCCGGGGTGCTGGGACAGATCCCGGTGCGGGTCCGCGGACTGCTCCCGGACTCATTGCAGGGGGACAGGGTGATCGTGGATATTTTAAGGGAAATGGGCGCCCGCCTGGAATTGGACAAAAACGGCCATACCGCATATCCTGGCTCTTTGCAGGGCATGGATGTGGACATGGGGGACTGCCCCGATCTTGTCCCCACGGTTGCGGTTCTCGCCTCCCTGGCCAAGGGGGAAACACGGATAAGCGGAGTCGGGCACCTGCGGCACAAGGAAAGCGACCGCCTGTCCGCGCTGGAAGAGGAGCTCCGGACAGCCGGGTTCCAAGTCCGGGCCGAGGGGGACAGTCTGCATATAAAAGGCCAATCCGCCCGGCCGGGACGGATACAGCTAAAGACACATGCGGATCACCGCATGGCCATGTCCCTTTCCCTGCTTGAACTGGGCGGTTTCGAGGTGCACCTGGATCATCCGGATTGCGTGGAAAAGTCCTATCCCGGATTCTGGGAGGATTTCCAAAAGATAAAAGAACATACAAAATGGGCAAAGAAATAGAAAAAACAGCCATAATCGGGGAAAGGGGCAAGATGGGCCGGCTTCTGAGCTCTCTCATGCAGGGCGCGGGGCAAAAGGTGCTTGCCCTGGACAAGCCCCTTGATCGGGAACGGATGGACAAGTACCTGCCATCCTGCGAACTCGTGCTGGTATGCACCCCGGTAGAGGCCCTGCCCGGAGCCTTGCAGGAGATGTCCCCCTTTCTTTCCCGTACAAGCATCCTGGCGGACATATCCTCGGTCAAGGTCAACTCCATGCGCCGGATGCGCGAAATCTTCTCCGGCCCCATAGTCGGGACCCACCCCCTTTTCGGTCCGGAACCGGATGCGCAAACAGAACTCAGATGCGCCCTTTGCCCGGATGACTCCGCAAACGAGATGCACCTGGAAAAAACCGAAAATCTCTTCTCCAGTATTGGCCTGCGGACATTCCGGACCACCCCCCGGGAACACGATGAGGCCATGGCCTGCATCCAGGGGCTCAATTTCATTACCTCGCTTTGCTACTTCGCCTCTCTTCCCCGGGACCTGGACCTGTCCAAGTTCGCCACTCCCTCTTTCATGCGCCGCATGGAATCGGCCCGCAAGATGATCACCGAGGACAGCGACCTGTTTACCGACCTTTTTGAGGCCAACCCGTACAGCGCGGAAAGCGTCCGCCGCTTCAAGTCCTTTCTCAACCTGGCCGCGGCCGGTGAGCTGAACCTCCTTTCGGACAAGGCTGCATGGTGGTGGCACGAGAATCATATACAATCGGGAGAAGACCCTTGAACCCTTGAATGGATAAAATCAGCAAGCAAGGCCGCCTTCTCCCCGAGGCGGGCCTTTTTTTCCCTTTTTGCACCAAGAAAAAAAAAAAGAGGGGAAAAAGTCGGAATCAAACACAACGCCCCGGAAACCCCCAAGAGCG
>CAYNNQ010000019.1:27063-37035 GCA_964398785.1 uncultured Desulfovibrionales bacterium | reverse complement strand
GCTGGGGGGTGGCAGGAGAACCATATACAATGGGGAAAACCCCCTTGACCCCTAGAATGGAAAAAACCACCAAGCAGGGCCGCCTTCCCCCGAAGGCGGCCTTTTTTTTCGCTATTAGCACCAAGAAAAAAAACGGAGGACAAATGATCGAACTCAAACACATCGCCCGGAACATCCCGGCCGACACCCAGACCCCGGTTTCCCTCTACCTGAGCTTCGTGGGGGACAAGGAAGGTCTCCTTCTGGAGAGTTCGGAAGTGGACGGGAGACTGGGTAGATACAGCATGCTGGCCTGGGACTTCCGGGCCACCCTGTCCTGTGAAAAGGGATGCATGCGGGTCCACTGCAAGGACGAGCGCTTGCAGGAATTAAAAGACCTGGACGGGCTCCCTTTTTTGCAGGGAGTACGGGAAGCAATGGATTGCATAAATATCCAGCCCCCGGACAGCGGCTCCCCTCCGCCGGCTATAACCCGTTCCGTATGCGGCTATTTCGGATACACCGCGGCCGGTATGTTCGAACCTGCCCTGTCCGGGGTCCTTCCCCCGGAAGAGGCCGAGGCCGAACTGGTCCTGCCCGGTCGTATCCTTTTGCACGACCACCTGCACAAGTCCTGCATCTACCTCACCCTGGACGAGGACGGCTTCCTTCCCCGGGGGGGATGCGCCGGAAACGGATCAAAGGCCCGGATAGGCGATATCCGGTGTTCCCCGCAAAAAGAGGAGTATGAGCAGAGGGTCCGGGAAACAAAGCAGCTCATCGAGGCCGGGGAAGCCATCCAGGTTGTACTGTCCACCCAATTCAGCGCCCCTTTCCAGGGCAACCCCTTCCAGATCTACCGCAGACTGCGCCAGATAAACCCTTCTCCGTACACCTTTTTCCTGAACCTGCCGGGCAGGTGCATTTTCGGGTCCTCCCCGGAGCTTTTGATCAAGGCGGAGGGAAACGAGGCCATGCTGCGGCCCATAGCCGGGACCCGTCCCCGGGCGGAGGATACCGCGGAGGATGAGGCCCTGGCCCGGGAGCTGGCCGGGGACGAAAAGGAAAAAGCAGAGCACGTGATGCTGGTCGATCTGGGGCGAAACGACCTGGGGCGCATCGCTACCCCCGGTTCGGTCCAGGTGGACAAATTCATGCAGGTGGAGCGCTTCTCCCATGTCATGCACATGACCTCCTATCTCAAGGCCGGGCTAAATGCGGGAGTGGACAGCATGGATCTCTTGGCCGCCTCTTTCCCGGCCGGGACGGTCTCCGGCGCTCCCAAGATCCGGGCCATGCAGATAATCGGGGAAAAGGAGAAGCAGTCCCGGGGACCGTATTCCGGCTGCATCGGCTGGTTCGGCCTGGACCCGGACCAGGTGCGCATGGACACAGGAATCACCATCCGCAGCCTGTGGGTGGAAGACGGAGAATTGCACTGGCAGGCCGGGGCGGGAATAGTATTCGACTCCGACCCGCAGGCCGAATTCCAGGAATGCCAGAGAAAAGCCGCGGCCATAAAAGCCGCACTAGTAGACAACGGAGGTACCGATGATTTTGCTAATAGACAATTATGACTCCTTCACCTTCAACCTGGTCCAGGTGCTGCAAATACAGGGTGTTCATCCCGAAGTGCTCCGCAATGACCACCCGGATCTTGTGCAAAGGGCCCAAAGCCCGGACATCCGGGCGGTAATCCTCTCCCCCGGGCCGGGGCGGCCGGAAAACGCCGGATACTGCATGCGCATACTGGAAAATCTGCCCCCGGATATACCGGTTATGGGAGTATGCCTGGGGCATCAGGCGCTGGCTTTGTTTTCCGGGAGCCGAATCCGCACCGGGGAGAGGATAATGCACGGCAAGACCTCCCTTATCCGGCACAACGAAAACCCCATATTCGCCGGGCTGGACAATCCCTTTCCCGCCTGCCGCTACCACTCATTGCTGGCCGAGGAGAAAACCGGGATGGAGATCACCGCCACAAGCGAAGAAGGAGAGATCATGGGGCTCAAACTGACCGACCGCCCCTGGTTCGGTGTCCAGTTCCATCCGGAGTCCATCCTCACCCCGGACGGACCGCAGCTCATGCGCAATTTTTTGAACACGGCCCAGAGCCGCAAACAAGACAAGGAGGCGTTATGCACATAAACCAGGCACTGCAAAAAATAGGCTCCGGAGCAAACATGCATTACGAGGAAAGCAAAAGCGTTTTCTCCGGGCTCTTTTCCGGGGAACTTACGCCATCCCAGTGCGGGGCGCTCTTAATGGGACTCTGCGGCAAAGGTGAAACCGCGGATGAGCTCAAGGCGGCCGTGGACTCGGCCCTGGACAACGCCCGGCTGGTAACCGGACTGCGGGAGGTGCGCATCGACACCTGCGGGACGGGCGGTGACGGACAGAACAGCTTCAATTGCTCCACCGCGGTGGCTTTTTTCCTGGCGGACATGGGATACAAGGTGGTCAAGCACGGGAACCGCGGTGTATCCAGCTCCTGCGGCAGCGCGGACATAGTCCGGGCCCTGGAACTCCCCTTGTTGGAAAACCCGGAAGAGGTCAAAAACGCACTGGATTCCCGGAACTTCGCATTCATCTTCGCCCCGCACTTCCATCCGGCCTTCGCCCATATAGCCCCCATACGCCAGGAACTGGGCATAAGGACCATATTCAACCTCATGGGGCCCCTATTGAACCCGGCCCGGCCCACGCATCAGATTCTGGGGGTCCCCCGACCGGAAATGGCCCCACTCATGGCCGAGGTCCTGCGCCAGAACCAGCTCAAGGCGGCCGTGGTCCACGGAGCCGGGGGATTCGACGAACTCACTCCCTGCGGACCCTGCGAAGTCCATCTGGTAAATAAGGGAAAGACGGAAAAAACGGTCCTGGACCCCGGAGAGCAGGGAATGCACCCCTGTACCGCGAGGGATCTGGCCTGTACGGACAAATCCGCGGCCGTGGACATGCAAAAGAACATACTTTCCGGCAGGGGGCCGGAGTGCATCCGGGACATGGTCGCCCTTAACCTTGGACTCGCCCTGCACCTCCTGGACTTTGACCCCGGACTGGAGAACTGTGTGACCGCCGCCCGGGCCAAGGTGGAAAAGGGCCTGGAAAATCCACTGCCAAGCGCGGCCTGAGGTTAGCGCATCATGCTGGACAGATTCAGAGAAATAAAAGAAAAAGAGGTGGCCGCATTGGCAAAAGAGAAAGCGGCGGGCAAACTCCCCCTTCCCTGGACGGGCAGGCGTCCAGCTTTCGCTCACGCGCTTGAAAGAGCCTACCCGGCGATTATCGCGGAAATAAAAAAGGCATCCCCATCGCAGGGGCCAATCCGCACGAATACACAGGTAGACGAGCTTGCCCGCATATATGCCCGAAACAAGGCAGCGGCCGTATCCGTGCTCACCGAGGAAGAGCTCTTTCACGGCCATGTGCGGGATCTGAGCCGGGCCGCCCCGGCCGGGCTTCCCCTTTTGCGCAAGGACTTTATTCTGGACCCGGTTCAGGTGGAGCAAACTGCAGCCTATCCCGCCTCTGCGATCCTTCTTATAGTCCGTTTCCTCCCGGACCTGGATAGATTGGCCGAGCTTATCCGTTTAAGCGGAGAATTCGGCCTGGAACCAGTGGTGGAAGTCTTTAGCGCGGAAGAGATTGATCAGGCCCGAAGGGCCGGGGCAAAAATCATCCAGGTCAACAACCGGGATCTGGACTCCCTCGGAGTGGCCCCGGAAAAATCCCGACGCCTTGTCCGCAAAAAACAGAAAGGGGAAACGTGGATCTGCGCCAGCGGATTGTCCACCGGGAAGCAATGCCTGGATATGTCTCAAATAGGCTTCGATGCCTGCCTTATAGGCACCGCTGTCATGCGCGATTCCCAACCGGGCAGAAGACTGGCCGAAATAACCGGAGCCGATAAATGAAAACAAGGATCAAGATCTGCGGACTCACTCGTGAGGAGGATTTACAACTTTGTATAAAAAATAATGTGGACTTCGCCGGATTCATTTTCCACCGCCCGAGTTCGCGGGGTCTTACCCCGGAGCGGGCCGGATCCATGCAGGGCATGGAAGGGGGCAGAGTGGGCGTGTTTGTCCGGCAGTCACCGCAGGAAATAATACAGGCGGCACGCCTGGCCCGGCTGGACTTCATACAGCTCCATGGGGGGCAGGACCCGGAATTCTGCGCCGAGCTTCCGCGGGAAAAGCTGATAAAAGTATTCTGGCCGGAAAAATGCGCTTCCTCGGAAGAGTTGCGAAAAGAGATGCAGGGCTTTATCCACCTGACCCGGTTCTTTCTTGTGGATGCCGGTTCTGGCGGCGGAGGGCACGGCAGGACCATAGAAAGCCCTTTTCTCCGGGAAATTTTGGAGGAAAAGGAGACTTTCATCGCCGGGGGGCTCGGCCCGGAAAACGTCCGGCAGGCCATCGATCTCGGCCCTTTCGGGGTGGATTTGAGCTCCGGCGTGGAAAAAAACCCGGGGAAAAAGGACCCGGGGCTTGTGGCCGAACTGGTACAACAGGCTGAAAACAGTGAAAAACAAGGCAATTAAAGGAGCAGGAATGCACAAGGGATATTTCGGAGAATACGGCGGGCAGTTCGTCCCGGAACTACTGATGCCCCCGCTAATAGAGCTCGAAGAGGCCATGGACACGTATATTAAAAGCGATGACTTCCGTTCGGACCTGGAGATACTCTTGCGGGATTTCGTGGGCCGGCCCACCCCGCTTCGGTACTGCGCCCGGGTATCGGAAAACCTGGGCTTCCCTTTGTGGCTAAAGCGCGAGGACCTGGCCCACACCGGGGCGCACAAGATAAACAACACCGTGGGCCAGGCCCTGTTGGCCAAATACATGGGCAAGAGCATCCTCTTGGCGGAAACCGGGGCCGGGCAGCACGGTGTGGCCACAGCCACTGCCGCGGCCATGCTGGGGATGGACTGCCTGATCTACATGGGGTCCAAGGATATCCAGCGCCAGGCGCACAACGTCCGGCGTATGGAGCTCTTGGGCGCCCGAGTGGAACCTGTGGAAACCGGAACAAAGACCCTCAAGGACGCCATAAACGGGGCACTGCGGGATTGGATCGCCCGGCAGGAGAAATGCCATTACTGCATGGGCTCGGTCGTCGGCCCCCACCCATTCCCGCTTTTGGTCCGGGAGCTGCAAAGCGTTATCGGACGGGAAACCAGGGAACAGATACTCCGGCAAACCGGTGGACTCCCGCACTCGGTAATCGCCTGCGTGGGCGGCGGCTCGAACGCGGCCGGGATGTTCTCCCCTTTCGAAGCGGACACCGGGGTAAGGCTCATCGGAGTGGAGGCTGCGGGCAAAGGCGGAGAAGGGGACTACCACTCCGCTACCTTGAACAAGGGTACACCGGGGATCCTGCACGGGACCTACTCCTTTCTGCTCCAGACAAAAGCGGGGCAGATCCTCCCCTCGCATTCGGTCGCGCCCGGACTGGACTACCCCGGAGTAGGCCCGGAGCACGCCCATCTGCGCACCTTAGAACGGGCGGAATACACAAGCGTTACCGACAAGGAGGCCATGCACGCCTTTTATGAACTGACCCGGCTGGAAGGGATCATCCCCGCCCTGGAGAGTTCGCACGCCCTGGCCTACGCCTGGACCCTGAAGGGGAAAAGATCCGCCTCCGAGGATGTGGTCATCAACCTTTCCGGGCGGGGGGACAAGGATCTGGGCATCGTGTTTGAAGAAGAATAGAGAGGCTCAGACGAAGAAAACACAAGAAATCCATGGCTCCTCGACGTTTAATATGGATTTTCTCCGCCTGATATTTTTGGATGCCAAACTACCGGCCCGGTGTTTTCTAGACCCCGGCAAAGGGGGATGCTTGCCCCCTCCGGACTCTAGTTGATTCGCCTGCAAAAAATATGTTTTTGTAGGCGTTTTAAGTTGTTAAGTGTTAAGTTTTAATTAAAATCAGATGGTTAAATAATTTAACCGGGCATTAAACTCCAGACCTCGACTTATTGCAAATGCCTCCTTGTTTTTGGAGGGAAAGATTGTTTTGCTGAATTCAAGTTGATACTGTTGTTTGTCTGCATTAGGAGTTGCTTCCCGGTCCGGTTTCCCCCTTTTGGCGGGGCCAAGAAAACGCGCGGGCCTCTCGTTAAAAGCATCCAAAAAGATCATGGGGAGAAAATAAAAAAATCCACATGTTGTGTCGGAGAGCCCAATCCATTCCCTTCGTCAAGAACCTTTTTCCCGGCCGATTACTGGGAAAAAAACAATAAAATTGCCAGCAAGATACAAGGAGAAGCACATGACCGGTCACGCAAAGCTGCGCAAGGCCATTCACGAGGCCAATCAAGAGAAACGCCCGGCGCTCATTCCCTTCCTGCCCGCCGGGTACCCAAAAAAGGAAAGCTTCTGGGACATGATCCTGGAACTGGACCAATCCGGAGCGGACATCATCGAGATCGGGGTCCCGTTTTCCGACCCCGTGGCCGACGGGCCGGTGGTTGAGGAGGCCTCTCTCGCCAGCCTGAAGCAGGGAGTGGACCTCGCCTGGATATTCAAAGGTTTGGAAAAACACGGCCCGTTTATCTCCGCCCCTTTGGTACTTATGGGCTACAGCAATCCCTTCTTCCAGTTCGGGCTGGCGGATCTGGGCCGGGAAGCCGGCACAAAAAACGTTTCCGGGTTCATAATCCCGGATCTTCCCCTGGAGGAACACCCAACATTCACGGAAATAACCCGGGAAAGCGGCACCACCCTGATACCGCTTATCGGCCTGAATACTTCCGGAGAAAGGATGCGCGAATACTCCCGGACCAACCCCGCTTTTGTCTATACCGTTTCCGTAATGGGAACCACAGGAACAAAGGCCGGGGCGAACAACCGGCTGAACATGCAGCTGACCAAGGCCAAATCCATTTTCGCCTGCCCCCTGGCCCTGGGTTTCGGCATTAGGGACAAGAGCCAGATTGAAGAACTGGGAGTGGAGGTCCAGGCCGTGGTCTTCGGCAGCGTCCTAATCCGGCATATAGACGCCGGAGGGAATCCTTCCGGGTTCATGCACCCCTGGAGGGAATAAGTGCCGCCAGGGGCCGGGAAAAGATGGTCCTCGACGTTTGATGCGGATTTCCTCCGCCTGCTCTTTTTTGATGCCAAACTACCGGCCCGGTGTTTTCTTGGCCCCGCCAAAGGGGGATGCTTGCCCCCTCCGGACTCTTGTTGATGCGCCTCAAAAAATATGTTTTTGTAAGCCTTTTAAGTTGTTAAGTTTTAAGTTTTAAGTTGTTAAGTTTTAAGTTTTAATTAAAATCAGATGGTTAAATAATTCAGCCGGGTGTTAAACTCCAGACTTCGACTTTTTGCGGAGGCCTCCTTGTTTTGGGGGGAGAAAATGTTTTGTTGCATTCAAGTTGGTATTGTTGCCTGTCTGCATTCAGAGTTGCTTCCCGGTCCGGTTTCCCCCTTTTGGCGGGGCCAAGAAAACGCGCGGGCCTCTCGTTAAAAGCATCCAAAAAGATCATGGGGAGAAAATAAAAAATCCACATGTTGTGTCGGAGATCCGGAATAAAAACCCCTTAAATCTCCGTGCCCTTCGTGCTCTTCGCGGTGGAAAAACAAAAAAGAAACACCACGGAGATACACGAAGACCCACGGAGAAAAGAAGACCAATTATTTCCAACGAAGCTGAGGACTGCTCAGACCCGGGCATATGTTGCGAAATCCACCCCGCCCCTGACCTTTCCGGCCCTTATTACAATTTTGTACAATAAATTTGCTTTCTTTTGGGTCCTTTTTCACATTTTTGTACAAAAGCCCCTCTCAGCCATGCCCTTACCGCACTTAAGAAAACATAACATTTTAAAATATCTAATTAAAACACATAAGGCACAAATCTTGTTTTTGCCTTTGCAAACAACAGAAAAAAAACCAGGAGGAATTAAATGAGCACAAAAAAGGCATTCAATTGTAAAAACGCCGACGATGTCATCAAGGCGGTCCGGGACTATGAGATCAGTTTTGTCCAGTTCTGGTTCGTGGACGTTCTGGGCACCCTAAAGAGCTTTCAGGTCACCCCCAACGAGCTGGAGGCGGCCTTTGAAGAAGGAATGGGCTTTGACGGCTCTTCCATAGAGGGATTTGCCCGCATCCATGAAAGCGATATGGTCGCCTTCCCTGACCCGGAATCCTTCCAGATGGTTTCCTGGCGCCCCACGGAAAAGCCGGTGGCCCGCATGTTCTGCGACATCAAGAATCCGGACGGCACCCCGTACGAAGGGGACACCCGCTACGCCCTGAAAAGGATGCTCAAAAAGGCCGCGGAAAAGGGATACGCCTTCTACACCGGCCCGGAACTGGAATTCTTCTTGTTTGAAAGCAGCAAGGAGCCCAAGACCCTGGATTCCGGCGGGTACTTCGACGCCCCGCCCCTGGATCTGGCCAACGACATCCGCCGGGACATCATATTCTCCCTAAACAGCATGGGCATAGACGTGGAATACAGCCACCACGAGGTCGCCCCCAGCCAGCACGAAATAGATCTACGCTACCAGGAAGCCCTCAAGATGGCGGACACGGCCATCACCTACCGGGTCATCGTAAAGGAAGCGGCGCGCAAGCACGGCTGCTACGCCACCTTCATGCCCAAGCCCCTGGGCGGTGAGAACGGCAGCGGGATGCACGTGCACCAGTCCCTTTTCAAGAACGGCAAGAACGTGTTCTACGACGGCAAGGGGGATTTCCATCTGAGCAAGGAAGGCCGGAGCTATATCGCCGGACTGCTCAAGCACGCCAAGGAGATAACCGCGCTCAGCAACCAGTGGGTAAACTCCTACAAGAGGCTGGTCCCCGGATACGAGGCACCGGTCTATGTGGCCTGGGCCCGCAGGAACCGCTCCTCTCTGGTCCGGGTGCCCATGTACAAGCCGGGCAAGGAGGAAGCCACCCGCGTGGAACTCCGCTCCCCGGACCCGGCCTGCAACATGTACCTGGCCTTTGCCTCCATGCTCGCAGCCGGGCTGAAGGGCATCGAGGAGGGTTACGAGCTGACCGATCCGGTGGAAGAGGACATTTTCGGGATGAACGACGAGGAGAGGAAAGCCCAGGGGATCGAGAACCTACCGGGCAGCCTGGTGGAGGCCATAGACGAGCTGTCCGACAGTGAAGTGGTCCGCGAGGCCCTGGGGGACCACATATTCGAGCAGTTCATCTCCAACAAGAAAATCGAATGGGACGAATACCGTACCCAGATCACGGAGTACGAAATCAAGAAATACCTCCCCCTCCTGTAATCGGGGTCTCCGAAAACTTATAGCCGCGCTTCCCTGGCGCGGCTATAAGTAAAATTTAAGGCTCCCGAAACACGGAAACTATTTCTCCAGGGCCTCCTTCAGACCGGTAAGCGTCCCTTTCCAGGCGTCCTTCTCCTCGCCGGGGATAATGGAGATGATTATATCCTCCTCCACGCTCACCTCAAGGACAATCTCCTGCCCGTCCACGTTAAACACCGCCTCCGCCCACCTCTCCGCGGGCAGCCCGTTGGCCTCGGCATCAAAGTCCGTCCTGACTTCCGCAGTCATCTTGATATCGCTCATATCGCACCTCCTTTTTGGTTTGGTCAGACCTGTACCGCAGGGATCATCCGGAGCCCGGACGTTTGAAACCCGCCCGGTTTTGCCGGAAAATCCGGATACGCCTGCAAAAAACATGTTTTTGCAGGCAATTTCCTGTAGTTATGTGTCAGGTTTCATGTAAAATCAAATTATTGCAGGATTTAACCTGTACATTTAACTCCGGACTTGTACTTTTTGCAGATGACTCTTACCGGAAGGCCGGCCGGGAGTAAAGGAGATCCTCTCTCCGGGAAAAGACTTAATGCCCGGGCCGCACATAAAACCTCCATGACATTACCGTTTCCATCCCTACCGGATGCAACCGCGGTCCAAAATACACGGGACAAGTCCTGCCTCCGAAGGTTAATTTTCCCCTCGCTTCCTGGATTACCCGCCTAAAGCGGGTA
>CAYNNQ010000019.1:23276-26963 GCA_964398785.1 uncultured Desulfovibrionales bacterium | reverse complement strand
AGGTTAATTTTCCCCTCGCTTCCTGGATTACCCGCCTAAAGCGGGTAATGACGGATGGGGGCAGCCCAATCCGATCAGGAACGCAAGCCGACTAATCAGGCCTTTCCACCTCCGTCACCCCGGACGCCGATCCGGGGTCCAGAGTGCAGCAGGTAAGGCCCGCCTCCGAAGGTTAATTTTCCCCTCGCTTCCTGGATTACCCGCCTAAAGCGGGTAATGACGGAGGTGGGGACGCCTGCATTATAAGGTCCGAACCAAGTGGTGCGGGATGACGGAGGTGGGAAGTCCTGCATCAGGACAAAAAATTATCCGGCAGCGCCAACATCCTTTCTTAATCCGCGAAAATCAGCGCGATCAGCGGTTAAAATTCTTCTTTTCCGCGCCCTTCCGCGTATTCCGTGGGCAATGCTCTTCTCCGGATGAACCATATCTCGAGGCGCCTGCCGACTCATCCGGACCCACCTCTCCCGTCACCCCGGTCCCGGATCAAAGTCCGGGATGACGGATCAGGGGTCCAGGACAGACGAAATAAGTCTGAACTCCAGCGGTAAGCCGTTATCCTCGCTTCTAGCTCATCCCTGTCCCAGATCGTGTTTTAAGGATCAGCGGATAAGGCCAACCTATGAGGTTTAACGAACTCCTCGCTCTGGCCCCGCACCCAAATTCCTATTTAAGGGGCAAGCATCCCCCTTTGGCGGGGTCTAGAAAACACACCGGGCCGATAGTTTGGCATCAAAAAAATCAGGCGGAGAAAATCCACATCAAACGTCAAGGATCCCATTTTGCCGGTAATTAAACAAGACCGATATAGCCGTTCCGGAAAGCATAAACGTCTTATACAAAAAACTCGCAGTCCCCTTGATTTTAAACAAAAATCAAAGGACCATCTTCACCCGGTTGCAGCAGGCCAGGTCGTTGCCAACATCCCGCATGTGCCTGCGGTTCTGGACATAGACCTGAAAAGAAAAGGTCCGGTATCTGCCCCCGGTTGATTCCCGGCCCTCCTCGATTCGCACGTCAATACCCCGCTTTTGGAGAATGGACGTGATCTCCCTGCGTACACCCTCTTCAGCCAAGGCTATAACCTTATATTCCCATACCCGGGGGAATTCCAGTTCCTGGTTTTCAGACATATTTCCCTCCATTAAAGCACTTCTCCGGCAATCTCCATTCTCCCGGATTAAAGAAAACAGCCATTTAGCCGAATAGTAATAAAAAGGAGGATAGCTACCATTTGAAAACAAGGAGGTAAACCATGGACTCCCCTGTAAACAAGGTAGAACCCCCTACAGGCACCAATTCCGATCCCAGGCGGGAAAAACCCAGGCAACACGAGCCCGGGAAAAGACAAAGAAAGGAAGAAGAGGAAGAAGAAGCCCCTGAGACAGAAGAGAGCCCCCTCGTATTATACGACAGACGCGGAAATATTGTCTGGAGATCCTAAACGGCAACAGGACAAGCTGAAAAAACAATAGAAGGTTCAGCTAATTCCGGAAAAGCCAACACAAGATGGGCAAGAGATTAAAAGAAATGCCGCTTCAACTGCTTTCAATGATCTCGCGAAGAGTCCTCAGCAATCTGTCCATGCGGTAGGGTTTGCCAATAAAACTCCGGGCCCCGTATTTGCCGGGATCCTTTTTGATGCTGTGTTCCAGGTATCCGCTGGCAACAATCACCTTCAGTTCGGGATCAATACCCAAAAGCTCGCTTAGACACTGTTCACCTCCCATCCCGGGCATGCCCAGATCCACAATGGCCACATCAATCTCCCCGGGGCTTTCCTTGTACACCTCTATTGCCTCTTCCCCGCACTGCGCGGTGTACACGCGATAACCGGAATCTTTGAGCATATCCGAGGTGACATCCAGGATAAGTTCCTCGTCATCCACGAGCAATACACCCTCATCTCCGGACAGATCCAGTTCCGCTTCCGTCTCGGATGACTCCTCCGAGTTACCTCCCCTCTCCAGGGCAGGGAGATATACCCGGAAAGTTGTTCCCCGCCCCGGATTGCTGTAACAGGTAATATCCCCGTCATGATCGGTTACGATGCCGTATACCGTGGCCAGGCCCAGGCCAGTCCCCTTGCCCGCCTCCTTGGTGGTAAAAAAGGGATCGAATATTTGTTCCTGAGTCTCCTCGTCCATGCCGCACCCGGTATCGCTCACGCTGAGTATGATATAATCGCCTGCGGGAAATCTTCGGGACAAGGTATCCATTTTGGACAGAGTGGATCTCTCGCAGCTGATACTTATGTCCCCGCCCGTTTCCCCGAGGGCATCCACAGCATTCTTTATTAGATTTATAGCCACTTGCTCCAGCTGCCCGGAGTCTCCAAAAACCATGGTTTCTTTCCAATCATCCATCTCCACGTTCAGCCGGATCATCTTGGGTATCGTCCGGCGCAGTATCTGCAGGGCATCCTCCATGACCCTGCGCATGGACACCTCCTTTTTCTCCGCTTCCGTCTTACGGCTGAACATAAGCAAACGGCGAACAAGATCTGTGGCCCTTTCCACCAGATTCTGCAAGTCCTGCAGGTTGTCCTGTAACCCGGACTGTTCACATTTCTTGAAGAGATATTCCACCTGCCCGGACATCCCCTGAAGCAGGTTATTGAAATCGTGGGCTATCCCCCCGGCCAAAGTCCCCACAGCTTCCATGCGCTGGGCCTGGCGCAGCTGCTTCTGGAGCTTGTCCTTTTGTTTTTCCTCTTCCAGGCGTTCGGTGATGTCCCGGGCAGTAACAAGTATAGCGCTTTGGCCATGGAAATGTATGGAGCGGGCCTGGAAATCCACAACCCTTTCCTCCCCTTTTCGGGAAAGCACCTTTAGGCTGTAGCGGTCTTCCACTTCCTCTTTTTTCTCCCGGGCCCGCACCCGGTTACGGACCGATTCCCGATAATCCGGATGTACAACATCCCAGCAATCCATTTGCATGAGCTCACTCTGGGAATACCCCGTTATCTCCTCCGCAGCCGGGTTGGCATATATCCATCTGGCATTGCGATAAATCATTATCGCCACATCCAAAGACTCCGCAAATGTCCTGAACATGGATTCGCTTTGCCGCAGGGCCTCTTCCCGGGCATGCTTTTCCGTTATATCCCGGAAGACAAAGACAGAGCCCATTGACTTTCCATCCTCCGAGGTAAGTGGGGACACGCTGAAGGAGACAACAAACTCCTCCCCGTCCCCGGTCCGGACAAGCTTTACCGGGTCTTTCCCCTCAAGCTCCTCTTTGGAATCAAGGACAGTATACACCGGATGTTCCAAAGCCTCCCCGGAATTTACATCCACAACTCTTCCCAGCTCCTCTACCCGGCAATCGCCGGGATCGGACGCGTCCCCGGTCAAAATACCCCGGCCCACCGGATTCATGAAACGGACCCGCCCGTTTTCATCAGTACGAACCACAGCATCCCCGATACTGTTCAGGGTGATGGACAGGTTTTCCTTGGCCCGGCGCAGACTCTGCGTCCTTTCCCGGACTTCCTCTTCCAGCCGGCAAGATATCCTGCGCAGCGCCCGAAATCTAAACAGAAAGAAGAGCACAATCCCCGCGAGCATGACTAGGCCCAGTCCGGCGGACAATGCGATTCCCCGACTGCGCATGCCGGCCAAGGCGGGGATGATTTCTCTTTGGGACCCGGATACAGCCACGATCAGCTTATCTGTTCCCAGGTCC
>CAYNNQ010000019.1:0-23176 GCA_964398785.1 uncultured Desulfovibrionales bacterium | reverse complement strand
GATACAGCCACGATCAGCTTATCTGTTCCCAGGTCCACGGTATCCCATGCCAGCAATTTACGTACTTCCCCTCCCCTCTCCCCGAGCAGGAAATACTCCCCTGTTCCCTGCTCTTTTTTGAGCATACGCCTATGCACATTTTCCCATTCCGGATATTCGGTATGCATTTCCAATATATCCCGCCCCACAAGCCGGCGCTTATGGCCATAAATCACCCGACCCTTTCCGTTTAAGAGATAGCCGGATCCAATTCTTCTGTTCCGGGCAGGTATTAGATATTCCTGAATCAGGGTGGTTAAATCGACAAGGAAAAAGGCAAGATTGTCATCCTTTCTCGAAGGCTGGGGATACAGGACGGCCACAAAAGACTCATCTCCCTTGACTAGAACAGAAACGGCCCTTTTTACCCGGCCGTTTTCCAGTTTTTTTCTGAATCTATCACCCAGACGGCGCACATATCCGTTCTCTTGGGGAGAATACCCCGACCGGGTCTGAACAAACAAAACCTCCCTTTTGTCCGGCTCAAAAAGCCCCCGGGAAACAACATACGGATTGCCACCATTTATTTTTCCCGGCAAATTCTTATCCTTGCGGTGTGCATCTATCTTCTTTTGTAGAATTGTCGGGTAGTTGTTTAGGATATTGTCCAGGGTGTCCGCAAAAATCCTGGAAAGCAGTCTTACCTCCAACTCCTGCTGGGTCTGGAACAGGTGTTCCTGCTTTTCCAGGGACTGCTGGTATATGGAATACCAGCCGTAAATGAATACAGCCAGTACCAGAAGAAAGCATCCCCCTAAAAGCAATGTATCCCTGAATATACCTTTGGCTTCCGATCTTAGCATAAACTACTCAGGTATTTTTCTATGTACAGATGCGCCTGCAAGAAATTTGTTTTTGTAGATAGTTTGAAGTTTTAAGTCTTGAGTATTAGGTGTTAGGGGTTGATTGTAGCGTAAAATCAGAGAGTTGCAAGATTTAGTCTGTGCATTCAGCTCCAGCCGCGGAGAAAAACCACATCAAACGTCAAAGGACCCCACTACGGCTGTTGATCTTGACAGACGTGGACAGCGGCCAGACAAACCGCCCTGCCCGGCTCCTCGCTTTCCTCGCTTATTTCCTTTTCATCCGGGGATATAAACCTGGCCCTCCACAGGTTTTTGTCCATATCCTTGGGACACATATCCTGCAATTGAAAGGAAAACCCCTTGCCCTGTAAAACCTCGGCCGCTTCCAAAGCAGTGTGGATTTCGCCACAATAATCTTTTTCCGGTATCTCCAGAAATTGCGCCAAAGCTGCATTCACTTCGTTATTGTCCATAATTTGCGCCTCGTTAAGTTTAACTGTGGGACTCTCTGATTTTCCGGTTAAAGGGTACGTTGCCGGGAAAGGCCAAATTTCATCCCAAGAGCTATCCCATACCCAAAAAGCTAACTCATTTCCGAATTGGGAACGTGATATTTCTAAACCCGGAAATTTTTGAATTTCCGGATAAGAACTAACTCTCTGGTCATTTCCTTTCATGGGTAAATACCCCGTCCCAGTCCGAAGGGGGCGGGGCGGATTCCAATGCGGTGCATCTTTCCCGGTACAGGGAATATAAAGTGGTCTGCCCGTATTTGTCCATCAGCCGTTCAAACACCTCCCGCGCGCCGGAAAAATCCATTTGGCGGTACATTTGCAGGGCCCGGGCGTATTGAGAAAATTCTTCCCCGGAATTTTCATACGTCTCCAGCCGGTGCAGGGTGCATACAGCTACGGGTTCACTCCGTCCCTTCACCCGGACACGATCCACATCCTGCACGTAAAATTCCTCGCGGCAGTGCTCGGCAATCTCCGAAGTAACCAGCAAGGGCACCCCGTAATACTTGGTTAGCCCTTCCAGCCTGGAGGTCAGATTCACGTTGTCCCCGATAACCGTATAATCAAAAAGATCCCTGGAGCCCATGTTGCCCACCTGGACCACCCCGCAGTGCAGGCCGATCCCGATCTCGAGATCCACGCCGAGATTCTGCCCGAACTCCCTGTTCAATTCCTCCAGGGTTTCAAGCATCCTCATGGCGCTTCTGGCACACATGAGCTGATGCTTCCCCACCTCGACCGGAGCGTTCCAGAAAGCCATTATCGCGTCGCCTATAAATTTGTCCAGGGTACCCAGGTTGTCGGTGATTATGGCGGTCATCGGAGAGAAATAATCCCGAAGCAGATCGCTTACCTGCGAAGCCTCAAGCCGTTCCGAGATCGAAGTAAAACCCCGGATATCCGTGAACAGCATGCTCACTTCACGCTCTACTCCACCCAGACCCAGACTGTCCGGGGAAGCGGCTATCTGCTCCACGACCTTGGGGGTTACATACCTGGAAAACGCGGAACGCAAGAACCGCTTTTCCCGTTCCTCACCGAAAAACTTGACCAGAGAAACCCCGCTTATCTGGGCAATGAGCAAAACAAGGGGATACACCGGGGAAACGAACATCTGAGCGGATTCGAACAAATAGAAAGCCCCCTCCCATATCCCCGCACCGGAAGCCACAGCCACCGGCAGCACCCATCTGGCCCTGCTCCAGGCCAGCATGCAGGTAAAAACCGCCCCGACAACAAGGATAAGGCAGAGTTCCAGCCCCGGTGCCCAGTCCGGCCTGGATATAAAGTCCCGGCGGAGGATATTGTCCACTATGCTGGCGTGGGCCTCCACTCCGGGATAGACCGGGTCCAGGGGAGTACTCCGCAGATCCTTCAATCCGGCGGCGGAAGTACCCACTAACACAATCCTGTCCCGGAGGGCGTCCTGTTCAATATTGCCCTGCAATACATCAGCTGCTGATATGTAATCAAATGTGCGCCTGGGGCCGGGGAAATTTATGTACATCCGTCCCGCCGGGTCCACGGGGATCTCGGTCTTGCCCAGGCGAATGGACTCCATACCGCCGGAGGTAATCCGGATAACAACCTGGGGGTCTCCGAGCGCACTGCGCAGAGTGGCCAGGGCCAGACTAGGGTATACTTTGCCTTGGCAGGAGATAAGCAGGGGTGTTTTTCGCAGCAGGCCGTCCCTGTCGGCCACGGTATTGAAAAAACCTGCGGCTGCGGAATTCTCTGTTAACCGGGGCAAGGGAGTAACCGCTCCGGTAGCCCGCATCAAAACCTGGTTTAGCTTCGGTGCACCCGGTTTACGCACAACAGCCGGGTTTAGCGCGGGCACATCCAGCTGGGAAGGGCTCTCTATCCCGCTTTCGAAATTGAAAAAATACCCCAGGACATTCCTACCTTGCCCCAGGACGTCGGCCAGGACCTCATCATTGTTCAAAAGGTCTTCCGGGATGCCGGAAAACTCGACGTTCACCCGCAGATCACGGCGCATTTCCTTTTTTATCCGGGCAAGAGAAGTGCGGTCCGGCTCGGAAAAAAGGATGTCCAGACCCACGGCCAGAGCGCCGGCCTGGCGTATGCGGGCCAGAAGCAGGGCCACCCGGTATCTGGGCCAGGGCCACTGGCCGAATTCGCGCATGCTCTTCTCGTCCAGATCAACGATCACCGGGACCTTGGAAGCTTCCGGAGGCCGGGATTGGCTGAGCATCAAATCATAAGAACGGTGATCCAGATGCCGAAGAATCCGGGGCTGGACGAAATACAGCGCGGCAACGGCCAGGGTCATTGCCGTCCCAGTAAAAAACACCAGGGTCCAACTGGACCGAAAGAACTTCACCAATAAACTCCCCTGTTAAGATGCGCCTGCAAAAAATAAATTTTTGCAGGCAGTGTTAAGTTTTGAGTTGAAAGTTTTCAGTAAAATCAAATAATTACAAAGTGTAAGCTGTGCGTCTAACTCCTTCATTCGAGTTTTTGCAGATGCCCCTGTTAAAAGAATAAATCCGAGTAGACGGAATTGCCCCAAATCTCCCCGAAAAGCCAAAGCCTCACTCATCCGAACGGTCCCTTTTGTCCGCGCCCTACCATTCTATACATCAGCTCCAGATGATAGGGAAGTACGGCTTGCAGGGAATATCTTTCCTTTACTGTCTGCTTTGCCTGTTTGCGCAGGGAATCCATGAACGAAGGGTAATCCAGGGCTGTATTTATTTTTGCAGCAATATTGTCCGGATCGCGGAAATCCGCCAGAAGACCGTTTTGGCCGTCCTCCAGCACTTCCCGGACCGGAGGCGTATCTGATCCCACAACAAGGCAGCCGCAAGCCATGGCCTCCAATAAGGACCAGGAGAGAACAAAGGGCCGGGTCAGATAAACATGCACATGGGAAAGGCGCAGGATATCCCTGTACTTGCCGTAAGGCAGGGGACCGGGAAAATGGATTCTTTCCTCCGTTCCCAGCTCTTCAAGCATCTGTTCCCGGTAATTTCGGTGCTTTTCCGGCTTTGGGCTGTAGGAGACCTTGTCCGACCCCACCACGATGGCATGGGCCTGGGGACGCTCATCCAGGACCTTGCGCACCGCGCGCATGAACTGCGGAAATCCCCGGGCGGGTTCCAGGCCGCGCGCGCAATAGGTGATTATCTCCCCGGCCCTTTCTATGCCCGGAATATCCGGCTTTTCCGGCTCATCCGGACAGAAAAAGGAAGTATCTATACCGTCATGGCGGCAGACAAGCTTGGACTGATAAATCGAGGGGAACTGCTGCTTCTGCCATGCGGTGGGCACCAACCCCAGCTCACAGCTCAGAAGATCCTGATCCAGGAAAATATTCCTGCACCTGTATCCGGCCCTTGTCCCCGCACCGGGAGGGACCCCGGTATCAAAAAAAGCGTCCTCACCGCCCGGATCATAGTACCATTCGAAATATCCCAAAAAAGGGACCTCAGGGAATACATCCCGGACAAAAAGCCCGCACCCCCATCCGGAATGGGCGCAGACAAGATCCGGCTCCACCCCCTGCCGGGCCAGGCGGACAAGTACGGCCATAACGTCCCTGCCCTGCTTTACCGCGGCGTTGACAAACTGCTCCCCCTGCAGCCCTTTGCACTCCACCTTGGGGAAAAGGATTTTCTGCACCCCGGGAATCTCCCACTCCGGGCGCTCAGTCCCGGTCAGGAAAAAAACCCGGGTTCCTCTGCGGGCCAAGGCCGCCGCAAGGTGCCGGAACTGGGCCGGGAAATTGCAGTGGATAAAAAAGATTCGCACTACCTTTCCTGCAAAGAGGCACTCAAGGTGTTCATGAACGGATCCAGGATATAATCCAGTATGCTCCGGGTGCCGGTCCGGATATAGACCATGACGATCATGCCTGGATAGAGGCGGTACTTTTGGCCTTTACTCTGGAAATATCCCCTTTCCGCCCGTATCCGCACCGGATAAAAGGTCCGCCCCTTTTCCGTGGTCACCGTATCCGGACTGATATTGACCACTTTACCCTTTATGTCCCCGAACTTCCTGGAATCAGCCGAAGCCAGCTTTATTCTGGCCTCCTGGTCCGGATGCACATACCCTATATCGCTAATAGGCAAGTGGGCCTCGATCACCAAACGGTCGTCGCTGGGGACTATATCCATAATCGTCTCCCCGGACTTGACCACCGCCCCCCGGGTACTCACCCGGAGGTTATGGACAATACCCCGCACCGGCGAACGAATAATTGTACGCCGGAGGTTGTCCTCAAACTTGCGTATCCTTTGCGAGAACTCGGCTATCTCCTGACGGGTCTTCTTGAGCTTTTCCGCCGCCTTCTCCCTTTGCGAATGCAAGAACGTCTCCATCTTGGCCCGGGCCTCCCTCCGGGCGGAAAGCGCTCTTTGCAGTTTGGATTTGTCCTCCTGGATGCTGCCCTTGAGATTCTGCAGCTTGCGCTTGAGCTCCAAATGCCTGTATCTGGTAGTCAGATTGTCTTTTAAAAGCCCACTGCTAAGATCCACTTGCTCTTTTAGCATGGGCAGTTCCCTGCGGTTGCTTTCAAGCCTGGACCTTATTTCCTGAATGCGCCTCTCGGTCTGCTCCACGGCCTGCTCTAATTCATTGTTCCTGCTTTCAAGCCTCTCCTGCTTCTGACGCCACAACTGCCTCGATTCCCGGACCAGCTTGGGAAGTTCGGAAACCATTTTCTCCGGAAAATGAAGCTCCTCGCGCCCCTCGGCCTCTGCCTTGAGTCTTATCTCATCCACCCGCAGGGAATCTATGCGCACCTTCAGTTCAGCAAGTTCGGATTTGCTACGGGTGCTTTCCAGGACCGCAAGCTTTTGCCCCTTGCTGACTTCCTCCCCTTCCCGGACCAGGATATCCTTTACAATCCCCCCTTCCAGGTGCTGGATCTTTTTTTGCTTTCCGCGGGGAACAACCTCGCCATCGGTGGCGCTCACCACATCCAGCCTGCCCATATAGGCCCAGACAATAAACGCAATGCAGGAAACAATAAGAAAAGCAAAAAAGACGTGGCTAAGATTGGATATGGAGTCGGCCGAAGTCCGGTTCATAAAAAATTACACCTCTGGGCCTGCGGCACTACTGTTCCCGGATTCCACCATCTTCCCGGCCTCCAGGCGGTAATGCAGATTGGCCCCGCGGATTATCTTCGGATCGTTGGAGAAGACAAGGATGGTCCTTCCGCTGCCGTGCAGATGGTTCAGCAGGGCATACAGATCATTGCGGGCGAAATGATCCAGTCCGCTGTCCGGCTCATCCAGGAGAACCAGTTGCCCGCCGATAGTCAAGGAACGGGCCAGGGCCAGCCTCTTGCGCGTGCCTGGAGGGAACTCGCTCCCTTCCGGTGTTATCCGGGTCTTTAGTCCCTCTGCCATGCCGTCCAGTACAGGCCGCAGTCCGGTCAATCTGAGTATCTGATTGAGTTCGCCTTCCTCAATCTCCGGACGGGGCAGGACAATGTTCTCCCGCAGTGTCCCGGCAACAAAGGAATAGCTTTCCGGGAGATAGATAAGTTGCCTGCGCCACCACGCAAGAGACAGCTGTCTCAGATTGACCCCGTCGCAGAGTATTTCCCCCTGGACCGGATCGAGCAAGCCGGCTAAGAGCCTGCAGAGCGTACTCTTCCCGCTGCCGGCGGCACCGGATATAACCACGGTCTGTTTCGGGGCCAAGTGAAAGGAAATTGCCTGGAAAACCGGCTTGGGTGCACGGGGATAAGCAAATCCCAGATTATCCGCCCTCAGACCGCCCTTGTAACCGCTAAGCGCGCTCCCGGCCGAGGAGCGCTCCGGGATACCCCGCAAGTTCTCCAAATCCCTGAGCGCCCTGTTCGCCCTTTTCAAGGCATACCCGCTCTGCAGGGCCCGGGCCAGATTCTGGTAGGCCCGGCTGGCCAGTATGTTGGCCCCTATAAGGGTGGCCACGGTCAGATTCCCGGTCATGACCAGAGGGGCACCCAAGGAATACAGACCTATGCTCATAAACATGCTCCCGCTCTGGGAAACATTCTGGTGCAAGTCCTGCTTCCCGGAAAGTCTGTCCCGTACGCGGCTTATCCTGTCCAGCTGCTTATCCCACTGGCGCAGGAAACGCTCCTCCCCCCCGAAGACCCGGACCGTATCCACTCCCTGCGCCCCGGCCAGGACATCCCTGTTGTGCTCGTTTACCTCCCGGTTCAAAGCCTGGGCCTCCTTTTGGGAGGCATGGATGTTAAACGTGCCCAATGCCAGGACCAAAACAAAAAAAAGCGCAGAGATTATTCCCAGTAGCGGGCTCAAAAGAAAGGTGGCCAAAAGATAAAGAAGGGAAAACGGGGCATCCAGCAAAGCGGTGAGTGTGGGTCCGGAATAGGCGTTTTGCACGTTTTGCAGTTTTCCCGGAATGGCCTGGACATATTCCCGGGGAAGCTGCTCCAGCGCGCCTGCCCTTCCCCGCAGTAGCATGCCCAGATACTCCCGCCCCAGATCCGTGTTTGCCCGGGTGTTCAGGGCCAGGGACATCCTGGTGCGCAAAAATTTAAAGGCCGCCTGCAAAAGGACGGCCATGACTACTCCGGCGGTCAGGGTTATAAGGGTCCCTTGGAAACCGCTGGCCAGATACTTGCGCAAGAGCAAGATCACATACAATGGCAGGGCAAGATTTAAAATAGTTATAAAAAAAGTGGCCGCCAGGATTTCCAGGGCGAGGAGGGGGCTTTTACGGAGACGGTTAAAAAAAATGCGCATACCAATAGTCAATGCTTAGGTGGCTATTTGAAAATTTGAACCGTCCATATCAGCCGAGATATCGTTTTCATTTATACCCTGAAGTTCACACAAAAGATTCAACTCGCTTCCCTGGACTTGATCATCACCTCCGTCATCCGACCACGTGTATATCCGGCTGTCCGTTCCGTCACTGACCACAAAATAGGAATCAGCCGTGCTGGAATGGTTAATTTCGTTATTTACCATAGAAGCCACATCACCTGGATTAAAAGAACTTGCCGCATTTTGATTAAATCCCATCACCTTTACTTGGGATGTATCAGGATTCGTACTCACATCTGCATAGTCATTGGTTGTCCCCTGGGCATTAAAATCCAGCTTGGTTTCATCGAACTCGACGAGATCATCATCAATACTCCCAGTCAGTTCAAAGCCTTTAATGATGTCCCACGAGGAAGCATCGGTCAGCACAAAACTATCAGTAAAACTGTCATTATTTCCATCCAGAGTATCCTGCCCCTCCATGCCCAAGAGGGTATTCTCTAGAGTATCGTTACCAATAATACTATCATTAAAATCCGTGCCCTCTATTCCGGATATATCATCCAGTGTATCCTCGCCTCCCCACCCATCATGGACTATATAATTTCCCTCTACTTTTCCCATGGATATCCCGGAAGGATTATCGTTATAGGCCACCCTCGCGGTCGATATTGTATTACCTCTATACGTATCATTTCCCGGAGTATCCTCGAAGATCCAGTCATACGAAGTGGAGGACTCAAAGAGTTCAAATGTATCACTATACTCTGTACCTTCGAACTCATTAAAGTTTTGTATCGTATCACTATCCCCCCAACTGTCTGTAACTGATCCAGAATTTGATGAAGTAAAATATTGTAAATCAATTCCACTCCCCCCATTACCAACCAGCATGAGTTCATTCCAGGAATCAGCACCAATACTTCCACCGTTTAAATTATCCGCGCCCTTCAACCCTATTATGCTGTCTGGAATATTTTCATGTCCAGTAATCGTGTCACCAAAATAACTGCCTATAAGTGTTTCCACCCCCTTTACGGTATCCGTATAAGAATTACCCCCGTATTCATTATCTACCGAGATTGAAGAATCATAGTTAGTTTCTGCACTAAAATCGATCACAACCCCGCTTTCCGCGTGGGCATAGCTAACTCCGCCTATTTGGTAGTTCAAAGAGCTACCGGTTACTCCTCCATCTATTGTATCGTCCCCACCGGCTCCCTCAAGATCCAGCTCCCTCAGGCCGTCCCCTTCCAGATTATCCGCGTATGGGGAGCCGTATATATACTCAATATTGTCCAGATCATCCGTGTCCCCGTATCCATCCCTTACCAAGAGATCCTCGCTTGTGGGGTCCACATCTATTCCGGACGGAGCATCCTTATAGGTAGCCATGTCCCCCGGACCGAATTCAGAATTTTCCCCTCCGTCCAGATAGTCGTCGCCTGCCTTCCCCTGCAGGGTATCATCGCCGGCGTACCCGTAGATATCGTCCATCCCCCCTTTTCCTTGCAGATAATTCGGAGAATTGTCTCCGTGGATCTTGTTTTCCTCCACATTCACGGTCACTGTAGCCGTATCCGAGTTGCCGTAACTGTCCATCACCTCAAATTTGAAATCATCCCCGCCCTCAAAGTCCTTATTCGGGAGAAAGACAAAACCGCCGTCACTATCTATGCTGAAATCATGGGCATGCTCGGGGGCATCCAGCACATTGAAACTCAAGACGTCTCCATCCACATCCGTGGCCTTGAGCTTTCCGGAATATGTATACCCGGACTTTATGGTCACACTAAAAGAATCCGCCTCAGGGACTGTATTTTCCTCTTCTACCTCGACCACTTCCTCTGCCCCTGTTCCCTCTTCGCCTTCCTCCAGAAAATCATAGTCCGAGGCAGTATCCTCTTCCTCCTCGGCTGGTACTATCTCTTCCTCTGTACCCTGGGTGTCCTCTTCCCTGGCCTCGTCCAGAAGATCGGGGGCCAGCTGGGTCTTGGTCTCGTCCGATTCCTTTCCCTCCTTGGGGGAGGTAGGGCCTTTTTGGGGCTTTTCCCTTTCCTCTTCGCCCTGCTCTTGCCCTTCTTCCTCACCCTCCTCTGCTTCTCCTTCCTCTTCTCCCTCCTCGCCAGGGGTTTTTTCCTCATCCCCCTGCTGAGGGGGCTCTGTCCCGTCTCTCCACCCTACAGTAACCTCCCGGCTTAAAGTACGTATCTGTTCCTGATCCAGGCTGGGAGCCTTGATAATGTTCTCCCCCTCAATCATGGAAAAACCCTTGTCCGATTCGGAGATAACCCGTACCCGTCCTTCCTTGTCCTGAAAGACCACACTGTGCCCTTTGCCCAGCTCCTCCACCCAGAAATCCGCCTGTCCGTCCTCGGCCAGATGCACGCCGAAGACCGTACCCCGGATCCCGATACTGGCCAGGGGGGTCTGGACATTGAACTCATCCGGATTTTGATCGGCTATCTCCCCGCTAACGCAGCGCATTGCCCCCCGGCCCATATCCATGAGGAACTCGCCCGTGCCTGGTTCCTCGGAATCATAAACGTACTCGTCTATCTCCACCTGACTGTTTTCGTCCAAATCTATCCGGGTATCATCGGAAAACTCGACTTCCACACCTGCGTCTTCTGCGGTGACCAGCATATCCCCCTTGAATATGGCATCACCTTCATCAAGACTGCGCACTCCTTCATCCCCGCGCACTGTCACCTGGCCGGAGACCTGCACGACTTTTCCAATGCTTTGTTCTTCCGCTCCGGGCATGGGCCACCTACCTTATGGTTTTAAGAGTCAAGTCGCCGGTGGTATACAAAAGCTTGTATGCAGCCAGCCTGCGGGATATATCCGCGGAAACCGCATCACTCACCGAGCGGATATATTCCGTCTCCCCGCTCAGGATGTCCAGGAGGGAACGATTGCCCAGCTTGCGCTCCTTCTTGGCCATCTCCAGAAATTCGCTGGCTATGCGGGCCTGGTTCTGCAAGTGTTCATGATTTTTGGTCTGGATCCGGAAACTATTCCAGTCATTCCTGGCCTTCTTTTGCACCTGCTTGCGCTGATATTTAAGATTCTTGAGCTTCGAGGTCTTTTTTTCCCGCGCCGCCTTGTACGCAGCCCAGTCCCCGCCACTTTTGAACAGGTCGCAGCTCAACTCTATCCCCCCCCGGGTATCCTTGCGATAGCCCCGGATACCAGAGTCGTTCTCCTTGTATTCCATGGCCGCAAACAGATTTATCCGGGGAAGCAGATTCCCTTCCTGGATGTCCACTTCCTCTCCCGCGGCCTCCAGGGCCTTTTCCAGAACAAGGAGTTTGGGGTTGTCTTTTAGAGCTTTGCGTACAGCTTCCCTGCGGGTCTCGGGCAGCTTCTCCCCGGGCAAGTCCGGTTTTACCATGGCCGCGAGCTCTTCATCTTCCAGGCGAGTGTGGAAAACGGCCTGGAACCGATTCATGGCCATTTCCAGCTCTCCTTCCGCCCGGATGCGCAACGCCCTCGCCCCGGCCAGCTGGGACCTGGCCTGCAATACATCCGAGGAAAGACCGGCGCCTTTGCGCACCAGGGTCTTTTCCATGCCGGTCTGCTCTTTTATGTTCTTTTCCGAGCGACGGGCATAGCGCAGCCTTTCCTTGGCCTGCAGGACCTGCAGATACGCGGTAACCCCTTCCAGCAGGACCTTCTTGCGGACCATATTAAGCTGCAGTTCAGCCCGACGAAGGAGTTCCTGGGCTTTATCTATGCCTGCGGAGGTCTTCCCGAAATCGGTTACCAGCTGAGTGGATCTTACATTGATATAGGAACGATCCATATGGGTATATCTGCCGTGTTCCCGGTCGATATTTTCCTTATTGGCCTGGGAGTGGAGATTAACCTGGGGCAGGTAACGCGACTTTGCCTGCCACAGCTTTTCCTTTGCCTGCCTCCTCTTGGCCTCGTACGACTTGACCTGATTATTCTTGTCCAAAAGCCCCTGGAGATACTCCTCCATCCCGGCGGAATGTAGACTGGGGACCCCCAAAAAAGAAAACATAACCATAAAGATCAACACCCTAGCAGCCAACATGGCACGACCCCTTTAGTTTCACGTAAATCTCACATTGATATAAAATGGTCAGCCTATAATTTTACACTATTTTCTAATTGCCTAGCTTATCTATTGCCATATGTCCAGTATCTTTTCCAAAACTTTCAATCCCAATCAGTACAAGCCGTTATTTTGGGATTTTTTCTTTACTCTTCCCCAAATTTCTGCAATCTGTCCTTTCAGAAAGAAAAACTCATATTGCTAAACTTGGATGGGTGAAGATATGCTGACCAGAGAAGAAGCTTTGCCACTTCTGGATTCCGAACTAGGCAAGGAAAAGAATCTTTTCAACCACTGCCTACAGACAGAGGCGGTAATGCGTGCTTTGGCCCAAAATTTCGGTGAGGACACGGATTTGTGGGGAATTACCGGTCTATTGCACGACATAGACTATCCCCGCACAAAGGAAAGTCCGGAGAGGCACGGCTTGGACGGCGCGGAGATGCTCGAGGGGAAGCTGCCCTCGGAGGCACTGCAGGCCATAAAAGCCCACAACTCCGAGAATACCGGCGTACAGCCGGAATCCACACTGGATTTCGCCCTGAGATGCGGAGAAACCGTTACCGGCCTAATATCCGCCAATGCCTTGGTCCGGCCCCAAGGGATACAGGGCATGAAACCCAAAAGCCTGAAAAAGAAAATGAAGGACAAGGCCTTTGCTGCTTCGGTCAACCGAGAGGCTGTCCAGGAGTGTACCCGAATCGGCCTAGAGCTAGATGAATTCTTCACTCTGTCCATTGCGGCAATGGCAGAAATAGCCGAAGAGGCGGGACTGGCCTAAAAACAGGTTGGTCCTCCCCTGTTTTTAGGCGCCTACAAAAAATATATTTCTTGCAGGTAGTTTTAAGTTGTTAAGTATGAAGTAAAATCAAATGGTTGCAGAATTTAATCTATACATTTAACTCCACCCTTCAACTTTTTGCAGTTGCGTCTGTTTTAATGTGGGATCCTCCGGAAATACTCAACCCGTGCATTTATGAATAAACACCTATTTTCTTTAATTTGTTTCTGGATTCTTGTTTTTTCCCCTGCCGCCGGGCAGGCCCAGGATTTTTTTGGGCCTCTTTCCCCGAGTGTGCAGTATCTGCAAAAACTGAGCGCTAACGGTAGCTTAAAATTAAACAAAGAAAATCTCTCTCCTCTTGTAGATTTCGTCCTTGAAAGCCCCAAAACCAAAAGCCCGCTCCCGGACTTGGGAGGGAAATCCGGAGCGTTTTTCAAGTTCGAAATACCGGCTGGACTTTCCCGGGTAATTCGGTACGGATACAGCCCCAAAATGCCCTCCTATATCTTCCGCCCTTCCTGTGTACGCTATACCCAATGGAAAAAGATACGCTCCAATGAAAAGGGGGAAAAACTCCCTGTCTTATGGAATAAGACTGATAAAATATCCGGAGAACCTTTGCTGATCCAGGGCGTGGAATACGAAGAGATAACCCCGGACAAATTCTCCGGAGGGTATTACGGATACAATCAAAACCGCACCCTTGCCCTGTTCAGGAGCGGAAACTCCACGGTATTCATCTCGGCATGCCTGCAGGACAAAAAGTCCAGCGTCGGCAAAAAGGGTGAAGTACTCGGGAAGGATGAGGACTGGAATTATTTTTATACCGGAGAGAAGGGTATTACCAAAACCGGGCTGGGCTGGGTGGATTCCTATGTCTATTCCGCATTCACGGTCTCTGTATATGTCCAGAAAGAATCCGGGGAGGGATGTGTGTGCGCCTGTTTCAACTGGATGGATGCCGGATGGATGGGCATGGATTTCGTTAAATCCAAACATGTGCTTGACGGACTGAAACGTTTCGCCACCGCGGCCAAAACCGTCCTCTCCTCACCAGATCTCCCCGCGGCCCCAAAGATCCTGCAACTAAAAAAAAGCTTGCGCAACTGCCCGCAAAAGGAACTGGACAAAATATATCAGACCCTGCTGGAGAAAAAATGCTCCCGGAAAGAAGGAAAACTCTTGTCCCAATACTGTCCCCGAATCAAAAAAGGGGAATTTACGAAAAAAGTGCAGCGCAGGTACAAAGAATCCCGGGTGGGGCTTTTCTTCCTTAAAAAATGGTTAAAAAAAGAAACACCCCAAATAGACCTAAGCGGATATCATTGCCTACCCGAGGCTAAATAGTTTCCATCCGGAAATAGCCCTTTTCCCTTTTAACGGCATCGATTTTCGTAATTATTCGATCACGTATTAAGATACGCTCGCACATAATTACTTAATTTCCTTGTTAAACAGGAAAGAATCTCCTTTCCGAATTGGAAACGTGATATTTCTAAACCCGGAAATTTTTGAATTTCCGGATAAGAACCACATAGGGGTGAATAAACAAGAGTTCATTTTTGCCTATAAAGCATAGTTTCCACTCACCGGATAAAAACAACCACTCATGCAAAATACACCCTGCTTAACTGCACTAAATCACTTTTACCATGAATTAAATCCATTTACCGCCTTGACCATGGAGCCGGATTAAGGCATAGGCACAACAACATTACGTTGTACTCCGAAGATTTCTGAGCCGTAGCGAACTTGCATGTCATGTCCATTTTTGGGCAATAAATTACATCAAACTTTAAACGAGGGGGTAGTTGATGCAAGAGTTTTTAGGAGCAATCAGCGGATTCGTGTGGGGGCCGATAACCATCGTCCTCCTAGTGGGTACAGGCATCCTGATTACCGTGCTTGTACCTTTTGTCCAACTACGCAAGTTCGGTTACGCTTGGAAACTGATTTCCGGGAAATACGACGACCCCGAGGACAAGGGGGAGATCACGCATTTTCAGGCTTTGAGCGCCGCTCTCTCCGCAACCATCGGCACGGGTAATATAGCTGGTGTGGGGACAGCGGTTGCCCTGGGCGGCCCCGGAGCAGTATTCTGGATGTGGATCACGGCCGTATTCGGCATGGCCCTGAAATACGGCGAATGCCTGCTTTCTTTGAACTTCCGGACCATACATTCTGACGGAGTGGTCGGATCCGGCCCCATGTATTACCTGGAAAAGGGTCTGGGGCAGAAATGGCTGGGTGTTCTCTTTGCCATTTTCGCAGCGGTATCCTCCTTTGGGATAGGCAACATGGTCCAGGCCAACTCCGTGGCCGAACCGGTGCTTACTTATTTCGGGATTCCCAAGCTCCTTACCGGCCTGGTAATCGGCATTCTGGTCTTTGCCGTGATCGTGGGCGGGATCAAGCGCATCGGGCAAGTGGCCAGTCGCCTGGTCCCGATAATGGCCGCATTTTACATAATCGGAGCCCTGTGGGTTATCTTGGCCAATATAGGCCAGGTACCAGAAGCCTTTGCCATGATTTTCAGTGACGCATTTACTGGTACGGCGGCAACAGGCGGATTCGCCGGAGCCGCAGTAGCCCAGGTAATCCGTTTCGGTGTGGCCCGCGGGGTATTCTCCAACGAGGCCGGACTGGGCAGCGCCCCCATGGCTCACGGGGCGGCCAGGACCAAGGAACCGGTCCGCGAGGGACTGGTAGCCATGCTTGGCCCCTTTATCGACACTATCGTCGTCTGTACCATGACCGCTCTGGTAATCGTTCTCACCGGCGCCTTCTCCACCGGGGAAACCGGCGCGGATCTTACCGCAAAGGCCTTTAACATGGGTCTTCCGGGACCGGGTGGTTACATCGTGGCCATCGGGATAATCGTTTTCGCTTTCTCCACAGCCATCACTTGGTCCTATTACGGGGACCGCTGTGTTGACTACCTGTTCGGGGAAAAGCTGGTTATGCCCTACCGCGTGCTCTACTGCATCCTGCTGCCTGTGGGTGCGTATGTTAAACTGGCCACGGTATGGACCATTTCGGACATATTCAACGCCCTTATGGCCTGGCCCAACCTGATTGGCCTCATCTTACTCAGTCCGGTCATCATGCGCCTGACCAAGGATTATTTCAAGGATCCCAAGCGGGTGTATCCCAATAAATAAGAGATGCGCCTACAAACCCAAAAAAACCCCGGCTGAAATGGCCGGGGTTTTTTTGGGGAAAAATTACGGAATTCCGCAAACTCAGGGTTCCCGGGAATAAATCTCCTCCAGTATTTCTCCTCCCCCTGCATCCAAAACCTCGCGGGCAAGGTCCTCGCCCAAAGAAAAAGCATCCTTTGGTTTGCCCGTTCGTTCACGCAGGATATATCTTTCCCCGCATTCATCGGCCACAAGACCGAAAAGATGCAGATCATTCCCCTCTAGCAGGGCATGAGCAGCAATAGGTACCTGGCATCCCCCGTCCAGACCGGTCAAGAAACCACGCTCAGCCAGAACACAGAATCTGGTATGCGCATGGTCTACAAATCCAAGGAGCTCATCCAGGTCGGTCCTGTGCACATGGTATTCAACGCCGAGTGCCCCCTGGGCAACTGCAGGGAAAAACTGCGGGGGCTTTAGGCCGGCCTCGCTCTTTGCTTTTAAATCCAGCCTGCGCATCCCGGCTGCGGCAACGATTATCGCCGTGAACCGCCCTTCCTCCAGTTTCCGCAGCCGGGTATCCAGATTCCCCCGCAAGGAATCCACGCAAAGATCCGGCCGCAAATGCAGTATCTGGGACTGCCGGCGCAGACTGGAAGTACCTATGAGCGCACCGTGGGGAAGAGTATCCAGGTCATAGTCCGCATTGGCCAGGAGCAAATCGTACCAATCCTCTCTTTTTGGTATCGCACCCAGTTTCATACCCTCGGGAAGAGCGGTGGGCACATCCTTCATGCTGTGCACCGCGATATCCGCGCGGCCATCCATAAGGGCTTCCTCGATCTCTTTCACGAAAAGGCCTTTGCCCCCGAACTTGGCCAAGGGCACATCCAAGATCTTGTCCCCCTGAGTGGTAACCTTGAGCAGTTCTACTTCCAGGCCCGGATAGCGAGACTTGAGCAGACCGCTTATGTGTTCGGCCTGCCACAGGGCAAGTTTACTCTTTCTGGTGGCTATGGTTATTTTGGACAATTGCATAGTCTCAGCTTCCACACGAAGAGCAATTACTGCTGGAACAACTAGCGCATCCCCCCTGACCTCTGCTGCTCACCGCGTTTGCGGAAGGCGAACCCTGAACAATGGGGCCGCCGGTCTTGAACTTGCAGGCGGAAATCAACCTTTGCACATTTTGCCCGGAACAAGCAGGACAAGCGACCTCTTCCTCTTCACCGAGCAGTATCTCCTCGAACTGCTCGCCGCAGTCTTGGCAGGTAAATTCGTATATAGGCATTTTTTCCTCCCTTATGTTATGGGTCCTCGATGTTTGATTCGAAGAGCCTTGTGTTAATTGCTATCCTTCCGGAAATGGCCCTTTTCCAGATCTATTCCAGATCCGCCACGGAAGCGTTAAATATCCAGCTCGCTTACAGCCTCGAAAAGAAAAAAGTCCACCAGATGACACAACATATGGCCGGCCGCCAAATGTACCTCCTGGATCAATGGTGTGTCTTCTCCGGGAACAGTCAAGCCGAAATGGCAATAACCAAGCATGGGTCCCCCTTTGCCTCCGCTGAATCCGGCAGTGACCATCTCCCTTTCCCGGGCCTGCATCAGGGCTTCCCGGATATTCGGACTATTCCCGGAAGTGGAGATACCAACCAGCATATCCCCTTCCACACCAAGGGCTTTGACCTGCTTGGCGAAAATTTCCGTAAAACTGTAATCGTTGCTTATAGCGGTAAGCACAGAGGTATCCGTACTCAGGGACAACGCCGGCAAAGGGGGCCGCTCCATGCGAAACCGGTTCACGAATTCCGCAGCAAGATGCTGGGCATCGGCCGCACTGCCCCCGTTACCGCAAAACATTATTTTCCCCCCTCTGGCCAGACAGGAAGCGGCGGCTTTGGAAATATCAATCAATAGATCCGCATTATTGGAAAAAAAATCCTCCCGCAGCCTGCATCCCTCCTGGCTGTGCCGGTCGAGTATCTCTTTGGCCTCCTCGCTCATATAGTCCTCTTTATGATGTTTTCCGGTAAGTTCAAAAAACCGCAAATAGCGGAAATACCTTTTTTTGCTTATCTTTGGAAGTGTTGCCTGTCTACATCCAGAGTTGTTTCCCCTCCGGCTTCTCCAGCACCAAAAATTTAAATTTTGAGTGCTGGACCAATAGAACTCGAGGGCCTCTCCTTAAAAGCATCCAAAAAGATCGAGTGGAGAAAATCCACATCAAACGTCAAAGACCTATTTTTTGCAGGCAGTATTATTTTTTTATTAAAATCAGTAATTTGCAAATTTTAATCTGTGCGGTCAACTCCAGCCCTCGATTTTTTGCAGTTACCTCATTCCGTCCAAAAGGGAATCGAAATGCTGTACGTCCAAGGCCACCTATTGACCCCCCGAAGAAGACTGTATATGCAAAGTCCTTGCGTCTACGCCAAATAAATAAAATTTACAACTGTATTTGTCCAGAACCCCGAAACCACCTCTTCAAAAACAGATTTTTTCCATGGCTTATCTCCCGGGCACAGACAACATTATACTCATAGGCATGGCCGGCACGGGTAAAACCACCCTGGGGAGAGAACTATCCCGCCAACTATCCTGGGCCCATGTAGATACGGATTACCTTCTGGAATCCTGGTGGGGCGTTACTCTGCAGGCCCTTCACGACTGGCTCGGCCGGGACAATTTTCTCCTGGCTGAAGAGCAAATGCTGCTCCGGTTGAATGTGCACAGATGCGTCATCTCCACCGGAGGGAGTGTGGTTTACCGGGAAGAGGGAATGCGCGCCTTAAAAAAGACAGGAACGGTCATCGAGCTTTATGCAGACATGCCCACAGTGCGGGAACGGGTACAAAATGTCCATTGCCGGGGTCTGGCTATCAATTCCGGACAAACACTGGAAGATCTGTACAATGAACGACGTCCCTTATACGCGGCCTACGCAGACCATCAGGTCGACACCGGTATTCTGGATCCCAAACAAAGTATAGATAGCTTATTGAAATGGATAAGAAAATAAAAAAACAGACGCCGCGCAAGGTTTTTGCACAATTGCAAGCACTGTACTCCCGGATGCAGGAAGAATACGACAGTATTGCCTCCCAAACAGGGCTTTCCTGTGCCGATTGCACGGACAACTGCTGTACGAGCTTTTTTCAGCACCATACTTATGTGGAATGGGCCTACTTCTGGAAGGGCCTGGAAGCCTGTGAACAAGGATTGCAGGAACGTATCCAGGAACGAGCCCGCGAATATGTCCGGGAGGAGGACAAACAGCTCAAGGCGGGTCTTACCCCGCACATGATGTGCCCGGTAAACGACGGCGGCTGGTGCGCCCTTTATCCCTACCGGCTTATGATCTGCCGCATGCATGGAGTGCCCAACCGTCTGAGGACTCCGGACGGCCGTTTTCTGGAGTTCCCGGGATGCCATGTAACCCAGGAACTTACCGAAAATATGGACGAAATCCCCACTATGGACAGGACACCATTTTATACCGAACTGGCCGGACTGGAAATGAGTTTTCTCGGACCAAACAAGATTAAAAGACTGCCCAAAGTGGACATGACCCTGGCCCGGATGATCGTTTCCGGACCTCCCAACTTGAAGTCTTGAATCATGTAAAGCGGTAATCAGAGCCCCCTGATCACCGCATAAATCCTGTCTAATTCGAGGTTTTGGAGGAAGGCGTGGCCTGTTGCCCCATGGAAAGGGAAGTTATGAGACTCTGGGCCTGCTCGGTTTTTTTCCATTCCTCAAAAGCTTCCAGGCATTTCTCGAAAGGAAGAAAGTTGTCGTCCAACTGCTGTTCATGCAAAGAGGCCCACATATTGAACGCTTCCACCTCTGCCCGGAAAAGAGCGCTGTCCATAACATTAGGCACTTTTTCCATGTCGTACTTGGCCCCATCGTATTTTTCACTTATAAATTCCACAACAAGCTGCTGGGAGACTTCCGGGGTGAGCTCTTTGCTGTTCATTTTCTCCGCCAGTTCGGCTACTTCTCCGTACTCATTGCGCATCTTTGCCATTTGCTCCGGGCTGAGTTCCAATTTGAAAACGCCATCCTCCTCCTTAAGAAAATAAAAACGAAGCCACAATTCAAACTTCAATACGCGCGTCAAATCATTCAAAATCTTTTTCTTTTCCTGAACGTCCATTATTCTCTCCTTCTCGTTTGGATTACCGTATAAATCATTATATACAAACAACAATCAACTGTCATTTTCCCCATACTTCCTAATATATTAGATGGAAACATTGACAAGATCAAATTTTGCACCTAGCTTTACTAACAAATTTTTGGCGTAAGACTACGCAGGGAGGTCAAAATATGGAAGATTACCTGAAGCAGGCACTGGAAATTGTCAAGGCCCAAGCATCGGTTCGCAATATGACCGAGGAGGAAATCACTTCCATGGTCCAATCACTTACCGATGGAATCAAGAAAGTAGCCGAAGGGACAACCACGGAGCAGGCAAAGCAAGAGCCCGCAGTAGATCCCAAAAAGGCGATCCGGGAAAAAAGCGTTATTTGCTTAGAATGCGGAAAATCGTTCAAAGTACTGACCAAGAAGCATCTTGCTTCCCACGACCTCACTCCGGAGCAATACAAGGAAAAGTGGGGTTACAAGAAAAACACTTCTCTTGTGGCCAAGGCCCTTGCTAGAGAACGTCGGAAAAAAATGCAAGACATGAGATTGTGGGAGAAGAGAAAGAAATAGCGGTTTTTACGCCCCGCATCATGGTGAAAACCGCAAATTGCTCAGGCATGATAACGCAAAATTGATTACCACCTATCAGGAAAATGATAAGCAACGAAAAATAGTTGCCTGAATTAAGGGTCTTGTGCGGCCTTGGTTTATCTAGTTCTTATCCGGAAATTCAAAAATTTCCGGGCTTAGAAATATCACGTATCCAATTCGGAAAGGAGATTCTTTCCTGTTTAACAAGGAAATTAAGTAATTATGAGCGAACGTAACTCAATACGTGATCGAACAATTACGAAAACTGACGCCATTAAAATGGAAAAGGGCCATTTCCGGATGGAAAATATCTAGTTTTGTCTGCTGTTTTGGGCATTTTCAATGTACAAGGTATGTCTGCCTCGGCGAAGGCAATCATGGATAATAACTTTGTCCTGCCTGAATAGATAGGGCCAGAAGAGTGGCCGCCAGCTAAAAAAAAACTGTCTAATATACGATGCCAGCCTGCAATAAAAATTTGTTCTCCGTATCCGGTTCAGATCTGATATCTGTACTGCCCACCTTATGTGCCCAATGGGTTTTAAGAAAAAGACTTTCGTAGTTGGCATAATAGCTTATCCCCGCATCCTGCAAGGTTCTCGAATCAAAATCAACTGTATTGTCGGCCATATAAGCACGTCCGGCATCATAAAAAAGGCCCAAACGCGAAGTGTATCCCTTAAATTCCGGCAAGCTGTATAAAAGTTCTACATTGAATATATATCCGTTCTCTGCGCTTACTTCACCTGAAGGGTAAAGTTTGACTCCCTCTATACCTCCTACAAACAAATCCTCACTGCCATCAAGATTCTTGTTGTCAAGAGCATACTGCAGATCAAGGGAACTTTCCAGGCTCCAACTACGGTTAAAATCAATAATCTCTTCCAAGGTTACATCCACTTTGGAATAGGTACCAGCAGTATCCGCCCCGGCTTCGTCTGCAGCCTTGTTGTCAGGATCATCAAAAGTGAGCTTTCCCAAGGTGTACTCCAATACTATAGTGCTTTGAGTGGCCCATTCCCAAAGTCCGGCGTCCTTTGTGAAGTCTAACCCGAAGGTCATACTTTCAGCCTGCTTTTTGGTTTTTATGTCCACTACCTGTATCTCGTCAGTCATGTACCTGGTCGACAGGTTGGTATAGACTTGGAGATCTGTCAGCCGAGTGCGTATCAAAGGATAGGTGAATTCAAGCTCAACCTCCTCTGATGTTCCGACTGCATCCAACTCGGAGTATTCCTCTCCAAGTTCATATTCAGTTTGGGAATAGGCCAGTTCCGCACGCATTCCAGTATACGACAGCGGCAGCGAATATCCGATACGGTAGTTCTCAAGATTTCTTTTATCCGTCAGCATCCCGTAAAACGATAATTTGTCCCCGATTTTCAAGGGTGAGTTCAAGTCAAAACCAGCACTAAGTCTTTCCTCGCCAGTATACCGGCTCCCATAATTGTCTCCAACAACATAACCACTAAAGCGCTTAGCAGGGTCGGCAGTTATGGCAAAATCACTGGCTCCGGTCTCTCCCCCGGGCATTACATCCGCTTGGGTGACCCGGGCCCCAGGAGTGTCATTGATGAGGAGCATCGCCCTTTCAATAGTATTAACGCTGATCACCTCCTTATCCTTAACTGCATCCAGCATCCCCTGGAGCAAGGAATCCCGCACCAGCGATTTATTCTTCAGCCTGAACTGCCCGTACTCACCTTCAATGATCGCTATGGTTAGCTCCCCGTCCTGTATTTCCTGCTCCGGGATATACGCCCTGGCCACAAAGTAGCCCTGATCCCGGTAGTACCTGGTGATTACTGCTGCCGCCTCTTCCATGTCCTTTAGAGAAATCCTTTTCCCGGTAAATTCCTCAGTGTTTACCAGCTTCTCCAGTTCCTGACTGCTGAGGACGTTATTTCCCTGGACCTTGATGGACTCTATCCTCACTCTCCTGCCACCGAGGGACTGCATCGGTTTTTCCACCGGCTCTTCCTCGATCTTGGGGATATCTTGCTTCTGCTCATCTAGCCTCACCGGGGGATCAGTTTCCTTCAAAGCATCCCCTATATCCGGGCGCTCTGAACCATATACATCCCCTACCATCATTAAAATTGTAATTGCAGTCAAAAAAATCTTGTACGCCATGTAAACTTTTGCTTCCGGTTATTCCTTATCCAGTACGTAGAAAATCTGCTCCACGCCTTCAGGCAAATTCACACCCCCATTCACAATCTCCACAAGAGAATCTTCGCCCAGGGGAACCTATAGTTACCCCCGAATTCTGGACAGCAAGTTAAGGTGATACTACCCGCAACT
>CAYNNQ010000018.1:0-52501 GCA_964398785.1 uncultured Desulfovibrionales bacterium | reverse complement strand
GTTCTTTTTCTGCTAGTTTGTAGTCTGTGATATCATTTAGGTGTTCTATAATAAAATCAACATCCCCTTCTTCGTTTAAGACAGGATTTGCAGTTACTCTTAAATACTTTTCCAGAGTTTGGTCATATCTCTCTATTTCTTCAATATGTTTGCTCTTGCATGCCCGGCTGGTGGCACAAACTTCGCATTCACAATTTCTTCCGATAAGTTCGTAACATTTTTTGCCTTTCACTTCTTCAGGAGACATGCCCAATAATTCATATCCGGCTTTGTTATAGAGCAGTACAGTATGATCCGGCTTTTGAAAACCTATTACATCAGAAATACCGTCAAGCATATGTTGCAATGTCTTATTTTTTTCTTTAACTTCCTGCTCTGCTTTTTTTCTATCTGTAATATCCCGAATGATTTCAATTGCTCCTACAATATTACCTTCTGCATCGTGTAAAGGGGAGGCTTTAGCAAAAATCCACGCACCAGTATAATTGTATAGAGCATTACAAAAAACTTCCGCTAAAAGTGTATTGCCTTGGCGATGGATTGTGGGATACAGAGCTTCAATTTTTTTTGAGTCCTCAAAAACGAGATCCATAAGTTGCGGGCGGGCTTCTCCGTAGAAGGGTACAGTATAGGCATGGGAACCTTTGCCGAGCATCTCGGAAGACGGAACACCAGTCATTTCCGCTATAGCCTTATTCCAAATGATTACTTTTTTTTCCAAGTCCACCGCCAAGGTGGCATCGGGCAGGAATTCTATTATGTCTTCCAGTCTTTTGTTGCTATCTAGCAAATCCTTTTCGGCTGCTTTGATTCTTTCTATATTAGTAATAATTCCAGTTATATGTAAAGGTTTGTTGTTTTCATCCCAGTCGACTACCTTGCCCCGAGTCAGGACCCAAATCCAGTAGCCATTTTTATGCTGTATCCTGGATTCACATTCATAAATTTCTAACTCTCCAGAAAGATGCCTATCCAACGTTTTTTCAAAAGTTTTATAGTCTTCAGAGTGACATAAGTCTTTCCAGGTTTGTAAGTCCAAAGTGCCAAGTTCATCAAGCGTATAGCCGGCTATAGCTACTCCCTGTTCATTTAAAGTTACTTCGTCTTTTTGTATATTCCAATCCCATAGTCCCGTTTTTGTTGCTTTCAAAGTAAAATCAAGATGCTCTTTCGTTTCTAGAAGACTTAATTCAGCCTGCTTTCTTTCGGTCTCGTCCCTGTATACAGCAACAATCTCACCGGAAGGTAATTTATATACAAAGTTATTAAGCCAACTGGCTATTTTTTTATCTTTGTATAGTTTTGCTGGAAAATGTTCACTTACTCCTGTTTCGAAAACTCTTTTAAAAACATCCATTAACCCAAAATTAATCACCCCTGGAAAGACTTCTGTAACTCTTCTGCCGATTACTTGTTCCTTGGGTATATTTACTATTTTTTCAGATTGTCTGTTGAAGTCGAGAAAAACAAAATCATTTCCCCCTTCTATTGCTTTGTATATAGCAATTCCTTCGAATGTATTTTCGAAAAGTTCCCTATATCGCTTTTCGCTGGCTTCTAATTTTATTTCCAGAAGCTTCCGATCAGTGACGTCGTTTCCGATGCATATAATTTCCGCTATCTGGTCATTAGAGTCTAAAACTGCTTTATTGGTCCAGGCGACCCAAACCTTTTGTCCGTTTTTGCATATGTTTTCATGCTCATTATTTTGATATTTATCTGGATTATCCAAGATATCTATTATCATAAGAGAAAGGTCTCTACCAGTAGACTCAGTTTCTGAAATAGTTGTGCCAAGGACATTCTGACCGAGCATTTCTTCTTTTGTATATCCAAAAAATTTATGTCCGTAATCGTTAATGAAAGTAATATTCCCCCTATTATCTGTTTTCATAAATATGCTATTCGCATTATTAACAAACTCATATTCTGTGTTTTCTTTGCATGTAGCCAGTTCTTTCTTTAGATCCTTGACCTGCTGCTCCAATTCAGTATAATTAGGCTTTTGTGGCATAAGTAGTCACTCCAAATCCGAATTTTTGTATTTGCGTCTGCGCGGATTTCTGGACTGGTTTTTGTTTAAAACACCTTGGGGCTCCATGTTGAGTCGTGAACTCGGAGCAGTCCTTATCTTTAATCCGCCGCCTTTTTGTCTCATGTGCCTATACCCTAGGGTGGTACCGGAGTAGACTTTTTAAATAGCCCACTTGCGAGCCTGTTTTTCCAATTCAGTCCAATGGAACAAATGGATGTTCCACAGTATTTAAGTACAACCGTTTTTTTTCAAGGGCCCGGTGCAGCATCCACTCTCCAATCGAGACGACTTCCATAACCCGACATAACGGTCGGTATCCAATGATTTCCCGGATAGTCTTTTCCTGTTGATCTAGGATGAGGTGAAAGCCTTGGCATTTGGGACGTATCTCTGGGGATATCCTGGAGGAGAAAGCAATTCTGTAAAGGTGAAGATCTTAATTGTTATACCTTTTTAACAAAAATACCATCAATTTATTATTACCAATAAAAAATACTGTTTGCAAGAAGGAGTTGAAGAAAGATCAAGATTAGGAGAGGGATAAAAAAATTAAGCCCAAGAATAAATTGAAATAAATCTTATAGCTCAGGCGGGATGCCGAATTTTTACATAAAAAAAGGGGCTAAACCGTTTGGCCTAACCCCATAGAATATTGTGTATTTGGTGCGCCAGGGAAGATTCGAACTCCCGGCACCCGGATTCGTAGTCCGGCGCTCTGTCCGACTGAGCTACTGGCGCAACAGCAAACTTATTTATTTTTTTTTGTATGCTTAGTCAAGAATTTTATGTCTGGGAGTTGTAAAAATTTGGCTTTGCTCCTTCGGCTATAATTGACCGAATTTGTTTCTTGGACTTGACTACTGGTTTTTTTTGCTTAAATAGGTTTTGCTGTTTCAAGGGAAAATCCGCATTGCTGGGATTCAGGATGCGCCGGGAATAAATATATTTTTGCATTCAGTGTTAAGTTTTAAGTTGAAAGTCTTAAGTAAAATCAGGATGTTGTTGAACTTTATCTAGGCGTTTAATCTTAAAGTATGATTTTTTGCTGTTGTGTCAATAAGCTAGAAAGGTAGAAAGATTCCCGTTAGATATTATTTCCCCTGGGACTATTTGTTTACAATCTTAAATTGAAAATGGACGGGTCGATGCGCACAATCTTAAAGGATATGACCCTGTTGGATGGCAACGGCGGGGTTCTGGAAGAGGCGGTACTTGTTTTTGAAGACGAGTATATCGTGGATATGGGCAAGAAGCGGGAAGTTGAAGAGCCTCCGGAAGCCAGGGTGTATAACCTGGAGGGTAAATATGTTATACCCGGCTTGATAGATACCCATGTACATCTGGATATGCATGGAATGGCAGATACCTATCATGAAAGTCTGGTGGAAGATAAACTGCGTGCCATTCGCGCCGGGGTGGAGATGGGCAATACCATCCGGGCGGGAATTACTACGGTAAGGAATGCCGGATCCACTCATTTTATAGATATCGCGGTCAAAAAAGCTGTTGAGGAAAAATTGATAGTGGGTCCACGGATCCTGGCCAGCGGTAAAATAATCTGTATGCAGTCGGCGGGGAATGAATATTTCCGGGGCCTTTACCAGGAGGCGGACGGGATTGATGAAAACCGCAAGGCCGCTAGGGAACAGCTCAAATATGGGGTGGATTTTTTGAAAGTCATGGCTACAGGGGCCATAATGAATCCCGGAGGTGAGCCCGGCGCGCCTCAGTTGGACATGGATGAGATAAGGGCGGTGGTCCAGGAAGGGAGGAAAGCGGGCAAGCATACGGCTGCTCACGCCCACGGCGCCCAGGGCATTAAAAACGCGATTCGGGCCGGAGTACGGAGTGTAGAACATGGGACGTTAGCCGATGACGAGGCCCTTAAGATGATGGTCGACCAAAATGTCTTTCTGAGTTCTACTTTGAGTTCCAATTTCTGGATGCTACAGTCGAACAATAAAAATGAATTGCCGCACTTCATGACGGAAAAAGCCGAGGAAGTAGCCAAAATACGCAAGGAGAATTTGCAACGGGCTTTCGCCCGGGGTGTGAAAGTCATGATGGGAACGGATGCAGGAACCCCGTACAATTTTCACGGCAAGAATACCATGGAGCTCGTGCAGTACGTAAAAAACGGTATAATGGACGAAATGTCCGCCATTATTGCCTCTACCAGCGCGGCTGCAGCAGGTATTGGCTTGTTGGAGCAGGTGGGAACTCTGGAAAAAGGGAAATTGGCTGATTGCGTCGTCTTAAAAAAGAATCCTTTGGTGGACATCAATGTTTTGGCTTCCTTGCCGGATATACAGATGGTTTTTCAGGGAGGAGAACCCATTAACGGGGAGGTAGATATTGAGCAGTGGTCTTCAGCTTCTCCGCTTGGACCACAGTAGTGGCAACTCTGATGCGCCTGTAAAAAATATATTTTTGCAGGAAATGTTAAGTAAATTCAGATCTTTGTAAAATTTAATCTGTGTATTCAGTTTCCATCCGGAAATGTGATATTTCTAACCCGGAAATTTTTGAATTTCCGGATAAGAACTATTTAACTCCAGTCTTTGACTTTTTGCAGTTGCGTCTTTGTTGAGTAAGAGAAAAAATAATATTTTTCCTTTTTGGGGATATTGTCTGTAGATTCTTGATTTAGCGGGGTTTTATGGACAATCAGCTGGAGAACCGCATATTTTTCTTGGTCTCGTCATCCGGCCTTCGGGATTCGAAATATTCGGTGGATTTGCTACGAAAAAACGGTCTGGTCATTTTGAGTATTTTCTGGGTGCAATGATAAGGAGGTTAAGATGACGACAGAAAAAAGAATTTTGTTTCTCTGCGATGCTAGCGATACCGATCTTGTTTTGGAGAGCTTTGCAGATAATCCGGATTATCAATTGGCGGTGGAGTCTTTTGAAAAAATACTTCGTTTTGGGGTATTGAACTATCTGGAAGAGACTATTGAACGTATAAAAAACAACCCGGAATTATACCATGGCATTGTTGGCACTCACGACTCCTCGGCGGTGATTGCTTCAATCATTGCTCAGGAAACCGGCAAACGTTTTGCAACGGTGGAAACCATTATCAATTGTCAGAATAAATATTTGTGCCGGCGTATCCAGAAGAGGGTGGTGCCCGAGTTTACTCCTCCTTATGCAATTGCCCTGGATTATTTACGTGATCCCGCGCGCTTGTCCCTGCCTTTTTTTATTAAGCCCGCCCGATCAAACATCTCTTTCGGTACACATGAAGTGGAGACTCAGGCGGAGCTGGAAACTTACATAACGCGGGAAAGTATAGATATTGCCCGTTACAACCAGTACTATTTGGATGCGCTTTCCCGTAAACCTTCCTATCACAATGCTTTGAATATTGCCACTTGCAACAGTTTTCTTTGTGAGGGGTTCATAAGGGGAGAGCAGGTGACAGTGGATGGTTTTGTGTATGAGGGGGAAATAAATTTTTTCGGTATGACCAAGGCCAATTATCATCCCGGGACCAACAGTTTCTTTTACCATTCTTTCCCTCATAATTTCTCCCCGGAATTGATGGAAAAAATAGAAAAAGGTCTATCCCGGGTAATTCCGGCTTTGGGCATAGATAACAGCTTTTTTAACCTAGAGATAAGGGCGGATGAAAAAAATTGCAGCTTCAAGATCGTGGAAATAAATAGCCGGATAGCTTTTCAGTTTGCCAAAACCATCGAGGCTGTCCGAGGGTTTGATCCTTTACATTTGCAGTGCGATGTGGCGGTGGGAAAACGGCCCGACTTGTCTCCGAACGCGGCCAAAGAACGCTTTTCTTATTGTTATAATTTTGAGTTGCATAATTTTTCCGATGCAAAGATCCTGCAGACCCCGACCCAGAGTGCGTACGAAGAACTTCGCCTTAAATATCCGGAAGTTTATGTGCGCAACCTGGTTCAGGAAGGCTTCAATCTTTCCGATTTTAAGCACAACCCCCAGAGTTTTAGGTATTGTGTCGTGGATATCCCCGGAAATACGCACGAAGAGATTATGCAGAAATACGAGGATGTGATTGATATACTCGGATATAAATTTGTTCCAGTGGATGCAGTGGTGGAGCATCATGAGGATTACTTCCCCGTCCCACCGCCGGAGGACAGCTGGGGGGAAGGGGATCAGCTAAGCGCGCAACCTCCCCTGAGCAGCTGAACTATCTTGGGGAGCATTCAAAAAAAAAGGATGTTTCCTACAGAGCAAGGGGATATGGGGATATTGCGGATAAATATTTGTTTTAACTATTTTTGGGGAGGCAGCGGAGACTATTTTTCTTCTTCGAGCAGGTCCAGTTCAGGATAGTCGATGTCTCCGTCCATTTCTCCGTTGTTTTCTCCTCTATCCCCGTTTGTTTTAGTCTGCTGCGGGGAAGTGGTTTCTTTTTCCTTGTTTTCCGCCTCTTCAAAAATGTCTTCATCAATGTCTTCCATTGAGAGGTCCACGAGTATTTCTTCTTCCGAATGCGAGACAGAGTTTTCTCCTGAGCTGGAAGTGTCTTTTTTGCCGGATTCTATGTTTTGTTCCCCATCTTCCGCCTCCCAATCGAGATCCAGGCTTTCCAGGTCGTCTATTCCTTCTGTTTTTTGGGTCTCTGGTTTTTTATCCGTTCGCGCTTCCTCTCCCTCCGTATCCTTTTGGGTAGAGGCAGCTTCGGTCTCCTCAAGGGATTCGCTACCTTCAAGGTCGAGGCTTTCATCCCCGGTTTCCGAGGTATGCTTTTCAAATTCGGTATTTGTCTCTGCTGAGCTGTCCAAGTCTTCTTCTTCCCATTCCAGCTCGGATATATCTATTTCTTCTCCGGAATCTACTTCGGTCTTTCCGTTTGACTCCTCGTGCTTTATGTCCTCGGTGTCGAACTCCAGTATGGGCTCTTCACCGTCCGAGTCTTCTTCCTGAAAATAATCAATGAGGTTATCTTCCGGCGTGTCGGAGACGGATTTTTCTTCCCCCTTCTCCTCACTTCCAGCGGCCTCTTCCGACTTTTCCCCTTCAAAGGAGAATTCCATGTCTTCCTCCTCAAATCCGGATATCAGGGGGGATTCTTGATTTTGCTCAAACTGGAAAGCGTTGCTTTCCGCCTGTAACCACGGATTTTCATTATACCCGATCCAATCCGAATTTATCTTTTTTTTGTCCTCACTCCAATCCCGTCCGCATTTGGGGCATTTGGAAAAATGGTCAAAGGATGTGTACTTGCATTTGAAACAATACATGTCTCCTCCAAGGGAATTATTTTTTATGACTTTTAATTGAATTTAACGCGGAATGGGATAAGAAGCAAGCAGTGTGCACAAAATCAAGATCCAAGGTATGTTTCATTCGTTCTTTTGGCTAATTTCCTCTTCCCTTAAGGCCCGGCGCAGTATTTTGCCCACCATGGTCTTGGGTAGGTCTTCACGGAATTCAATCTTTTTGGGGACTTTGTAATTGGCGAGTTTTTCCCGGCAAAAGCTGATTATATTCCTTCGAGAGAGCTCGGATCCGGGTTCTGGCACTACAAATGCCTTGACGCTCTCTCCCCGAGTCCTGTGCGGGATCCCCACGGTGATAGCTTCCTTGATTTGCGGATGCTCATGCAGCACTTCGTCTATCTCCCGGGGATATATATTGTACCCTCCGGATATGATTAGGTCCTTTTTTCGGTCCACGATAAAGAAATAACCTTCTTCGTCCATATACCCTATGTCCCCGGTGTACAGCCAGTAGTTGCGCAGGGAAGTCGCGGTTTCTTCCGGACGGTTCCAATATCCCTTCATTACCTGCGGGGCCCGGATGGTTAGCTCTCCGACTTTACCCGGAGGAAGAGGGATGTTCCCCACTTCCATATCGACTATCCGGGCGTCAGTGTCTGGAAAAGGGAGGCCTATTGATCCTTGTTTTCTCACTCCCTCCAAGGGATTAAGATGGGTGATCGGGGAGGCTTCGGTCAAGCCGTATCCCTCTATTATCTCCGCTCCTGTGAGTTGTCTGAAGCGGTTGATGGAATCTCCCGGAATAGGGGCTGAACCGGATATACAGTATTTTATGGAGGATATGTCGAATTTATCAATGTCTTTTTGCTGCAACAAGGAGGAAAAAATGGCTGGTGCGGAAGGAAAAATAGTCGGTCGCAGCTTTTGGATGGATTTCAATACCTCCCGGGGAGAGAAACGGGGGAAAGGAGCCAGGGTGGCCATTAGTGCGGTAGGGAAATTAATACATACGGTCATTCCATAAATATGGAAATAGGGCAAAAGTCCTAAAACAGTATCTTTTTCTCCGCCCACGGAATGAAGAATCTCCAGGCATTGCTGTACATTAACCGCCAGATTGTAATGAGTGAGCATAACTCCCTTGGAAATCCCGGTAGTCCCCCCTGTATATTGCAGTGCGGCGATTTCCTCCCGGGGATCCGGAGTATATTTGATAAATTTTTCCCCTTTCCTGAGTAGTTTTTTCCAGGGGATTATGTTTTTATGGTCATAGGGCAATTGGGGACTTTGTCCGTTTTTTTTGTTCTGTAGTTCATATAAAAGGCTTTGAGGCATTCGGAGACAGTCGGAGATGTGAGTTATAAATACTCTTTCCAGGTTGAATCCGGGGAGGAGCTTTTCTATCTTTGGCCAGAGCATATTTAAGGTGATCAGGATCTTGGCTCCGGAATCATTAAAGTGGTGCAACAGTTCTTTTTCCATATATAATGGATTGACCATGACCACGGTGCCTCCGGACTTGAGTACTGCCCAGTAAGACATGATCGCTTGCGGGGTGTTGGGGAGCATAATGGCCACTCGATCCCCGGGTTGCAGTCCAAAGGAGCGCAGATTAGCAGCCATTCTTTCGGTGATTTTTCGGAGCCGGGAATAGGACATTTTCCAGTTATTGAAAGTTATGGCGGTGGACCGGGGAGATTCTTCCGCCGCTCGGTCCAGGTATTCGAAAATCGGGATATTTTCATATTCCAGAGTGGAGGATATTTTCCTGTCGTAGCTCTGGAGCCAGATACGATTTATTTCCGGATCGCCCATTTGCTTGCTTCTCCCAGGTTCGTTTTTGCTTCCCGTAAAGTAAAATTTGTCTCGAATCAACTTACAATTTTGACCAAAAGGGGCAAGAGGGATATATAAACAAAATCCCAGCCGAATTTGATGTTCCGGAGGTTGGCCGAGCTTTTTGCGTTAGGTGTGGTTGACATCCGGGAAAAAATGCAAACTAAAGAAAGCTGTATACAACTATAGTCATTAAAGGAGGGAAATATGTTGTTTAGAAAAATCTCAGGTTATTTGGCCACTACTTTGCTAGGTCTGTTTTTATTTTGTTCCGGGGCAATGGCTCAAAAACTGCCGCAGTTTACCGATCTGGCCGAGCAAGCCGGGGATGCCGTGGTCAACATCTATACACTAAAAACAGTTGAACAGCCCAACATGAAACAATTTTTTCAGGGAATGCCCCAAAAGGACCATCCTTTCGGCGATTTTTTCGATCAATTCCGGAAATTTTTCGGCGATAAATTCCAGGGATCTCGCAAACAGCGTTCCCTGGGCTCCGGGTTTATCCTTTCCAAGGAAGGACTCATCGTAACCAATCACCATGTGGTCAAGGACGCGGACAAGATAAAAGTGAAATTTCGTCTCGAGGGAGAAGAAAAGAGCTATGCGGCTGAGGTGATTGGCACCGATCCGGAAACCGATCTGGCTTTGATACGGATAGATGCGGACATTGATCTCCCGGTTCTTGAATTTGGAGATTCCAAAGAGATGGATGTTGGACAATGGGCTGTGGCAATCGGGAATCCCTTTGGTCTGGACAATACAGTCACTGCCGGGATTATCAGTGCCAAGGGCCGGGTTATTGGCGCGGGGCCATATGATAATTTTATCCAGACAGATGCCTCGATCAATCCGGGAAATAGCGGAGGCCCTCTTTTGAATATGCAGGGCGAGGTTATAGGTATCAATACCGCTATTGTTTCTTCCGGGCAGGGGATTGGCTTTGCTATCCCCAGCAACCTGGCCAAGAACGTAATCTCTCAGCTCAAGAAATACAAAGAAGTGAGAAGGGGGTGGTTGGGAGTAACCATCCAGGATTTGGATAAGGAGACAGCAAAGGCGTTGGGATTTGATCGTTCCACCGGCGCCCTGATTGCTTCTGTCCGCCCCGGGGACCCAGCGGACAAGGCCGGTATAAAGGAAGGGGATATAATTGTTGCCGTCAATGGAAAATCAGTGGAGGATGCTTCCGATTTAACCCGCATGATCGGTAAAATGCATCCTGATCAAAAGGTACGTTTAACCCTATGGCGGGAGGGCAAGGTCCTGGATGAGGAATTACAGCTCGGCAAACGCAGTACTCAGGCTGCGGCCAAGGAAGAAAAGGAACCCAAAGCCGAGGACAGTACCTTGGGGCTGGCTCTTCGCCCGCTAAAGCCGGAAGAATCCAGGGCCACGGATACCCCTCCCGATGTTGGTGTGCTGGTAACCGCGGTCAAACGTGGCTCTCCTGCTGCTTCCAATGGGATTAAGCCCGGGGATATAATATTACAGGCGAACGGTAAAACAGTGAAAGCTGTGGAGGAATTCTGGAAAATATTCGAGCAGGATGCAAAAAATAAAGGGGTTCTTTTGCTGCTTATAAAGCGAGAAGGCCGTAACTTCTTTAAAACCATTAAATTGGAAGGTAATAAATAGTTTCATGGATAATGCTGGAATACCCCTGCAAAAAATATTTTGCAGGGGCCAGAAAATATGAAAATCAATAGCTTAGGCAAGGCGGTTTGTTGAGTTGCACCACTTTGATGACTTTTTGCAGGAAAATTCGCTGAGGTCCCACTTTACTTTTACAGCGGGACGCATTTTAAATCTGCCTGCTATCACAATTATTTTGGATAACAGATGAGCCACCTGCTTGCTGCCCAAACAATCCGTTGCGGGTGCAAGGTGAATTTGTATCTGCGTATATTGGGTCGTAGAGCGGACGGATACCACAATATAGAATCCCTTTTTTTGCCTCTGGATTACCCCTCAGATGAAATGATCATATATCCCGGCGATTACCGGGGGATTGAGTTCAGTTGTTCCCTGCCGCGTTTGGAAGAGGGAAATTCAGTTTTTCGGGCCTATAAAGAGTACAGTCGACATACAGGGTTCAATCCTCCTTTAAAAGTGTACTTGAAAAAAAATATCCCGGATGGAGCAGGGTTAGGAGGGGGGAGTTCGAATGCGGCGGGTATGCTTTGGTTCCTGAATTTAAAAGCCGGTGAATGGGGGCTGTCTTGGTCAAGATTGGTGGACCTGGCCGGAAATCTGGGGGCGGATGTCCCTTTCTTCCTGGTGAATGAACCAGCCAGGGTTACCGGCATAGGTGAGGTCATTCAGCCTGTGCGGATGCATTGCGGTCATTTTTGGGCGGTACTTGTTTGTCCGGAATATCAGGTGTCTACAGCCTGGGCTTATCGGAGTTGGGACGAAAACCCCTCGGATACTGGTCCTGGTATGCAAACCTTGACAAATTGGGAGTGGAAAGATAATAAATCCACCTCCATTCGCAACATTGCTCTTTATAATTCGTTTGAACATGTTGTATTCCCCGGTTTTCCTCAACTTGCCAGATTGAAGATGATTGCCTATAGTTTTATGGCCTCCGGATGTGTCTTGAGTGGTTCCGGTTCTTCTTTGGTGGCTTTTTTTCGTGAAGAAAGGGCTCAAAGAGGATTTTGTACTTATTTGCATAAACGCGGGGTTCGGTTTTACAAATTCCATATTTCACGCTGGGGCGTAGCCAAGAGGTAAGGCAACGGGTTTTGGTCCCGTGATTCGAAGGTTCGAATCCTTCCGCCCCAGCCAAATTTTTGTGGAGCACAATGAATGGCTAGACATGGTGAGTTAAAAATAATTACCGGCACAGCGAATCAGGGTTTGGCCCAACGTATTTGCGATCACCTGGGAACCTGCCTCTCTCCCACTCTTGTCAGCACTTTCAGTGATGGCGAGATCCGGGTGGAAGTCGGGGATAATGTCCGGGGGGACGATGTTTTTGTGGTTCAGCCCACATGTGCCCCGATAAATCACAATCTTATGGAACTGTGTCTTATGCTGGATGCCCTGAGACGGGCCAGTGTGGGTCGGGTTACGGCAGTTGTCCCCTATTACGGGTATGCCCGGCAGGACCGTAAGGTTGTACCCCGTGTCCCCATAAGCGCCAAGCTAGTGGCTGATTTCATTGTTACTTCCGGAGTGGACCGGCTTTTGACTGTTGATTTGCATGCCGGCCAGATTCAGGGGTTTTTCAATATTCCGGTGGATAATCTTTTTGCTGCGGAAGTTTTGCTCGATTATATGCGCAGCATTGAGGACGAGCTAGTGATTGTTTCCCCGGATGCCGGCGGTACGGAGAGGGCCAGGTCCTATGCCAAAAGGCTGGGAGCCGGTTTGGCTATTGTGGACAAAAGACGTGATGTGCCCAATAATGCCCAAGCCATGCGGGTTATCGGGGATGTCAAGGACAAAACCGCCATAGTCCTGGATGATATGATCGACACTGCTGGTACTATGGTCGAAGCGGCCAAAGTGCTTTCGGAAAAAGGAGCCAAGGATGTAGTTGCCTGTGCTACTCATCCTATTCTTTCCGGGCCTGCTATCTCCAGGTTGGAAAATTCCCTGTTTTCCGAGGTAATTGTCACCGATACCATTCCCTTGAGTGCTGAAGCAGTCAACTCGGGTAGATTCAAAGTTATTTCCGTGGGCAGTCTATTGGCCAAAGCCATCCACAACATCCATACCGAATCTTCGGTCAGTGTACTTTTTTCCCGGTAATATGAGCAATTAGAAAATTTTGGGTCAATATAAAGGAGATCATGAGATGAGAGAATTTAGCCTGGATGCCGAATCCAGACCAGAAAGGTCCAAGGGTGCTCTACGGGCACTCCGTGAGCAAGGTTATCTGCCTGGTGTGTATTACGATACCAAGGGCAAAAATGAGGCGGTTAAGGTGAGATACACCCCTTTTACCAAGGTGTGGGAAAAAGCCGGATCAAATGAACTGGTTGATCTAAAAGTGGACGGAAGACGCCGCCCCGCTTTGATCTGGGAAGTGGAATCTGATCCGGTCAAGCCTTTTTATATCCATGCTGATTTTTACGGGGTGGATATGGATAAAGAGCTGACTATCTCTGTACCGATAGTGATCAGCGGGGAACCCGAGAGTGTTTCCGACGGCGCTGGGGAGCTGGAAATGTACAGGGATGCCATAGAGGTTTCCTGTCTCCCGGACGATATCCCCTCTGAGATAAACATTGATGTAAGCCATCTGGATCTGAACGAAAATATCAATATCGAGGATATCGAACTCCCTGAAGGTGTCCAGGCCCTTTATGATGAAAACTTCGCCTTGGTTGGCGTGAGCTATTATGTGGAGCAATCCATAGAAGAGGAAGCCGAGGAAGGAGAGACAGAAGTTATTGGTGAAGAGGGAGAAAGTGAAGAAGGTACTGGAGACGAGAGTTAACAAGGACAAGCCCGAATTGTCCGCATATTTTTGCGGAACAGGAAATATTTCATTAAAAGCCCCGTAAGGGGCTTTTATTTTGGGTCTGTTGAACGAAAGGAAAGGATCAGGCGGAGAAAATATAAAAATCCACACCCTGTGTCCGAGAGCCGAATTTTTAGTCTGTCACGGAGGGCCTTGTCTTGTATATTGTAATGGATGTTTGTGATTCAGTTCGGATGATTCTGGTGTTTATGAGGTTTTGATGAACTTGGACGGTATTATTCTCGGATTGGGAAATCCGGGAAAAAAGTATTTGAACACGCGGCATAATCTGGGTTATATGGTAGTGGATGCTTTCTTGCAGCGTTTGGAAAGAGATTCGGATTGGGATGTCAAAAACTGTTCCGGCCTTTCCCAGGGGAGTGCATGGTTTTGTCGCTGGCATCAGTCAGGGCAGACTTTTATGCTCTTGAAGCCGGGAACATATATGAATAGAAGCGGGATTGCCCTGGCTGAGGCCAAGCGCAAGCATTTTTTTTCCCCGGAACAGCTTTTGGTAGTCCATGATGAGCTGGATCTGGAGCCGGGGAGAATCAAAATGAAGAAGGGCGGGGGATTTGCCGGACACAATGGACTGCGTTCCGTTGCGGAGCAGATGGGATTTCGGGATTTTCTCCGTTTGCGTATGGGGATCGGCCGACCGGCACCTGGCAGAGAAACTGCTTCCTATGTTCTGCAAAAATTTATTCCCCGGGAAAAAGAACTCCTTCAGGAAGCTATGGCCTTGGCCGTGGAAGGTCTTTTTATGTTTTGCAGGCAAGGTTTTTTAGAGGCGCAAAAAGAAATAAATTCCCGTACTACGTGAGTTATAGTTTTCTTTCATGAAGAAATGTCAGTAGGATATCGCCAGGATATATTTTGGTGCGCTTGTTAGTTTCCCTCCGGAAATGACCCTTTTCCATTTTAACTGCGTCAATTTTTGTAATTATTAGGTCACGTATTAAGATAGGCTCGCTCCTAATTACTTAATTTCCTTGTTAAACAGGAAAAATCTTACTTCCGAATTGGGAACGTGTTATTTTTTAACCCGGAAATTTAGAATTTCCGGATAAGAACTTGCATGAGACCTCTAGTTTCCATTTTGATCCGGAATAGGTGAATCAAAAGTTTGTTTTGGACCATAGACTATTCGGGCGGTTTCAGTTATATTTTCATTTGTTTTACGTAACCAGCGATTATTTTGCTTTGGAGGTTGAAGTGTTTTCAGTTGGAGCATTAGTTGTCTATCCCGCACAAGGTGTAGGGAGAGTGGAAGGAATCGAGAAACAGTCCATTGGCGGCATGGAAACCGAATTATATATAGTGCGTATTTTGAATAATAACGTGACTCTCATGGTCCCGGTATCCAATGCGGAAAATGTTGGACTACGTTCAGTATATTCTCGGGAACAAGGATTGAAAATCATAGAATATCTTCAGGACAGATCTGATTTTACCGGGTATTCCGGTCAAAATTGGAATCGTCGTTACCGGGAATACTCCGAGAAGCTCAAAAGCCAGGAGTTGACTGATGTAGCTTATGTCTTGAAAGAACTCTTTTTGATAAGCAAGGATAAGGAACTGTCCTTTGGGGAAAGACGTCTGATGGAACAGGCCATGAGTCTTATAACCATGGAGCTTGCCTATGCTTTGGATATCTCCCAGAATGAGTCCAAGGGTAAGGTGGATGAATTGTTTGCAGATATCATTGCCGCCCGGGAGGAAGCCAAAGAAGTTGAGGATGACGAAGTCGAGGATGGGGGGGAGGAAATCGGGGAGTAGGTTTATTGTCTCAGCCTTTCCCCGAAAATATATACCGGGAATTTATTCTGTAATTTTTTGAATATGGAGACGGATTTCCAGTTTAAATCTTTTGCCTGGATTACATGTTTTTTTGTTGCATACCTTAAAATATTTGTATAGTAGATAAATCAGTGGTTCATTCCACCAACCGTCGTATATTTGCTGTTAAATCAGCCTGCCGGAGATAATATTTCATAGTAATTCCCAAAAACCCGCAGTGAACCGCGGAATAACTGGCCTGCGTTTATAATGTAACGTGGTGAATAATTAAAATATATCCATCCTGTTCGGAAAAATTTTTTTGATACTAACTGTTTTGCTCATACCGAAATAATCATCCCGTGAGTCATATATCGATTATTATTCGTACCTTCATTGGATTTTTACTCTAATGTTCTTTTCTGGTGTATAATTTGCTATATTACAAGTGTATAAATAAAATGTCTAAGGAGTATAGCGCATGAACCTTACGGATTTAAAAAGTAAATCCATGCATGAGCTTATGGATTTGTCCCAAGAGTTCAATATTGAGAATCCCAGCAGTATGCGTAAACAGGAATTGATATTCGCCATCCTGCAAGCTTGTGCTTCCCAGAACGGTAGTATTTCCGGGGAAGGAGTCCTAGAGATACTTCCGGATGGATTCGGTTTTTTACGTTCCCCCATGTACAGTTACATGCCCGGCCCGGACGATATTTATGTCTCCCCTTCTCAGATAAGGAGATTTGGATTGCGGACCGGGGATGTGATTTCCGGTCAAATCCGCCCTCCGAAAGAGGGAGAGCGCTATTTTGCCCTTTTACGTGTAAAAGAAGTGGGTTATGAGAGTCCGGAGCACTCCAAGAGCCTTGTTCTTTTTGATAATCTAACCCCAATATACCCTGATTCCCGTTTTCGGCTGGAAAATGGAGATAAAAACTATTCGGCCCGGATAATCGATCTGTTGGCCCCTATCGGAAAGGGACAGCGAGGACTTATAGTCGCTCCGCCGCGTACCGGGAAGACTATGTTCCTGCAGACTATTGCCAATTCCATTAGCACTAACAATCCCGAGTCCTACCTCATTGTCCTTCTTATAGATGAACGTCCGGAAGAAGTTACTGATATGGAAAGGACCGTGGATGCGGAAGTGGTCAGCTCCACTTTTGACGAACCCCCTCAACGCCACGTACAAGTGGCGGAAATGGTTTTGGAAAAGGCCAAAAGGCTGGTGGAGAGAAAAAAGGATGTAGTGATTTTATTGGATAGTGTTACCCGGTTAGGCAGAGCCTTTAATGCGGTGCTGCCCTCTTCCGGGCGAGTTCTCTCCGGCGGTTTGGACGCCAATGCAATGCAGCGCCCCAAGAGGTTTTTCGGAGCCGCCAGGAACATAGAAGAGGGAGGAAGCCTGTCCATAATTGCCACAGCTTTGATTGATACCGGTTCCCGGATGGATGAGGTTATTTTTGAGGAATTCAAGGGCACGGGGAACATGGAGATCTATCTGGACCGGCATCTTGCGGACAAAAGAGTCTATCCGGCGTTGGATATCAATCGCTCCGGGACAAGAAAAGAAGAGCTTTTATTAGACGAACACGTCTTGAACAGGATGTGGATCCTGCGTAAAGTCCTTGCCCCCATGAATAATATAGAAAGCATGGAATTTTTGTTGGAAAAAATGCACGGGACCAAAAATAACCAAGAATTCTTGGATATGATGAACAAATGATCCTATATGCGGCATAAAGTATATGAAGTTTCCGGGTGTTGTTTATAAGTATTCTGTTTTCCTTTTAATCTTTGTTTTTATTGTTTCCCTGCCTCTGCAATCCCGAGCGGGGTTCGGGGAGTTCACTATAAAGGAAGAGGCTGAACTGGGGGAAAAGTTCAGCCGGATGATCCGCACCCGTTTTTCGCTTATTGAAGATCCGGTAATCACCGGATACGTAAGGGATGTTGTCCAGAAAATATTTAAAGAGATGCCCCCCCAACCGTTCAGTATTAAGCCGCATATAATCGACGATAATTCCATGAATGCTTTCGCCACTGTGGCCGGGTACATGTTTGTATTTTCCGGGCTTATTTTGAAAGTGGATCACGAAGCCGAATTGGCCGCGGTTATTGCCCACGAATTAGGGCACATATCCCAACGCCATGTGGCCCACCATATTGAACGGGCCCAGTGGGCTTCCCTGGGGAGTCTGCTCGGGGTGCTGGCCGGTGTTTTTGTTGGTTCCAGCGGTTCCGGGGAAGCTTCACAAGCCCTTATGGCCGGATCCATGGCTGGAAGCCAGAGTGCCCTTTTGAAATATACCCGGGAGGATGAACGCCAGGCGGACCAGGTCGGTTTAAGTTTCCTTGTCGATGCCGGATATAAACCGCAGGCAGTGCTCTCTGTTTTTGAAAAGATAAGAAAGGCCCATCGTTTGGGGGGGAGTTCGTTTCCCAGCTACTTGAGCACGCACCCCGCTGTAGGAGAAAGACTAGGATACCTAGAGGACAGGATCAAACGTTTACCCCGGAAAATACGTGACAGAAATTATAATGACCAACGCCTGCATCGTGTCCAAATGTTATTGCGGGCGAGATACAGCAATCCGGAAACGGCAATGCACTATTTCCGGGATGAACAGATATCGAGCGGACTCAAGGAATTGGGGTTGGGGATAGCTCTCAGTCGGCAGAACAGGATAGAGAAGGCGCAACAGGCTTTTTCCCGGGCATTGACCGGAAAAGAGGACGAATCACTGTTCTTGCGTGAGGCCGGGCGTTTTTATTACTCCTATGGAGATCTGGATAAAGCTGCTAAGTATTTGCAAAAAGCAGTATTTCTTTCTCCTCGGGATGTTATAGCCCTTTTTTATTATGCCCGTGTCCTTGAGGAGCAAAAAAAGTATAAGGAAGCGATTTCCTTTTTAAAGCAGGTAGTGGAAAAGCTGCCTGAAGATGCGGAAGTCCGCAGGGAATTGGGGAAGGCTTACGGCCAGTTGGGGGACATGTTTCAGGCCCATCTGCAAATGGCCTATTCTTTTATGTATGCCAATAAAAAGTCCAATATAGGTTTTCACTTGAAAAAAATGCAGAAATTAGCTCAGGGAGAGTCGGAGGAGAAGAAAGTAGAGACTTTTAAGAAAAAATACGAAAAGAGGTCAAAATTCTGGTGAAGAGTTTTTCCTTTTGTCTCCATGCCTGCCGAAAACTACTTTCAAATTTGGGATCGATGTCATTACCTGCGTGTTATTTTTGTCTGATCTCTTGGAAGTTTTTAATGACAGGCCCAGCACTCGGAATATAATCTTGAGTGCTGGAAAGGACCTGCCGGAGGAAATACAAAAAACCCATTCCCTTCGGCAGGGTTCCCAAATTTGACAATCCGTTTTGATTTAATCTATCAAACTTTCTTTTCCGTACAGCAAGCATTACATTTACCGAGATGGGGCGGCCGTTTATCTCTTGCCGGTTGCCGCAGGCCCATCTTTTTATAAAACTATCGACTTTTTGCGGACCTTTCCGAAAAACCATCAAACATGAATTCGGGAGCGTGTTTTGCTGCATAAACCAATTAACGCCAATTATTGCGATTTTGTCATCGAAAGGGATGAGGACCTGTGCATTAATTGCCGTCTGTGCGAAAGGCAGTGTTCGTATTTGGCACATTACTGGGACGAGAACCGCCAGAAAGTTTGTCATGACAATACTAAATGCGTTGGCTGTCATCGCTGTGAAGCCTTTTGTCCCACCGGGGCTTTGACCATCAGACGCAATCATTCCGAGTTCAGGGAAAATTCCCTGTGGCAGCCACAATTTCTGAAAAATATCTACAAGCAGGCAGACGGAGGCGGGGTCCTTCTCTCCGGCATGGGCAATCCCCAGCCTTATCCCATTTATTGGGATCATTTGTTACTAGATGCCAGTCAGGTAACCAACCCCTCCATTGATCCTCTTCGCGAGCCCATGGAGTTGCGCACTTTTCTGGGCTGCAAGCCGGATAGCTTGGAATTTGAAGAACATCGAGGCAAGAATGTTCGGCTGAAAACGAATTTGGCTCCCCAAGTAAGATTGGATTATCCCATTATGTTTTCCGCCATGTCCTACGGTTCCATCAATTTTAATTTACATCAGGCCATGGCCCGTGCTTCCACGGAGATGGGGATAGTGTATAATACCGGGGAAGGCGGTCTGCATCCGGATCTATACAAATACGGGGCGAATACCATTGTCCAGGTGGCCTCCGGGAGATTCGGAGTGGACAGGGATTACCTAAATGCGGGGACCGCTATCGAGATCAAGATAGGCCAGGGAGCCAAGCCGGGTATAGGCGGACACCTGCCCGGAGAAAAAGTGGGAAGCGGTGTTTCCATGACCCGGATGATTCCCCAGGGATCCGACGCTTTGTCTCCGGCCCCGCATCACGATATCTATTCCATTGAGGACTTGCGCCAGCTGATTTTTGCCCTGAAGGAAGCCTCGGAATATAAGGTCCCGGTTTCAGTGAAAATTGCCGGAGTGCATAACTCTGCGGCCATAGCCGCGGGTGTGGTCCGGGCAGGGGCGGATATTATCGCTATTGACGGATTGCGCGGGGGAACTGGAGCGGCTCCGACCATGACCAGGGACAATGTGGGTATTCCCATTGAACTGGCTGTAGCTTCCGTGGATCAACGGCTTCGGGACGAAGGGATCCGCAATCATGCTTCGGTGGTCGCTGCTGGCGGCGTTAGGTGCAGCGGGGATGTGGTCAAGGCCATAGCCCTTGGCGCAGACGCTGTGTATATCGGCTCTGCGGCTCTGGTGGCAGTGGGATGTACCATGTGCCAGAAATGCTATACTGGCAAGTGTCCCTGGGGAATAGCCACCAATGTTCCGGCTTTGGCTAAGAGGCAGAATCCGGATATAGCCACCCAGAAGTTATGCAATCTTATTCGCGGCTGGGGTCATGAAATAGAGGAACTGCTGGGAGGCATGGGACTCAATTCGATAGAAAGCTTGCGCGGAAATCGGGAAAAACTTCGAGCGGTCAACCTGAACGAAGTGGAAATGGATATTCTGGGCGTCAAGCACGCAGGAAGGTAATTCGATGAAAAGAGTATATGCAAATCCGGAAGTATGTATAGGATGTAAACTTTGCGAACTGGCCTGTCAGCTGGAGCATTCCGAGAGCAATGATCTTATTTTGGCCGTGAAAAACGAGCAGCCGCAGGGTTTATTGCCCCGCAATACGGTAGATGAGCATGGATGGATCTGTGCTTCTTTAAATTGCAGGCACTGCGAGGATCCTTACTGTGTCCAGGCCTGTATATCCGGAGCGCTGCGCAAGGATGAAGAGAGCGCTCGGGTTGTATATGAAGAAGAGCAGTGTGTGGGGTGCTGGTCCTGTCTTATGGCCTGTCCCTATGGGGCGATAAAGCAACATCCTTTAAAAGAAAAGATAATAAAATGCGATCTTTGTCCGGGGAGGGAAAATCCGGCCTGCGTGGATGCTTGCCCTAACCAGGCTCTTGAATACCGGGAGGCAGCGGATGAGGAGGTAAACCAATGCGCTATGTAATCGTAGGTAACGGAGTCGCTTCCCTTGGTGCTATGGAAGGTATCCGGGACAGGGACTCCGAGGGGGAAATATATGTTTTTTCGCGGGAGGAGTTCCCTACTTATGGCCGTCCTCTTATTTCCTACTACTTGTCCGGAAAGGTCCCGGAGAACAGGATGTGGATGCGCCCGGAAGAGTTTTATGCCAACCGCGATGTGCAACTGCGATTGGGAACTGAGATAAACAAAGTGGATCCTTCCAAAAACACCCTTTTTTTGGAAGATGGTAGCCAAATCGACTATGACCGGCTTTTGCTGGCTACAGGGGGAGAACCAATCTTCCCTCCCATAGAGGGCAGCGAGGGGCCGGATGTCTATACCTTTATTTCCCTGGCCGATGCCCACCAGATGAAAAATGCCGTGCAGGATACACGCAGGGCTGTAGTCATCGGTGGAGGACTAATCGGTCTCAAGGCGGCAGAGGCCTTGTACGACTGCGGACTGGAAGTATCCATAGTGGAACTCGCCCCCCGTATCCTAAGCGCGGCCTTCGATGATGAGGCAGGTAATATAGTTACTTCCCGCCTGCAGGATCTGGGATTTAACATACACTGCTCGACTACGGTGGAAAAAATAAAGCGCGGCTCAGACAGACGGATCAAGGGGGTCTTTCTCCAGGACGGCAGTTTTTTGGAAACGGATATGGTGGTGATGGCCATAGGGGTGAATCCCCAACGCGAGCTGGCTGAACACGCCGGTTTGGAGGTAAATCGGGGTATAGTGGTCAACGATCAGCTGCAGACAAGTTCCGATAATGTTTTTGCCGCTGGAGACGTCGCAGAAGGGGGAGATCTTTTGTGGGGCGACCATCGGATTACTCCCATATGGCCTGATGCATATTCCCAAGGCATCTGGGCCGGACGGAACATGGCCGGAGCCGGCTTGAGCTTCAGCGGCAGCCTGGCCATGAATTCTATAGGATTCTACGGATTGTCTACTGTCTCCATAGGGATTGTAAACCCTCCGGAGGATGATGGATTCGAGATACGCACCGAATTGGATGCAGAAAGGCAAAACTACCGTAAGTTGGTTTTCCGTGCGGATAAACTGGTTGGCTGTGTCCTTTTGGGGGATATTTCCGCAGCCGGCAGATACAATGCGTTTATACGTTTCCAGATTCCGTTGGATGCCAAGGACAAAGACCGTTTGACAGGTGGTCAGCCTACCCCGTTACAATGGCCGGAAAATTTATTCCAGCAGGAATGGAACAGCCGGGCCAGGCTAATATAATGTGCGATAAAGGAGCTTGGATGCATGCACTCGCCTAAAGCAGATTACGATTTTCAAAAAGATATATCCGGTTGCGGTCTTTTCGGGGTGATGGACAAGCACAAAAGCCGTTTTTCCGGAAACATGGCTATGGAAGCAATCGCAGTGCAACGGGAGCGGGGCAATGGTCTGGGCGGGGGATTTGCCGCTTACGGAATCTATCCCGAGATGGCGGACAAATATGCTTTGCACCTTATGTGTGATGATCAAAATGCCCTGGACCGAGCCGAGGAGATTATAAAGAAACATTTCAATATAGTCCTTTCCGAAGCCATCCCCACGCGCAAGACTTCCTATGTAGGGGAAAGTCCGGTCCTATGGAGATTTTTTGTCCTTCCCAAGGAAGACCGCCCCTATTGGACGGAGATAAGTGAAAACGATTATCTTGTGCGGGTGGTTATGCTGGTAAACAAGCAGGCCCCCGGCGCTTATGTTTTTTCCAGTGGCAAGGATATGGGGGTTTTCAAAGGCGTTGGATTCCCGGAAGATCTGGGTGAATTTTTTCGCCTTGATGAGTACAAGGGCTATATATGGACGGCGCACAACCGTTTTCCTACCAATACCCCCGGATGGTGGGGCGGGGCACATCCTTTTACCATTCTGGATTGGTCCATAGTTCACAACGGGGAAATTTCTTCTTATGGCATAAACAAGCGCTATCTTTGCCAGCATAATTATGAATGCACTTTGATGACCGATACGGAAGTGGTGGCCTATCTTCTGGATATGCTTATCCGCAAACACGGTTTGAGCAAGGAGATGGCGGCCAAGGTTTTCGCCCCCCCTTTCTGGGCGGAAATTGACCTCATGAATAAGGAGGAGAAGGCGGCCTTTACCGCTTTGCGTATGGTTTACGGCTCAGGCATGCTCAACGGTCCTTTTTCGGTACTATTCGCAGATGCGCATAGCCTCGTGGGGTTGAATGACCGGATTAAGTTAAGACCTCTATTGGTCGCGGAAAAAGACAGTTTGGTATACATGTCTAGTGAAGACTGTTCTTTAAGAACTGCCTGTCCCGAGCCGGACCGGCTCTGGGCCCCCAAGGCCGGGGAACCGGTAATAGTGGAGGTAGAAAATTAATATGCAATCCGAATTGGTTATAGATACCCAAGGCGTATATTACAGGGACCTGAATGAACGTATCCGGGAGGCTGTACGCCGCGGTGCTAAAAAGCTGGATCTTTTGAATGTCAATGGACAGAGATATATTGGCACGGCTCTGGACGGTGATTTGCAACTCACGATTCACGGTGTGGCCGGACAGGATACGGCTGCCTTCATGCGCGGACCCAAGATGCGCATAGAGGGAAATGCCCAGGATGGTCTGGCCAACACCATGGACAAGGGAGAAGTCTATTGTAATGGCATGGCCGGGGATGTAATGGGCTATGCCATGCGCGGCGGACAGGCGCATGTACTGGGGGATGTAGGTTACAGAGTGGGGATACACATGAAAGCCTATAAAGACAAGCTGCCTACTTTGGTAATCGGCGGCCGGGCCGGGGATTTTCTCGGGGAATACATGGCCGGGGGCGTGATTATCCTTTTGGGGATGTTCGGGGTCCCATCCGAGGCTCCCATTGCCGGCAGATGTCTAGCTACCGGAATTCACGGTGGAACCATCTTTATTCGTGGACAAATACCGGAATATCAGTTAGCAGATAATCTTTTGGTTGAGGAGGCGGATGCAGAAGATCGGGAAATGATTGCCGGCTTCGTACGCAGTTTTTGCGCGGAATTCGGCAAAGAGGAGTCCGAGATCATGGACAGCGAATTTTTGCGTATCCGTCCCAGGCTGCTGAGGCCATACGGCAATATGTATGTGCCAAATTAGGGTTTAAAGATCTATTTTGCGGAGGAATTATGTTTTTCAATGAGATGGCTTATGCTATGGGGCAGGCAGGTGGACAGTCCGGAGGTCAGGGAAGTCCTTTAACCGCTTTTGTTCCCCTTCTTTTGATGTTTGCGATTTTTTATTTCTTGCTCATTCGTCCGCAGCAGAAGAAGGCGAAAAATCACAAGAATATGTTGGAGAATCTGAAGAAAGGGGATAGGGTTTTGACCAACGGTGGGATATACGGCCGGATCACCGATATGGACGGGGATGTTTTGACCCTGAATATTGCAAGTAATCAGGATATCCGCATAAATCGCGGATACATAGCTGGATTGGCCGACCCGGACAAAAAAGACCGGGAAAAAAATAAGGAAAATAAATAGACAATCGAGATTTCATGCGTACAGAGGGCCTGTTGGACACGAGTCGGCAGGCTCGTTTTTTTGGTCGATTGATCTTGCTTTGCCCTAAGGATAGAAGAGTTACTTCGCGATTGATTCTTTTGTCTCTGTCTGTACTAGATTCTTTACCGAAAACTGAATAAGGAAAAGAAAATGGCTGGGTTACGTTGGAGATTCTTTCTAATTTTGGCTGTGTTGGTCTTGGGGTTGATCTATGTCCTGCCCTCCATTCCGCAAGTTCGGGACTCCTCTTTGGGCGATGTACTACCGGATAAGCAGATAAATCTGGGGCTGGACCTTAAAGGCGGTATGCACCTCACTTTGGGAGTGGAAGTAGGTAAGGCCGTGGAAAATTCTTTGGTGCAGAGCGGCCGGGATATTCGTTCTTTTGCCCGGGATGAAGGGATTTTTGTTCTCCGGCCGCGTGTGGAGAATAAAAATACTCTCAAATTTGTGCTCCTCAAGAAAAAACAGAAGGAAAAACTGGACGACATATTAAGTGAGAGTTTCCAGGACTTGAAAGTGGTTTCCCGGGAAACCAAGGACAAGGGGAAGATACTCTATAAATTGCAGTATACCCCCAAGGCCAAGACCAAACTGAAGGAAATGGCCTTGGATCAGGCGGTCAAGACTATCCGTAACCGCATCAATCAATTCGGGGTAACCGAGCCGGATATTCGAAAGCAGCAAAATAATCGGATACAGGTGCAGCTTCCTGGTCTGGAGGACCCGGACCGGGCCATTGAGGTTATTGGTAAGACCGCCCATCTCGAGTTCAAATTGGTCAATGAAAAGGCGGATATACAAAAGGCCCAGAACGGCGTCGTTCCTCCGGATAGTGAATTGGCTTATTTAAAGGGTAAAGGAAAGGGCAAGGGAAAGCCCCTTGTATTACACAAGGAAGCGGTTATGACCGGGGAGTATATTTCCGATGCCCGGGTGGCTTTTGATTCCTATGGCCAGCCCTACGTTTCTCTTTCCTTTAATCGCCGCGGAGCGGAAATATTTGAGCAGCTGACCGAAAATAATGTGGATAAAAGAATGGCCATCGTATTGGATGGGAAAGTCCATTCCGCTCCGGTTATCCAGGAAAAAATAAGCGGGGGGAAGGCCAGTATATCCGGACAGTTTTCAGCCGAAGAGGCGCATGATCTGGCTATTGTCCTGCGTGCCGGATCTCTTCCGGCCCCGGTCAAGGTAATGCAGGAAAGGAGTGTAGGACCCTCCCTGGGGCAGGAATCCATTGATAAAGGTGTTTTTTCCGCATTGCTCGGTGGAGCGATTGTTTTGTTATTTATGGTTGTTTTTTATGGGGTAGGCGGAATTGTCGCCGATATTGCCCTTGGATTCAATATAGTACTTGTCATGGCTGCTCTGGCCGGATTTGGAGCCACTCTGACCCTTCCGGGTATTGCGGGTATAATTTTGACCATAGGTATGGCTGTGGATGCCAACGTCCTTATTTTTGAGCGAATACGTGAAGAACTCCGACGGGGATTATCTTCGCGCATGGCTGTCTCCGAGGGATTCGCTAGGGCCACTTTGACTATACTGGACGCCAATGTAACCACTATTATCGCTGCGATTATCCTCTATCAGTTCGGAACCGGACCTATACGCGGATTTGCCGTGACTTTGACATTGGGAATTCTGGCTTCCATGTTCACGGCCATATTCGTATCCAGATTTATTTTTGATTTTTGGCTCAGCCGGAAGAAATCGGGTTCAACCCTGAACATTTAAATTCAGGAGGCTTATAAATGGGACTGCATATAGTCAAACCGGACACAAATATTAATTTTATCGGTATCCGAAAGCTGGCTTTTATCTTTTCCGCCGTTTTGATAATCATTGGAGTTATTTCCCTTATCAGCAAGGGCGGGCCGCGGTACGGAATCGATTTTTCCGGGGGCGTGATTGTCCAGGTCAAATTCGACAAGGATATTGATATCGGGGTCTTGAAAGACGGTTTGGAGAAGACTGGACTGCCGGGACTGACCGTGCAGAAATTCGGCAGTGACGCAGAGGATGCATATCTTGTCCGCACTTCGGAAAACGAAATCTCCCCGGAAAAAATCCGGGACCAAGTCAAGGCGGAACTAGGGAATATATTCCCGGAAAATGATTATGTCATTCAGCGCTTGGAGATGGTCGGGCCCAAGGTGGGTAAGGATCTGCGCTCCAAAGCGCTGGAGGCTTTGTTCTATGCTGTCTTGCTCATAGCCATTTATATATCCGGGCGCTTTGAACAGCGCTGGATGGCCGCAGCTATCATGGCCGCAGGTCTCTCTGGTGGTATGTACTTACTCAAGCTTTTCCATGCCCCCATGGGATTTTTGATTATCGGGGCCATGCTTATAACTTTGGGGGTTTGCTGGTATTTACGCTTGAATTATGCCCTGGGGGCGATATTCGCTCTCATACATGATGTGCTCATTACTCTGGGACTATTCTCATTGCTGAACAAGGAGTTCGATTTATCCATTGTGGCGGCTTTTCTGACCATTATTGGTTATTCCCTGAATGACACGATCATTGTTTTTGACCGTATCCGGGAGAATCTCCGGGCCAAGATTTCCAAGTCTTTCCAGTTTACGATAAACAGAAGTATTAATCAGACCCTTAGCCGGACCATACTTACTTCCGGGACGACTTTATTGGTTGTTTTGAGTTTGTTTTTGTTTGGAGGCGGGGTTATTCACAATTTTGCCTTTGCTCTCTTGGTTGGCGTTCTGGTCGGGACGTATTCCTCAATTTATGTGGCCAGTCCCACCTTGCTGGGGTTAAGACCCCCTGCCGAGGAAAGCAGCGCAGAAGGCTGATATTATTAATACCCGCTTGATCGCTCAGGCGGGTTTTTTTAGTTTCTGTTCTCTGGGAAAAGCTACAAAGCCGAGGGCTTATTGGGGCCGGGGTAGGGAGTTTTATTTGCTGCGGTAGTGGCACCCTTTGCTTCTCTCGTTCCGCAGGGCGGCGGTAGTTATAGTATAGGCCGCTTGGCAGCCGTGGAAAAGATTGAGCAAAGGTTGGGATATAGGGGTTTCCCGATAAAAATTGTGCTGGCGTTTGTTCAGATTGCGCATGTCCTCGAAAGCCCTGTGTAGTCTGGAAGTTGTTCTGTTTATTCCTACATAGTTCCACATAGTATGGCGGATGGTTGCCCAGTCTTGAGAAATAAGGGCAGGGTCGTCATTGTGTTCTTCTCCCAAAAACTCCCATTCGGGTATGGATTTTTGCAAGCGTTTGCTAACCTTGGAATTGGATTGGTATCGATTGGCAATGTCTATACCTATATTATATCCCCAGACAAGCGCTTCCAATAATGATGTGCTGGCCAGACGATTGGCCCCGTGCAGCCCGGTACAGGAACATTCTCCTGCGGCATACAGCCTCTCTATTGTGGTCTTGCCCGCTAGATCCACAAGTACTCCGCCGCAAAAATAATGGGCAGCCGGGACTACCGGAATGGGGTCCCTGGATATGTCTATTCCGTTTTCCAGGCATTTTTGGTAAATGGTGGGAAAACGCTTTTTCAGGTCTTCGTCTACATAGTGGGCCGTATCCAGAAAAACGAAGTCCTCCCCTGTTTGGAGCATTTCCTCAACAATGGATCTGGTGACTATGTCCCGGGGCGCGAGGTCGGCGCGGTTGTCATACTTGGCCATAAATGCTTCTCCGGCGGAGTTGACCAATCTGGCGCCTTCACCTCGTACTGCTTCCGAGATCAGGAATTTACGGTTTGAACGGTGGAAAAGGGCTGTGGGGTGGAATTGGATATATTCCGCATTCATTATTTTTGCACCGGCCCGGTGGGCCATGGTCACCCCGGAACCTATGGATGTGGGGGAATTGGTTGTGTGCAGGTATATTTGTCCCACTCCGCCTGTGGCTAGCACGGTATAGTCGGAAATCACCGTTTTTACGTTATTGGTTTTGTTGTTTAAAAGATAGGCACCAACGCAGTGATTTTTGGTGTTGTACCGAAAATCCATTTCCCGGCTGTGGTGGTGAGTAGTAAGCAGATCTATTGCGGAATGATCGGTAAGGGTGGATATATTGGGCTGTCTCTGTAAGGCCTCAGTTAATTTATCCATAATGGCTCGTCCGGTATAATCGGCCCGATACAAAACGCGGGGAATACTGTGTCCGCCTTCTCGCGTTGTCTTCAAATGGCCATTATCGGATTCAAATGGGACCTTCAGTTTTTCAATTAATAGCTCCCGGACATTTTGGGGGCCTTTCCGGGCCAAAAAACGAACTGCTCGGAGATAGTTGTGTTCCCATCCCGCATTCAGTATATCTTTTTCCAAAAGTGTGGGGTCGTCGTTTTCTCCCGCATAGACAATCCCCCCCTGGGCCAGAGCACTATTCCCCTCGTCCAGTTGTCTTCCCGTGGAAACCAGTAATACCTCCAAACCTGCCTCGGCCAGGGTCAGGGCGGCTGTTCCGCCGGCTAATCCGGACCCCAAAACCAGAACTTGAACTTTTATTTTGTCTTCGGACATGACCTTGGTATAACCTTGAATGTTTAGGATTTTTGATTGTATTTTATCCGCCTATGCAAGCGGCCTTGTTTTTCAGGGTAAAGGAAAAGTGAGCTTTTTATTCGGGAAAAAAACAGGCAATAAATCCAATAATAGAGGATTCACTGAAATCCCCGAAGATCAAGAGCATACCTCCAGCATGGTCATCAGGGCTTTGTGGGCCAGTCTTGCGTCTTCCGAAGAGACGGTTATCCGTTTATCCTTTTGCATGTTGCTTAGAGTGTTCAATAGTTTTTCCGGGGTGATTTTGGCCATGTTGCTGCAAAAGGTGGGGGAAACGGATTTAATCCGCTTATCCGGGGTGTAGCGGTCGGCCAATCTCCGGACCATGTTTTCTTCGGTGCCGACATAAATGGTGCTTCCCTGTGGGGCATCTTTCACGTAGTTCATAATCGTGGAAGTAGACCCCTTGGCATCGGACAGGGAAGTCACTTCAGGGGAACATTCCGGATGGACAATTACCCGCGCATCCGGGTCATTTAAGCGGATTTCCTTTACATGATCCGCTTTTAGACGATGGTGTATAGAGCACACCCCGGGCCAAAAAAGGATTTTTTTGCGGCTGGATGAAGGATAGTCTATAAGTTCCCCGCGCTGACGGACGTCCAGGACTTCTCTTTCCTCCTCCGGGATGCCCAGGTCCTCGGCAGTATTTTTTCCCAGGTTCTTATCCGGAAGGAATAAAACCCCGTCACCCTGGTTCAGTCCCCAGGTTATCATCTTGCGGGCGTTTGCGGAGGTGCACACGCTACCCCCGAATTGCCCGCATTGGGCTTTAACGGCCAGGCTGGAATTGACATAGGCTATGGGGACAATCTTTCTCCCGTGGCTGTTAAGCCGGGAGAGTATGTCTCCCACCAGGTATCCCGGAGCAGTGTCCGCCATTACACATTTTGCTCCGTGATCGGGCAAAAATACGTACTGATTTTCCCCGGCAAGCACGGCAGCGGTTTCCGCCATAAAACTTACCCCGCAAAAGACTATGTTCCGGGCGGCTAAGCCTGTTACTTTGCGGGCCAGTTCCAGAGAATCCCCTTGGATATCAGTATGTTCAATGACCGTATCCGATTGGTAATGGTGCCCCAGTATGGCCAGATTGTTGCCGAATTCCTTTTTTATTTGTTCGATTTTTATCGATTCCGGTATTTGCATGAGAATATTCCTCCTTGGGAGTTCACCGTTATTTTTCAGTCATTGATGTATATTCATGCTGAAATCTGTGGAGGGAGCAGAATGAGTCAGGCTACCCACTGAAATGTAGGTTGCTCCGAGGGCGGCGTATTTTGCTATGTTATCTTCGCAGATACCCCCGCTTATTTCTGTTTCGATCCCTTTAGGTATACGGGGGAGAACCTGGGCGATTTCCTGTATGTCCATATTATCCAGCATGATACGATCCACGCCGCAGTCCACGGCTTCACGGACTTCCGGGGTGCTTCGGCATTCTACCTCTATGGGTGGAGGAAAAGAGTATGCCCTGCGCAGACTTTGCACTGCTCGAGTGATGCTCCCGGAGCGGTCTATGTGGTTATCTTTCAGCATGAGGATATCTTCCAGATCCATACGGTGATTTTCCCCGCCACCTATTAATACTGCATATTTTTCCGGATAGCGCAGGCCGGGGAGAGTCTTGCGGGTATCCAGTAAACGGGTCTTGTACCCTTGTATCTTGTTGGAGAATTTTCGGGTATATTCAGCGATCCCGGAAAGGTGACAGATAAAATTGAGAATTACCCTTTCCGCCTTTAGTATGGCAGTAGCAGGACCATTCAGTTCAGCCACCACTTCTCCCGGAGAACACCGACTTCCTTCCTCGTTTTTAAGTACGACTTTTATGTTTTCGGAACATCTTTGTAAAACAAGTGAAATTATGGGCAAGCCACAGACAACAGATATTTCTTTGCAGACTAATTCCGCCCGCGATATCTCCTCGGCAGTGAAAAGGGCCTCCGAGGTCAGATCTTTGCCGTCTTCAGCAAGAGCCAGGTCGATGGATCCTTTTAGAAATTGCAAGCGATATGGGGAAAAAAAATTGTTGAAAGTATCCATTTTTATCTTTTTGAGTACTTACTTGGTCAGTGTCCGGAAATTTAAAAAATATGGTCCTTCGACAAAAGACAAGGATCGAACAAAGAAAACCCACCGTTTATGACAGAGAGCCAAAAATATATGGAAAAGACTTGAAATTTAAATTAAGCCTTCTGCGCCAAACGGTCAATATTGACATGGTGGAACAAAGTTTTTCCGCGCTTTGTATTCTTTTTTTGTTGCATGTTGATTTTGTCTTCCACACTTTGGGCCTGTCATTTCAGCATTTTTTCCCATCTCTTCAGAGTGTGGAGATTTTTTTTCCTGGGACAGGAGGCATTCATGCTTTGACCTTGCACAGTGTTTAAGCTAAATAAATTCTCTTATGCAACGGGAAGATAGAAAGGAATATATGCACGATCCCCGGGATTATCAGAATGTTGATTGGCCATCGGTTAGTCTGGAAAACAGGCATCCTGCAGATGTGGCCGATCACTTGGAGGATCATTCCCCACAGGAACAGCTGGAGATTCTCCGGGAAACTTCCTTGGAGGAGGCGGCTGAATTTATCGTGGAAATGGACAAGCACGGCCAAGAGGAGCTTTTGTCCATTGCACCCAGTGACTGGGTGGCGGATATTCTTTCCGAGATGTCCCCGGATGATGCCGCGGACGTTTTGGATCAGCTCGATACTGATACCCGTTCTAATGTATTCAAGTATATAAATAGAAAAGATGCCGCCGTAATTAACAATCTCCTCAAATTTGACCCCAATACCGCGGGTGGGGTCATGAATACCGAGATCCTTGTCTTGGACAAGAATCTTACCGTGGACCAGGCTGTGAATCTTATCCGCAAGGGGGCGGAGGATATCGAAGTCCCCTATTATGCGTATGTAGTGGATGAGTTCCGGCACCTCAAAGGCGTTTTATCCTTGCGGGATATGATCCTTGCCCGTTCCGGGACCAAATTGCAGAATCTGCTCAAGGACCAACATCTGATCTATGTTGCTTACAATGAGGACAAGGAGGAAGTGGCCAAGCTGATCAGTCGTTATGGTCTACTGGCCTTGCCTGTTGTGGATTTGGAACAGAGGCTTTTAGGTATAGTAACCGTGGATGACGTGATTGACATTATTCACGATGAGGCCAGTGAAGACTTGCAGACAATGGTCGGTGCTGGTTCGGATGAGACAATTGATTCCCCATGGCGTTACTCCCTGCGTCTCCGTGCTCCGTGGCTGCTCGTTAATCTTTTTAATTCCGGTGTGTCCGCATGGGTTGTCCATCTATTTCAGGGGACTATTGCTCAAATGTCTGTTCTGGCTGTTTTAATGCCCATCGTGGCCAATCAGGCCGGAAATACTGGACAGCAATCCCTGGCGGTCATGATTCGTCAGCTTGCTTTGGAACGTTTTGATCGGAAAAAGGTCTGGAGAGCGGTTCTAAGGGAAGGCCGCCTAGGATTGCTCAATGGACTGTGGCTTTCATCTTTGGTTTTTGTAGGTATTTATTGGTGGACGGACAACATGGGATTGTCTTTGGTAGTAAGCTCGGCTCTGGGATGCGATATGGTTATGGGATCATTGGCCGGCGCTTCCATCCCTTTGATCCTCAAGGAAATGGGACGGGACCCGGCTCAGGCTTCATCCATCTTTTTGACCATGCTTACGGACAGCGCCGGATTCCTTCTTTTGTTGGGCCTGGCTACGCTGGTGTTCGCTCCACTATAGTTTGACGGATAAAATTTCCTTCCCTTTAACCGGCTCTATGTCATTACCTGTGGACTTCTTCCGCCTGATCCTTTTGGATGCTTTTAACGAGCGGACCAGCACCCAAAAATATAATTTTTTGTGCCGGACAGTATCAGGCGAAGGAAACAAAAAAATCCATTCCTTGTTTTCCAGAGATCCCCTTAACTTTGGTTTGTAATTTTGGCTGTGGCTTTTTTTCGGGAAAAATTTTCTTCGCCCAAGGAGGTGTATTTTTATGTACAATCAGGACTGTAAAATAATGACGTGGTATAATACCAAGTTGGATTCCGCCGTAGTGCCGAATATGCTTAAACGCGGATATACTCCCACCAGGGCGGCTGTATGTGCGTTTATTTTTGCCCTGCTTACCCCCGTGGGTTTTTTCCTCCATTCCTTTTGGGGCTTTTTGACCCTTATTTTATCCGGATTTTTCTTTACCCTGAGCGAACGCTTGAAACAGACCTCCCAAGACCATCAGCCCATATCGGATTTTTTTGTTGACCTTATGCATAAGTCCAGTCATCTGTTGTACTTAATCGGTTTCTGGGTTGCTGCTTATATGCAGAGTCAGTGGATTGTTCAGGCTTCAATATGTATTTTTCTTGCCCTCGTCCTATTAAGTTTGACCGAATACGTTTCGGAGAGGATCAGTGCCTTGAATTTGTCGGATACCTCGGGGTTGATGAATTGGACGGGCAGGACGGTTTATTTCGTGATCTGGTCCTTGCTTATGTTTGTCTTTTCTGCGGGTGGGGAAGGGATATTTTGGATCGGGGTAATTGTCTTCATTGCTTTGGAATGCATAACGCTTATTCAGAAATCAGCATTTGTCCTGCGCAGATTGTAAGATACCATAGGCAATCTGATCAGAAATCAATATCCCGCTTTACGTGGGTGTTGGGTCTCATTATTAAACAGTGAATCCTATGGCCGGGGAAATACATAGTTTTGTACACAAGGGATCGGCTATACGTCTGGATCATTTATTGCGCGAGAACCTGGGAGTGGGACTGCGGCGGGCCCAGAGGCTCGTTGCCCGGGGAAATGTTTATGTGGATGGTAGGGTAGGCATCCGCAAGGGGGACTCGATTTATCCCGGGCAGCAGGTGGAGGTCTGTCTGGGGCGTTTTCAGGCGCCCCGCAAATACAGATTGGAAATCCTTCGTCAGGGTGCATTGTGGGCGGCTGTCTACAAACCCGCAGGGATGCACTCCGAACAGGGAGAGAGCCCGGAAAGTGCAGCCGCCGAACTCCCCGGTATTTTTACGGAGAATGACCCCCGACTGTTGAACCGTCTGGATAAGCCTACCACCGGGATCCTTTTGGTTGGCCTTAGTCGCCGGGCGGATAGCTTATACTCCCGGGCCCAGAAAGCCGGTGAGGTGAAAAAGACCTATCTAGCTTTTGTCCATGGAAAGATGGAAGAGGAGATAGTTGTCCGGAGATATATTGATCATTCACGGCGGAAGAAAGTAAAAGTCCTGGATCGGGAGGAAAAGGACGATCTGCGACTTACCCGGGTTTATCCCCTGGAATATAAAGATGGTGTTACTTTGGTCCGGGCGGTTATTCAAAAAGGGAAGCGGCATCAGGTAAGGGCGCATTTGAGTAGCGCAGGATATCCCATTTTGGGCGATGGGCTTTATGCTTGTGGACGGTACGAAAATAGGGGAAAGACTTTATATCTTCACCACGAAAAGATAGAATGGCCGGACTTTTGGGCCTTTTGCCCGGCACCATTTTCCTGAAAAAGATGTTTACTTGTTTTGGGGATGGGTGGGCATTTTGTGTACTACCGGGGTATAATCCTTTTCCCCGAAGAGCTCTTGGTAGTTGAATTTGTCCACATTTTTGCGGGTGATAACCGGAATGAGCGGGCCGGTGCGGAAAGGGAAGTCCTTGCCGGCTTCTTCTCCGTTCAAGACCTTGACCATCATGTCCAGGGCCATTTCACATTGAAGCACGGTCTGATCGGAAGGGGCTGCGGAGATAATCCCTTTTTCCAGCAGCTCATATACGTTGCCGGTCGTATAGGTTGAGACGATTTTGGGCTTGTTCTCTTGACTCGTCTCGTTTTTTAAGGATTTGGCCGCCTGTTCCGCTGCTACAGCACAGCCCACAATATAGTCTATTTCGGAATACTTGTACTCGCTCATGGCGTTTTGCAGCAGATTGGACTGAATACAGGGGATGGTATCCCCGTAGGTAGGGCCGAGTATTTTTACTTTTTGGTCCTTTTTTTTGTGCTTGTACATAGCGGATAAGAATCCTTCGTAGGTGGCCGAGGCCCAGCCGGAGTCCTTGGGTCCGGGGAAGAAAGCTATCTGGATATCCTCCCCTTCGGAGTCCGAAGCCACATACTGTCCCGCTCTAAAGCCCATATCAAAATAGGGCACGAGGGCTTTTGCCTTTATACGGGGAGTGAAAATATCGTTTATTAGTTCAATAATAGGGGTCCCGGCCTTCTGGATTTTTTTTACCAATCCGTCCATTTTGCTATAGGATACGGTGGCCAGAATGATTCCGTCCACATTAATTTCCGTGGCCAGAGTTTTTAGCTGTTTTTTTTGTTTTTTCACGTGGGAATAGGAGTTCGCGGTATATAAAGTCACCTTTATTCCCAGTTCTTTGGCGTGTTTTATAATCCCGTAGTTTGCGGCCTTCCAATAGGAATCCTTTAAATGCGGGAGGAGTACCCCTATATGATATTCTTTTTGGGGAATCGGGCTCTCCCATGCTTCCTTGATGGGGCCGTCCAGACTTATTGAGGGTATTCCGCTTTCCTTGTTTTCAGTGGCATACGTACCGTAGTAACTGTTTACCATTGTCGGTTCCGCGGCGATGGAGGAATTCCAGAGCAGGACTGAGGCCAAAAGGCAAATCAAAAAAAGTGGAGAGCGGATTGTACGGATTTTCATTATTACTTCTTTAACCACTGGCAACTAGACTGGTTCTTATCCGGAAATTCAAAAATTTCCGGGTTTAGAAATATCACGCTTCCAATTCGGAAATTAGATTTTTTCCTGTTTAACAAGGAAATTAAGTAATTAGGAGCGAGAGTATCTTAATACGTGATCGGATAATTACGAAAATTGACGCCGTTAAAATAGAGAAGAGCCATTTCCGGAGGAAAACTAGACTATGGTTTACAAGAGGTCAACAGGAGAAGTTCTATTTCCTAAGTCCCTTTTTTCAACTTTGGGCATGCGTGGTCTGTATGTTTTCCGGGGTGAGTTTATTTCAAAAAAAAAGCAGGGACGATTTTAAAAATCGCCCCTGCAAAGGGAACCGGGCACCCAACAAGTATCTGCTACCGCTGCTCCCTCTCGGGCCTGACGGGATTCACAGCCCTGCTGCCGCCCGGCTCCCCCGATTCAATTGTGGCGGAGAGGGAGGGATTCGAACCCTCGGTGCCCCGTTAAGGGCACACGCGATTTCCAATCGCGCTCCTTCGGCCAACTCGGACACCTCTCCAAAAACGGAAGGAGTTTTATAGATAAATTGTTGGTTTTTGGCAAGGATTTTTTATAAAAAAATGTTAACATTAATTTCGTCCAGAGTGGCACTTTTGACTTTTCTTGACCCAGGGAATTAAAGCGCTTATTTGTTACGGACGCAGTTTAAAAGGAATGGAGTTTATGGATATATCCCGTTTTGAGTATCACCATAAGAATGATTTTGCTCCAATAAAGCAGCATCTTGGCCAGCGCGGGCTAGATGCCGAGGATGTTCAGGAGAAAGTCTCGGCTATAATTGAAGATGTGCGCAAAAACGGGGACAGTGCCCTGGTAGAATATACCCGTGCATTTGACTGCGCGGAATTTGAGCTCAAGGATCTGCAGGCACGAAAACAAGACCTCAAGGCCGCGGCTGAGCGGGTGGAGGGGCAAGAGCTGGATTACATCAGAGAGGCGATTTCCCGGGTTAAGGATTTCCACTGCAAACAGAAGGAAAATTCCTGGTTTGATCCTTGCTCGGATGGATCAGTTTTGGGGCAGATGAATATCCCGGTGCAAAGCGCCGGATTATATGTCCCGGGCGGCCGGGGTGGAGACACTCCGCTTGTTTCCAGTCTGATAATGACCGCAATTCCTGCCCTGGTGGCCGGGGTAAAGGAAATCTCTATTGTATCCCCTCCCGATTTTCGCGGGAAGCTCAATGAGTATATAATGGCCACTGCCTACCTATTGGGCATAAACAAGGTGTTTTGTTGCGGATCCGCTTGGTCAATTGCCGCTTTGGCTGGGGGCACGGAGACTGTGCCCAGCGTGGATGTAATAGCCGGTCCTGGAAATATTTTTGTGTCCACGGCCAAAAGGCTGGTCTCCGGTCGGGTGGGAATTGATATGATAGCCGGCCCCAGCGAGATTGCCATACTGGCTGATGGTACAGCCGATGCGGAATGGCTGGCAGCGGACATGCTTTCCCAAGCGGAACACGATGCCCTGGCCGCGTCTATACTGGTTTGCACACAGGATGATTTGCTGGAAGAGTGTTTCTCCAGCTTGCAAAGACAAATTGGTGGACTTTCCAGAGGGGATACAGCGCAAAGATCCCTGGAAAACTGCGGAGCATTCATCAAGGTACCAGATCTGGATAAGGGGATGGAGCTTATTAACTGCCTTGCTCCGGAACATTTTGAACTCTGCGTGGAATCTCCGTGGGAAGCATTGGGGAGCCTCCAAAACGCCGGGGCTGTTTTTTTGGGACATTATTCTCCCGAGCCGGTGGGCGATTATTTCGCGGGGCCTAATCATGTTTTGCCTACTTTGGCCACATCTCGTTTTTCTTCGGCCCTTTCGGTGGATTTTTTTACCAAAAAAACGAGTATATTGGCCACTTCCCGGGCCTATTTGGAAGATCACGGTGTTAAGATAGCCGGGCTCGCCCGACTTGAAGGGCTTGAGGCCCATGCCCGGAGTGTGGAAGTTCGAACCAAGGGAAACAGTTAACGTACTGCGGAAGATATTGCCATAATTCAACCCGGGACTTTGCTTGAGGCGAGGGGAGGGGGATATTTCTACAGGTTCCTAAGAGGAGGATGAGTAAATAATGCAGGTGGTAACCAAGACCAAAATTCAGGAGGCAAAACTCCTTTCGCGGGGTAAGGTGCGGGATGTTTACGATTTGGGCCAGGATCTTTTGTTAATTGTTACCACGGACAGAATGAGTGCTTTTGATGTGGTCCTTCCTGATCCCATACCGTACAAAGGGGTTGTCTTGAACCAGCTTTCCCTTTTCTGGATGGATATGTTCCAGGATCTGGGGAAGAGTCACGTGGTCTCTTCTGATGTCTCAGAGTTTCCGGATTATCTGCACAGATATGAAGAGGAACTGTCCGGCCGTTCGGTACTTGTCCGCAAGGCCAAGCCTTTACCGGTGGAGTGTATTGTCCGCGGATATATTACCGGGTCTGGTTGGAAGGATTATCAGCAAACCGGGAGACTGTGCGGTCATGAATTGCCCTTGGGCTTGCAGGAGTCCCAGAAACTGGAACAGCCCCTTTTTACTCCTTCCACCAAAGCAGAGGTTGGAGAGCATGACGAAAACATTACCTGGGGACAGGCCAGCGCTCTGGTCGGAGAGGGATTGTTTCAGATGATTCGGGAGCTTTCTTTGGATATGTATTCTCGGGCCCGGGAATACGCGGCTCAACGGGGGATAATAATTGCGGACACCAAGTTCGAGTTCGGACTCCATTCCGGGAATCTTTTTATTATAGATGAGGTCCTAACTCCGGATTCTTCCCGCTTCTGGCCGGCAGATGAATATCAGCCGGGCAGAGCCCAAAAAAGCTTCGATAAACAGTATTTACGGGATTGGCTTAACTCTTCGGGGTGGGACAAAAACTCCCCTCCGCCGTCTTTACCCCAAGAGGTTATTGCAGAGACCAGAGACAAGTATTTTAAGGCTTATCAGTTGCTGACCGGAAAAGAATTGTCCATTGGCTGAGTCAGATTGTCCAGATTTTACCGCAAGGAGAAGATTATGTTGTTAAAGGATAAAAAAGTTGTAATTTTTGGGGTGGCCAACAGGAAGAGTATTGCCTACGGGATTGCTCAGAAATGTCGAGAACAGGGCGCCCGTCTGGCTTTTAGCTATGTGGGGGAAGCCTTGAAGAAGAGAGTGGAGCCGCTTAGCGAAGAACTGGGAGGGGAGTTCATTTTTGATTGTAATGTGGCCGAGGACGGCGATATCCAGAGTGCAGCGGAAACAGTGGCGGAGAAATGGGGGGAGGTGGATGTGCTCGTTCATTCCGTGGCTTTTGCTGACAGGGAGGATCTTTCCTGCCGCTATGTAGATACTTCCCGGCAGGGATTCCACACCGCGATTGATGTTTCCGCTTATTCCCTGGTTCGCTTGTGCAAAAGCTTTGAACCTTACTTTTCCTCGGACGCTTCGGTTATGGCTATGACTTATATTGGCTCCACGCGGGCAGTAAAAAATTATAATGTTATGGGAGTGGCCAAGGCCGCTTTGGAAGCAAGCGTGCGTTATCTGGCAGTTGATCTGGGAGAGCAAGGGGTGCGCGTCAATGCTATCAGTGCCGGGCCGATAAAGACTTTGGCCTCTTCCGGTGTCTCCGGGTTTAAGGAAATATTTAAAACGATTGAGGAGAAATCCCCATTACATCGCAATGTGTCCCAGGAGGAAGTGGGCAAGTCCGCCGTATATTTAGCTTCGGATCTATCTTCCGGAGTTACCGGGGAGATTGTCCATGTTGATTCCGGATATAATATAGTAGGAGTTTAGTTATGAAGGGCATTTTGGTCCTATTCGCGGTTGTGGTTGCCTGGATACTGCTTGTCCGGGTGGTCTTGCCCAAACTGGGCGTGAGTACATGAGCCTCGAGCAAGGATTCCTGCAGTCTGCAGGACAAAGACAGTAAAAAATGAATGGCTCTGGGACAGAGCGTATGGATTCTTTATATTTCATACCTCGAGGCCCCTAGATATATAGCATTTATTATCGGCTCCTTTGGGAGCCGTTTTTTTTGGGGGAAAACGTGATTTGCAGGCTAGATTTTGGTCTTGTGCCAAAGGGAAGGGATTATTTCTTCGTCTGATCTGGGTTGAAATCATTATAGTGATGAGGTAGCCAAATATGAAGGAGTAAACACAAAAAGAGATTTTCTTTTTTGGGGATATCTTGTGGACGGGATGCCTCAATGCTGAAAATGGTTCCGGGAACAAAAAAGACTCTGATTGGGTATAAATCAAATTACTTTCTCTTTTGCCGGAAATGACAAGTATTTATTAGCGAGAGAGGAGAAAATGGAGAAATTTGTAGGGAATGGGGATGGACCTTTCCGAAGCGAGTTCCGGGTCCCCGTGCACAAAGACGATGGTATCCGGATGAATATTGAGGGCCGGGAGTATGTTGTAGAGAACCTGGCCTCCCGCGGAGTCCAGCTTTCTTATTCCGATGATGCGGATTTCCAGGAAGGTGCGGATATAAGTCAGGCTATTTTGATCCTCGCGGAGCGGGAAATACATGTAGGGGCGAAAGTAATTTATACAACCAGGATAGAGCGAGAGCTATATACCTGCGGCCTTTATTTCTTTTATATAGCTCCCGACGATCTTGATTTTGTGCGGGATGTTGTGTCCCGGAAACGCAGAGAGCTTTTCTCTGAATAGTCCCAGTGTTAATTCGTGGAATAAAATAATTTCCATATCCGGCTCCAAGCGATACGCCGTTAAACAGAAAAAAACTCATTTCCGAACCCCAAATTTGCTATTTCTAAATCCGGAAATTTTTGAATTTCCGGGTAAGAACCAAGAATATGGATAAACCGGAAAATATTGATATAACCCCAGCTCTAGAAGCCGTAAAAAAAGGCGGTGATCCTTTCCCTGTCCGGCTGAACAACAGTTTGTATGAACTCAGCAAAATTGTTGGAGCCAGGAGGGGATATATTTTTGTCGATTGCGGGGAGAAAGATAAGCTGGTCATTATGGCTGCGTGCCAGGATAGTCTGATTGGCTCCTATAAGCAGCTTGTTCCCGGGAGCATACTGGAGCGTGTTCTACGTTCGGGCAATTCTTTTTTTCTTCGGGATAGGGAAAGAGACGGAGATTTCGAGAAGGCGAAGAAAAAAAACAGGTCTGTTCTGGCTGAACCTATTATTTCCGCTTCCGGTCAAGTATTGGGCATTTTATGGTTGTCCAATCAAAGGGAGGATCCCCCTTTTGCAAAAGGCCTTCGGGAAGCTATACATGATTTTTGCGCAGCAGTGTCTGCTAGCTGGGAAGGGGAAAATGTACCTATGCTTAATACCCATCCGGAAGGGGATATTTTGGATAACCTTTTCTCTGCGGAGCATGCGCATATGAATAGCGACCTGCGCGGCTTGGCGGATTTAGTGGACGGGTTTACCCGGGAAAAGGAAGAAGAGGAGACATGGGTGCAAACGGATTTCCTGGGCGAAAAAGAGCCTTCTTCTCAACCTTCGCCGGAAAAGCCGGAGAAGATAAAGAGGACTTATTATCTGCGTCGGGATACTCTCAAACGCCTGGAGGAGGTGCAAAAGACTTTTCCCCGCGTGGTTCCGGATATGCAAATGAAGATAAGTAAATCCTGGCTTGTGGATGCCGCTTTGAAGATGGTTATCCTGGATTTTGAAGGGGAAAGAGAAGAAAGTATGCTCGCACAGTATATCCAAAGAAAAAAAGATGGGTCCTCGACCCATTAAATGGATTTTTGCAGGTTTGGTATGCCGGAAATTTTGTGTGCCACGCTTCCAGCCCGTTATTCTTAATAGGTGATCGAATAATTATGAAAGCCCTCACAGTTAAAACTGGTAAAGGATCATTTCCGGATGGAAAACAGTTAGAGGATTTTAACTTCCGGGAGTAAAAAATGCTTTTAAAGTGCCCCCACTGCCATCAAAAATTCCGGATCGATGAGCGCAAGATTCCGGAGAATGCCAGATTCGCCCGGTGTAAGGCCTGTAATGAGCGATTCGATATATCCGCGCAAATGACAAACACTCCAGAGGATATTCCCAGGGATTCCGGACAAAAGAAAACCAGAAAAATCGCTGTTTCTCTGTCTAAGGGGGGCGTGGGCAAGACCACCACCGCGGTTAATCTCGCCGCTGGTTTGGCCTTTGCTGGATATAAAGTGCTTTTGGTGGATTCGGATACCCAGGGCCAAGCAGGTTATATTCTGGGGCTGAAGCACTCTGCCGGCTTGACCGAACTGGTTACCGGTGAGCTGAAGCCGGAGGAAGCATTGACCCGGGGAAGGGAGAATCTATGGCTCCTGGCTGGGGGACGTTCATTGGCCGGAGTGCGCAGATTGATAGACAGACAGGATTTCGGAGGAGAGAAGACCATGGCCAATGCTTTGGAAGCCATGGACGGTGCTTATGATTATGTAATAGTTGATACTTCTCCCGGTTGGGATCCGCTTACAGTAAATGTCCTTTTCTATGTACGAGAACTGCTGGTCCCTGTTTCTCTGGAAATAATGAGCCTTCAAGGTCTTTCCGAATTTTTAAAGAGTGTTTCCTCTATCCAGCAATATCGTCCCGAGCTTGAACTTAGATACATTATTCCCACTTTTATGGATCTGCGGGTAAAGAAAAAGGCCAATGCTTTTTTGGATAAATTGAATCAGTATTATCCCCAATACATGTGTGAACCGGTAAGGTACAATAACACCCTTTCCCAGGCGCCGATGTACGGAAAAACCATCTTCGAGTATGCCCCTGGTGCCAAAGGATGCGAGGATTATCGCAATCTTGTGCGCAAGATTACCGATCGTCCGGAACTTTTTAAATGAGTAGCCAAATATTTGTGGCAAATGGGGTATGTTGGCCATGCTTACCATTAAATGTTCCGGTTGCAAGACAAAATTATTTAAATACAAAAAGATTGGTTCGGGAAAAGTCCTGCGTTGCCACAAGTCCCGAATAACCAAGATACTGAATTGCCGGGAAAGGCAGGGTAGCCTCGTCTGTACCTGTGGAAGGGTTGTCGGAGTGGATCAGGGAAGCTACTATAAAATGATGGCCAGTACTTTTACCTATTCCGGTACCAAAGTGAGTAAATAGAAACTATTTTTCAATCCATTCTTTTGTCTATCAGCGAAGAGTACAGGATTTTTGGTCATTGCGGGGAGACTTTTGCGGATTGCTCAAGGCCGGTACTCCAGCTAGCTCTTTAATCCTGCGGAGCATACCCTTGAAGATCCAGGAATGGAAAGGCAAAAAACTATACCAATAGATTAATCCGCCGAGTTCTCGCGGAACAAACCGGGATATCTGTCGCAGGAGCAGTTTGTTTTCTGTAATTTCTTGTATATCGAATTGTAGCACGGCCTCCCCTGGGAGTTTCATTTCTGCTAGGAGAACAAGCCTTTTTTCCTTTTTGACCTCCAGAACTCGCCAAAAATCCAGGGCGTCTCCTGCCCGCAGGTCCTCTGTCTGGCGCCGTCCCCGATTTAGACCGTATCCTCCCAGTAATTTGTCTGCTGCACCCCTTAATTTCCAAAGTGTCCCGGCAAATAGCCAGCCGTTTTTTCCGCCCAGGGCGTTTATAACTGGCCAGATATCTTTTGGCCGAGCCTGTAGTTCTATTTGATGGTTGCTTTCCATGATTTTTTTCCCTGCATAGGATGCGTCAGAGCAGGAGAGCCATTCCGGAGTGGGGATTGCTCCGGCATCGGACCAGCAGGTCTCGGTTTTGTTTTCTTTTTCTTGATCCAGGGCCAGGGAGATGGCTTGGGCGCAGGTGATTAAGGATGAGGAGGATACTTTGCGGATTTCGTCCTCCTGACAGGTCACCGTGTTGGAGAGACCCTCGGCCAGGGGACGGGCTATGGATGCCGGTACCGGAGTGACCAGGTGGATCCATCGCGAACTTAGCCCCGGAGTGAGGAGGGGGACGGGGATGATCAACCTTTTGCGCAGTCCGGCTATGCGGGCGTAGAGTTGGAAAAGTTGCGCATAGGTTAAAATGTCCGGACCGCCAATATCGAAGGTCTTGCCCAGCGCGAAAGGGTTTTCCAGGCACTCGGCCAGATAGTCCAGGACATTGCTTATTGCTATGGGCTGGCACTGGGTATGTACCCACTTGGGAGTTAGCATGACCGGCAAGCGGTCTACCAGATGGCGCATTATCTCGAATGAGGCACTTCCCGAGCCCAGAATCATTGCCGCCCGGAGGAAGGTGAGCGCAACATCTCCATCGGCCAGTACTCGGCCTACTTCCAGCCGGGATTTTAGATGTGGGCTTAGTTCTTTGCTTTCATCTCCCAGCCCTCCGAGGTATATGATTTGCCTTAGCCCGCATTCCTCGGCTGCCTGGCGCATGTTTCCCGCTGCTCTGCGGTCTTTTTGGGCATATGAGTCCCCTTTTTTCCCGCTCATGGAATGCACCAGATAGTAGGCAGCGCGGCAGTCTCGGGCAGCATCAGCCAGGGAAAAGTAGTCCAGGACATCGCATTGTACGGTTTCCAAATTTGGATGGGAGGCAAATGAACGGCATTTTATCTTTTCCGGAGTGCGCACGGCGGCCCGGACTTTTATCCCCTTTTCCAGCAAGAGGGGGATCAGCCTCCCGCCGACATAACCCGTTCCACCCAGTACGAGGACCGGCTCTTTTGCGGCCTTAGACATGATTCCTCAGCTTTAGTTCCAGAGGATGGGGGGAAAGATAGACCTGATCCTGGAGATAGGTCTTTTTGTATTTGCGTACATAGTGATTGAGCAGGGTAGCGGGGACAATGAGGGGGACAAGTCCCTGGTGGTAGTTCCCGATTAATTCCTGCATCTCCTGTTTTTCATCCTTGGAAAGGTCTTTTTTGAAGTACCCGGCTATATGTTGCAGGACATTGACGTTTTTCTTTATTGTCTGCTTAAGGGAAAGGGCGTAGCTGAGTTTTTCCTGGTATAGCTGAAAGAGTTCTTCCTTGCTGTAATCATTGCTCGCGGCTACCATTTTGCCCATTTCTCTGTATGTAGGGACATGGTGGGCCATAAGGAGAAGTTTGTGGCGGGTATGAAAGTCTATTAATCCCTTTCTGGTTTTGTTCCTTGCCAGTAGTTCGCGCCAGGAGGCGTAAACAAATATGCGGGTAATGAAGTTCTCCCGCAGAATCGGGTCGTTGAGTCGCCCGTCGTCTTCTACCGGTAGCAGCGGGAAATGTTCCATGAACATCCGGGCCCATATACCCACACCCTTGGGCACGGGGTTTCCTTTTTCATTGTAGACTTTTATCCGTTGCATCCCACTGCTTGGGGATTTGCTTTTAAAGATATATCCACTTAGTTCTTCCATCTCCAGGCCCTGCAGGCGTTGTTTCCCCCAGGCCTGCATTTTGGGGGTGTAATCTTTTTTGCTTTTTATGGTTACCAGACTGGGATCTTGCGGGTCGCCGACAAGACGAAGGGATTCGCGGGGGATGCTCATACCGCATTCCACCTCTGGACAGACAGGGACGAACTGGACATATTTGCCCAATGTGTCCCGTATGAAACGATCCAATTTATGTCCACCGTCATAGCGTACGTTGTATCCCAATAAACACGTGCTTATTCCAAGTTTGGGAACGGACAGTTCTTGCATTCATTCTCCTGTTGCCTGATGATGGGGTTTGTCTTACGAATTTTTTGCCGGGCGGAAAAGGGGCCCCTTCTTAACGTGACTGGAGATGGGTTCTCTCCGCCTGATCTCTTTGGATGCCAAACTACCGGCGCGGTGTTTTCTAGGTCCCGCCAAAGGGGGATGTTTGCCCCCTCCGGACTCTTGTTCTTGGAGGGAGAAATGTTTTGTTGCATTCAAGTTAGTACTGTTGTCCGTCTGCATTAAGAGTTGTTTCCCGGTCCGGTTTCCCCTATTTGGCGAGGCCAAGAAAACGCTCGGGCTACTCGTTAAAAGCATCTAAAAAAAACAGGAGGAGAAAATATAGAAAATCCATACGCCGTGTCGGAGAGTTTTATTTTAGTAGACAATTACCACTTACTGCAAGGTTTTTTATTATGTCAAAAGGAAAAAGTACTCGGGAAGTATTTGTGGGGTCCGTAGGGATAGGAGGGGATAATCCGATACGGATCCAGAGCATGACCAATACGGACACCCGGGATGCCCACTCAACTCTGGAGCAGATAAAAAAACTGGCTGGGGCTGGATGCGAGATAGTCCGTCTGGCTGTCCCGGATGGATCTTCCGCTTTTGCCCTGGAGGAGATCAAAAAGGCTTCTCCGCTGCCGCTGATTGCGGATGTCCATTTTGATCATCGCTTGGCTTTGCAGGCTTTGGAAACGGGAGTAGATGGGCTGCGGATTAATCCGGGCAATATAGGCGAAGAGAGTAAAGTGGATCGTGTGGTGGCGGGTGCCGCGGCTAGGAAGGTCCCCATTCGTATTGGTGTCAATGCCGGATCCTTGCACAAGGATGTTTTGCACAAGTGGGGTGGCCCCACTCCGGAGGCCATGTCGGAAAGTGCCCTCAAGCACGTGCACCTGCTGGAGAGTCGCGGATTTTACGACATCAAAGTATCCCTTAAGTCTTCTAGTGTTCCGGTAACGGTGCAGGCGTATAAAAATCTGTCCGAACGGGTGGATTATCCGTTGCATATTGGGGTGACCGAGGCGGGAACACCTATGCGTGGTGCGGTCAAATCCTCGGTTGGTCTGGGCATTCTCTTGTATGAGGGAATCGGGGATACGCTACGTGTTTCTTTGACTTCGGATCCGGTACAGGAAGTGGGAGTAGCCTGGGAAATACTCCGTTCTTTGGGGCTTCGGCACAGAGGTCCGGAGATTATCTCCTGTCCCACCTGCGGACGTACGGAAATAGACCTTATATCCCTTACCAATGCAGTAGAGGACAAGCTCAGGGATGTTCAGGAGAATTTCAAGGTGGCGGTCATGGGTTGCGCTGTCAACGGACCCGGGGAGGCCAAGGAGGCGGACATAGGCTTGGCCGGGGGACGCGATTGCGGGATAATATTTGCCAAGGGAAAAGTCTTGCGTAAAGTACGCGGGCAGGAAAACCTTTTGGATGAATTCATGTCCGAGGTGGACAGGTTTTTGTGGGAAAGAAATAGCTAGTTTCCATCCGGAAATGGCCTTTTTCCATTGTTTGAAAAAAAAGGTTTTTTGAAATAGACAATCGATTGTTCTAACAATATGTCTGAAATCTAAAAAGGAGTACTGTAGTGTATTGGTCCAAGAACTATATCCCTACTTTGAAGGAAGAACCGGCGGAAGCGGAGATCGTCAGCCACAAGCTTTTGCTTCGGGCGGGCATGATCCGCAAACTGACTTCCGGCATTTATTCCTATCTGCCTGCTGGCTGGAGGGCCCTGCAGAAAATAAGCCGTATTATCCGGGAAGAAATGGAAAGGTTTGGAGCGGTGGAGCTGCGCCTTCCGGCGGTTCAGCCCGGGGATGTATGGAAGGAATCCGGTCGTTGGGATCACTACGGTGAAGAGCTTTTGCGCTTTGCGGACCGGCATGGCCGGGACTATTGCCTGGGGCCCACCCATGAGGAGGTCATAACCGAACTTATCCGCGGGGAGGTACGTTCCTACAAGCAATTGCCCCTGAATATGTATCAAATACAGACCAAGTTCCGGGATGAGATCCGGCCAAGGTTCGGGTTGATGCGCTGCCGGGAATTCATCATGAAAGACGGATATTCTTTTGATTGCGATAAGACTGCTGCGGAAAAAAGTTATGAGGATATGCGTCTGGCTTACGAGAGCCTTTTTTCCCGCATGGGTTTTGAATTCCGTGGAGTGGATGCGGATACGGGGGCTATAGGCGGGAATGTCTCCCAGGAATTCATGGTGCTCGCGGATACTGGCGAGGACATGATAGCTACCTGCACCAATTGTTCTTATGCGGCCAATATGGAGAAGGCCGAGGTAAGTGTTAGTGTAGAAGGCCCAAACCCGGACTGTCCCCCCTTGGAAAAAGTGGATACCCCGGAAGCGCATACCGTGGCTCAGGTTTCCAGTTATCTCCAGGTTCCGGCAAGCAAAATAATCAAGACCCTTTTGTACGAGGTGGACGGACAGACTGTTGGTGTCCTTGTCCGTGGCGATCGGGAGCTAAATGAGGTCAAGCTCCGGAATTTCTTGCAGGCGGGTGATTTGGACCTGGCCGGAGCGGAAAAAGTACAGAGCTGTTCCGGAGCACCCGTAGGGTTTGCTGGCCCGGTTGGGCTTGATGTGGACAGGATTTACGCGGATCAGGAGATTTACACGCAGAGCGATTTTGTGGTCGGGGCCAACGAAAACGAAGCGCATTACCTGCATTTCCGTCCCGGTCGGGACTGCGTTGTGCAAGAGTATGCGGATCTGCGGGAGATAGCTCGGGAAGACCCCTGCCCGCGTTGCAGTCAATCCTTGCAATTCACCCGGGGCATCGAGGTGGGTCATATTTTCAATCTGGGCACTAAATACAGCGAGGCCATGAAAGCCTTTTTTCTGGACCAAAACGGGAAAGAGCAGCCCATGATAATGGGATGCTACGGGATTGGGGTTAGCCGGGTCTTGGCGGCCTGTATTGAGCAGGGTCACGATAAAAACGGGATTATCTTTCCCCCGGCGATTGCTCCCTGGGAAGTGGTAGTTGTGGCCATAAACCCGGGAGACGAGACGGTCCTAAATGAGGCTGTACAGTTGCATGATCAGCTGCAGGAAAACGGGATGGACTGCCTTTTGGATGATCGTCCGGAGAGACCGGGGGTGAAATTCAAGGACGCCGATCTGATAGGCTTCCCTCTGCAGGTGGTCGTGGGGGCCAAGGGAATCCAGCAGGGAGTGGTGGAGATCAAGACCCGTAGGGAGGGGAAGAAGTTCGAGGTTTCCCGGAAAGATTTCATGGAAGAGATAAGGGGTATCCGAAACGATATTTGGAATGACCCATTTGGGTCCAAATCCGGGGATTAGTCGTGGCTCATATATTTTCTGTATTCGAGCTCACTTCGGCCATCAAGGAGACCCTGGAACCCTCTTTTCCCGTTGTCTGGGTTCGGGGCCAGGTGTCCAATATCTCCCGTCCGGCTTCGGGGCATATTTATTTTACCCTGAAGGACGAACAGGCGGCGCTGAGTGTGGCCTGGTTCAAGAATACCCAATCTTTGTCCGTTAATTCCGAAGGCGGCCGCTTGGCCGACTCTCTGGAGGACGGGCAGGAGGTCCTTTGTGCCGGAAGGATTTCCGTATATCCCCCGCGTGGCAGTTATCAGCTTATTCCGGAGCTGGTCCAGGAGAAGGGTGTGGGCCGGCTGCATATGCAGTTCGAGGCGCTTAAAGAGAAGTTGAAAGCCGAAGGACTGTTTTCTTCAGAGAAAAAACTGCCCCTGCCTTATTGTCCCACCAAAATTGGTGTGGTTACTTCTCCATCCGGGGCTGCGCTTCAGGATTTTTTGCGGGTTTCCAAGCATTATGGGCTGGGAGGAGATATCCTGGTTTACCCTGCCCGGGTGCAGGGGGAGCAGGCGGAAGGAGAGATTGCAGCCGCGGTGTCCCGGGCCAGTCAGGAGGGAAGAGCCCAGGTGCTGGTCCTTATTCGCGGTGGAGGGTCCCTGGAGGACTTGTGGCCCTTCAATACAGAGGGCGTGGCCAGGGCGGTGCACGGTTCAGGCATCCCTGTCCTTGCCGGTGTGGGGCACGAGGTGGACACCACCATAGTGGATCTGGTGGCGGACAGGAGTGCGGCTACTCCCACTCATGCCGCACAGACCCTGTGGCCGGAAAAAGACGCTTTAAGGCAGCGTATGGATGAGTTGCTCCAGGATTTGCAAGAAAAAGGGATGGGCTTTTTTCAGGAAAAGGAGCGGGAGCTGGACTACCGGATTCAGGCCCTGAACTGGTTGAGCCCTTTAAAGCAGCTCCATAGGAGCGCGGAAAAATTGGAAGAACTGAGCATCAGGCTGTATCCTCTTCAAGAAAAATGGTTCCGGAACAAATATGAGGTGGTGGACCGCCTACAGGAAAGGCTCAGGCGGGCATTTGGTCCGGATATGTGGAGATACCGGGAGCATGTCCGTGATTCCCTTTCTAGCAAGCTTTTGTCCGCTGGCAGTCGTTTTTTGAAGAACAAGGAAATGCAGCTTTCTGTATTGCAGGAGAAGTTTCAGTCCCAGGACCCTTACGGCCCGCTACGTAAAGGGTACGCCCTCGTCCGGAAAAGGGGAAAAAGTGATTTTTTGCGGGACATCCAGGATATTGCTTCCGGGGATGTTTTGGATATTCAAATCCGGAAAGGAGAGTTCAGGGCCAGGGTTTTGGAAGAGGAAGACATGGGGAATGTTCCGGAGGGGAAAGATTGAATGGCGGGACATTATACGGAGGGCAAAGTGGACCTTCTGCAACGGAGGTGTTTACGGATTTGGGGCGTTTTTGGATATATTGTCTTCTGGGCGGTGCTTATGGGGGGGATTGTTCCGGGACATGCCCAGGCCTATTCTGTTCAAGTGCCGGATAAAGTGACAGTTGGGGAGCCTTTTGAAATTAATGTTGATGGGGAAGAAGATTTTAGCCGGTGTATTGTGAAATACAGCGGCAGGGAATTACCCGTGGATCTCAAGGATGGCCGGGGAGTTTCCCTTTTAATGGGAGCTGGGCTGCAGAAAAAGGATGAAATACAGGTTTTGTTTGAGTTCCGGGGCCCGGAAAAAAAGCGCAGCGTGTCCCGCAAGATCAAAGTAAAGGAGAAAGAGTATCCGGAGCAACATTTAGAGCTGCCGGAAGATAAAGTGTCTTTTGGTAAAAAGACCTTGGATAGAATATACAAGGAAAAAGGGGTGGTCCAGTCCGCACTGTCCATAATGTCCCCCTATAAAGATTTTAATGAAAAATTTGTCTGGCCGGTAAAGGGTAAGATCCTTTCCCGTTTTGGTTTGCGCCGTTTTTTAAACGGCAAACCCCGTTCCCCACACCGCGGATTGGATTTGCGTGCAAGCCGGGGGACGGAGATAAAAGCCTGCAATACCGGAAAAGTGGCTCTAACCGGCAACTTCTTTTTCGGAGGGAATACTGTAGTCTTGGATCACGGGCAGGGAATTTTGTCTTTATATATGCACTTGAACACAGTCCGGGTGAAACAGGGAGAAAAAATCCAGGCCGGCTCTCCGGTAGGAACGGCTGGAAGTACGGGGAGGGCCACCGGCCCGCATCTGCATTTCGCTCTCTGTACTTGGGGGGAGATGGTAAATCCCCTTTCTGTTCTGCCAAAATTAAAATGATTAGAATACATTCCTTGTTTTTTTTGCGTTTTTTAAAAATGCATGATGGACTTGGAAAAACCGGCATTTTTAATCGGAGCTCAAAAAAGGAGAAGTATGGGGGAAGAAAACAAGTCTTTTGAAAAAAATATTCAAGAATTACAGGATATTGTCCAAAAATTGGAACAGGGGGAACTTTCCCTGGAAGAAGGAGTGGAGCTTTTCAAGAAAGGGCTCAGTCTTTCCAAATCCTGTAAGGAACAGTTGGAGAAGGCCAAATATGAAGTCCAGGTCTTGAGTGAAGAGCTGAATTCCGAAGAGCACGAGGAAGGCGATGACTGAGCAGGAATTCAAGAGTATTCTGGGTGGAGGGGCGGATCAGGTGCATGCGTTTCTTAGCACCTGTCTGGAACAAAGGGATATCCCCGTGGATCTGAGTCAGGCCATGCAGTACAGCTTGCTGGCCGGAGGCAAGAGAATCCGGCCGGTTTTGTTCTTGACCTGGGCGGAGATGCTTCAAGGGAGGCAAGAAGATGTCCTGCCCTTTGCTGCGGCTATTGAGTGCATCCATACCTATTCCTTGGTGCACGACGATCTTCCGGCAATGGACAACGATGCACTCCGCAGGGGAATCCCCACCAATCATAAAAAGTTTGGGGAGGCTATGGCCATTTTGGCCGGTGACGCTTTGCTTACTTTCGCCTTTCAGCTCATGTCGGAAACCGTCTGCAATCCGGGAAATCTTTGCAGGGCCATGCAAGAGATATCCATGGCTGCCGGACCGGGCGGAATGGTCGGGGGGCAGGTACAGGATGTCCAGTACACAGGCAGGGGCAAAGGCGGATTCTCTGGATTGCAGCAAATGCATCTGATGAAAACAGGGGCGCTTTTGACCTCTTCCTGCGTTTGTGGGGCTATTTTGGGCCATGGAGGTCAGGAGGACATCTCCAATGCCCGGGAATTCGGATACCATATAGGGCTCGCTTTTCAGATCGCCGACGATATTCTGGATGTTGTCGGAGATCAGCAGGAAATGGGCAAGCCGGTGGGCAGTGATGAAAAACAGGGCAAGATGACTTATCCTTCTATTTTCGGGGTGGAAAAAAGCAAGGACATAGCCCGGAAGAGTGTGTCCTCCGCCCGGGCCGTATTGGAAACCTATCCCGGCAGGAAAAGTGAGTTTTTGCGGTTTTTGGCTGGATATATTGTAGACCGTGTGAGCTAGTTCTTAGCCGGAAATTCAAAAATTTCCAGTTTTACCTTGATTTTTGACGTTCCATCCCTCTGATCAATATCCTCATCAAAAATATCTTGACTAAAACAACAGGTTTGTCTAATAGATGCTTTCGCGCTTGCCGGGAAGAAAGGTGAAACCTCTTCTTGACAGCCAGGCCGCTAGATAATATAGGACTTTCTTCTTGCTGGGGGTTCGTCTAGTGGCAGGACGCCAGGTTCTGGCCCTGGTAGCAAAGGTTCGAATCCTTTACCCCCAGCCAGTTGATATATTGCGTCCCCATCGTCTAGCCCGGTCCAGGACACCGGCCTTTCACGCCGGCGAC
>CAYNNQ010000017.1:2578-54798 GCA_964398785.1 uncultured Desulfovibrionales bacterium | reverse complement strand
CAAACACTTGCTTCCAGAAATTCCTGTTTTGCTACCAGAAAAGAAAATAATACACAAAAGCCATTAGCACCAGACTTAGCGAGCGCAGTCCCTGGTTATAGAAAATGAGCCGGACCGCAAGGCTTGGGCTGAAGATCCCGGCGTAATAGGGGAACTGATGCCTGAGCGCCCGCATGGGCGAAGAAAACACGTTGCCTATAAGCAGGGCCAGAACCACTTCCTTGCCCACGAGGGCCCCGCTGTCCAGCATTGCCCCGGCAGCGGCCAGCCCCGCGGAAAGTTCCGCGAGCTGCATGGCGATAATGCTTACCGCCTGGGTCGGAAGCCAGCTTAGAAAAGAGAGATTGGAAGCCATCCAGTCCTGGACAAAGGTGAACGCCCCAAGCTGCTGCAAAAAAAAGAACAAGACATAAATGGGCACGGTAAAGGAAAGTATGCGGCGCATCCTCTTGCGGAATCTCTTCCATATCCGGGCCAAAACAGCAAAAAAAGAATTGTCCTTGTTTTCCGGAATCTCGCAGTGTACACAGGTATCTTCTTTGGCCGGTAGAATCAGCCTAGCCAGCAGGATAACCAACACTGTGCGCAAAACAGCCGAGGATATGGTTAGCCCTAGATAGGGCCAGGCTGCCGCCTGGATAAAGGGTACCACCAGAAAGAATGTGGTCGGCAAATGCAGAAAATATGTGGGCAGGGAATTGAACAGATTGGAAAGCACCAGTTCTTTTTTGGTCAATCTGTTCCCGGCATAGGCCTCGGCCAGCATGGTATTGGCGGAAACTCCGGAAAAAAAGGCCAGGGAAAAGCTGGCCCCGGAGACATCCTTGAGCCGGCCCAGTCTTACCAGGGGATCGGCCAGCCTGGCCATGAAACGCGTCCAGTTCATGGCCTCGACCAAGTTCCCGATAAATACCCCAATGGACACAAAAAAACAAAGCCGGATTATCGGCCATATAAGTTCATTCCAGTAAAGTGCCCAGTCCAAACCCAAAACGCCTCAGGACTCGGTGGAACCCACCCAGTTCTCCACAGGCAGGATACGCAGGCTGCTATGCACCGTCTCCACAACCTTATGGCCCGCAAGCTCCTCGATGCTCTGTTGCAATTTTTCTTCACTGCTCTGCCACCGCGCCCGCACGTCCTCTAAAAAGGCCTCGCCGTCCGCCCCCTGGATGGCCTCTAGCAAAAGATACAAGGAAGTCCCCTCCACTGTAAGCCCCAATTCAAATATCCTGTTTTCCATTACCCCTCCAGTTTGCCGTCCAAAACACGATAACCAGGCCGCAGGCCACTCCCAGGGCATTGGCCAGGGCATCCAGAGGATCGCCTATCCCAGCCCGGACAAAAGCCCACTGCACGAATTCCAAAAAACCGCCCATGCCGACCAGCACGAGACACACGACCACGGCATGCCTTATAGTAAGCAGTGGACGCGGATACAGATAGCCCAAGACCAGATAGGCGGCAAAATGCATCAATTTATCTCCACCGGCAATAGGCGGACGTTTCCCTAGGCCATTCAGGGAAAACGCGATCAAAAGGAGCAGATATATGATCCAGAAGACCATGTGCAGGGACGAATAACGATAAGCGCCCCAAGGAATACCGATCATTTTTTTTCCCCCTCATCTTGTTCCAGTTGCTCCAGGGCCCGGCGGCCAATCTCGCCTATGGCGTCCCGGTTTCCAAGCCTCTGGCACAGCCTGTCCAGATTGTCCAAAACATTGCGGCGCATATCTCCCGGAACGATCCGGGCCGCGAGTGCGTCCGCCAAGACATCCCCTCTTGCCCGCCCTTGCAAAAACTCCGGAAATACTTCCTCACCCAGGATCAGATTGGGCATGCTTATATACGGAATATCCACCAGGGTCCGGCCCAACAAATAGCTCAAGCCGGAAACCCTGTAGGCCACAACCGTGGGAATCCCCAAAAGAGCGCATTCCATGCTAACCGTGCCCGAGGCGGCCAGGGCGGCGGTGCTTTTCTGCATGCGCTCGTGCCTCTCCTCCGGCGAATATATGCGCACCGGGACATCTTCCGGCCAAAGATTGCGTATGGAGTCTTCCCGCACACCCGGAGCGCGGATTATCTGAAGGTCAAGCTCGGGAAACACTTGCACGAGTTTCCTGCAGGCAGCAGAAAAAGCCGGGATCAAAGTCGTTAGTTCCATTTTCCGGCTCCCGGGCAACACTGCCAAACGCTTTTTCTCTTCATTTGGACATGCAATCTTTCCCGGGAGGACCTGCAAAAGGGGATGGCCAATATACCGCGCATTAACCCCGTGGGAACAAAAAAATTCCTCCTCAAAAGGGAAAATGCACAAGAGCTCGCGTACGTATTTGCGCAAGAACTTTACTCTCCCCTGCCGCCAGGCCCAGGCCTGCGGGGCAATGCAATAATACACCGGGATGTCCAGCTTAGCGGCCATCCTGGCCACCCGGAAATTGAAATCCGGGCAGTCGAACAGAAAAACCGCCTTCGGCCTCTTCCGGCGCAAAAAGGACTTTATGCGCCGGAGCATCCCGAAGATACGGGGCAGGGCGGAGGCCACCTCGGTTATGCCCATTACCGACAGATCCTCGGAGCGGACTACACAACTCAGACCTGCCGCGCGCATCTGGGGGCCGCCCATGCCCAGGCATTCCACGTCCGGAGCGCGGCTCTTTATGTATTCGCAGACAAGGGCCCCGTACCCATCGGCGGAAGCCTCGCCCACATTAAGCCAGATACTTTCCATCCCTTGAAATCAGCCGTTTATCATGGTTTCTCTTGCCAAAAGCGTCCTTATAGCCATAACCTGGGCGGAACACAAGCAGGGAAACAGGCGATAGCCAACAAGACTCAAACTATTCACAAGGTTCGTTTCAAGAATCCGTGCAAAACATTTTGGATTTCTGCTAAATCAATATCCTGGATTACATACAATGAACCCTCATATCACAACCTGTGCTTGATACGGGCAAACAAAAAACAAGGAGTTTATCCATGCAGTCCACCCGTGCGCTGTATCCATTCCTGGCTTTGATATTATGCCTTTTGCTGACCCCCTCGGTCGGGGCGGAAACGTTGAGATTGGGTCATGCGGTAAATACCAAGAGCCCATATCACATAGGGGCTCAATCCTTTGCCCGCTGCCTCGAGTCCGAGACTGATGGCTCCCTTTCCGTTCAGATCTTTCCCAACAGGCAACTCGGGGACGAGCGGGCCCTGATAGAGGCCGTGCGCATGGGAATGGTGGACATGGCCGTGACTTCCACCGGGCCCCTGGCCAATTTCGCTCCGGATTTTGCGGCTCTGGACGTACCCTATCTCTTTACCGGCTATAAGCAGGTGGACAAGATACTGGCTGGGCCCCTCGGGAAAGACTTTCTGCGATCCCTGCGCGAGCAGGGCCTTGTCGGACTGGCATTTTGGGAAAACGGTTTTCGGCACGTAACCAATAACAAACGACCCATCCGTACTCCGGAAGACCTAAAAGGAATAAAGCTTCGGACCATGGAAAACAAAATACACATGGAATGCTTCGAGTATCTGGGCGCCAGGCCGCAGGCCCTGCCTTTTGGAGAGGCCCTGGCCGCGCTGCGGCAGGGGGCCCTGGACGGACAGGAAAACCCCATAAACATCATACACGCCTTCAAGCTGCCGGAACTGCAGAAATACCTTTCCCTTACCGGGCATGTGTATTCCCCCGCGGTGATCCTTTGTTCCCCGAAGACATGGAAATCCCTGTCCGAGTCCCAGAGGGAGGCCATGCGCAAATGCGCGCAAAAAGCAGCCCAAGAGGAAAAAGAGTTTATCCGCTCCCGGGAACAAAAGATGCTCCACAAGCTAGAAAAGCAGGGTATGCAGGTGAACAAGGTGGACAAAAAGGCCTTTAAGGACAAATTAAGGCCGCTACGCAAAAAATACGGAAAAAAGATGCCCTGGCTGAAACGAATAGAAAAGGGGCTAAAAAGATAAGGTTCCTCGACGTTGCCTGTTTGAGCTTCCCGGGAAGAATCCATTCAATGTGTCGGGGACCCAAAATGGCTTATTTGCCGATGCAGAAATTGTCGAATATGGAATTGAGTACATCCTCCGGGGCTATTTCCCCGGTTATCTCCCCCAGGAAATTGGAGGCGTAATCCAGGCGCACCCCGAGCAAGTCATAGGGCATGCCCTGGTCTAGATCGCGGAGTAGGGATTCCAGTTCATCCGCTGCCTGCTCCAGACTCCTTTTCTGGCGCAGGTTGGGCACCAGTGTATTCGAGTCCGGCTCCGGCAGTCCGCCCACCAAAAGCCGGCGAGCCCGCTCCAGTAGGCGGTCCACGCCCCGCCCGGTTTTGGCCGAGACCCGGACAGTATCCCGGATACCGTCCGGCAGCCCTTCCAGTTCTCCTGCCTGCGGGAGATCGCACTTGTTGGCCGCAGCAAGGATCCTTTTCCCTTTGCACTCCTCCAGGATTTCCCGATCCTCTTCATGCGGACCGATGCAGCTGTCCACCAGGAGCACCACCAGATCTGCACTCTGCAAAAGCTCCCTGCAGCGTTGCACGCCGGCCTGCTCCACAGTATCCTCGCTGCGCCGCAGGCCGGCGGTATCCACAACCCGCAGCGGCAGTCCGCGCACATTGATCTCTTCCTCGATAAAATCCCTGGTTGTACCCGCCACCTCGGTCACAATGGACCTCTCCCGGCCGAGGATACAGTTCAAGAGACTGGACTTCCCGGCATTCACCCGGCCGGCCAGGGCAAGCACCGCCCCTTCCTTCCATACCGATCCCTGTTCACAGTTCGCGATCAGGGCCCGGATGTCCTCCATACAGGATTCCAGATGCCGTTTAAGGGTTTCCGGGGGCAGGCACTGCGCGTCCTCCTCCGGAAAATCCACTGCCAAAGAAAACTGCTGATGCAGCCCTTCCAGGGAATCGCGCAGTTTGTTTATCCGCTCGCGCATTGCCCCGGAAAGCTTGTTCTGGGCCAGGGCAAGGGAGGTGGAAGTGCGGGCGTTCACCGTCTCCAGCACCGCCTCGGCCTGGGTGAGGTCCAGGCGGCCGTTTAAAAAGGCCCGCTTGGTGAATTCTCCCGGCTCGGCGGATCTAGCGCCGTTTTCCAGACAAAGTTCCAGAATGCGCTGGACCACGGCCGGACCGCCATGACAGTTTATCTCCAGCACATCCTCTCCGGTATACGACCCGGGGCCCGGCATGAAACTGAGCAAGACCTCGTCCACGCTTGTGCCCCGGGAATCCTTGATCCAGCCATGGTGCAGCCGGTACGGCTTCAAGCCGCAAAAACCATCCCGGGCGGAGACAAAAAGGGGCTCGCCAATTTTCAGGGCACCGGGGCCGCTTAAGCGGACTATACCCACCCCGCCCGATCCCAGCGGAGTGGCTATGGCGGCTATGGTATCCTGTTTTTGGGCCTCTTCCCTATTCATTTACCCGAAGCCAGTTCCTGCGGCTTTTTTAATTTTTCTATTTTGGCACTTCGCCACAACGTATGGATTTTCAGTATTTCCTCCGCCGGCCCCTTTTGGATAATTTTAACGCCAGGCCCGCACGATTTCTAGTCCCCACAAAAAAAAGGATTCACATCAAACACCACGGCCCATATTTTGTGTGCTCTCCAACGCAGCGTGTGGATTTTTTATATTTTCTCCGCCTTATCTTTTTAGATGCTTTTAACGAGAGGGGCGCGCGTTTTCTAGGCCCCGCCAAAAGGGGGAAACCGGACCGGGAAGCAACTCTGAATCCAGACAGAAAACAATACCAACTTGAATGCTGCCAAACTTTTTCTCCCTCCAAAAACTAGAGTCCGGAGGGGGCAAGCATCCCCCTTTGGCGGGGCCCAGAAAGCACCGGGCCGGGAGTTTGGCATCAAAAAAGATCAGACGGAGAAAATCCACATCAAACGTCAAGGCCTATATTTTGTCTAGGATCAGCGGTAGGTTCGCCAAACAAAAAAGGCGGAGAACAAGCTCCGCCTTACGATTCTATGCAGGGGCACGAGTCCCGACTAGGCCTGGGAATCGGCGGTTTCTTGCTGGGCCTTTCCTTTCTTGCGGGGCATTATAAGCACTTTTTTCATTGGACCGTCCCCTTTGCTTCTGGTCTGCACGGTCTTGTCCTCCTGCAGGGCCATGTGCACAACGCGGCGATGGAAGGCGCTAAGTGGCTCGGTACTCATGACCTTGCCCGCCTTTTTCGCTTTACTGGCCAGGTGTTGGGCCGTACTCTCCAGTTTTTCCTGCTGTTTTCTTCGAAAGTCCCCGCTATCCAGTTGGATCCGCGTTACACCGGGCCATTTGCGGGCAATGATCCTGTTCGCAAGGTACTGCAGGGCGGTTATGGTCTGCCCGTCCCTGCCAATAAGCAACCCGGAATTCTCCTCGTCCTCGATGACTACCTGAATGGGGTCTTCCTCTATCTCTATTCTAAGGGTAAAATTGGGCGTAAAATCCTGTATAAGGGTGGTTATAATCTCCCGTATATCCGCTTCCAATTCCCGTAGATCGTTTTTCTTCTTTACCTTGACTTCTGCTTTGCGCACTCCAACCAATCCGAATATACCGGTGGAACCTCCGGAAACAATCTCTATCTCCAGTTGCTCCCGATCCGTCCCGAAATAATCACATGCTTCCTTTATGGCCTCATCCACGTCCTTGCCGCTAAAATGCTTGTATTCCTCGTCCATACTAACTCCTTCATCGAAGCTTGTTTGCGCCCGGTTCGCCTCCTTTCATAAAACCCTGTCCGTTGTTTGCCGAGCGAGCTGCTCTTCCTGCTGATGATCCGCCATTTTTTCCGCGGCGAACAGCTCGCGCACTCAAAATACCGATTACAGGCTGCTGGATTGATTGGGTCTTGCTATTTCCGGGTCCGGAAGATTTGAATCATCCCGGACGATAACCAAGACCGGTCACGTTTCAGGCTGCTTTTTTCCCCAACCCATATCGGTCCCATTCGGCTCAAATCATATCCTTGCTGTTCCCGCAAGATTGTAAAGACGACAAACTCCAACCGGGCAAATAATACCTATAAAACTCTGTTGCAAAAAAACCAACCATTCGCTCCGTCCATCAGGCCTGTTTTTTGGTCATCCACCACTGCTGGGCTATGGAAAGGATGTTGTTCGCCAACCAGTAAACCACCAGTCCGGAGGGGAAAGTCAAAAAGACAAACGTAAACACCACGGGCATAAAGAGCATGATCTTGGCCTGAGTGGGATCGCCCGGCGAGGGGGTCATTTTCTGCTGGAGAAACATGGTCGCCCCCATGACCAGAGGGGTAATGTACAGAGGGTCCTTGGCGGATAAATCCGCGAGCCAGACAATATCCGTAAAGGGCAGATAGTAGATAAACGGGGCGTGCCTAAGCTCCACTGCGCTCAACAGCGCCTGGTACAAAGCGATGAACACGGGAATCTGCACAAGCATGGGCAAACACCCCCCGGCCGGATTGACCTTGTAGGTCTTGTACAGCCGCATCATCTCTTCATTCATCTTCTGCCGATCATCCTTGTACTTCTCCTTGATCTGGGTCATCATGGGCTGGATCTTCTTCATCTTGTTCATCGACTTGTAGCTCTTCTGGGAAAGAGGCCAGAAAATGATCTTGATGATGATGGTCAGGATGATGATGGCCACCCCATAATTACCGGTATAATCATAGAAGAATTTGAGGACCTGCATAAGGGGTTTGGCGATAATGTCGAAAACAGACCAGCCGTACTGCAGGGAAGATTTTAGATCGTTAGGGGCCTTGGCCAGGTGCTTTTTCTCCTTGGGCCCCATGAAATACGTACAGGACACCTTGCGCGCCGTGTTTTTCGGTACTTCCATCTTTTCGGTAAGTGCCAGGCGATAGATATCCTCCTCAAGCCGGGCCTTGAAGCGCATATCGGAAGAATCCGGGATAAGCCCCAGCAGGAAGTAGTTGCTGGAAATGGCTCCCCACTTGACGGTGTCCTTGCTTTTGACCCCCACTTCCCGCAGTTCCTCAGTATCATCCTCATCGGTCATGCCCTCCTGATTCAGGTACATGACCCTGGTGCGATTATACCGATTGTCTTCACTGCTCAATGTAGGCGTGGACAAAACAAAGGCAAGTTCACCCACTTCTCCGCTGCCGGCGGTATCGGCCACGGTAAGCTCTTCCTTTATCTGATAGGAACTGCCTTGAAATATAAACTTGCGCACGAACTGCAGGCCGTTCATCCTGCCCACGAACTTGAGGCTCTTCTTCTCCCCGGCCTTCAGTTCTAGATCTTCGCCTTCAAAAGCCCATTTGGCCTTGGACCAGGTAGGTTTGCGCTCCCAGATGAGCCCCATGGGGCCTTTGGACAATGCCTGGGAGGTTATAAGATCCACATCCTTGGAGTTCGACTTTATGCTCTGTTTATATTTCTTGAGGACAAAATGCTGGACTACACCGCCCTTGGAATTAAACACCGCCCTGTACAAAGGGGTGTTGACCACCACTTTCTCCCCTTCATCCGGGGTGAAATCTTTCCGGATATTGGGTTCGGCCTTCTCCCCGACCTCTTTTTTATCCCGGGTAGTGCTTGTCTTTTCCTCGGCCGAGGGAACCTTTTTCTCCGAAACTGTTTTTTCCGTTTTTTTCCCTTTTTGCTCCACTGGAGACACCGGGGGGAAAAGGGAATTCCAGAGCACCAAAACAATAATGCACAGTCCCACTGCCCAAAGTATTCGCTTATTATCCATTCTTCTTTAAAACTCCGAATATAGATTTCCAGCCTACATGTTCCGGAACCGGATCAAGGCCGCTCTTGAACAACGGATTACAACGGAGGATACGAAAAAGGGCCAGTAAACCGCCCCTTAACAGTCCATGCCTGTGGACCGCTTGTGCGGCATATCTGGAGCAGGTGGGATAAAAACGGCAGCACGGCGGATACAGAGGGGAGATACAGGCGCGGTAGAATCCGGCAACCCACAGAAAAGTTCTCTTGCCCATTATCGTCACATCCTAAATTCCCGCCGCTCCCCGGGAGCAATTCACTCCTTATAACCGCCGCAGCCCAGTTTTCTGCCTGCCTTGTCCAGGACGTACAGCAATTCCCCCTGGACGCGGTGAAAATTCAGAGTCGAGATCGGGGCCGACTTTTTGACTACAACCACTATATCCGCTTGCAGATCTATCCGCTGCTGATTCACTCGGAACACTTCCCGTACCAGTCTTTTTATCCGATTCCGATCAACCGCTTTTCCGACTTTCTTGCTAGCTGCGATTCCCAATCGCCACTGCGCCTCGGATGTGGGTAGGACAAAAAGTATAAAGCTGGGAGTAAAAAAACGGCGGCCCCTTGAGTAGCACCGCCTGTACTGGGGCCGATCCGTTAATCTGAACTGCCGGGGAAAACCTAGGCGGACAGCCTTTTGCGCCCCTTGGCCCGGCGACGCCGCAGGATATCCCGGCCGCTCTTGGTCCTGGACCGGGCCAGAAAACCGTGAGAACGCTTCCGTTTGGTTCTGCTCGGTTGATATGTCCGTTTCATTATATCCTCTCCTTATCAATCTGATGTCTGTCCTGAATAATTAATCCGGGCAAGGAATCATGGGAACTATGGGGCCCTATCCCTTCCCGGCACGCATTGTTTTTATCCAATCCTCACGCGAACGGGAACTTTTATTCCTTATGCACGCAGATGTCAAATAGCAATATCCTATATCCCCTACCTGGTTTCCATCCGGAAATTTTTGAATTTCCGGATAAGAACTAACGAGAGGGCCGCGCGTTTTCTTGGTCCCGCACCCAAATTTATATTTGGGTGCGGGAAGGAGACAAGCCCCTCCCCTTTGGCGGGGTTTAGAAAACAGCGCCCGGTAGTTTGGCATCAAAAAAGATCAGGAGGAGAAAATCCACATCAAATGTCAGACGTCAAAGACCCAAATAGATCTCCTGATCCTGGGCCACGGCAAAGCATTCCGCCTCCCCCCCCAGAGATGCAATCTCCAGGCGCGCCCTCCGTTCCATTTCGAGCACTTCCCCGTCCGGGCGGTCCTGGTTATGGTGATAAAGGCCCAGCCTGGAGACACCGGCTTTGCAAGCCAGACCAACCGTGTCGGAAAAGCGTGAATGTCCCCAGCCGCGTGTCTTTTTATAATCTTCGTGTGTATATTCGGCGTCGTGGACCAAAAGATCCGCTCCACGGCAGAAATTTTCGTAGCCGTCCCGGTCCAGACCGCCGCGATGCCGGTAATCCAGCTCATTATCGGTCAAGAACACGAACTTTGTATCCTCCTCCCGGAAGCTGAAGCCGACGCCCAGATTCGGATGGGACAAAGGCACCGGCTCTACTCTCATGCCGGAGATATCCACCTCTTTGGTGCAAGGTACATACTCAATCCTCGCCCCCAGTTTGCGGGGCGGTACCGGGAAGTGCGGGGCGTTGAAAACATCAAAAAGGAGCTTGTACACATTCCCCTGCCAGCGCGGATAACCGTACAAAAAAATCTGGGCATTTTGGTCGTGCAAAAGCTTAAAAAAGGGAAAACCCAGGATGTGATCCCAGTGGGTGTGCGTAACGAAAAGATGCACCCGGGAGTTACGTCCCCGGAGCAAACTATTGCCCAGCCTGCGCATGCCCGAGCCGCAGTCCACAATGATTATGTCCTCCGCCCTGTTGCGCAGCTCCACGCAGGGAGTATCCCCCCCGAAACGGATAAACTCCCGTCCGGAAACCGGGATGGAGCCTCGCGCTCCCCAGAATTTTACGTACATCTCCAGTCCATGGTTAACACCCCGCTACATAAAATCCGCTATAAATACTCCTTTCATATTTCCGCCCAGTTTGCAACAAAAGGCAAAGCGGAATCCGTCGCCTACTCCGCCAGGTCGAAGACCCTACGTTCCTGATACTCGGCCTGCTTACCCTTATTCCATCTGGAAATGGGTCGATAGTAGCCCACCACCCGAGTATACACTTCGGTATCCTCTCCGCAGTATGGACAGATAAAATGTTCCCCGCGTAGGTAACCGTGTTCCTTGCATACGGAAAAAGTGGGAGTAACGGAGATGTAAGGCAGCCTGGTCTTGGACATGGCCTTTACCAGATAAGACTGCAGGGCCTTTTCGTCGGAAACCGCCTCCCCGAGAAAAGTATGGAAAACGGTACCTCCAGTGTAAAGAGGCTGCAATTCGCTTTGATGTTCCAGGGCGTAGAATACATCCGAGGTCATGTGTACCGGCAAAGCCGTGGAATTGGTATAATAGGGCACGCCGTCCCCGGAAGTGGCAATACTGGAGTAAAGGTTCTTATCTATTTTGGCCAGACGATAGCTGGTGCCCTCGGCCGGAGTGGCCTCCAGGTTGTACAGATTCCCGGTCTCCTCCTGAAAACCGACCGTGATCTGGCGCAGGTGATTCAGGGCCCTGTGCATAAGCCGTTTACCGGCATCGGTCTCTATTCCCTTTCCCAAGAGATTCAAACAGGCTTCGTGTCCGCCGATCAGCCCTATGGTGCTGAAATGCGCCCGAAGGCCGTTTTTCAGATAACGCTTGGAAAAGGGGAAAAGCCCCATTTCCATATTGTTGGCGATGACCTTGCGCTTGAATTCCAGGGAATCCTTGGCCATGGTTGCATATTCGGAAAGGAGATCCAGAAAGTCCTCTTCCCCCTGGGCCAAAAAGGCCAATTTGGGCAGATTCAAAGTGACCACGCCTATGGATCCGGTGAGATCCCCAGCCCCGAAAAGACCGCCCGTTCTGTTCTTGAGTTCCCGCAGATCCATTTGCAGACGGCAGCACATGGAGCGTACGTCCTCCGGGGAAAGATCGGAATTGATGAAATTCTGGAAATAGGGGACCCCGTACTTGGCGGTGAGCTGGAGCAAAAGCTGGCCGACCTCACCGTCCCACGGAAAATCCTTGGTAATATTGTAAGTGGGAATGGGGAAGGAGAATATGCGCCCGTGATAATCCCCCTCAAACATCACCTCCAAAAAGGCCTTGTTGATCATCTCCATTTCCGGAGCAAAATCCCCGTATTGATCATCGGTTATCTCCCCGCCGTAAATAACACCCTCCTTGGCAATATGCTTGGGCGGGACCAGATCAAAGGTCACATTGGTAAACGGGCTCTGGCCTCCCCATCTGGAGGTGGTGTTCAAATTGAAGACAAATTTCTGGATAGCCTGGCGGACTTCCTTGTAGGAAAGATTGTCGTAGCGGACGAACGGTGCCAAATAGGTATCTATATTGTTGAAGGCCTGTGCCCCGGCCCATTCGTTCTGCAGGGTCCCCAGGAAATTAACCATCTGTCCCAGTGCGGAGGAGAGATGCCGGGCCGGACCAGAGGAACAATTCCCCTCCAGATTGAATCCCTCCAGGAGGAGATCGCGCAGGCTCCACCCGGCGCAGTATCCGGCCAGACCGAAGGAAAGATCGTGGATATGCAGATAGCCGTGCTCATGCGCCTGGCGGATCTCCTCCGGGTATTTTTCCAAGGTATACTTGGCCTGTACAGACCCGGAAAGATGGAGCATGAGACCCTGAAAGGAATGTCCCATATTGGCGTTCTCATTGACCCGCCAGTCCGTCTTGTTCATATAACTGTCTATTGTGTCCGCTATATGCAGGTAGGCCTCGTTCTGGCTCCGGAACTCGCGGCGCTTTTCCCGGTACAGGATATAGCTCTTGGCTACGTCGTAGAGGCGGGACTCCATAAGCACCATTTCCACCATGTCCTGGACGCGCTCCTGTTCCGGAACATCCATCCCGGAAAGTTTTCCCTCCACCTTGCGCGCCAATCTCTTGGAAAGCAAAGGATCCTTGATCCCCTTGGAATTCAAGGCCTTGAGTATGGCCTGGGCAATCCTTTCCGTGGACCATGTTTCCAGGCACCCGTCTCTTTTCTTTATCTGCTTGGGCATATTTGCTCCTTGGTCTCAGCCGTATCGACTGTTTCCTCGTTTTCTTTTCCATTTTCCACGTGCGGGGGCACATATTCCTGAAAATGCAGCTCTGCTCCCTGGGGAAGCAGCTCTACTGTGTCCTCCAGGTCCTCCGGGGTCAAAGCCGGGACCCTGGTACAGCGGAAATAGAACTTGTCTCCCTCTTCAGCGGCCAGCCCGAATACGCGCTCCATACGTTCCCCGGCCTCCCGGGGGGTGACCTGGTTTCCTGTAAGCTGTGGGTATTTGGCCCACGGCCCCTTCACATCCACGGCAATCATTTCCGCCAGCCCCTGCTGCAACACCCTGCGCACAGCCTCCGGGTCCATACCGTTGGTGTCCATCTTTACCTCCAGGCCCAGCTTCCGGATATCGGCCAATACATCCAAAAGCCCGGAAAGAACGGTTACCTCCCCTCCGGTAAGGACTATACCGTCCAGCCAATCCTTGCGGAGGGAGATGCTATCCAGGACCTTTTTAGGATCCACCGGTGGCATCGACCCGGGATACCAGGCGATATTTTGGTTATGGCAGGTGGGACAGCGCAGATTGCACCCCCCGAAAAAAAGAACACAACTGACGCGCCCGGGCCAGTCACACAGGCTCATGGGCTCAAAGCCGCGCAACATGTGCCATGATGAAGTAGTGATCGTTACCGACATGCATATCTAATCCGTTTTGAATGTGCTGCAGGTGTATCCGCGTACACCCGAAACAAAGCGTGCCTTCAGGCAGGTCTTCTGGCTCATTCCAGTCATTTCCCCTTCCCGTCCCCGCACCCATTTTTTTGCTGATATGTCATATTGGCTGATAATTTCACTGCTCGAGACTTAGCCGACAATTGCAAGAGCAAAAAGCGAAAGTGGGTGCCGGACAGTGGTCCGGAAAAAACCATCGGAATTTACAGCGGCGGGACCGCCCCGGATTTGCACCGGTGTTCCCTATTAAGGCCGGCTCGGCCGCCTGAAGTGTTTGGGGAATCGGCGGTTCGCAAACGAACCTAGTTTCCATCCGGAAATGGCCCTTTTCCCTTTTAACGGCGTCAATTTTCGTAATTATTCGATCACGTATTAGGATACGCTCGCTCATAATTACTTAGTTTCCTTGTTAAACAGGAAAAAATCTTATTTCCGAATTGGAAACGTGATATTTCTAAATCCGGAAATTTTTGAATTTCCGGATAAGAACTAACCTAGCGAAAAAAATTAGCACTAGCAAAGAAGAGTAGCAATAAAAATTATCCGCAGCTAAAACAGACTATTGGGTTTCAGGCAGGAATAAAACGTTTTATTCCGGGCAGTTAAATTCGGGATCCAATCCCGGATTAACCAAGGCTGAGACCCCGCGGCAGTCGTGAACGCGGGGAGAGGGGCAAGGGTTTAGAAAAACCTGCCCCCTGCGGACCTCCAGGCGATCCTGGGCCATCCATTGCAGGGCCTGGGGATATATACGGTGTTCCAGGGCGAGGATCCTTTCCTTGAGCGAGTCGGTATCCTCTCCGGGAAGACAAGGAACGGCCGCCTGAATTATTATCGGGCCGTGATCCATTTTTTCGTCCACGAAATGCACCGTACATCCGGATAATCTAACTCCGTAGTCCACTGCCTGTTTCTGGGCGGAGAGGCCGGGGAAGGAAGGAAGCAAGGCGGGGTGGATATTCAGTATCCTGTGCTTAAAGGCCTGTATAAAGCGGGGAGTCAGAAGGCGCATAAAGCCGGCCAGAGCAATGGCTTGCGCGCCATGTCCCCTTATGACCCGGATCAATTCTCCGTCGTATTCCTCCCGGGTGGAGAAACCCGAAGGGGAAACAACCCTTGTGGGCAAGCCGTGATTCCCTGCCCTTTCCAGGCCATAGGCGTCGCTTTTGTTGCTCAAGACCAGGTCTATCCGGGCATCCATATACCCGGCCTGTATATAATCGATAATGGACTGCAGATTGGAACCACTGCCGGAAACAAGTACCGCTAGGGACAAACTCATCTATTCCTCCACCTGGTTCCTTAACAGGAAAGGTTTTCCCGCTCGTATTGAAGCAGGGCCGCTACCAGACCGGGGACGGTATATTCCTCGGCCACTATATCCGGATTGAACCCGAACCCGCGCAAAGTATCCGCGGTAACCGGACCGATGCAGGCAAAGCGCATCCCCCGGGATGAAAGCCCTTTAACCTGCTCCGGAGAAGCCAGGGAAAAGAAATTGCGCACCGTGGAGGAACTGGTAAAAGTGACATATTCCGGCACATCTTCCATATCCAGGGGGGAATCACCCTTTTGTTCCGCGAGCCGGGTCTCGTAGACCGGCAGTACATCCACCGTGACTCCGGCTTCCCGGAGCTGGCGGGGCAGTACTTCCCGTGCTTCCCTGGCCCGGGGTACAAGCACCCGGGAGCCTTTTATGCCCAGGTCCAACAGGCCCTGTACAACGGACTCGGCCACATACTTATCCGGAACAAAGTCCGGATGGACCCCCCTATCCCTCAGGGCGTCGGCAGTGGCCGGACCAATAGCCGCCACACGGCAATAGCTCAGGGCCCGCGTGTCCAGATTGGCCCCGCGTAAACGGTTCCAGAAATGCAACACCCCGTTTACCGAAGTAAAGATAATCCAGTGGTAAAGGTCCAAATCAGCAATCGCGGCATCCACAGGGGAATAATCATCCAGGGGATGGATACTTATGGTCGGGAACTCCAGACAACAGCCCCCCAGAGACTCCAGCCTCCGAACCAAACCGCTTGCCTGGTGTCTGGCCCGGGTAACCACCACCCGGCGTCCCAGCAGGGGCAATTTCTCGAACCAATTGAGCCGGTCGCGCAAACGCACCACTTCCCCCACTACCAAAAGGGCCGGGGGACGGATTCCGGCTTGTTCCGCCACATCCGGAATATCCGCAATATTACCGGAAACCACTTCCTGTTTGCAGGTGGTCCCCCAGCGGACCAGAGCCGCGGGTATCTCCGGGGACATGCCCGCGCCGCAGAGGTTTTGGCTTATACGGGCCAGGTTCTTGACCCCCATAAAAAACACCAAAGTATTCGTGCTTTGGGCCAGGGCCTCCCAGTTATGCGCGCTTCCTTCCTTGCTCGGATCCTCGTGCCCGGTAATAAAGGACACGGACGAGGAATAGCTGCGGTGTGTCAAAGGGATTCCCGCATAAGCGGGCCCGGCGACAGCGGAGGTAATGCCCGGGACCACCTCGAATTCCACCCCGGCCTGCAAAAGCTCCTCGGCTTCCTCGCCGCCGCGGCCGAACACATAGGGATCGCCCCCTTTCAAACGGGCAACGCAAAGACCTTCTCCGGACTTGTCCACCAGCAACTGGTTGATCTTTTCCTGGGACAGGGTATGCTCCCCTCCCCTTTTGCCCACATAAATCACTTCCGCCTCGCTCCGGCAAAAGGAAAGGAATTGCGTGTTGGCCAAATAGTCGTAGACCACGACATCCGCGCACTGCAATATCTCTTTGCCCTTCAGGGTGAACAGACCGGGATCACCCGGACCGGCCCCGATAAGATAAACTTTTCCCATCTTTCAATCCTTTCCAGCGTATTTTTCCAGCTTGGCGTAGAGCTCCTCAAGTTTGGATTTTTTCTCCTCCAGCCTGGATTCCTTGGCCTTTTCCTTGTCCACCACATGTGCGGGGGCCTTGGCCACGAAATCGTCATTGGACAGTTTGCGCCCCACTATATCCAATTCCTTGTCCAGCTTGGCCAACTCCTTGTCCAGGCGGGACAATTCGCTCCCGAAGTCCACAAGTCCCTGCAGGGGGACAAATAGTTCACTTCCCCGAACCACATTGCTGGCCGCACCCTGCGGAGCGGTGATATCCTCCTCCACCCGAATCTCCTCCAAAAGGGCCAGGGTGCAGACAAGATCACTTTGCTGCAAAAGAAACGCACGTTCCTCCCCTCCGGCCCGGACAAGGAGCTTCAGACGCCGCGAGGGGGCAATCCCCAGTTCGGAACGGATATTGCGCACGCTGACCACAACATCCTGGAGAAAGGCCGTCCAGTGGGCAGTATCCTCCTCCCTGCTCTCATCCCTTTTTTCCGGGAAACCGACCCGGGCCAGGTCGGGCTGTTCCCTTTGAGGGAGACAAGACCATATTTCCTGGGTCACGAAAGGTATCATGGGATGGAGCATGATCAATAACTCTTCCAGGACCCGCAGCAGACACGCGCGGACCGGATCCGCAGACTCCCCCTCGTAAAGTTCCGGCTTTATCATCTCCAGATACCAGTCGCAGAATTCGTGCCACACGAATTGATACAGTTCCTGAGCAGCATCGTTGAACCTGTATTCCTCCAGGGCCGAAGCCACATTTTCCTTGACTTCCTCCAGGCGGTGCAGAATCCAGCGGTGCGGCAGTCCCTGAGCCATACGCGGAGAAAATCCCGGCAGATCCTCGTGCAGATGCATCAGGGCAAAACGTGCAGCGTTCCATATCTTGTTCACAAAATGCCGATATCCCTCGATCCGTTCCTCGGACATCTTGATATCCCGACCCATGGCTGCAAAGGCAGTTAGGGTGAAGCGGAAAGCATCCGCCCCGTATTTCTCCACCATTAGCAAAGGATCGATTACATTGCCCTTGGACTTGCTCATCTTCTGTCCGTGTGCATCCCGGACCAGGGCGTGTATATACACGTCCCGGAAAGGGACCTCCCGCATAAAGTGCAGGCCCATCATCATCATCCGGGCCACCCAGAAAAACAGGATGTCAAATCCGGTAACCAGGACCGAAGTAGGGTAAAAATTACGCAGATCCGCGGTATCGTCCGGCCAGCCCAGGGTGGAAAACGGCCACAGGGCCGAGGAGAACCAGGTGTCCAGGACATCCTCGTCCTGGGCAAGTGCGGCGGACCCGCATTGGGGGCAGATCGTAGGGTCCTGCTTGGCCACCACGAGTTCACCGCAGTCCGCGCAAGTCCAGGCCGGGATACGGTGTCCCCACCAAATCTGCCGTGATATACACCAGTCGCGTATGTTTTCCAGCCATTCGTAATAGGTCTTTTCCCAGTTCAAGGGGAGTATTCTGGTCTGTCCCTCGGAAACCGCCCTGGACGCCTCTTCCGCGAGAGGACCGGTCCTTACGAACCACTGTTTGGACAAATATGGTTCAATTGCCGTCTGGCAGCGATAGCAATGCCCCACACTGTGGCGGTACTCCTCTTCACCGGCTAGACGCCCCTCTTCTCCAAGCCTTTCCACAACCTTTTTCCGGCAGGCAAAACGGTCCAGACCGGCAAAATCCTCTCCGGCCTCCTCGGACATGTACCCCTTGTCGTCTATGACCTGGGAAAACTCCAGGCCGTGTTTCCGGCCCAGCTCAAAGTCATTCACGTCATGGGCCGGAGTCACCTTGAGACAACCGGTGCCGAACTCCATATCCACATATTCGTCCGCGATCACCGGTATCCTGCGTCCGGTCAAGGGCAGGAGGATCTCCTTTCCAGGGAGCCCGGTATATCTACTGTCTTCCGGATTCACGGCCACGGCTGTGTCCCCCAGCATGGTCTCCGGCCGGGTGGTGGCGATTACTACGTCTCCGGAGCCGTCAACCAGGGGATAGCGGAAATAGTAAAGCCCGCCGGGGACCTCCTCATATTCCACTTCCAGATCCGCAAGGGCAGTATGGCAACGGGGACACCAGTTTATTATGTAATCTCCCTGGTAGATAAGCCCCTGCTCGTACAGATCCACGAAAACTTCCCGAACCGCGCGGGAAAGCCCCTCGTCCATGGTAAACCTCTGCCGGCTCCAGTCCACGGAGGCCCCTATGCTGCGCACCTGATTCAGGATCTTGTTCCCGTACTCCTCCTTCCATTCCCAGACCTTTTCCACGAACTTCTCCCGGCCCAGTGCATCCCGCTCGATTCCTTTTTCGGCCAAGGACTTCTCCACAACGTTCTGAGTGGCAATCCCGGCGTGATCGGTACCCGGGACCCAGAGCACATCCTCGCCTTTCTGGCGGTGATAACGGCAAAGTATGTCCTGCAGTGTAAGGTTCAGGGCGTGTCCCATATGCAGGCTGCCGGTAACATTCGGCGGAGGAATGACAATGGAGTAGGGATTTTCCACCCTGTCTCCCTTGGGGGTGAAGGTCCCGTGTTCTTCCCAATAGGCCAGCCACTTGTCCTCCACCTGACCCGGTTCATATCCCTTGGGCAGTTCCTTGCAAGCCATATCTATCTCTCCATCTGGATTTACATTTCCGGAATCTTGAAAATTCTAATTGCCGACCGCGTCCGGCAAAAATTGTCTATTGCCCCTGAAACAAAAAATCAACCACAAGGGGGACAAAAAAAAATGGTCCCGACATTACCTGGGGATTTGTTTGTTCGCCTGAGCCTTTTGGATACATTAAAGATACACCCAGCACCCAAATATAATTTTGAGGGCCGGGCCGAAAGCTTTGTAGCAAAAAAGATCAAGCGGAGAAAATCCACAGCAAAAGTCAAAAACCCCAAAAATCCATTCCCTTCACCAGGACCAACAAACGAAGGCCCCCCCTCCTTGCCCCCGCCGAAGAACCCTGTTAAATCATTAACCAATGTCCGACAAGATTTTCCTGCTCTGGGACGAGTCCCATTTCTGGGGGATAATGCTTTTAAGGGCCCTGCGGGCCTGGGATATCCCCCTGGAAATAATAAGCGCCCGCCGAATAGCGGAAGGCCTTCTGCAGCGTCGTCCCCCGAAAATACTATTTGTGCCCGGAGGATGGTCCAGACTCAAGGCGGAGGCATTGGGCGAACAGGGGCGCTTGAATATTCGCCGCTATGTCCGGGAAGGGGGCGTTTATATCGGCTTCTGCGGAGGTGCCGGGCTCGCCCTTGATTCCGAGCACGAAGAGCATACCCTGGCCTTGTGCCCCTGCAAACGCAAACCCATGCACCGGAGATTGCCCAACTTCAGCGGATACGTGAATTGCAAACTCAATCTAAAGGACCGAGCAAGGGAAATCATCCTGCCGGTGTGGTGGCCTTCCCAATTCACCCTTCCCCGGGACCCGAACGTGGAAACCTTGTGTACTTACTTCTCCCCGGCCGATGACTTCTGGGTCTCGGATCTAAAAATAGAAGACCTGCCCCAATCCCAGCTCAAAAAATGGGAAGAAACTTACGGCATCAACCTCGATCCCCTTATGATCAAGGATGAACCCTGTATTCTGCGGGGAAGCCTGGGAGAAGGTACATACTGGCTCAGTTACACCCATCTGGAAACCCCGCTGTCCGGACAAGCCAATTCCCTTCTGGGATATCTCCTGGAATTATACGCCGTCCCTTCTTCCGGGGAAAAGGGAACTGTGCCGGCATGGGACATACTCAATCCCCGGCCTGTATGGGAAGCCCCGGAACTGCTCCGGGCACACAAGGAAATTTCCCGGCTCGTAAACACGGGAAGAGAGCACTTCCTGCTCATCTCCCGCTACCCCTGGCTTCTGGGATGGAGACGGGGTATACCCGGCTCGGCCCTTAATTTCCTCCTGGCCATGCTCGCCCGGATCCTGGAGACACCCCCCACCCCGGAAGCGGAAAAATACCTGCAGGAACATCGCCGGGACATAGGCTTTTTACATACAAGCTTTATCTCCGGAATGCGGGAATACCTGCTCTGCGAGCGCCTGGTTTTGGCCAGATCCCCCTCTTCCCCGGAAGCAAGCGGAGACCAGGAACTGCAAGAGGAAAAACAAAGACTTGTCGGAAAATTCCCCGGCTATGGAGGATTATACGGCGAACTCCTTCAGCACTTGGAGGCCATACTCTGGAGACTGATCCGGGACAAATAATCCATTTGATCTGCAAAGGCTTTTTATTTCTCCGTCCATAAGAGCCTTCCGCCTTTCACCCGTGCCCACCCCAGGGCGAGGTCCTTCCAGTACAAAGGACAAGCCCCCATGCTCCGCGGTGCGCTGAGACTCCGCCCATGCACCAATCCCTCGAGGTCCCGAACATCCTCCAGGACCGCCGCTCCGGGCGGAGGTTGCGTACTCTCCAAAGGCACCCGCATACGGGGAGCGGGTATAAACCCCTTTTTCTTGTATTTTCCCAAATAAGCCCCCTGAAAAGGAGTATCCGCCAAAAACCTCCGTGCCTCCCGGGGCACACGGAATACTTTATCCCCGGCCAGGACCAGCTCCCCCCTTTCCTGCAAAAGGGAAAAGAATCCCGCCGCATCCGGAGCCCATACCGGTTCCTCCACCTCATCTCTTATTGTATCGCTTCCGTGTTCCCCTCCATCATTTCCCAGTAAAGCGAGAAAAAATCCCTGCCCCCCGCCGTCTTCGGAGACCACTTTGTAGGCCTGGCAACAGCCTTCTCCGGGCAGCGTCTGCACCTGTTGGGGACGGGGAATGTATTCCATGCGCACAGGCCACTTTTCCACCGCGCGCTGGACCTGTTTTTCGTTTTCCTCCGGGTTGGTTGTACATGTGGAATACACCAGCCGGCCTCCTGGACCCAATAGATGGATCGCACTGTCCAGGAGCTTTTCTTGCAGATCCAGAAGGGGATCCAGCTTGTCCTCTCTCCAGAAGTTTCGGATGCCGGGATTTTTATCCCCAGTGCCCCATCCGCTGCAGGGGACATCCAAAAGGATATGGGAAAAAGATCCCGGGGGGAAAGGGATGTTTTCACCCCGGCAACCGGAGGTAAGCACATTGGTGACTCCCAGATGCTGCATGTTCTGCCGCAATACCCGCAACCTGTTCGGGGTGGGCTCATTGGCCAGGACAAGCCCGGGAAAACCGGCCTGCCTGGCCAATATACCGGTCTTACTCCCGGGACTGGCACACATGTCCAGCACCGTCCCACCGTATTCCGCATTCAGGGCAAACGGAGGCAGCATGGAGGAACGGTCCTGGATATAAACCAATCCGAAAAAGGCAGCCAGTGAGTTTCCCAGAGGAAATGGCTCATACTCCAATTTGCGGGCCCGATGCCAAAAATTCAGCCCGGAAAATACAAACCCCTGACAGCGTAGCAAATCCTCCACCCGGGGGATATCCTGATCAGGGGTAGTAATACGGAAGAAACGGCTCATGACAAAATCTGACCTCTAAAATCCCGGAATCAGCGAGAAATAACAAATTGCATCCCGGGCTCTTAACTGCTAAAGGTTCTCCATTAGGTGTCGGTTGCTCGATATGTATCAGTGCCGGACCACTTGACACTGTAGCCCAAAAAGTATTTTTTGCAAAAGACACCGTTTACGCGGAAGCAATCCAAGGGTCAATTAACCGCAGGCTGTTGCCTTTAAAAGGCAATTATCACCTTCAGGACTTAAACGACCCTTGATATAAAAAACAGAAATCGCATCGAATTTTATGATGCAGTATAAAAACTAATTGCGGAGGATTTAATGACAAGGCGTATACTCCTGTTGCTCCTGGGCTTTTTCCTGATGACCGCTCCCGCCGGCGCGGCCAAGGAGCAAAAGTCATTTGCCGTACTGCCCCTTAAAATACACGGTCCCCAGGACTACAAGTATTTGAGTCAGGGGGCTCAATCCATGCTTACCACCCGTCTAACCTGGACTGAACATTTTGAACCGGTTCCCCGGGAAAAACTCCAAAGTGTGCAGTCTCCGGAAAGCATTGCCCAAGCCCGGAAAACCGCCCGGGAAGTAGGGGCCGATTACGTGATTTTCGGCGCTTTGACCATCATGGACAAGGAATGCAACCTGGATCTGAAGACTGTCCCCAGAGAAGGCGGGACAACAACCGTAAGCCGGCAGACCACCTTGGACAATTTGATCCCGGAACTCAAATCCGTGGCCCAAAAAATAAACGCCCAAGTGTTCAATAGGCCCCAAAAGCAAAAAAAAGCATCTTCTCCGGAAAAAATAAAAAAGATGAACCCGGACTTGGTATACAACAAGGCCAAAGCCGGGCAGGAATACTACCTCAATCCGCAATTCAAATACTCCCAGTCTCCGGACACTCCCGGGAGGTGGCGTAGCCAAAGCCTAAAGTATATCGGAAGAAACATGGTCGTCTGCAACGCGGACGGGAAAAAAGGCAAGGAAATCTTCATTATTGGGAAAAACGAAATGCATGCCTACCGGATGCAAGAGCGGCGCATGAAGCCGATAGCCACCTATAACGCCCCGCATACTTTCAAACTCCTGAATCTGAACTTCATGGACATGAACCGGGACGGATACCAGGAACTCGTAGTCTCCGCGATTCAGGGAGAAAAAACCGTGCGCTCCTTTGTCCTGAATTTCAAGGACGACAAGTTCGAAGTCCAGAACAAGGATATTCCCTTCTTTTTGAATGTAATAAAGACCCCCCCGGAATACATGAAAACCCTTATCGGGCAGAAACGCGGGGCGTACAAGATATTCAACGAGGACAGCGTATACGAAATGATCAAGAGCGAGGGGGAATTCAAAAAAGGCAGGCATATATCCGTTCCGGAATGGGGAAATGTATTTAATCTGGTCTATTTGCCCCGCAAGGATGGGTACAAGATCATTGTGGCCCATTCCGATCACCTTCGGGTATACTCGGATACAAAAGACCTGCAGTACACAACGGACGAAGTTTACGCCGCCTCTTCTCTGCGCCTGAAAAAGGACACCGCACTGCCCGGGCTGAACGAAAGCAAGGACGCCAGGAAACGTTATTATTTCCTGCCCACGCGGCTTTTGCCCACCAATCTGGACAGAGACGACCGTTTCGAGTTAATCGTCGGGCGGCCTTTGTCCGTGGCCTCGCAATTCTTCGAGAATTACCGCACCTTCCCCCAAGGGGAAATACATTCCCTGTACTGGGACGGAGTAGGCCTTAATATCTTCTGGAAAACCCGTCGCATTAAAGGGACCATCTCCGACTACGGGATCTACGATCTGGATAACGACGATCAGCTGGAGCTAGTGGTCTGCGTGAACACCTATCCGGGAGCGACTGGGCTCAAGCATCGCAAAACAATGCTTTTGGCCTACAATCTGGATACGGAATCGGACAAACCTACTCCCAAGGCCGTCCAGCCGGAGTAATGCACGAAATCAAAAAAGAGGCCTTAAATAAAAACACCGGATTGCTCTCACAGGGAGGGGTTTTGCCCCTCCCTATTTTATATGGAAGGATCTGGCGGAAAAAATCCATATCTAGTTTCCATCCGGAAATGGCCCTTTTCCATTTTAACGGCGTCAATTTTCGTAATTATTCGATCACGTATTAAGATACGCTCGCTCATAATTACTTAATTTCCTTGTTAAACAGGAAAAAATCTCCTTTCCGAATTGGAAACGTGATATTTCTAAACCCGGAAATTTTTGAATTTCCGGATAAGAAATATCTAACGTCAAGGACCCACAAAAAATTTGTCTACACGAAAAGCACCATGCCTTCTGTACAGCATATAAACGTATCCCCGTCCGAATCCGGACAAAAGCTCTGCTCCTTTCTTATGCGCCGTATCCAGGGCCTGCCCCGAAGCGCGGCCATGCGCTGGATTCGCACGGGCCAGGTGCGGGTAGACAGCCGGAGATGCAAGCCATTCGAGCGTCTGGAGTCGGGACAGACAGTACGCGTCCCCCCCCATGAGGATTTCAGCCAAACAAAACATGCGGATGCAAACGATCCCCAACCCCTGAACATAATCCAACGCCACACAGACTACCTTTTGATCAATAAACCCTCAGGACTGGCTGTTCATGGCGGGACAGGCATCCGGGACAGCCTGGATCAGCGGCTTAAAAAGCTTTTTCCCGAGGAAAACGGTTTTGCTCCTACTCTGGTCCACAGGCTGGACAAGCCCACTTCCGGAGCCATACTTATCGCCCGCAACTACGCCTTTCTCAAAAGGATGCACGAAAAATGGAAAAACAACAGAGTAAGCAAATATTATCTGGCTTGGGTGGAGGGCCAATGGAGGGATAAGAAAGAAAAGCGCTTAAAGGACCATTTGAGCAAAGGGCGCCGGGAAAAAATGATCCCCGATGAAAAGGGAAAAAAGGCTGAGTGCGTGGCTACTCCGCTCCGGATACAAAAGGAAAGGAGCCTTCTGCAGATCCGGCTAATAACTGGAAGGACGCATCAGATCCGGGCCCAGCTTGCCATGCGCGGACACCCGATAATCGGGGACCGCAAATACGGGAGCGGTGGCCCCAAGCGACTATACCTGCATGCCGCGTTCCTGGACTGGGGAGATGGCCCGGTTGTCTGCCCCCCGGAATGGTCCGGGGCCTACGCAGTGCCCGAAGGAATGCTTAATTTTCCTTAGTAAAAGATTCCTTGGAGGAAAGCGGGTTTTCGGAGATTCCCTCCAAAGGCAGGCCCAGGAGGGAAAACCATTTCTTGTGCTTGGACATGAAACGAATGCTCTGCTCCAGATCCTCATAAGTATGCGGTTCCAGGGTAACCCCCGGAGAAAGCTCCATGAACTCGATCCCGGCAAAGAACTCCACAAAAGGTATATTCCCCCTGCCCATGCCCAGATGCTGATCATCGGACCCGTCATTATCATGCAGATGCAGATGGTCCAAATTGGGGCCGAAGCTCTGCAGCCAGGTGGAAAGATCCTTGTTCTCCCAGCCCCGGCTAAAGGAAAACCAATGTCCGATATCAAAGCAGAATCCGAACCTATCGCTTAACGTACCCAAAACATCCTTTATCTGGCTCGGCTCCGTTTCTACGGTATTTTCCAAATACACGGGGCAGTCATCCACTACCTGGTCAACACTTGTCCAGGTTGCTACCGCATTCTCCAGCCAGCGCGGATAAAAATCCGCATAACCGGCCGGATTATAACCATTGTGGGCAATCATGTGTTGCGGTTTGTACAGCATGGCCGTCTCCACCCCCCGAACAAGCCGTTTCTCCGCGGCCTCCCGGACCAGGGAATCCGGACTGCCCGCATGGATGTCGATAAAAGGCAAATGTACGGCTGTCGCAAGACCTTCTTTTTCCAATAAAGTAGAAACCTTCCGATGCCAGCTCTCCGGGACCTCGTCCAGAATGAACGCATCCACCCCCAGTTCAGGACACAGACGATTGTGAAGGAAAAAACGCAGATAATCCTCGTTTTCCCATATATAGCGCAAAGGAAGACTGACGTGGAAATTTTCCATTTGCTTATTGCTCCAATATATTGATTTTCCCTGCCCACTTTAAGCACAATACAAAAATTTGAGCAAAGAGTTATAAACATACGCCTGCAAAACATATATTATTGCAGGCAAGAGTCCCGTGCCGGTCAGGGCCGTTTTGGTGCAAAAAGATGTGCGCTCCACCTTTTTCCCTTTCCCCGAACATTTATTTTGCCCCAGGAAGAGAAAGTCCGGGGGTCGAAAGCCCTTATTTCCGCGGTTTCTCCCGCGGAAAGCTCGAACTCGGCTCCATGCCGGGGGCCGATTTTCCCCTGCACATCAAACAGGGCTTCTTTCCCTTTCCTGGTCCCCAACTCATATATTCCGGGTACCAGTAAATTGCGGTTCGGTTGGGAATGAAGACCGCACCAGGTCTTTTTCTTTCTTGCATAAAACTGCGGGCCATCCGGGACATTTACGGACAAGGGCCATTCATTTTTCCTTTTTCCCGGTGTTTCTCGGACAATGCGGGTACTCCAGCCGTTTTCCTCCTGATGGAGATATCTCCGGATGAATCTGTCCGGGAAAAGGAGGAAGCGGGAGCGCTTGTCCTGTCCGTCGTTGTTTATGCGGTTACTGACAAAGCCTTTTACATTGAGGACTTCCTGACCGCATTCTTCCCATAGGCCCAGGATATAAAAGCTGTCCCCCTCGGTTGCCTGTATCTCTTCCCCGGGGGGAGCGAAATTCACGCGTCCGTTGCGGCAATATACCAACAGGGGAGCCTTCCCCGCACCCTGCGGTTCCGGACCCGCCCAGTCCACGCGAAGGGTGCGCATCACTCGGCCGTCCATCCTGATTTCCAGAGAACGAAACTGTGTAAGGGGAATCACCCGGGTATGCAACAAGTTAACTCCGGGCATACTAGAGGCGTACACCCCCCAGGATTTAGCGCTCTCGCGGGTCAAATCCACCCGCAGAGGGGATGTCCGCCGCAAATCAATTTCCCGCAATTCGCTGGGATCCTGACCGTTTATCCTCAGGGGAAAAGAAGAATCAAACCAGGAATCCACTTTTTCCTCAATACCGGAAACAGGCTCCACAACCACCCCCAAGTTGCGTAATATCTCCCGGCATACCAAAGTCTGGTGCCGGACCTTCCAGGCCAGATCTCGAATACTCTTGGAGGCCTCCACTGCCAGGGCAGGCTGACCCAAATGGTCCAGGGAATAAAAGGTAAAGGACTTTCTCTGCTCAGCGTGCTTGGTATTGCGGGAAGACGTATGTGTATTGAACAGGGTAAACATATACTCCGGAGGAGTTACATCCGAATTCACCCTTTCAATAGCTGTTTGGGCCGTCTCCTGTAAATCAGACACTCCGGAATACTCGGCACTGTCAATAATCACCGATTGACCGTAACGATCCGGATTGCGGAGTTTGCTTACATATTCCGGGGAATAGAAACCGCTACCCTCGTGCAGGTGCACCAAACCGTCTGTCTGCACGGCCAAAAATTTTATGGCCCGGGCCAGGACGTCCTCGTAAAATCGGGCATAATCGCGGTCAAATCGCCGGTTCAAATCCACGTTGACCAATCGCTTGTCCCGGTTCAAAGCAGGGACGTTCGCCCGCGGGACCAAAAGCAGGTTCCCTTTTTTCACCCGTGCGTTGCGAAGCAGGGCGGCTGTGATAACCCCGGCCGGTTCATCCCCTTGAATACCTCCCTGGACCATTACTGTCGGCCCCGGATTTTCCCCCTGAATATAGTGGACTTTTAATGGATAAAAAGTCTTTCGGAAAAGATCCAGTTCCTCGGCCTCGAGCGGGAGACAAAAGACAAGGACAATGCAGCTACACGAGAATATCGCTGAGAGGGAATGTTTCACTGTAGATTACTTGATCTTTCTTGTTGGTGATAGTCAATCGGATTGCAAAAAGCTCCTTCTGGGAAATGGCTTCCGGAAGCTGAAAAGAGGTCTTTACCTTTTTGAAATGATTTATTTCGAAATAAAGGTCTTCGTCCTGCACATCAAGCTGGACAACCATTCCGTCCCTGCCCACCAATTCTATACTTACGAGCCCTTCCAGCTTTTTGTCCGAAATAAGATTGTTCAGTTCGAAACGCAAATTTACCCTGGATTCCTTTATACTAGCCTGCAACTGATCTACGGAAATAATATGTTTGTCTACATTCTTAAACACCCTTTCCAAGTTTACACCGGAAGAAGAGGATTCAGTCCCGTTGTCACCTTTTTTCAGCGCAGTAAGGACATCCCCCTCGTCAAAGGACTTCAGGATATTACGCACATTCTCCAGACGCCGGAGATTGGTTTTGGACTTCCTTAAATCCGAACGCAAGGAAGAGATCTCGGACTTCAATTCGCGGTTTTTCTTAAAAAAAACAACCGAGAAATATCCACCTGCCCCGGCCAAAACAAGTAGCAGCACCTGGACCAGGATCAAAAACTTGACCCAGCCCAAGCTGAACCTGAACCTTTTTACCCGTCGGTCGTCACGCATAAAAAGGACATTGTACTTCCCGGGGTTCAATTGATCTCCCTCCATTCTTCTCTTACTATTTTCCAACCGGTTCGCAGGGGGACAACGGTCAAAGATTTCATGCCCCGATCCGAATAACCGGACACGTCCGAATATTCTTGCACAAATCTTGCCCGGAATCCCCGGCGAACAAGGGATATATTGAGGTCCTCAACACTTATGGCCCGAGGGCTCTTTCCGGAATCCCACAATTTAGACTTGTATTCCCGCACGGCCTCGAGCCCTTCCCGTTCACCCTGGATCACATCCGGTGCATAGAAACGGGAATACCTTTCCAGGTTGCCGCTTTCCCAGGCCTTGCTCCAGTCCAGAACAAAACTGCGGAGCAATTCTTTGCGATTTTTTGCATATTTTCTTTTCAGGCTGTGCCCGGAGGCCCCCTGCCACTCCGAACCGACAATCCGGAGCCGGCCCTTATTATCCGGCATCCAGTAAAGCCGTTTGACCCCCGCGGAATAAAAACCCGGGGCATTGAAGACCTGACCGAAATAACTCACCCAATATCCCGGCCCGCGAAGGACCCGAAGATCATGCACCCAAACATCTATCCACCTGTATCTACGGAACAGCCTTTCTTTCCTGTTGCGGAAACTGGTAAAGTCATCCCCCCCGGAGCGGGAAAACCTATCCGGAGAATAATAATTGAAAAAGGAATTTGCCTTGCGGGTCCAGGCTTTTGCCCACTTCCGCGTACGCTTAGCGATATTCCCGGAATCGCGGGTACCGTTCTGGGCATTTTGTCCCTGCCATTCCAGGTCCCGGGCGATCAGCACCGGGGTCTGGCCCAAACGGACCTCTTCCCGTATGGATTCAATATCCCTTTGATTCAGAGCAATACAGCCCTGGGTAGCGTAAGAGGCGATTTCGTGCCCCCGCCCGTGGATCCAGATGCCGTGTCCGGTCTTGCCCTGCAACTTATCCACCGGATTGGGGAAGTTGAGCGTATAGGCCAAGTCCCCGTAGAGTTCAAAATTGAGGCTCCTATTGAGGCGACGCTCCAGGAAATATACCCCTTCCGGTGTCTTCAGATCGCCTTCTTTTTTCTTATTTCCCCGTATCCGGCCGGTACTGCATCGCATTTCCGTCATTTTTTTCAGCGGACTCTTGTTGGAAAACAGGAAAAGTTCCTGCTCGTTCTTGTCCACAGCAAAAAACTCCCCGGGGCCGTGCGGGGTGGGGCGCAGGTCGACCTGCCACGCCGCAGCAGGCACGGCGAGCAGATTAAGGCAAAAGAATAAAAGAATAACCCGGATCAACGTCCTACCAGTTCAAATCCAGTTTGCCGGCCGGGCCGGTAATGATCAGAGAAATATCTTTTTCCTCCACTTTGGGGAAACGCAGGATATAAGTCTGCTTCCATCTGTTAACGTAGGGGAAGAAACGGGATTGTTCGGCAAGCGGGGTGTCCACTTCCCGTATTTCCATGGGAGAAACTTGCTTTCCCTGAGCTGTGCGGACATAAACGCGCCAAAGGGAACTTTGGAAATCCAGTTCGCTGTATTCCTTTTCACTCCCGTGCAGCCCCAGGAAAAACTCCGTGTTCCGGCGGGCATTTTCCCGCATGGTTCGGGAAAAACTATTTACTTTTTCTTTAGTCCAGGAATAGACCTCTTTTTTCTCCCGGACATAAGCCTGGCGCCATTTGTTGCTTTTCAGGGTGGCCACGGCGGATATCTGGCCTTCAAGCCCCATGTATATCTCGTCCCGGCGGGACCAGTTCCGCAAAACCCGGTAATACTCGCCCTCGCGCTCCGGCCACAAGAAATCTTCAACATTGCCGCTCTTCGCGCACGCGGACAATAAAAAGAGCAAAGCGCAAAGCAAAAGGGCAAGACCCTTCGTACTAAAGGTCAACATCCGCCAATTCCTCCCTCTCGAATACAGAGCGCAGGAGGTAACCATTTTTTTCCAGTTCACTGCCCCCTCCCTCTTTGCGGTCCAGAACGCATATAAGACCCTGTACGCGGTACCCGGCGTCCTCGACCCGCTGACAGGCCCGAAGCAGGCTGGAACCGGTGGTCACCACATCCTCGAGCATGCACACCCCATCTCCGGGGTAAAAATTGGCGGTTCCCTCCAGATAGGAGTCGGTTCCGTATCCTTTTGCCTTCTTGCGCACCAGCATTCCGGGCAAGGGGAGACCTTCCGTGTACGAGACCAGGGTTGCCGATGCCACCAGAGGATCCGCACCAAGAGTCATGCCGGCCACACCGCGGATATTCTCCTCCATCCCCCGGATCATGCGCACGAAAATATGACCCAGCAGATACGCCCCCTCCGGATGCAGGGCTGTTTGACGACAATCAAAATAATAATCGCTCTTCTTGCCCGAGGCCAAGGTAAAATCGCCTTCCCTGTAGGATTTGGCGGCGAGCAATCTAGCCAATCTATTTTTTAACTCTTCCATATCACCGAGTTTAACCATCTTGACCGTATCCATACTAACCAAACCATCTGCAAAAAGTCCCCAAGCAAACTCAAGGGTTCGTCTTGCATAAGTCCTTGACCTTTCTGGCCTCTGTTACTCGAATTCTGATATTTCCCCTCTGCAAAACAATTTTTGCAAAGGCATCCTTACAAAGGCCCACCAGGATCGCCCCTTTTTCTGCATAGCTCTCCGATACAGAGGCAACCGCAAAAAGTCGAATGCTGGACTCAACCGCACAGATAAAACATTGCAACTATATGATTTCACTTAAAACTTTCAACTTAAAACTTAACACTGCCTGCAAAAATATATTTTTTGCAGGCGCTTCCGATACAGAGTATGGATTTTTTGTATTATTTCCACCTGATCTTTTTGGATGCTTTTAACGAAAGGCCCGTGCGTTTTCTTGGTCTTTAATATTGAGTCGAGATCCCGCACCCAAGTAGGAATTTGGGTGCGGGAAGGGGGCAAGCCCCCTTTGGCGAGGCCTAGAAAACACCGGTCCGGTAGTTTGGCATCAAAAATGATCAGGAGTAGAAAACCCACATCATAAGTCGAGTACCCTTTTGCATATACTCAATCCCACACAAGCGCACCAGCCAAAGGGCTATGCCCCAACAGGCACTTTCCTTGTCTTTAACCAAAGACTCGTTTATATATGGTATTTTCGTAGCGCAAATAGTACTGCGGGTCAAAAATTTCTTTCAAGTCCTCCGGACCGAGATAAGAAGTCAATTTTTCCTCCCTGCGTACCTCGTGGGGGAAATATAGACCGTTTTGCCAGCAGCGCATGGCCACGGCCTGCACCGCCTCATAGGCTTCCTGCCTCTTGAGGCCCTTGTCTATAAGCGCAAGAAGTACCCGCTGGGAATAAAAAAGCCCCAGGGAGGACTCCAGGTTTTCATCCATGTTCTCCGGGTTCACCTGCAAATTCCGGATTACATTTTTAAGGCGGTGGAGCATATAATGGGCCAGAATAGTGGAATCGGGCATTATGACCCGCTCTACCGAAGAGTGGCTTATATCCCGCTCGTGCCATAAAGCCATGTCCTCCATGGCCGCCAGGGCATTGGTCCGGATAAGGCGGGACAGTCCGGCCATGTTTTCCGCGGAAATAGGGTTCTTTTTGTGCGGCATGGCCGAGGACCCCTTCTGCCCGGCGCTAAACCCCTCTTCCACCTCCAGGACCTCGGTGCGCTGCAGATGCCTGAGCTCCACACAAAGCCTTTCGATCCCTCCCGCCAGCAAGGCCAGGGCAGTAAAAAAATTGGCGTGTCGGTCCCTTTGTATGATCTGTGTGGATATTTCGTCCACTTCCAATCCCAGCAGATCACAGGCAATCTTTTCCATTTCCGGGCTCAAATGGGCGTAAGTACCCACCGCCCCGGAAATCTTGCCTACCCTGATTTCCTCCCGGGCCTCGGCCAGACGCTTTTTGTGTCTCTTGAACTCGGCGTAAAAACCGGCCAACTTCAATCCGAAGCTGGTAGGTTCGGCATGCACTCCGTGGGTCCTGCCCATCTGCAAACGGCCCTTATACTTTTCCGCAGCCGCCTGCAGCTCTTCCAGAAACCCCTCCAGCGCCTCGGAAACAAGGTCCCCCGCCCGGCTCAGAAGCAGGGCATTGGCCGTATCCACTATGTCCGAGGAAGTACACCCCAGATGGATATATCTGGAGGCCGATCCGACCTTTTCCTCCACTGCGCTTAGAAAGGCGATCACATCATGCTTGGTTTCCTTTTCGATATCCAGTATGCGCTGCAGCTCGAAGTCTGCCTTGCCGCGGATGGTTTCCATCTCCTCTTGCGGTATGTATCCCAGCCTGTACCATGCCTCGCATACCGCCAGTTCCACCTCCAACCATGTACGGAACTTATTTTCCTGGGACCAGATGGCCCCCATTTCCTTGCGCGTATATCTTTCGATCATCCTAGTCCATTCCTCCGGGTGTCTACTAAAAAAAGCCGGGAAACTGTCCGGGAGCCCGTCCCGATTCAATCAAAAAAAAGCAGCCCTGAGGCTGCCTTTTTTTACTGTGCCGAACCAGCAGAAGCGGATGGAGATTCCTTCTTCTTTTCTCCGCCTCCTTCAGACGACGAGGACTTTTGCTCACCTTTACCACCAGCATCCGAGTTGCTCTCCCCGGAAGAAGCGGTGTTTTCCTTTGAATCCGTTTTTTCTCCATTCCCGTTTCCGCTTCCGTTTCCATCGGCCGCGGCCCCCTTACCGGCATAGTCGGTGGCGTACCAGCCGCTGCCTTTCAGGATAAATGCGGAATGGGAAATCAAACGATCGGTGCTTCCCCCGCAAACAGGACAGGGTATATCCCTCTCTTCAAAATCATCCTGCCATTCTTCAAAGATTTGCTGACATTCTCTGCACTGATATTCATAGATTGGCATTTTACCACCTCCCAGAACTAACCACGCGAGCATTTGGCTGAGCCAAATGCAACAACACTACACATCTTTTCCGGCAGCGCGCTTCGCATCCCGTTTGCGCTGTTTGAGCCTTTTCATGCGGCGTTGACGACGACGGTCCAATTCCTTTTTACGTTGAATTTTCTTATGACGAGCCATGGATATTTCCTCCTTAAAATTTATTGACAACAGATAAATATAAGCACATTGCGCCGACTTTGTCCAGGACAATGGAAAGGTCTAATCGTTTGGCCTAAACCGGGTCATTCCCCGGAACTGCAAGCAACTGATCCCCATTAACTAGTTTCCATCCCGGAAATGACCCTTTTCCATTTTAAAGGCGTCAGTTTTCATGATTATTCGATCACGTATTAAGATACGCCCGCTCCTAATTATTTAATTTCCTTGTTAAACAGGACAAAATGTCATTCTCGGATTGGAAACGTGATATTTCTAAATCCGGAAATTTTTTAATTTCCGGATAAGAAGTAACTAATGCGCTTTCTCCAGTTGTCAATCACACATTTTACCATCCCCACCTGCAAAAATATACGCCTCTCCGACAAGCCTGTGTAGTTTTTATGTTTTCTTCTCCTGATCATTTTAGATGCTTTTAACGAGAGGTCCGGGCGTTTTCTTGCTCCAGCCAAAAGGGAAATCCCGCACCCAACTTTAATTTGGGTGCGGGAAGGGGGCAAGCATCCCCCCTTTGGCGGGGCCTAGAAAACACCTGGCCGGTAGTTTGGCATCAAAAAAGATCAGGCGGAGAAATCCAAATCAAGCGTCAAGGACCCCAATATACCTTTTGCAGGCGCATCAGGGAAACTGGACAGTCAAAACTTTTTTCTAACGCTTTGAAACAATTGCTTATTTTCTTATCTGACTTGGGGTTGATGTGCTTTTAATATAATTCTTCTAAATTATTGTATATTTTCTCTTGTACTTAAAACTTAAAACTTAAAACTCTTAACTGATCAGAGGGAAAGAAAAACATGCAGATATTGCCCCGCGCACTATTTTCTGGCAAACTAAAATCAGTATTTGCAAACGCCAACCCAAAGGATCTTGAATGGATAAACTGCCAATTCAACGGGCCATTGTCAGTCTTACGGACAAAACCGAAATCAGGGACTTGGGAAAATTCCTGCATGAGCATGGCGTGGAAATCGTTTCCACCGGGGGCACCGCCCGGGAACTGGAAAATGCCGGACTGTCGGTGACAGGGGTGGATCAAGTGACAGGATTCCCGGAAATCCTTGGTGGCAGGGTAAAGACCCTGCACCCGAAAATCCACGCCGGGGTGCTGGCAGACAAAAAAAACCCCGAACATATGCACACCCTGGAGGACATGGACATCCGAACCTTTGATCTCATCTGCGTCAATCTCTATGATTTCCACCGGGCGGTAAACGAAGAAATGGGTTTAAAAGAGGGTGTGGAACAGATAGATATCGGTGGTCCCACTTTGCTCAGGGCGGGAGCCAAGAACCTGGACAGCGTATGTGTCCTTCCCTCTCCGGAATTTTATCCGGAGTTCAGGGAAAATATTCACGAGTACGGCGCTGTAAGCGGGCAATTCCGCAAAAAAACCGCCGCATACGTCTTTGGCATGACTTCACAATACGATCGGATGATTGCCGAATACCTGGAAAATACATAAAAGACAGCAAGAGAGGAAAAAGAAATAGCCCGAAGACCCCAAGGCAATACAAGCGGACTCAAGTCAAGCGAGATAAAGGCCCTCAGCCGGATATACGTCCGCACATTCCCCACCGAAACCCCCTTCAGCAAGGAACAGGCCAGGGAACTGTCCGAATTGAGCCATCGCATCAAGCGCCAGGTAGGAGTGATCATAAACAGGCGCGGACAGCCCGTTCTGGTTCTGGTCGGGGGACACGACTCCATCTTCATTCCAGAACTGGAACGCTACCGTAGCGGAGCCTCACGCCTGAGCGGTCTCCGCCTAGTACACACCCATCTGACAAACAGCGGACTGAGCGAGGAGGATCTCATGGACATGGTTTTCCTCCGCCTGGACTCAGTATCGGTATTGACCGTTTCCGCCGAAGGTGAACCGCAAAAACTCCAGTGGGCCCATCTCCTGCCTCCGAATACCAACCGCGAGGGCTACCGGGTTTATGACATCCAGCCCTGGAACGAAGCCCAGCCGGACATAGCCAGTCAGGTGCAATCCCTGGAAGAGGAACTGGCCCGGGAAAACGCGGATATATCCGCCCAGGAACAAAAGAACTGTGCCCTTCTGGCCAGCGTGAGCACCAAACCTGTCCCCCGCCAGGAGGTTTCCCTGCAGGAGCTGTCCAGTCTTGCCTCCACCGCCGGATTAAAAGTGGTTTCCACCATGATTCAGCGGGTAACCAAGATCAACCCCAAGCATATAATGGGCCGGGGAAAACTCGCGGAAATGGAGGTGGCCGCCCTGCAGAGGGGTGCGGGCCTGATAATTTTCGACCAGGAGCTTTCCCCTTCCCAGTTGCGCAACCTGACCCGGATAACCGAACGCCGGGTACTGGATCGCACCCAGCTCATCCTGGACATTTTCGCCCAGCACGCCCACAGTAAACAGGGCCAGTTGCAGGTGGAGCTGGCCCAGCTGAAATACACCCTGCCCCGCCTAGTGGGCCGTAACCGGGCCCTCAGCAGGCTGGCCGGAGGCATAGGCGGCCGGGGTCCCGGAGAAACCAAGCTGGAAATGGACAAAAGAAGGGTCCGGGAACGTATTACCCGGATCAACAAGGAACTGTCCAAGATACGTAAACAAAGGACCACCATGCGCAGCCGGAGACAACAAAGCGGAATGCCCGTGGTTTCCCTGGTCGGCTATACCAACGCCGGGAAATCCACTCTGCTGAACGCTTTGACCGGGTCCAGCGTTTCCGCCCGGGACAAGCTTTTCGCCACTCTGGATCCGGCTTCCCGGCGCCTTCGCTTCCCGCGGGACAAGGAAGTAATCCTGACCGACACCGTGGGGCTCATCCACAAGCTCCCAGAGGACTTGAAGGAAGCCTTTATGGCCACACTGGAAGAGTTGCATCTGGCCAATGTACTCATACTGGTGGCGGATGCCTCGCACCCGGACTCCGATTCTCAGATAGCTGCGGTCTTGAGGATACTGGAAGAACTCGGGCTGCATGAAAAACCCCGGATTCTGGCCATGAACAAAAGCGACAAACTCGCTTCCCAGGAAAGGGAACAACTGCAAGAGGCCTATCCGGATGCAGTATTTATATCCGCATTCAATGGAGACAGCCTGGAGAGGCTAATAAACACTACAAATGAACTATTAGAAGAATCCAGGCAAAAATCCTTTGTGAGCTGAGACTACTCTTTTTCCTTCCAGGAATTTTCCTCACCTTTGAGCAGCCTATCTATATTCCCGCGGTGTTTCCAGAAAACCAGCCCCATAATGACCACCCCGACAAAAAGGAGGGAAAACTCCCCAGTAAGGAGAAGGACAAGGGGGATTGCCGATACAAGCGCAAGGGAGCCCAGGGAAACATAACCGGTGAGGTAAATGAGAGCCAGGCAGATCCCCACCCCCCAGAAAAGGGCCACAGGCGAAAGGGCCAGAAAAATGCCCACGCTGGTGGCTACACCTTTGCCTCCCTCACCGTACAAAAATACCGAATACATATGCCCCAGGATCGCGGCCAAGGCTACCAGTGTCAGGAAAAAAGCGGAAGGGTTGATACAGGCGGCCAGAAGCACGGGCAAATACCCCTTGAGGATATCCAGGGCCAGAGCCGTCAAGCCATAGCCCAGTCCACATGTCCGGGCCACATTGGTCGCCCCGGTGTTCCCGCTACCGGCATCCCGCAGCTCCACATGGCAAAAGCCCTTGGCCAGAAGCAGCCCGAAAGGCATTGCCCCGGCAAGATAAGCGAGAATAAGCATCCAGATATAAGTCATTTTCCACTCCTTGCTTGTTTTACCGGCACATCAGCTTGCCTCACAAATAAATCTATCAAAAACAAGCGGTTGTCAATTGTACAAACCGTACTGGAGCACATCGAACTCCTCCACCCCCCTCCGACGATCTCTTGCCCCGGCCTGTTTCCGTTTCCCGGAGCGGGCTGCAGACAAATAGCTCCCAACTTGTCCCGGAAGTGCCTCCCGCTTATTCTTCCGGTCCGAAAAGCCACTGTCCTTATTAATCATTACCTCCAAAACCGCCAAAAAAATACTTGCCAACAAGCCCTGTTTTGGTTAAAGAGTCTTCTCATCGGGTGCCGAGGTAGCTCAGTCGGTAGAGCAGGGGACTGAAAATTCCCGTGTCAGCGGTTCGATTCCGTTCCTCGGCACCACGATAAGAATACAAGGGCTTAGGGCGACACGCCTTAAGCCCATTTTTTATGCCAAATATGAAATTAATAAAAAAACCTCCTAATATCAAGATTAAATCCTTGCTTTTACTGGAATTTAGAGATCAAAGGACCACCTTTGTCTCGATCATTGCCTTATGGTGGTTTTCCTCTTGGTCATCCGTAAATTTTGAACCATCTGGGATTATCACTTCTTTCCTAGCGATTATTGTTTATTTTTTCCTCATATTCCCCCTTCCGTATATAATATTGTTCTGGCCCGGAAATGTCCTGGTGAATCTGGGGATGCTCGATAAAGTATATGAGTGTTATCACTTTTCAGATTGTGGAATCTATATACTCACTTACTGGGGACTATTCTTATTTTTGCATTATAAGCTCATACGCAAGCATAAAATCATTTATTTTTTGCTTTTATCCTTCCTCCTTTTGATAACAGCTCACGGATGTTCGGAACACACCTCCGGGATATTCAGATAAAAAAACTCAATACATCTCCCCGCCTTTAATTAGCATTTTCTATTGGATTTAAGCCTCCACTTCGGGATATTGGGATATTTTACCTTTTTAAAAATTCAAACGAATTTCGCGCACCCAAAGCAAAAACCCAAGGGAGGCAGGAGCATGGAAAAGGACAACCGGCAGATGTGGGCGGATCTGGGGATGGATCTGGAAGCCCACGACCAGCTTTTAGACACTCTGAACCAGGCCTATCGGGACATCTACCTCACCCAGAAAAATCGCCCAAAGGGCATGAAATATTTCGACTTTGTCATGAGCGAGGTGCATGGACAAAGGATCCAGGAGTTGCGCCAAGAACAGGAGCAAGGCCGAAAAATAATCGGTTCCTATTGCGTGTTCGTGCCCGAGGAAATCGTTTTGGCCGGAAACGCCACCCTGGTCGGGCTCTGTTCCGGGGCCGACTTCGCCATGGAGGAAGTGGAAAAGGTCCTGCCGCGCAACACCTGCGCTTTGATAAAATCCTCGTTCGGCTTCAAACTGGGCAAGGTCTGTCCGTTTCTGGAGGTCTCGGACATGGTCGTGGGCGAGAACACCTGCGACGGAAAGAAAAAATCCTACGAGACCCTTAAAGACATGGTCGAGCGCATGTACGTAATGGACCTGCCGCAGATGAAGACGGACGAAGGCCGCGGGCTGCTTAAAAGCGAATTCAAGCGCTTCCTGCGCGAGGTTGAGGACCTTACAGGCACCAAAATAGACGCGGAAAAACTTAAACAAGGCATCGAGACCGTAAACGCCAAGCGTCGGGCAATGGCCAGGCTGCAGCGCCTGCGCCGGGCGGATCCCTCCCCGATCTCCGGCCTGGACGGCCTGCTCGTGAATCAGGTCTTTTTCTACGACAATCCCGAGCGCTTTACCCACTCGGTGAACGCCCTGTGCGACGAGCTGGAAAAAAGGGTACAGGCCGGCCAGGGAGCAAAAGAAAAAGGCACTCCCCGCGTCCTTGTATCCGGATGCCCCATGGCCGTTCCCAACTGGAAAATGCCGTATCTGATCGAGGGCGCGGGCGGAGTTATCGTCGGCGAGGAGTCCTGTGTGGGCGAACGCGGCAACCGTAATCAGGTTGATAAATCCGGAGATTCCCTGGAAGAACTCATCGACGCCCTGGTGGACCGCTACTTGGACATCGAATGCGCCATTTTCACCCCCAACCCGGAAAGACTGGAACAGATCAAGACCATGGCCGAAAACACGAAAGCGGACGGGGTTCTTCACTACAGCCTGCAGTTCTGCCAGCCGTATATCATGGAGTCCATTCCCGTGGAAAAGGCGCTCGAGGACGAGGACATCCCCACGCTTCGGGTGGAGACCGACTACGGCATGGAGGATGCCGGCCAGCTCAAGACCAGAATCGAAGCCTTTTTGGAAATGCTGAAATAAGGAAATCAAGGATGCGCACGGCGGGCATAGACATCGGGTCCAGGAGTATTGAACTGGTCATCCTGGAAAACGGGGAAATGGTGGACAGGGCCCAAACCGACACGGGATTCGATCCCATGCGCGGAGCCACGAACATCCTGGCCGGCAGGGAATACGACCACATCATGGCCACCGGATACGGGCGCAATCTGTTTGAGCTTTCCCTTGATGCGCCCACTATAACCGAAATCAAGGCCTATGCCCGCGGAGTGAAACACCTCTGTGGGTCCACACGGACTATCCTGGATATTGGTGGCCAGGACAGCAAGGCCATCGCCCTTACGGAAAAGGGTCGGGTCAAGAAATTCGAGATGAATGACCGCTGCGCCGCCGGGACCGGCAAGTTCCTGGAAATAATGGCCTCGGCCTTGGGCTCCTCACTGGAGGAATTCGGCTTTGAAGCACTCAAGGCGGAAAAAGTTCTCACCATTAACAGCATGTGCACGGTATTCGCCGAATCCGAGGTGACTTCGCTCATCGCCAGGGGCGAAAACCCCCGGGAGATCGCCCTGGGCCTGCATTCCGCCGTGGTCCGCAGGGCGGCGGGAATGCTCAAGAGAGTAAGCGCCGGCCCGAAAAACGTGGTTTTTGCCGGGGGCGTGGCCAACAACCCGTGCATGGCAAGCCTTCTTGAACAAAGCCTGGATACGGAAATCAGCATACCGGAAAATCCCCAGATGACCGGAGCCCTGGGCGCGGCCCTTTTGGCCGGGGAAAGTTAAACAGGATAGGTGGTGCATGCGTCGAAGCCGAAGAATACTCATTACCTGCCACTGCGCTTTAAATGCCAACGCCAAGATTCCTCCTCTGGCTGCGGTTGAAGGCGTGTTTACAGACCATGTCTCTAAGCACATCCAGTCCGGATGCGGGATTCTGCAGTTGCCCTGTCCGGAAGTCTCCTATCTGGGCATGAACCGGTGGGGTATGACCAAGGAACAGTACAATCATCCCAATTTTCGCCAACATTGCCGGGAGATTCTGACCAATCCCTTGGTTCAGATTCAAGCCTACGTCCAGGCGGGGTATGATATTGTCGGAGTTCTGGGCATGGACAAGAGCCCCAATTGCGGTCTGAAACTAAGCTGTCGTGGATATTCAGGAGGAGAACTGAGCACTGTTGACCAGATTGAACAGCAGGTGAACGGTCTGCGCTTTGTTCCTGAAAAGGGAGTATTCATGGAAGAATTCTTGGAATTACTCGCTACCAAGGTCCATATTAGGCCAAGGCTTTTTGCCGTAGAAGAATCATCACCAACGTCAACACAGGAGTAAACAACAATGGGACAACTGACGAAACGTATCGTAATCTGCGCGCTTTTGTTAATTGGTTGCTTGACTACAAGTGCAGCCGCCCAGAATTACTGGAAAAAAATCCAAAACAAAAATGAGTTGGTCATTGGCTTTTGCGCCCAATACCCACCCTTTGAATTCAAGACTACTGATGGCGATTTTCAAGGTTTTGACGTGGATCTTGGCCTGGCTATTGGCAAATACTTAGACGTCCCGGTTACCTTCAAGGATGGGGAATGGCAGGGTCTGATCGCTGGTATGAACAAGGGTGATTACGACATGCTCATTACCTGCATGAGTAAGACGACGGCCCGGAAAAACAACGCCAACTTCAGCGATCCCTATTATAATCACCCCGAAGTGCTCGTGGTCCGTAAAGAGGAACAGGAACTTGCCTCGGTTGAAGACCTCAAAGACGAGGTCGTTGGGGTGCAGATGTCCACTAGCAGTGAAAAGACTGCTAAAAGCATGATGCCTGGACTTTGCAAGGAAATCAAAACATATAACTACACCACAGAGGCCTTTCTGGACTTGAAGTATGATCGAATCGATGCTGTTATCTGTGGACATCCGTATGCCGTGAGGCAAATAAAAAAAGACCCGTCCTATAAAATTGTCGGGGATCCACTGGCAACCAGCGATATTGTCATGGTTATGCCCAAAGGGGCTGATTCCTTAACTCAAAAAATCAATGAAGCCTTGGCTCATCTCAAAAAAGACGGAACATACGACCAACTCTATGATAAATGGCTGACTGTCCAGTAGTCAAAGAATGGAGAATTTGAAAATACAAAAAACACACCGCCGGGAAAAATTTTATCGGCGGTGTTTATATGTCTATAAAGTAAATGAAGCAATTTAAATTCAGCATTATTCAGGAAAATTGGCCTGAACTAATGACAGGGGCCTCTCTTTCGTTGAATATTACCTCTGTTTCTTTTGTGCTGGCCTTGGCAATTGGAGTTGTGGTAGGCATCTCTCGGTCCAATTCAAAGGCTTTAAAGTATATCTTTGCCCCGTATGTAGAATTATTCCGGGGCACACCATTGCTCATCCAATTATTTTTTATTTACTACGCCATGCCGCTCACCGGGTTTTCCATGAACAATATGGCCGCTGCGTATGTAGGCGTCGGTTTGTGCAGCGGTGCCTATATTTCAGAAATCATCCGAGCCTCCCTTGGGTCTATCCCCAGAGAGCAAGAGGAGGCGGCACGGGCCTCGGGCTTAAACTGGCTGCAAACGATGCGGTATGTTGTTTTGCCCCAGGCCATACGGGTGGCTATCCCTCCGCTCATGAACTCTCTGTCCACAACGCTTAAAGAGACGTCTCTGGTCTCAGTACTTGCAATAAACGAACTGACCAGAACTGGACAGATGGTCTACTCCCGGACATTTCGGCCCTTTGAGATTTACACCGCCGTGGCCCTTATGTATTTCATCATGACCTATTCTTTGACTCTGATCTCCTATGGGGTGGAAAGGAAGTTTCGAGGTAAACACGCGTGACGTGCCGAGCCAAATCAGGTAAGGTTACTGCAATGTGGCGAAAATTAATACACCCATTATGCTGGCTAATATACAAAAACCACCATAAAAAAATAGTGTGTGCAAGAAACTATTTCATGAACTCAGGAGATCATAGTAACATAATATAATTATTAAGGACGTGAATAAACCCATTGAAGTACGCCTGGACCCCGAGTACGAGATCGTTTGGCTCTCTCTGCATCAGTTATCAGAGGTATTCGGCCGCGACAATTCCGTCACATCCCGAGATATCGAGATTCAGTCATTGCAAAAATTGCAAAAACCGCCTCTGACGGCAAAACCTATTATTTTGTGCCTGAATCCCGATCCCGCACGCAAGGACGTGATGGCCCGACTGATTATGAATATGCTCACCGGTTGCACGCAGAAAGTTGGATCAAATAAACCGTGTCCGGGAAATAAGCGAGCTTAAAACGCCTCCCGGCAATCGTCTGGAACGTCTAAAAGGTGATCGAAAGAATCAACACAGTATACGCATTAACCAGCAATATCGAATCTGCTTTATATGGGAGGAAGGCCATGCCTACGAAATCGAGAGCACGGATTACCACTAAAGAAACGGTTGGTCGGCGACTGCCTGAAAACCGCCCTCCAACACATCCGGGGGGGATGCTTTTCGAGGAGTTTATTAAGCCTCTCGGTCTCACACAGGCGGAACTTTCTCGTCGCCTGGACGTATCCTACCCTCGTTTGAACGAAATCATAAAAGGCCGGCGTTCCGTAACCACGGATACCGCATTGCGGTTGTCCAGGGTTGTGGGCATGTCCGCGGATTTCTGGCTTGGCCTGCAGCAGGACTGGGATATCTGGCATGCCATGCACGGCCCGGAAGCAAAACAGATAAATCTCCTGGAACCAATTACCAGGGAGCGAATTTAACCGTATGCATTCCCCATTGAGCTATTGAGAATACAGACAATCCCTTGGCTGAATCCCCTGGAAAAGGACTCTAAAGGGATCAAAGGAGGGAAGATCAAAAGTTATATTGGGCGATTCTTGAATCAAACCTGCTTGAATTTTTGAACAGATATCTTTTCTTTAAGTATCCTCCATGGATACAAACTACGCTCTGTCATTATTAAATGTTTGATCGTAAAAGGACTTTTTATCCAAAGAGCGTTGCCATTCTCTGTGCCTGGCCACACTCTCTTCCCGAGCGGGCCTAGGCATAGACAAAAAACGAATCGCATCAACGCTGCCTAATTCTTTAAATAATATCTCAGCCCCTTTTACCATTAACTCTTTATCAGAAATTTCTTTTGTAAGAGTCATTTTATTCCCTCCTCATCACAAAATTTCACTGGATTACCACTCCAAATATTTATTTTAACCTTTGAGCATTTATTTATCAATTTATCATCACACGATATAAAACAAGCTCCAGCCCTTTCTGAATAAGCAACATGAGCAGCATCAGCAATACCAAAACCTAAATCACAGAGCTCTTCCGCTCTTTTCCTGGTATGCAGACCTGCTTTATCTATTTTTTCTCCAATATTACTAACTAGATACATTAAATCAGTCCGTTCAACTTCATCTGATATCGCGGATATCTCCATTTCATGAATCGGAGAGTAGATCAAATGATACTTTTTGTTCTCAACAGCTTTTAAGATCAGCTTTATTGCAGTTGTTTCCAAATGAATTCTGGTAAATGTTTGGTCATCTTATGGCCTGCATAAAGCACATACATCTAAATATATTTTTTGCAATATCTTACCTCAAGAATTACAACAAAAGGAAGGTTATTTTTTCAGTTGCATCTTCACCCAATTAACCGCCTCAAGAAGGTTCGTCATTCACCGGTGCGAAGAATGAGTGTCCAGTGCTTCCATTTATTAGGATTTATGGGTCGTCTTAAGAATCTGTGCAAAACATTTTTAGATTTTTGCTGAATCAAGATACTAGATTACCCGGTCAAGCCGGGTAATGACGGATGGTGGATAGCCCGTATTTCTAGGTATGAACCAAGTTGTTCGGAATTTCCACCCCCGTCATACCTGTCCCGGATCGGCGTCCGGGATGACGGATCAGGTATCTAGGAAACGACAATAATTGGTCAACTCAAGATATTTCATTAAAAGCCTTTAAATCCAGTTGATTCATAATTTTTTGCGGGACTTTGACAACAAAATTTTGCACAGATTTGTGCGAGGAACCGGATTTCTTTCTTCGGGATCGAAGTCGCTATCGGGATCGGAATCGACCCCATAAGCTGAGGGGTCCTACTGCACCGAATGACATATTCTTTCAATCCCGATAGCGATCCCGATTTCGATTTGGATTATCCCAACGGTCATTCAAACTAACAATCTTTAATAAAACCCTTAAATTGAGCAAGTTAAGCGTTGTTTATGAGTTCTTAACCACAAACTTTCGCTATTTAATTTTAGTACAAATCAAAAAAACAGGCAAGAGCAAAAAGATATAGACAATTCTCAAATGCCGCTCTTCCTCGGAGTCCTCCATCCATTACCCGGTCATGCAAACCGTCACCAGTCCTCACCTCCCAGTATTTTAATTTTGACACTTCGACATAACATACTGACTTTTTGTGTTTTCTCCGTCTGATCTTTTTGCTTACTTTTAACAATGGAATCGCGTGTTTTCTCACTCTCGTCAAATGGAATAAATTCGCATCAAACGTCTAAAAGCCCTAAAATTTTTCCTAACGCCCGGCATCAGCGGCGCAAGGTACGAGCGTCCGCCTGCATGCCGGGCGTTCACATTCATTTTTTCACCACGAAGAGCACGAAGGGCACGAAGGGGGTAGGGGGTTGGCCGGGCTGCGTGCCGCCACCGCTCGCCGCCCCTTTATCATTCGGTCTCTGTGGTGACAATCTTTCTTCGTGCTCTTCGTGTGCTTCGTGGTCAAATCTGTCCGGTGTGTTTTCGTGCGAACAAGGAAATTGAGTAATTATGAGTGAGCGCATCCTAATACGTGATCGAATAATTACGAAAATTGACGCAGTTAAACTGGAAAAGGGCCATTTCCGGGAGGAAAATAATGTACTCTTGACTATCTTTTTTGCTATAGCTATATTAATACTCATAGTTATACACACTAAAGGAGCTAAATATGGCCAAGGATACAGTCAGAGTAAACATAACCCTCCCTGAAGATGTACTCAAATCCCTGGACAGCATAACCAAACCCAGAGAGCGCAGCCGTTTTATTACAACTGCGGTAATGGAAAAAATCGAACGTAGACAAAATGAAGAGTTAAGCCTCCTGCTCAAGGAAGGATACCTTGAGGGCAGGCAAGAAGCCCTGGAACTGTCCCGGGAATTCGAGGCCGCGGACTTGGAAGGATTGGATGAATATTAGACGTGGGCAGTGCTATCTGGCAGCGCTGGATCCCGCCGCCGGCAGAGAAATCGCCAAGACCAGAGCGGTTCTTGTCATTTCCAACAACCTGAACAACAAGTATTCAGGCACAGTCACCATCCTCCCGATAACTTCAAAACGGACGGACAAAATTTATCCTTTTGAAGTATTCTTGCCCGGGGGCACCGCCAATCTCCCCAAGGACTCCAAAATAAAAGCGGATCAAATCCGGACCTTGGACAAAAATCGGCTTATAAAATACCTTGGGGAAGTTGGAAATGTTCTCATGCAACAAATCAACAAGGCCGCCAAGATTCACTTATCCCTTTTTTAGCGTCTTGAACACTGCGCCGGTTTGGATTATTGAGACAGTCTGCGGATTAAAACCTTGGAAAGGTTTGTCCATGAAAATCCCTTTCAAACCGGAGCTTTCCCCTTATCATGGGTAACTGCTGGGGGCCTCGATTCACGGAGGCCGAAATTGAGGAGACCCGAAAAAAAGGCCGTCTCCTGACCATGGAACTGGAGCTGAGCAAGATATGCAACCTGCGCTGCATATACTGCTATGCCCGGGCGGACGAAACCCATCCGGACCGCGAGCTTACCCTCCCGGAGATAAAGGACGCGGTCATTCAGGCCCGGGATCTCGGTGCCCGGCGGATCATAGTCCTTGGCGGGGGGGAACCCCTGCTTTACAGACACATAAAGGAAGTCCTCGATTTTTTACACTCAAGCGGGCTGGAAATAGAACTGTTTACCAACGCCACCCGCATTGATGCCACCATGGCCGAATTTATGGCCGAGAGAAAAGTAAAGCCGGTGGTCAAGCTGAACAGCCTGAATCCCCGGGTCCAGGACAACCTTGCCGGGAAAAAGGGGGCGGCGGAAATGGTCCGCCAAGGAATGGAACACCTGCTCGCGGCCGGATACCCGGATGCCGGAGTGCCCCTGGGGGCCCAGACGGTCATCTGCGCCCAGAATTACCAGGAACTCCCGGCCATGTGGACCTATCTGCGGGAGAAAAATATAATCCCCTATTTCGAGACCCTGACCGATCAGGGACGGGCCTGCGGCAATCCTGGCCTGCATGTGCCGCGGGGGGAGCTGAAGCCGCTTTTTGACGATCTGTCCCGCATCGACCGGGAAATTTTCGGATATGGCTGGACCGCGAAACCGCCCATAGCCGCCTTCACCTGCAGAAGGCATTTGTTCTCCTGCACGGTCACCTCCACGGGCGAGATTTTCCCTTGTCCGGGAGTAACCGTTTCCGGCGGTAATGTGCGGGAAAAAAGCCTCAAGGAAATAATCTCCGAAAGCCGGGTCTTCCGGGATCTCAGAAATATCCATGAAAACATCAAGGGCAAATGCGCCGCGTGCGAACTGAATCCGCCCTGCTACGGGTGCCGGGGGGCGGCCTACCAGGTGAGCGGCGACTACCTGGCCGAGGACCCGCTATGCTGGCTGGGGCGAACCGGGGAGGATGAATAATGCAGCTTGCGCTAAAAATAAAGGACCTGATCCCGCACAAGCCGCCCATGCTTATGGTGGACGAGCTGGTGCGGGCTTCGGACGAAGAGGCTCTGGTTCGGGCCGATCCGGGGCCGGACTGCCCGTTTTTTGAAAACGGGACTCTGGACCGTTTGGCCGGAATCGAATTGATAGCCCAGGCTTACGCCGCCTACCGCGCCTGGCAGGCCGAAAAGGAGAAAAAAGCCCTAAAGACCGGGTTTCTGGTCGGAGTGCAGCGCTCCGAGCTGGGGATTCTCCCCTCCGGAAAGCCGCTTTCCATCCGGGTGCGCACTGTTGGGGAATTCGAGGAGTTCGCAGTGGCCGAGGGGGAGATATTCCTAAAAGAGGAAAAACTAAGCCAGGCCAGGCTCAAGCTGTGGTCCCCCCTGGAGGAAAAGTGAGGCGGGCGGTTGTTCTCCTGTCTTTCATGCTGGCGGCACTCGCCCCGCCCGGAACCGTTTCCGCCCACTTGGATGCGCAAATTCTCGACTCCCTGAAAAAGGAAGCGGAAAAGATACAAACCATTTGCAGTAAATTCATCCAGAAAAAACACCTGGCCATGTTCGAAAAGACTCTTCGCTCCCAGGGGAAATTTTACTACCAAAGCCCGGACTGTCTGCGCTGGGAATACACCTCCCCTTATGAGCAGGGATTCGCCCTGTGCGGGGAATCCGGCCTGGAGTGGAACGAAATATCCGGGGAAAAGGAAATAAATACGGCCGGCAATCCGCTGTGGCGAACCCTGGCCGAACAGCTCATAGCCTGGTCCAGATTGGATGTGGATCGCCTGCGGGAAAAATACGAAATCGCGGTCCGGGAAAAGTCCCCGCTGGTGCTGGAGCTTGTCCCCAGGACCGAGGCCATGCGCGGAGTCATATCCAGGCTTGTGCTGCACATGGCCGAAAAAAGAGGAGTCATCCGGGAAATATCCTTTTTCGAACCGGACGGAGATAATACCCGCATAGAGTTTAAGGACACGCAAACCAATGTCTCCCTGCCAGAAGGGATCTTTTCCGGCAAATGAAACCGTTTTTTGCTCCATCCGCCCTGCCGAAAATATCCCCGAAAGCGGCCGTTTTTCTGGTGCTCATCCTGAGCATTGCTTCCGTTGCGGGCATATTTCTGAACCGGGACAAAATAAGCGAGGATATCTCCATCATGCTCCCGGACGACGACAGCCGGGTCCTTGAGGGCATGCGACTTATCCGCAACTCGCCGTGGGCGGACAAGGTATTTATCCGCCTGGTACGCGGACCGGAGACTTCGGAAAAAAAGCTCCAAAAAGCGGCCCAGGACTTTGCCGCGAACCTCCCGGAAAAATATTTTCCCTATGTTCTGGGGAAAAAGAGTCCGGACCCCAAAAAATTCATGGATTTTTACCTGCGCCGTCTTCCCCTTTTACTAGACGAAAACGCCCTGCAAAAAATCAAGGGAGAACTTGACCCGAACGCGGTAAAAAACCATATGCGGGAAAATCTGGAGATTCTGAGCGGCACCCGGGGTTTTTTCCTCAAAGACGCCGTCCGGCTGGACCCGCTGGATTTGAGGCGCTTTTTCCTTTCCCGGCTGAAAGCACTCGGGGAATTCGCCCCCTTGAAACGGGGCAAGGGTTTCGTCATGAGCGAGGACGGCAAAAGCGCGCTCATAACCGCGGTTTGCAGCGTCAAGCCCACCGACTCCGAAAACTCCGGGCGCATGCTGGATGCCCTGGACAAAATCCGCGCCCGGCTCCTCCCTGCAGGCATTGATTACACCCTGGTGAGCGCGCACGCATATTCCGCGGCCAACGCCCGGGTAATACGCTCGGACATGAATGTGGTTCTGGTTCTGTCCATAGCCGGACTCCTGCTCGTCTTCGGCCTGTTTCTCCGCCGGGCGGAAGCGTTGTGGATCATTGCCGTCCCCGGGCTGAGCCTGCTATGGGCCACGGCGGCCTATTTCCTGACCTTTTCCGTACTCTCGGGGATCGTTCTGGGATTCGCAGCGGTCCTTCTCGGCCTCACCCTGGACTTCGGGGTGCATGTATACATGGCCGATAAATCAAAAAAAGGAAACAAAAACGGAGTGCGAAAAATATTCGCGCCCCTGGTTGCCAGCGGGTTGACCACCTGCTTCGGTTTTCTGGCCCTTTCCTTTTCCGGGATAAGCGGCATCCGGCAGCTCTCCTTTCTGGCCGTCACCGGGATAATAATCGCCTGCTTTCAGGCCCTTTTCATCCTGCCCGCGCTTTTAAAAACGGCCCGGAAACAAGCCCCCAAGCCGCCGGTATTTTCCTTTTCCCCACCGCGGAAAAATCTTCTTCCCGCGTGGATCGCCGTTTTGGTTTTACTGGGCCTACCCGCTCCTTTTGTTCATTTCAGCGGTGATTTAAGGGACGTCGGCTATTTTCCGGAGAAGCTTTTACGGGCGGAAGAGCAAATCCAGGAAATAAGCGGCGGGGAAAAAAGAAACACCATGCTCGCGGCAAGCGGCAAGGACCTGCAGGCAAGCCTGCGCCTGAACGACGAGCTTTACCGGAAAATAGGCTCCGCTTCCGATGAAAAGCTTATCAGCATAAGCCCGCTTCTTCCGGCCAAAGCCACCCAGGCCTCGAACCTTAAGGCCTGGAGAGACTTCTGGGACCCCGCAAAAAGAAACAAGATAGAAACGCTTCTCCGGGAAGCCGGACAAAAATATGGATTCAGCCGATCCGCGTTCGCGCCTTTTTTAAAGCTGATAGGTCCCGAAAACACCCCGAAGGAAATCACTCCGCAAGCCCTGGAGCGAATCGGACTGCGCGGGCTTACCGAACTCTTTCTGGGCTCGTCCGACATGCAAGAAGCGGTTTACAGCTATCCCGGACCGGATCTGGACGTAAAGGACGCTCTCTCGGGCCCGGCAAGCGGCATTCCCGGAGTGCATCCGGTATCGGAGACTCAGCTGCGCCGGATATTGGGCAAGAGCGTGAAAAAGGATCTGCTTCTCTACGCCGGAATCGGATTTCTGGTTGTAAGCGCGTTTTTGATGCTCATCTTCCGCCGCCCCCGGGACATGTTTCTGGCCTTTCTTCCGCCGCTTAGCGCGGCCCTGGCCCTGACCGGGGTCTTTTCCCTTACCGGGACAAAGCTCAATCTCTTCCACGTGGCCGGCATCCCCCTGGTGATCGGTCTGGGAGTGGACTACGGCATATTCATGGTCTTTCGGGAAAAGGGCAAACAGGAAACCGGCACGCCGGGAGCGGTTTTTATCTCCTCTCTCAGCACCATCCTGGCCTTCGGGGCGCTCACTGCGGCAAAGCATCCGGCGCTCCATTCCCTGGGGATATCCGTTTTAATCGGGGTGGCCGCCGCCTCGTTCTGCGCCCTTTTCGTTCTTCCCGGGGCCGGAATGCGGGGCGGGAAATTCCTCGCCCTGGCACTGATTCTTCTCTGCGGCTGCACCGCCTCCCCTCCTTCCTGCCCCGACCCGGGGGGCAAGCAAGAAGTCAACTGTCCGGCGCAGTGGAACGATACGGGCGGGACGTACCGGATGCGTCACGCCGGGAGCATGACTTTTCCGGGCGGGGAAATCCCGGTGGAAGGGTTCATGATACTTGAGCCCCGGGGAAAAAAGGCCAAGGTAAGCGCCTGGAGCGTTTTCGGGACGGAGATGTTCACCCTGGACGTATTTGAAAACCGGGTCGAATCCGGATACATACAGCCGGGACTGGACAAGATACCGGGATTTGCCTCCATGGCCGGAAGATGCGTGCGGCGCATATTTTTTAGTCCGGACAAGCCCGCGAGATGCTTTGGCCGGGAAAAACCGTCCGGTTGCGCCGGGACCCGGACCGGACCGGTCCTGTACAGATACGACGAAAAAGGGCTGCTTAGAAAAAAAGCCTTTCTTCCGGAAGATGATCCGAAATGGAGCGTCGTCTTCAAGGAATATGCACTTCGGGCCGGAGAAAATATTCCCGCATACATTGTCTATACCGGGGAGGACTTTAAGGTGAGCCTGAAACTAAAGGAAGTAAAAAAATTATGCCCAGCAAAATAATGCGCCAAATCCGGGAAAGCATGACCGCGCCGCTGGTTCGGGAAAATGACTCCTGCCGGGCCTCTTTTCTGTTCAAGCCCGATTTTATCGGCTTTGGCGGGCATTTTCCGGACAATCCCGTTCTCCCGGCCGTGGTCCAATTTTCCCTGGCCCTCTTTCTCGCCCGGCAAATCCGGGAAAAGGATCTTGAGCCGATCCGGGTGAAAAAAGCCAAATTCTCCTCCGTACTGGCCGCGGACATGCCTATCCGGGTCTGCGTGAGCGTGGAAAACGATGCCGATCCGGACTTGACCGTCGCCTGCCGCATAAGCGGGCCCGAGGAAACCGCCTCCAGCTTTAAAATGGATCTGAAGAGAATATCCGAATGAAAATCCGCTACTTCAAACAAAAACATGACGACCCGGCTCCTCTGGTGGACCGGGTATCCAGAATCGTCCGCTTCGAGGAAGTGGACTGCCTGGGCATCGTCTGGCACGGCCGCTATCCCAGCTATTTCGAGGACGCCCGGGTGGCCGTTGGGGACAAATACGGCATCGGATACAAGGACTTTCATCGCCACAATGTCCTGGCCCCGATCAAGAAAATGCACGTGGACTACTCCCTGCCGCTCAGGTTCCAGGAAAAATTCGAGATCCGGGCGGCCATTGTCTGGTCCGAAGCGGCCAGGCTCAATCATGAATTCGTCATTTGCAACCAAAACGGGGATGTGGCCGCTAGCGGGTATTCCGTGCAGATGTTCGTGGACCGAAGCGGGGAATACATGCTCACTATTCCCGATTTCTACGCCCGGTTCTGCGCCAGGTGGAAGGCGGGCGAGCTGTAATATGGCCAGAGTGCTCTTGATTTCCGCCAACACCTGTGCCGAGCCCTACGAAGTATACCCCCTGGGTCTGGGAGTAGTGCAAAAGG
>CAYNNQ010000017.1:0-2478 GCA_964398785.1 uncultured Desulfovibrionales bacterium | reverse complement strand
CTTTTATGCCGGGCCGGGCTGCAATGCATAGAGCTCGGGACGGACGCCTCCTCGGATACCACCCTGAAAGGCCTGAACAAGCCGTTTGACATGGACACGGTCTTTTCCTTTCAGGAAAAATGCACCGGGCTTAAAATACCCTGCGCCCATTTCGTCATCTTCGGCGGACCGGGGGAGGATATGGACACGGTAAGGGAAGGGATCGACAATCTGAACCGGCTGGATAAATGCGTGGTGTTCCCTTTTTCCGGAATAAGAATCTTAAAGAACACCCCGCTCTATGAACAATCCGTGCGCGAAGGCTTCCTCGCTCCCGAGGATTCGCTTTTAAGGCCGAGATTCTATTTCTCCCCCCGCGTAGATCCCAAGGAAATGAACCGGGAACTGGAAAAGGGATTCGCCGGTCGCAGCGACCGCATATTTCCGCCGTCGCAGGGCATGGACAGGATGCATGTCATGCGCAACTTCGGCTACAAGGGCCTTTTATGGGACAAATTGATCCGCTTTTAAAAGACGCGATGCTCATGGTCATTCCGGTGTACAACCACCCGGAAACCATCCGCTCCGTGGCCGAAGCCGCCCTTGAAACCGGACTGGAGGTGCTGGTCGTGGACGACGGCAGCAGCCGAGAGGTCGCCCCGTTGCTCGCCGGGCTTAAGGTAAAGGTCATAAGGCACGCAAGGAACAGGGGCAAGGGCCGGGCGATCCTCACCGCGGCCGAGTATGCCCGGGAAAAGGGCAAAACCCATATCGCCACCGTGGATGCGGACGGACAGCACGAGCCAAAAGAGATTTTAAAACTCATCCCGGAGGTGAAACAGGACCCTTCGGCCCTAGTGGTCGGGGTAAGACGATTTCCGGAAGAAAACGTCCCCGGGGCCTCCAGATTCGGCCGTGCGTTTTCCAATTTCTGGCTGCGGGTGCAGACCGGGAAAAAGCTGCATGACGTACAAAGCGGCTTCAGGGTTTATCCGGCAGGTGTCTTAAATACCCTGAAAACAAGGGAAAACGGCTACGCCTTTGAAGTGGAGATTTTGGTCCGGGCGCTCTGGGCCGGGTTCGACGTGCGCGAGGCAAGGATAAGCGTGCATTATCCCCATCCGGACAAGCGCGTATCGCATTTTGATAAATTCAAGGATAACCTGCGCATATCCATTCTAAACACCCGGCTGACCACGCGGGCGATATTGCCCCTGCCGCACCGGCAGTACACCACGGACAAAAAACAAAACATAAGCCCCCTGCATCCGCTCAAATCCCTGCGGCTGCTTCTGGAAAAGGAGAACACCCCGCTTAAATTATCCGTATCCGGCGGACTCGGGGTCTTGATCGGGGCCCTGCCCATATTCGGGCTGCACTATATAAGCATTATGTTCTTGACCGGATTCTTTCGCCTGAACAAAATCGCCGCCCTGGCCACCAATCAGCTGTGCATGCCCCCTTTCGTCCCCGCCCTGTGCATCGAGGCCGGCTACTTTATGCGCCACGGGGAATTTTTAACCGAGGTCTCCCTGCAGACCCTGGGCCGGGAGGGCTTTTACCGCCTGTGGGAATGGCTCCTCGGCTCCCTTGTACTCGGCCCGATTTTTTTTATACTTATTTTTTCCCTTACCTTTGTTTTGTCCAAAGTGGTCCAGAAAAGGCTGCTCGGATCAAAATAACTCAAATATTGGGCTCTCGCTCATAACACTGCCGCTCGTCCGCAGGTTTGGGACCGGTAAAGAATTAAAAAGCGAATAATCTCTGAAGTACGGAAATGACCTCCGACTGCTCTTTTGAACTTATGGCGCCAAGTTTCTTAACAAGTCGTGTCTTATCTATCGTTCTTAGCTGATCCAGGACAATTTGCCCTTTCTTTTCTTGAAAAGTGCAGGAAACCCGGGTGGGATAATCTCTTTGAACAGACGTCAGCGGGGCGATGATCACCGTTCGTATATTGCGATTCATTTCATCAGGTGAAATTACCAGGCAGGGTCTTGTCTTTTGAATCTCTGAACCAATCGTAGGATCAAGGTTAACCAGATATACATCAAAACGTTTCACTACCATTGCCATTCTTGTTCATCCCATGAGTGGGCTATATTATCATCAATGATCGGCTCGTCGTCGTTCTTTTCTCCCATGGCCCTGAAAGCGGCATCCCATCCGCCACGAACATCTCTTACCGGTCGAATGATAATTTGATCTTTTTCCACCTCAATTTCCACATCATCCCTAATGCCGGTTTGCTCCAGGATGGATTTCGGGATACGCAACCCTTGGGAATTACCTATTTTAATTACATGTGCGCGCATTAGACTTCTCCTTTGCCGTTTAACGTAATCACTTTGTAATTACCATATCGGCAAAGGTCAACCGTAAATGCGGGGTCATCCATCCAGACGTCGGGCCTGGATGGCAAGTCTACCAGGTACCCGCTTATAATTTAACCGAAGCGACCTCCTCCCTGGTACACAGGGATTGGGACCACCATCTTCT
>CAYNNQ010000016.1:0-55485 GCA_964398785.1 uncultured Desulfovibrionales bacterium | reverse complement strand
ACAGAGGGATTTTATAAATCTACTCCTTTACCGAATAGTATACTCAGAATTTATAAAATAAATGTTCAGACCTTGGCTTTGAGAGCTTCGGTGAGTCTCTGCAGGGAAGGAGAGCTGTCGTGCGGGTCGAGATGAACATCTAAGATGGAAAAACTGTCCCTGTTTTCCTTGGCAGCTTTTAAAGCACTTTCCAATTCTCCCTGCGTGTTTACATCAAAACCCTGGCCGCCGTTTAATATCTCCGGGATCTTGCTGTAGTTCCAAGCAGAAATATCATTGAATTCTCCCTCGATCATGGGACGTTCAGTACCATAACCACGATTGTTGAGAACAACGATAATGGGATTCAAACCGAATCTGACTACTGAGGACAATTCCATGCCAGTCATTTGGAATGCACCGTCACCCACGAGTACCAGAGGGCGGAGCTTGGGGTTAGCCAGTTGAGCGCCGATACTTGCAGGCACTGCAAATCCAAGCGAGTTGTAATACGCGGGAGAGACAAATTCCGTTTGTTTATGTATAGTCATATCCGTTGCACCAAACGAGGCATTGCCGGGATCAGCCAGCACAACTGTATAATCATCCAGAAACACATTGAGACGTTCGAAGAGATGTTTTACTGAAATCTTTCTTTCGGGTGTTACTTCAGGATGTTGAGGTGGTGGAGGATGGGGGAGCAGTTCATTATCCCTTTTAAAAATATTCGAATCAATCAGAGCAGTAATCACATCTTCCAATTGCAGGCTCTCAAATGTATGATAGTGGATTGATATCTTTTCGCTTGTGACCGAGATAACCTTGGACGGGTCGATATGGGCCGTAAACCCCCCCAGGTTGATATCAGTCATAAACACCCCCAGAAGGATTAGACAATCACTACTTTCTACGTAATCACGGACATCATTTCTGCACATTGCCCCTTCATAGACCCCCAAATATTCCGGGTGTGTTTCCGGAACCACAGATTTGCCCAGAATTGTCGAAGCAACTGGGATTTTGGTTTGTTCAAGCAACTTGAGAAGCTTGTCCTGCAGACCAAAACGATGGATCTCCACTCCGGCAATAATAACAGGTTGTTCGGAGTTGTTTACCAGTTCAAACGTCTCTGACATGAAATCATTCAGCACCCCGGGATCAGATTCATTTTTTGCAGGCCAGGTGGATGAATCGTGCCGGGAGGGTGCAACCGGGACAGCGACCATATCCCGCGGCAATTCGATATATACAGGTTTTTTGTATCTCATGGCCGAATCCAGGACCCTGTCTATGTCCAAGCAAGCGGTTGCCGGATCATTAAGGATCGTCGCATCGACTGTTATTTCTTTAAAGACTTTAAGCTGACTGTCGAAATTACGGACTTTGTGGTGAAGAAGAGGCTTTTTTTTCTGTTCATCAATGCCCGGAGCGCCGCTTATAACCACCACGGGAGACTTTTCGGCGAACGCTTGAGCGATTGAATTGACAATGTTCAATCCACCTACGCAATAGGTGATACAGACTACTCCCAGGCCATTGATTCTAGCGTAGGCATCTGCCGCAAATCCTGCTCCTTGTTCATTACTGGTGTTTATCACCTTGAGCTGGCTTTTTTCCAGCTCAGAGTAGAAACCCAGTGCATAATCCCCTGGAACTCCAAAGACATGGTGTATGTTTTCCTTCAAAAGCTTATCGATTAAGTAATCACTAATGGTAATAACCTCATCCATAACCAACCCCTTACTGAATAATGTTTAAAGAATACCGTAAGATACATCCTGTAAAAATAATTTTTCCTTGACGAAGAGATTAAACACTAATCTTTATATTAGACAAAGGCTGCATTTAATGGTTTGAGTTTGTTATGTACAGTTGCATTAGCTGAATCGTCAATCGATAATCATGAATACTGGCTGACCTGGCACGCTGGCTATTCCATACAGGAGTAGAAGTTCGCGCTGGGACCACGAGTCGTCGCATTGCCACTTGGTGCTCCGCTAGGACTCAATGCCTTCGAAGTAGCCTCCGGGATGCATGCGGAAGTAGCAGTCTGGCGGAGTCGAAGTCCAGCCTTTTCCCAAGGTGGAATAGGGACCCCAGAGTTCCCGTACAAAGAGATCAAAGCCGTATTCGTTCAATAATGAATAGAAAAAGGAGTTGAAAAGATGAACATGGAACAAGAAAACGAACTACTGGCAAGAATTACAGCGGAGAACCCCGGACGACGAAGCGAAAAAGTTGCCGGTTCCCGCTGGGGAAGACTGATTTTGCCCGCACCCGCAGAGAGTGCCCAGCGTCCGCAAAAAGGCATGAAAATACTCTGTGTGGGCTCGTGGACAATGGGACTTTTAACGCTGGAAGCGCTCCTTGCCATGGAACGGGAATTACCTGGAAAGGTGCAGATCATAGGACTGGTAACCGACGATCCTCTGGACAGTGACGCCAAAATCTCTGTCAAGCGGCGTTTCTGGCGCTACTATCCTGAAAAACAGCAGGAAGAATATGAATGGGGGCTTCTCCACCGGGCTTTGGAAATGGGTCTTACCTGTTACACAGGGGAGGTAAAATGTGACGCCTTCCGGGAAATGCTGGCAGATTGGGCCCCTGATGCCATCATCATGGCCGCCTTTGGTCAGGCCATTGATGAGCCCATCCTCGCTATCCCTCCCTTTGGTATGTACAATTTTCACCCTTCAGATCTCCTTCACGGGCATGGTGCTGGTCCTCAGCCTTGGGAGGATTTGGTTAGCCGGGGCGCTTCCTCCTCCCGGATGACCCTCCACCGGGTATCAACGGAAATAGACGGAGGTGAGATTGTGGGACAATCTCCGGAAATCAATATTCGGTTAGCGGATGGAAGCCCTTCCAATGATGTTCTTTTGATCGGAGAGAAAAACCTAGTTCCCATGGAAACAATGGTGCAGGTGCTTGTCCGGACGCTTTTGGAGCGGAAAGCGGCTGGTGAAACAGGTCCAGTCAGTTTCATAGATTTCGAAGGCATTTTGGACCAAAAGCTAAAGGAGAGATTGAAAGCGCCTTTGGATTTTTCCCAGCGGGGTGAAGTGCTTCCCTTGCCCAGGTCCGAAAAAACTTATACCGTCTAACAGGCTGTTGTAAAAAATGCCTTTCAACTGTCCGCCATAAAGACCAAAGCGAACTAATTTGGGCTATGAAAATTTTCGTCACCATATATTGCAAAGCAATATGAAACTCGAGCCCTGTTGGAGACCCAGTAGAGACCCCAAGGGGATCTCGGTAGTCCCATTTCGAATCCCGGTACCGATCAGATTTCGCATCAGGATACTCAAATTGAGTGCGTCGGCCATCAGAAGATAGCACTTGTGGATATTGACGCGTCCGCGCAACCATGTCCTGCGCATTGATTTGCAATCCAGGATGTGTTGGATGTTTTGCTCTACATGTTCCGTGCGGAGTTTCTCTGGTTGTCGTCCCTTGTCTGACCTCAAAAGTCGTTGCTTGTTGTATACAGCTCGTCTGGACTTGTAATCGCCGATCCAGAGGGAAATGCGTTCCTTTTCGGCTCATGGATTTGTATTTCCAGGAACTCAACCCCCTTCGTAGTGACAACCGAAAATTGCCCAGGCGTGATAACGCAAAATTGGCCATCCCCTCTTGGGTTGTTCTTGGGGGGGCACCCCGGGGTGGGCCGGGGAGCCTTAGCCGTTTTTTTGATTTTGTAGTGTTTCCTGGAGCCTATAGCTCTGCCAGGTACACTCAATTACATGCGCCTTGTGCGTCAGGCGATCCAAAAGATCCGCGGTTAAATTAGCGTCTCCAAATACCTGGGGCCAATCAGCAAACCCCAGGTTGCTGGTAATGGTCACAGATCCCCTGCTCATGACGCTCGGACAGGACCTGGGAAAGGACCTCGGCTCCTTCCTGGGAGAAGGGAATGTATCCCAACTCATCCAAGATGAGCAGACCATAGCAACTGTAACGTTTTAGAGTGCGTTGCAGGTCTTTCTCTTGCCTGGCCTCGATGTGCTCGAACACCCGAATCCAAAGTAAGTTCTCTTTGAGAACACTAAAAAACCGCTCCATGCAACCATTGCATTCAGGAAAATGCACATAAGCTGGCGATGATTTGATCCATAGGAAATCAAGCTCATCCTGGAAATCGTCCGAGGTGTATTGCGAGCCACAACGTGCCGCATTGTGAGACCCAGGGCAATTTTCGATTATCACAATAACATTTGACTGATCAAAAGATTAGCTGCCATGTTTTTTGCTGTGTAGTAGCCCTCACCTATCTGCGGCTCAGATTCTTGTGGCTTAAAAGAGCCGGAGTGGACATGAGTCTTTACGAATCCATGGACCATATGCGCAACTTGGGCAGTTGTCTGATTTGGCATTCCAATAAAAGGAAGCCGGTTCGGGTCCTCGAAGATCCAATACCGGAGCAGGCGAGCATTTTAAAAGCCTTTGGCTACGAAATAGCCGGTGGGGTCTCACAGACATTGACATCTTAGGTTTCTGTCATTTTTGAAGATTCTATTAATAAACCCCCTTAGCCGGAGAAAGTAGTGTATAAGCCAACAATTTTTGAAAAGAGCCTAGAATAAAATTTAGTCAATTGTTGAAGTTCTTCTTTTACACAAAAATACCACGGATTTCGGTTGTTGACAGCAAAAAAAATTACTGCAAAATATACTAAGGATAATTTTATCTAAAGGCTTACGCAAAAAATAGAAAATATTATAGGAAATCAGTAGAATTGCCAAGGAAATTTTCGAGACCGTGTATTTGTATCCCCTCCCAGGCAATCACGGCAATTCGAAGAATTGATGTAAATAAAAAAAGCTTATAATATATTCCTGAATAATCAGTAATGGGAGAGCTATGAGTAAAGACATCTTGATCAACCAATTCATCCTGGAACCCTTGGAACCCAGGCTGCTTCTATCCGGTGATCCTGTAAGCGGTGCCCTGCAGGCGATATCTCCTGATCAGGGAGAGGGCCAGATAGACAAGGCGATCGAGGAGGTGCTCCAGGAGGAGGATCGTAGGAAATCCACGAGTTCCCGGGGCGATGTTTCCAAGCAAACCGTGTACAGAGATCTGGCCGGATTCCGGCAACAGCAGGACCGGGACTCGGAGACCGGGCTGCAGTCCTGGATGCGGGATCTGGAGCTCTCTGACCAGGCCCAGGGGGATCAAGGGATCAAGAATCTATTCACCCCACAAGAGATAGATGTAATGGACAGCGCTAAACTGGAAGAACTGGACCTGAACGCATTTATCCCGCAGTTGCGGGAGATGTCAATAAAGTCCCCCCAGTCTCCCGATCAAATGCCCGGGGAAAGACTGAAGCCAGATGAATTCTCCGGGGAAGCTGAGTTGCAGGGGAGATTGAGTTCGGATCTCCGGGTGCTGGATTCCGGGAAACTTTCAGGTACCGGCAAAATAAACGGCAACCTGGACAATCAGGGAGTGGTCTCCCCTGGACATTCCCCCGGCACGGTAAAGACGCAGTCTTTTACCCAGGGGGAGAAAGGGGATTTGGAGATCGAGATAGCAGGTACGGATCCGGAGCAGTACGACCGGATCCAGGTGTCTGACAGCGCAAGGCTGGGCGGTGATTTGAACGTTTCCCTCCTGGAAGGCTTCCAGCCCAGTCCCGGGGATACATTCGATATAATGACCTATGATCAGGTCGAGGGAAATTTTGACCAGGTCTCCGGGATGTTCGGATTTGGCCAGGGGAATCGCTATTTCGATTTGAACAAGGGCCCGGAGAGTCTGCAGCTAAAAGTCCGGGATATGCCAGGGGACCTGAGCTTGAACTGGGACCAGCAGTCCGGGGACAAGTCCGGGCATTCCCTGTGGGATATGGACTTGGGGACCTACCAAGATATGTTCGACCAGGACCTGAAATCCGGCAAATTGGACCTGTCCTCCAGTTCCCGGGATATGACCTATTTGTCCGGAGACAATGGCCAGGTGCGGATAGGTAGCGGTGATTATACCATCTCCAGTGACGGTCCGGAACTCAGCAGCGGACCCGTGCTCGAGGCCAAGAATTTCCAGAGTCTCTCTGGAGGCAGCGGTGCGGACCGGATGGTCCTTTCCGGGGACAGCGGCAAACACCCGGATATACGCGGCGGCGCCGGAACCGACGAGCTCCAGGTGCTGGGCGGGGACAGTACCTGGGATATTACCGGAAAAGGTTCCGGAAGCGTGGGAGATGTCCGGTTTGGCCAGATAGAGAATCTGACCGGCGGGGCTGACAATCGGGACACCTTTGTGGTGCACCAGGACGGCAATCTGCAGGGAACAATCACTGCTGGAGAGGCTGGTTGGGACACCCTTAAGGTTCTGGGCAATTACCAGCAGAGGACTTATGAGTCTAATGGCCCGCAATCCGGCAGGGTGGTTCTGGATGGAAACAGTCTAAACTATAGGGGTTTGGAGCATAATACCAATGACAGTAATAGCAAAAATTTACATATCGAATTGAATAACAAGAAAAATACTGCCCTGTTCAAGCCAGGTAATGATAAGGGCTTTGTCCTGGAGCCAGTAAACGGTAGCTTTTCTAAGCACAGTCATGACATACCTGAAAACTCTTTGACCATCAGTATGCAAGGTGGGGATGACACCCTCAACGCACAAAAGTTCACCGATTTTGCCGCAGATTTGAAAGTAGAAGGTGGGAAGGCTTCAGACACGGTGAGTTTTAAGAACAATCTATTTACCCATGGGAACGATCTAAGCGTAGATGCGGAAAATATCACGGTTGAACAGGGGGTAACCCTATCCACCAGGGATATAAGCAGTAAAGAAGTGCAGGATCACAAGACCGGGATTGAAAAAGGTCCTTCCGGGGATATTGCTTTTAGTGCCGGTATAAAGAACAGTACAGATAAAACGCTTAGCACAGATATAAATATCAAACAGAATGTCCAGATTTTGACCCAGACCACGCCGCATTATTTTGATCCAGGAAAACTGCAAAATGGCAGGATTGAGCTCAAGGGGAAGGATAATTTTTCCAACAATGAGCCGGTTGTCTATGATAGCGGCACTGCAAAGGATTTGGAGTATAATCTTAACGGAAAAAGCCATCCCCTGATGAGTGATCGGGGGCTTTTATCCGGTGATCCCTATAGGATTAAAAAGGACGATTCTGCCTGGGCATTGGCAAAAAGCAAGAGCGAGGACAAGTTAAATATCCAGGCAGATGAACAGGCAAGTAGAGAGTTCAAGGCCAGCGACGTAGACGGGAAAGAAAACAAAATAGAATTTACAAAGGCACATGAGCTTGGGACCGGTGACCCCCTGATCTTTTCAGTATCAGGTTCAGCAGAGAATACAACCAATCTTGCAAAGGATGAAGCCTATTATGCAGTAGTGGTTTCCTCCAAGAGCATACAACTGAGCAAGAGCAAGCCGGATGCCCTTGCTGGAAAAAATATTGTCGATCTTCAAGCAGGCTCTTCTGGTACCCAGTACGAACTAAGCCGCGCCCAAAGCCTCAGTTATAGAGCGGGCAGTGTAAAAATGAGCTCACAAACCAAGGTAACTGACCTGACACAGGTCCTGCCAGAGAACTACCAGGAAAAGCACAGTTCCGTAACAGTAGGCAAAAAGGCGCTAATAAAGGCGGGAAACATCAATCTGAATTCCATGGCCAAGGATACGAATCCGATTAAGCAATTGGATCAGACTTCCAAGTTTGAGCAGATATATAACGACATGATCCCTAAGGAGTTCTATGATCACATCAAGGACTTCTTGTCCCTGCCGGTTGGGGTCTTTGCGCGTAAATCCACAGCAGCCACCGAAATTAAATCAGATTCCAAGCTCATAGCGTCCGGCGATGTAGACCTGAGCTCCAAAAGCATAGCAGAGGTCAAGGCCAAGGCCTCGGGTAAAAATTTGTCCATAGGTGTAGGCCTGAGTGAAAGTACGGCTAATGTGGATATTAGCCAAGGGACGACTATACGCGCAGAGGACAATGCCACCATTTTGTCCAAAAGCGATTCCCACGTGAGTGCAGAGGCCGCAACTGAGCAAGACAAGGACCCTGATTCCAATTTCCAAAGTAAGTACGGGATTAGTGGGGGATTTGCCTATAATCAAGTCAGCTCCAACTCCACACTGGCGGAAGGTACTTCCGTGTGGGCGGGCAGAAAAGCCAATGTAATGTCCAAGGGTAACAAGAGTACCAAGAACAAGGCAAAAGGCGGAAATTATAAAGACGGCAAGTCCGATTTGGGCATAGCTGTCAGCTGGACAGATGCAGATGTGGAAAGCCAGGTGCACGGGGATATAACCAGTGAGGCTGAGAAGTACAATTCCAATACCCTGCCGGCATTTAAACCGGAACAAGCTATAAACGAACAAAAGGATACTATTAACCTGGGTTATAATCACGGTATCAGCACCGGGCATCCCATCACCTATTCCAACGGGCATATGGCGGTGACCTTAAAAGAGGCAAGTGTTGGGGAGCAGAAATTCGGATTTAAGCATGAACACAGCATCTCTTTGGAAGGTACAGGGGCCAGGCTGGAAAACGGCAAGACCTATCATGCCATTGCAAAGGACCCTTATAGTATCCGTTTGGCAGAGACCAGGAAAAAGGCCCTGGGTGGGGATCATTTGGATATTACCGGTCCGGGGGAGATTTATACAGTTGGTCTGAACAAGGAAAATGTCAACGTGCAGGACAACATGATCCATAAAGAGGATCACGGTCTGGTGGACGGGCAGCCTGTGCAGGTTGAACTGGATCAAGGTAATTACTCGGATGTGGGCATTGAAAAAGGCAAGACCTACTATGTGGGCACTAGTTTTGATGTGCAAAAGGGCCAGGCAACTGCAGGATATGATGATTTGATTTTGTGTGAAACCCCTGCGGACGCTAATGCAGAAAAGGGTATCGATCTCAGTAAGGCATTTTCCGGTACCATCAAGGCCCTGCAGAATTTTCATACAGGCCTGACCCCTGGTGTGGGAGTCTCGTCCAGTTTGGACTCAGAGGACAAGGTAAGCAGTTCAGCAGGTATAAAGGGGGCAGCCAAAGGGCAATCCAAGGTGGATTTGAGTGGCCAGGATGTTGGCTCCCAGATTCAAAGCGGAGTAGACAAGCTCTCCACATACTCTAAGGATACTTCAAATGTGGAGACCAAAACCGGAGGTGATCTTGGTGCTGCTGCAGCAATCAGTCTGGCCCTGGGTCCAGAGGATTCCAAGGTTAAAAACCACGCCCAGAGTGTTGTCAGCGGTGATATAAGTTCCTCCAAGGTTGCAGAAGTCACTTCCCAGGTAAAGGAGACCTACACTGTAAAGGCCAAAGGTAGTGCCAAGAAAAGTACTGCAGGGGAGGAAAGCGGAAGTAGCTCTGCCTTGGCCGGGGGTATAGCCGTGGGAAGCTTTTCCAGCCAGGCGCAGACTACTATTAAGAAAGGGGCAAACCTTGATGCCTCGGAAGCCACCAATGTCACTTCCGAAGTGAGTTATCCCTGGAAAACCGCACCAGTGGAACTGGCCAAACACCTTTTGGGTGCCAACGGGAAACTGGAAGGCAAAAAGCCCAAGAAAATCATGCGCTTTTTGGATGGTACCCTGGGGATCAAGAGCAATCTGTTCAATTCCTGGACCACCAGTACTGCTTCAAGTGATGATGCCATTTCCGGGACTTTTACCTATTTGAATTTTGATAACCGTGCAAAGACCACCCTGGAGCCGGGTGTGGATATAAATCAAGACCAAGCACGAAAGGGTGAGGAAAATCCCCAATTGGTGATCACTTCTTCGGAAGTCTTGGTGCAGCAGTTTAACATGAGCGGGATCTTTAAGTTCAATTTAAATAAGAAAGGTTTCAAGCACCTGAAAAATATCTTTGATCCTGCCCCGGTCAAGGCCAGCGGCGATGCTGCCGGGGTATCCTTTTTGCTCATGGATATGCATAACACCTCCAGTACGGTTATAAATGACAATTGTAATATCTACACCTCACAGGAGAGCCCCTTTGTAGTCAGGGCAGAGACCAGGGTGCTCAATTTTGCCTTGGCCCAGTCCGGCTCTTCTGGCGGTAATTGGGGCGTGGGGGGCAGTACACTAATCAACAACATCCAGAATTCTACCCAGGCCCTGATCAAACCGGGAGCCACTGTTAATAGCGGAGGCATAATGCTGAATGCCTATGATTCAACCCACCAGATCACCTGGGCCGGGGGGATATCTGCCGGTGGTTCCAAAGGAATAGGTGCCTCAGTGGGGGTAAACAATATTTCCAGGGAGACTGAGGCCCGTTTGGGGAAAAAATCCGGACAGGAGGATGCCCCAAAGGTCCGGGCCAATGCCGTAAAGCATGTGGCGGCAAAGTCAACCGGTGCAGTGCACGCTTTTAGTGTTGCCGGATCAGAGCAGTCCAAAAATTCTTTGAAAAATACTGATCAGGACTTTGGTATTGGGGCTTCTGGTGCGGTTAGTTTAAACCTCATGGACACCAAAACCCAGGCAGCGATAAGGGGGTTGAGCCCACTCGAGCAAGGGGGAGATACCCTGGGTGCAGGGAGCGAGTCCTCGGGCAATATGCTGGTGTTCTCCTCTGACCAGACCTCTATGTTTGCCCTGGCCGGGGCAGTGGCATTTGCCTTTCCCACCGAGTCCAAAACCTCCACCGGCCTGGCAGGGGCCTTTTCCATGAACAAGTTGAGTGGATACACCAGGTCCCGGGTAGAGGATACAGAACTGAAAAATAGAAAGCAAATTGGTGTCAGATCCAGGAAAGGCGGCAAGATCCGGTCCATAACCGCAGGTGGGTCCGGGGGGATGGCCAACAGCAGTAAAGATGCGGGGAGTATTGCAGGCGCAGTGTCGTTCAATACTGTTAACCACGATGTTGGTTCACAAGTTGACAACAGCCATATTGATCCAAGCAAAAACCTTTTAGTTACTGCCTGGGATCGTTCCGACATCTACGCAGATGCAGGCGGGGTGGCCCTGATGGCTGACAAAGGCGGTGGCAGCAGTGTGAGCGTGGGCCTGTCAGTGCAGAAAAATAATATACATACGGATACCAAAGCCAGGCTGACAGACAGTAAAGTGACTGGGGCACAAGATGTGGTTTTGAGTGCCTTGGACGCGGCACAGATAAAAGGGTTTTCCGCCTCTGGTGCAGGTACGGTGCAGAAGAGCGGTTCAGGTCAGTACCAGGATCCGGAGACCCAGATGAAAAGCCGGGAGAGCGAGGTCTCCACAGGGGTGAATAAATACGAAAACTGGCATCAGGATGGTTTCAAGAGATTGGATCCCACCAAGCAAACTCCTTGGCACGCGGGGGAAAGTGACGGGCAGTCCTCTGAGGGTTCCACAACCACTTCACTCCAGGCCTCAGGTTCCAGTACTGCGGTTGCGGCGGCAGGTACTGTGTCCAAAAATGACGTGAAAGGGGACACAAATGCGCTTATAAGCGGTTCCCAAGGAATTGATGCCCAAAACATGAACATTATTGCCCGCGATGATTCCTTGATAAAGGTAGACGCCGGGGCGGGCAGCCTGGCCCTGAACCTGAAATTACAAGGCGAGGGCAGTGGTAATAGCCTCTCTGTAGGGTTTTCCCTGGCCCTTAATAAAGTGGATAACGATGTTACTGCCGGAGTTGAAAATCCGGACAAGGATATTGATATCCAGGAATCCACTTTTGTGGATGCCGGTTCCGACTCCCGGATAAAGAATCTGAGTGTGGCCGGCTCAGTAGCAGGGGGTTATAATGAAGATGGAGACGCCGTCTCCATATCCGGAGTAGGCGCAACCTCCAAGAATACAATCCACAATACTGTCCGGGCCAGTTTGTCCGCCAAGAACAAGGGACATGCAATCAACAGCGATCGCGGTATAAGTTTGAGTTCCAGAGACAATTCCAAGATCCAAGCCAAGGCCATGGGCGCGGTATTGAACTCTGCCATTAGCACTAGTGGTTCCGGAGACAGCTTTAGTATTGGGGAAACCACAGCGCTGAACAAGGTTACCAACACGGCGAAGAGTTTTGTGCGCAATCTGGAGCTAAAAACCACGGAAAATGCTGGCAAGAACATCATTTCCAGCACCGGGAAAGATACACGACTTGCAGGCGGCGAGATAGTCCATGATCAAAATCAAGACCGTTATTACCGCTATATTGGAATAGATCAAGATTTAAAATCCTCATACGGAGATATTCATTTTCGCTATGAGATGGATTTACCCAAATTAATGAATGTCGATGATTTTTCCAATACTGACCAATGGAGGGATATTACCGGGGAGGTTACGGACAAGCAGGGTAACGAGGATGTTCCGGGTATACTTTCCAGGGCTACAAGTGGGGCCAATATACATGTCCGGGCCATTGGTGCCCAGATAGGAGCGGATTTTAGTTCCGAGGACAGCCTCAACATCTCACTTGGGGCTACTGTGTCCAAGAACAAGATAGACAATGATGTGCAAAGCTTTGTGAAAAACGCCCCATCAGTTGATGTAAAAGATTCGGATGTGCAGATACAGGCCAACTCCGCCGGCAAGCAGCTCCTTTCCAGGGATTCTTCGGATCTGCAGTTTTCAGCCCTGGATCTGGATATCGCTGCTGCCTATGCAGACAAGGATGGTTCTGCCTATCAAGACGAAGCACAGTCCACTTTGAAGGAGTTGGAAAATCTGCTCGGGATTGCGGACCAGGACAAGATATTCAGCAAGAAATCCAAACTGACAACTAAGGGGAAGTATTGGAAATATACCAAACATGACGGCAAGCAGAAAGTGCATCAGGGCGACCGGGTACTAGCCGGGGATCAACTCTTTAAATATACCGGTGATTCCCAGAAGCTGGATTTGGGCGAACAGGAATATTTACAATCCGATAACTGGACTTCTGTGCAAGTAGACAAGAACCAGACCTGGTCTTTGCTCACTCCTGACGGGGATGCGTACAGTTTGCAAATCTCCGGGGATACAAATGACAAGTTGAAGTTCGAAGTCTTTGACAAGAATATAAATTCCGTGTCAGCCGCTGCCTCTTTATCTGCGAGCCTGAGTGGTGACTCGGGTATATCGGTCAGCGGGGCAGGTGCAGTGGCTATAAACAGCATCAGGGGAAAGACCAGTGCCTCTATCCGGGACAGTGAGATTACAAATGCACAGGATGTGCAGCTGAGTGCGGAAAACAGCTCTGGCATTGCCTCTACCGTGGTGGCCCTCTCCGGATCTGTTTCAGTGGGTGATTCCGGAGCCGGTGTTTCCCTGGGTAGTGCGGTAGCCCGTAATTTCATAGGTTATAGCGCGACAGGAGACAAAGACAGCCGTGAAGTCCAGGCCTATATAGAGTCCTCCAGTGTTCAAGCCGATGGAAGCCTGAACCCGCGGGCCATTGCCGGGCAAAAGATCAGTACAGTGGTTATTTCCGGTTCAGTAGCTGTGACTGCGGGGGAGGGCGATGCTCTGGGAGCGAGTGGTTCCGGTGTCTGGGCCCAGAACAGGATTGCTGTGGATACCAAAGCTTATGTGCATCAGGGCGGGAACTCCAATATCGAAGTAAGCAAGGCGAGTCTGGAGGCTGCAGACAAGTCCTCGGTCTTTGCCCATGCAGGTTCTGCCTCTATAGCTGCAAGTTTTTCCGGCGGGGACAGCGCAAACCTGTCCCTGGGAGTGAGCCTGGCCAGAAACCGGATAGACAACGATGTCCGGGCAGATGTAAAAGGGGCTGAACAAAAATTCAAGACCACCTCCGGGGATATTTCCATAAAGGCTGAAAACTCTGCACGGATCAAGTCCATTGCCTGGGCCGCCTCCTTGGCAGCAGGTTTTAGCGGAGGGGACAGTCTGAGCGTTAGCGGTGCCGGGGCCCAGGCGGAGAACGTTATTAACAGTGGCACCAAGGCCTATACTGAGGACAGTAAGCTGGACAGTTCCAAAAATCTGGATTTAACAGCCAACGATGCCTCTTCCATAGATGCCTTTATCCTAGGGGCCTCGCTGGCAGTTAGCGGTTCCGGAGGTAGTGCCGCCGGATTATCTATCGGTGTCTCCCTGGCCAGGAACAGGATAGGTTGGGAGGAAGAAGATGTGGATGCGGATTATACCACTAAGGATAATCCAGAGAAGATAAAAAACGGAGATAAAGTAAAGATTGCCCAAGGTGTGCGCAAAGGGGATGTATACAAATATATTGCTCAGGATAATTTGACCAGGCCAGATAAGAAGGGTGCTTCCGGCTGGTTGAGCAATATGGATTATGCCAACAAAGAAGCATGGGAACTGGTCAATCGCAAGGCAAGCGAGAGCACGGTCAAGGCTTATGCCCGGGATACCACACTCCAGGCCCGGGATGAGGTTAAGATTGAGGCCAAATCCAACTCACAGATAGATGCACATGTGTATGCCTTTTCCGGGGCGATATCTGTTGCCGGTTCTGCCGGGGTGGCCCTGAGCGGTTCCGGGGCGAATGCGGTTAATCGTATCTCCACTGATGTTCAGGCGGGAGTCAAGGGAGACGGAAAACAAGATACCCGGGAAGTCCGGGCTAATGATCTTACTGTCCGGGCTGTCGATAAATCCCGAATCCACGCCCACCTGGGCACTGCCTCTCTGGGTGTTGCCATGGGCGGGGACTTGGGAATATCCGCCTCCATAGGGGTCAGTCTGGCCCACAATGCAATAAGTAACAGCGCGATAGCCTCAATAGGCAATGCAGAAATCCATGTAACAGACCTGGATATGAAAGCCCGGGACAAGTCGGAGATATATGCCCACAGCTGGGCAGCCGCAGCAGCAGTTGGCGGCGGCGGTATAGCCGGAGTCGGGGCAGCCGGAGCTGGGGCGCATGCCCAAAACAGCATAAACAACCAGACCAAGGCCTATATAGCGAATAATTCCCAAATCCAGGCTGAAGAGGTTGGCATCCGGGCAGAGAATACGGCAACCATCAAGTCCAAGACCTGGTCGTGGGCCGCGGGCGTTGGTATAGGTGGGGTAGGCGGCGTCGGTGCAGCCGTAGGCGGGGCCAAAGCAGAGAATTTTATAGGCCATACTGGGGATAGTAAAGTCCTGGCCTATGCAAAAGACTCCACTTTCAAGACAAGTAAAAAGCTGGAGATACATGCTGAAAATAAAGCCACAATTGATGCCCGGGTGAGCTCAGGATCCGTGGCACTGGGCGGGGGAGGCCTGCTGGGAGGCGCTATCAGCGCTTCAGGCACGCATACCAAGAATATTACAGCCACTGAGGTCCGGGCGTATAGTAAAAACTCTCCTATCGTGGAGACTTATTCCTTCTTTTCCCAGGATCCCTCCCAGGAGCACTATGTGTCCAGTCATGACAAAAAGGTAAAGGTGATGCCTGGCAAAACATTGGTCCAGGATGGGCACAGCGATAACAACGCGGTTTATCGCTATACCGGCAAGAAAAAAAGAGAGATCAGTCTCAGCCAAGTAGACTATACACAGTCCGATCAATGGAAACAGTACAAAGACCTGGAAATCAAGGTCAAGTCCCAAGATGAGTCAACAATAAAGGCTCATACCCAGGCGATCTCTGTAGCGGAGTCTATAGGTACAGTTGGGGGCTCTGTGTCTGTGGCAGTTGCGTTGGCCAAAAACGAGGTTAAAAACGATGTTCAGGCTTATGTGGATGATAATGCTAAGATAGATGCAGGCGGTTTAGTTGTGCAGGCTAGTGAAAATGCCAAGGTGGATTCCAGTTCATTAGTGTTTTCCTCGGCAGGTTCTGCAAGTTTGGGTTTTGCTCTGTCCGGGGCAGGGGGAAGCACCAAAGCTGTAGTAGATACGACCACCAAGGCCTATATAAAGGACAGCCCAAGCATCGACTTGGCTAATGACCTGAATGTGTATGCCCAGACCAAGGTGGATGTTGACGCCGAGGTGGACGGCCAATCCCAGGCCCTGAGTGCAATCGGTGTAGCGGGAGAGGGGTCAAAAGTGAAGGTGGAGTTGAATCCCGTCACCGAGGCTTATGTGGACAACAGCAGGATCAAGTCTGCGGATGATGTCAGGATTGAGGCGGATCAGGCCTCTGTCAGCGCCACGGCCACGGCCAAGGGTTTTTCCGTGGGGACGGGTGCTGCTGTGGGGGTGTCCGAGGCCACGGTGCAAAAGAATAAATCCAGTCAGGTCATTGCCCGGGCAGGAGAGGATGTGCGGATCGACAAGGCCAGTTTGCTCTCGGTACAGGCCTTGGGTGAGAGTACACTGCGGGCAGAGAGCGTGGCTGGCAGCGGGGCTCTGGGGTATAGCGCAGCAGGGGCCCAATCCAAAACCAGGGAAAATACAAGAGTACGGGCCGTAATCGGCAAAAATGCCCGGATCGGCACTAAAGACCAGGGCAATGTACAATCATTGAATATTGTCTCCAATTACCATCAGGACGTGGATTCCCGGGCGGATGCCATATCTGTGGCTGGAGCAAAATCCGGTGCCGGCGCCGTTGCTGAAAATACCATACTTAGTTCCTCCCGGGTCAATATTGGCAAAAACGCCCGGGTTACCGTCCAGGACGATGCGGTTATCCATGCTGACAATAAGTTAACCAAGAACAAGTATGATCTGAATATCAATTCAGGTGCCGCAGCAGCTGAGAGTCTGAGTTCACTTTCCAGTGTCACCCACATAGGTAAACAAGACGAGCGCTTCTTGGCCAAGGTCGAGGTTCAGGACGGGGCCAAGTTGCTTATCAAGGGCAGTTTGCAGGACAAGGGCATATTCCATGTAAGGGCGCGCACACACGTCGATGCCCAAGACAAGGTCAAATTAAAGGCTGCCGGCGGCCTTGATGTTGCTCTGGCCAAGTCCGAGATCAAGGCCTATACAGGATCCGAGGTGGATGTAGGCGCTGCCACGTTGAAGAACAAGACCGGGGACCTGTACATTACTACTCGGACCTACTCCCAGACCAGTCCGGACGTAAGTGTTAAGATGGTGGATTTAATTGGTGGAGCCGGTGCCCAAGCCAGGGGCGTGGTAGATGCAAATAACCATATCAAGGCGGATGATGCCTATATCCAGGCCAATACTGTCTATATGCGGGCTGGACAAAATACAAAGGGGGTAACCAATAACCTGGGAGGCGATTCAAGGAGCACCATAAAGACTGCCGGTTTGTTTAATATCGATGATCCCAAGGCCTATTTGAGCATTAATGAAGATAATCAAATTTATTTAAAGGATGGAACCAGGGTGTATTCCCTGGGCAATGTATTCTTGAGTGCCCGGGAAGGCATGGGGGGGAATAAGCGCGGCAATGTAAGTACTCATATGATAAATATCGGTATTCCGCCTTACGGCGGCTCCGGTGACGGGGATAAGGATGTAAGCAGTACCAATAAAGTGAATGCGGGAGATAATGTCAAGGTTCAGGCTGGCGTGCACAGTAATTTGAAGCTTCATGTGAAAAAACTTCCCTCGGACAAAGACTTTGGCGATACAGTGCAGGTTGATTCCGGTATTACTTATGAGTATGCCAAGCCAGAATATACACTGGGATCCACAGACACTGACAATGACCAAAAGATGTTCAAGGACTTGAAGAAGAACCTGGCCATTTATAAACCCCAGCATATGCCTACTGCAGAACTGCAGAGCGTGAATGTTGCGAATATGCTTTTAAAGAGATACGAAAATCTCCAGAAATGGATAACCAATCATGCCAGCGATACACAGGCTGTGGCCCGGTATCAGAGCGAGAAAAAGGAGGTTAAAAAAGCCCTTGAAAAATTGGGATTAACTGAAGAACTCTCCAAGGATGGCAAAACTCATAATATGGTCAACAAACAGTATGACCGTATCATGTTAAAGTTGCCGGATAGTTATGCAGCCCCGGGCTCTGTTTTTGTAGACGCTTCCAGTACCGGGAAATCCAAGGTGGAAAACTGGACTGAGCAAAATATACTCCAGGGCAGTAGCGGAGCGGAAATAAACATAGCAAACCAGAGCCCTTTCAGTATGCTAGTGGAAAATGCGGTTATCCACGACACCAATGTCAGGTTCCCTGCTGGGAATACCTCCAAGGCATTTAAACCTGGCCACGTGTTTTTCAATAAGAAGAGCGTCTCAGGCAGTGATGCACAAAAGGACAACAAGATCAATATAACCCAGGATACCGGAGATGCCGAAACCTACTTGGGCAAATCCTGGAGCAATCTTAGTGACGAACAGAAAAATAGATTCGAATCCTCGGGGAAACATCTTTATTTGCGGGGCACTGTTTACAATCATGTCGGGGATGTGGAAGTAACTAACCAAGATGGCTCAATCAACGTTACCGGTAAATTAAAGGGTAAGAATGTCAATGTTAAGGCCAATGGGAATTTTGACCTTAATACTTCCGGTTTGGAGCAACTGGCTGATCCCAGGCAGGTATACAAGAGCGCAATAGAGGAGTTGCAAGGGGAGGTGGACAAAGATTCCACCAAGTACAAGGATAAACTTTCCAGTAACGATCAGGATGAAAGCCAGATCCATGCCAGGGGACATGTGGATATAAACGCCAAGGCAATAAATATCAACGGAAGCATCAAAAGCGGTGTTAGTGATATGGTTGTCAATATAAAGGAATCTTTTTCACCTGATCAAAATGTGCGCATACGTCCCCAGGGCAAGAACAATGAAACCATTAAGCAATTGGAGAACATGTCCCAACCCCAGGCTTCGGTGCCTGGAATCGATTATAGTTCGGAAAGCGGGTTCCCCACTCCTATAACCGGATTTTTCGATGCCAATAAAGAACAGATCGTGATCAATGAACTGCAGCCAACTGCCGGACGGGTAACTCTGGCCGGGGAAATCATCAATACCGGCCAGGGCAAGATCGACCAGAATACCGGCCAGGGCAACATCCAGGTAGCCCAGGGAACCCCTCATGTCGAGATAAATAACCAAAGCGAGTACGACCTGACCTTGAGGGGTATTGATACGCGTTCCACTTCCCGGGGCAAGATAGTGCTCAAGGATACCAAGACCCTGCAAAAAGACGAGTATATATTCCAACAAAATGCTAAAGGAAAGCAGGAAATTGTGCACAATCATTACAAAGGCACTGAAACAACGAATGATCAGGGCAATCCAACTATTGATTATGAAAAACAAAAAACGGAAAAGAAAACCGATAGTGATGCGAATTTTAAATACAAGCCCCAGGAGGGTCGCTATTATCACTGGGTAAGCGGCCAAGAAGTGACCAAAGTTACTAAAAAAACATATAAAGATAATTCTATTTTGGGGATTGATGCCTTGGTCAAGAACGGCACCCTGGTCAATAAGAGTACGCATCCTGATGATCCCAGGCCTTTGCTAGAGTCGCAATCTGTTGTGAACGTACACAGCGTTGAGTTAATGAAAAATAAAACTCAGGTCCGAGATGTGGATTCAAACAAGATTTACAGCTATCAGGGTAAGGATGGTGCAAGAAAGATACTGAGCACAATCGATTATGCAAATTCTTCCAACTGGAAGGCGAATCTGACCGAATCGGAAAAGTTGAATTGGTCTGAAGATCCCGAAGATAACAAGTATGAGAGCACATATGTGAACGAAGACAACGAGGATGCCGCATTCAAGGTATATCATTTTCAGAAGAGAAACACTGCAGTTGAGTTAAAGAAAAACATTACCCAGGTTCGGGAAGTGGATTCAAACAAGATTTACAGCTACCAGGGTAAGGATGGTGCAAAAAAGACACTGAGCAAGATCGATTATGCAAATTCTTCAAACTGGAAGCAGGCGAATCTAACCGGCCAAGAAAAGAAAAATTGGTCTGCAGATCCCGGGAATAACAAGTATAAGAGCACATATAACAATAAGACTGTAACGCATCATAAATGGACTACCCATCACGGTTTTCTGGATTTGGAGAAAACCGTGCATCTTCGGGAAACCATAACTGCAGGATACAAAGAATATTACCACAATTGGATAAAAGCGGATAACGAGATTACAATCGAGCCCCGGCATATAGCCAATGATCCGGGCATATTTGTTAATACCCGGAATGATTTGCACATAAACGGTGATATTCACGTATCTTCTAATAGTCCTGACAAGCCAATACACCTTACCAGCAATAATGGTTCGATAAAGACCACTTCAGGTGCGGGCATATACGGCAAGAGCCCGGAAGTGACAGCAGGTGAAAAGGTTGACTTGCTGGTGGAGGGCGAACAGGGTGCGTTAAATGTACAGGCAGATCAGGATGTCAAGCTAAAAGCAGTTGGTAGTACTTCCTCCAGTCTCCGGAGTAGGGCAAGCTTGGTCCTGAAGAAGGTCCATTCAGAACACGGGGATGTACATATTGCTGCCCAGGAAGGCATCGGCGGGCACAGCGAGTCATCCGGCGCGCACGTCAAGGGGGATTTGATCCAGTTGGATGCCCGGGAAGGTGGTATACAGGCCAAGGGTAGTGGCGATGACCACCTCAGGGTGAACAGCGATGTTTCCGGCAACGGGGGAGTGGCAGTCTGGGCCAGGGACAATGTTTATATCCAGCAGACGCAGGGCGATCTGAAGATAGCAGATCCCCAAGCCTGGGAAATAGGGGATACGGGAAATTCCCAGCAAGCAGGTGCGGCTGTGATCTCTACCGGACACCAGGTGCACTTGAAAGCGTCCAGTGGTTCCATCCTGGATGCAGTCTACGAAAAGGGTAGGTCCAATAACCAAGACCCGTATTTGTCTCCTGGGCTTATGCAGCATTTGTATCCCCATAGCCCCGAGATGTCCCAGAAATTTTCCGAGTCCGACAGTAGCGAAAGATTGAATGTCTCCGGGAGTGCCTTGAATCTGAACGCGAATGCGGACAGCGGAACGTTGGGTGCTTTCTCGGATGTGCTAACTATCGATATGGCCAACCTGAAAGACTTCCAGGACTTGTCCGGTACCAAGCAGCAAGCCCTGGCCAATGCAGCCCAGTCAGATATCATCGGGGTGAATTATCCCATTTACCAGTACCAGGGTAATAAGCGGAAGATAGATTTGGCAGATGTAGAGGTAAAGAATGGCGCATTAGTCAAAAATGTGCACGGCAATAACAATACGGTTTATCGCTACACCGGCCAGCAAACTAAAAATGTTGATCTTGACCAGGTGGACTATGCCCAATCCTCGGACTGGAAAAATCCCGAAAAACATGATTTTTCTTCACAAGACCCTTCAAAGGGGCATTATCTTTCCAGTTACGTTAACAAACAGCGGTTCGACAACGAGGCAGACTTGTGGAAGAAGCGGGAGATTGCCCATAGCACGCATACCAGCAGGAAACAGGAGCAAAAGGTGGACCTTGACAAGCACGACTGGGTGGAGGTTCGCTACAGCAAGTCCATTTACGGTCTGTACGAATACCTGGGGCAGGGCAAGCAGGATGTGGATTTGTCCGAGCAGGAGTTTACAGACACCGCTCTCTGGAAAAAGCACAGCACTGCAGATGCGGATTTTCACAGCAGTGCCGGCGGAACTATCGAACTGCAGGAAAACGACTATGTAAGCAATAGGTTCAAGGTCCAGAGGATCACCTTGCAAAATATCCAGGATTTGAACATCAAAGCCACGAGCCAGGTAAGTGCCGGTGGACAAAAGGTTGCCCTCAAGGCCAAGGGCGATCTGGACGTGGACAGCATCGAATCTGCCGGGGATGTCCAGATAATCTCCTCTGGTGATCTGCTCCTGCAAAAGTCGGGACAGGTCCGTTCCTCAGCCCAGCATTCGGATATAGATCTCGAGGCAGGTGGTAAATTGCGCCTCAATTCCGAAGTCGAGGCAGCAAAGAAACATTCCAGTGTACAGCTTGCCTCCCAAAACCAGATGGTCGTGCAGGGCAGTGTTACTGCGCACCAGGGTATGGACCTGGAGATGGGCACTGGAAACAAGAAACTTGTTCGGTATTTGGATAAAAGCATTGATAACTATCTGGCAAACCATGATCAGGGCAAGTTTGGTTTCTTGCTGCAAGGAGGGACCCTGGAAACTCAATCCAAGAACGCGGACATAAATATTCGCAGTAAAGACGCCCTGATCCTGCAAGGCGACATTGACATAAAACAGGATAGGTCGGACTTGACCCTGGAATCCCAGGAGTGGACGTATTGGCAGGGTGATACCCAGGTGGGCGGAGATATCGAGTTGTACGGAGGTACAAAGAAACAGGGCCTGGAAATAGTGGATGAGAAAGGGGCAAACACAGATGGAGTAAGTGTTTATCTGGCCCGGGAATCCGAGTTGATTACCTCGAATCCGGATAGCAAGGTCGATGTTCACGCCTCTAAAAAGGCTATAATCCAGGGTGATCTGATTGCAGGCGGAAGCCTGGTGGAAGACAAAGGGGTTAGCTTTGCAGGCCCGGGCTCCAGCGTGCAGGTAAAGAGCATAAATGGCCGGGTAAACATGCACAACGCGGAATTGGCTGCTTCCCAAAATGTGCAGGTATATGGAGGGAAACAGGACGCAGTTTCCGTGTACATGGACGACGATTCCATGCTTAACTCCGGGGGCAAATCAAATGATTCCGGCACGAGTCAAGTAAAGCTGGATGCACGAGGGGATGTTCAGATACTGGGCACGATTGTTTCCGGCGGCGTGGTGCACTCGGGGGATTACCCGTGGAGCCCGCAAGATGTCCAGTGGACCCAAAAGCCTTCCGAGTCCGAGATAGTTTTAGATTCCCGGGGACAGGTCCATCTGGGTGGCAAGGCAAAGACAAAACAGGGAGGCGAGGTAACAGTAGGCGCTGACTTGATGGCTTATTCCGAGGTAGATATCCAGGGCGGGCCAAGTAGTGACGGCATGGGCTTCAGGATGCCGGCCAAAGCCAATGTATACAGCCATGACAAGAATATCAGTATAGATTCAAACAAAGACGCCCAAATCTACGGCCATCTGCAAGCCCAAACCGGGGTTTCCCTGCAGACCCAGCAGCAAATCCGCCTGGGCAATAAAATACAGGCCGGCAAGAGCATCGAGCTCCAGGGGGGCAAAGGCGCAGATACCAATTTGGGCAATGATCTGTCTGCTTACAAGGATAATGGACTGGTTATGCTGGGCTCAGCCAGTCTGGATACTACTGGCGAGAATAGCAGTATCTATCTGAATGCTCCGGGCAAAATCAGCATCTTGGCATCTAAAGGCAACTCCGGTCCCGATTATGGTATTGATGCGAGCAAACAAGGGTCGAAAGTAATTATTGGTTCCAAGACAGGGCAAAATGGCAAGGTATATATTGCGCGCAAGATCCGTTCCTACCAGACCATGGAGATCAATAGCAGCAAGTCCGCGTCCGGAAAGGATATGGTGCTGGATTATAGCGGGGCTTTGGAGACAATAAACGGTTCCATTAGTCTCAATCCCAGCAGTGGTAGTATTAAGGGCGATCTGATTGCCAAGGGTCAGGGTTCGGCGATTACAGTAAGTGGGGATGAACAACTCGAGATTGAGGGCAAACTTCAGGCAGCCGGGGATATAACCATTGACTCTGAAAACAAGGGTATATTGATAGCTGACAGTGATAAGGGCACGGGCAGGGTGTTGTCTACAGGATCCGGAGGAACGATAGAAATCGATGCTGGCAATGATCTCCGGCTACACGGCGAGGTAAAAGCAGGGGAAAATGCCTCTTTGAAAAAGGTGCGGCTAAAATCTGAATCCGGAAAGATTGCCCAGGGCGAAAATGGAAGGATCATCACCCACTCCGCACCTGTAATACTCCAGGCAAATAAACTGGATCTGGAGGGAACCCTTGAGACTAACCAGGCGCAGTCCGGTTCAAATAAAGACCAGGTGCGGATCGATGTGCGGGATTCCGTCCATATCCACGGTTCTGTGCAGGTTAAGGGGAACATGCACATAAACGCTCCCACCAGGATCGATATTGAAGACACTCTGCGAGCGCAAAAATTGAGTCTTGCGCGGGGCTCAAGCGATGCCGCGACAAAAATCAGCATAGGCAACGACTCGGCTGATGCAACCGTAACTGGCCGCAAGAAACTGCATATCCAGACTGACGGAGTGTTGTCCCTTACCAAGGGTTCAAAACTGTTAACCCGCAACAATGCGAGCCAACTGGATATTCAGGCCCATTCACTGCAGTTGGCTGGTTCGGTTTATGCCGGTGTGGAAAAGATGGACAAGGATACTGTGCAGGAGTGGTACAGCGGGGCAATTGCAAGACTGAAAGCTACTGACGGTAAGCTTGGCCTGGGTACTGAATCCGGGGAAGACGCCGGTGGCCATGTGGCTGCAAGTGGCAAGCTGGTACTCCGGGCGGTCCAGGATGGGATTGAAATATCTCAAGGCAGTTCTGTAAGGACTTCTCAACAGGGCTATTTGAAGCTTCGTGCCCAGAAGGCTATTAGTATTGATGGTCTGGTACAAAGTCAGTTCAAGCACCGGAATAGCCAAGAATCCCTTGCTGCGAAATCTGTTGGCCAAGACGAGCGCGGGGTTGTGGATATAAAATCCAAACAGGGCAAAGCCACGGTACAAGGCGGCTTGGTACAGGCCTGGAAAGGACTTTCCCTGCAAGCCAGGGCCATTGATGTTTTGGAGGAAGGCACCCTGAATGCCAAGCAAGACAAGGATTCCAGGGTGGAGTTGAATGCAACGCAGGGCGACATTGTGATCAATGGCTATCTGGGCCAGGTTGTGGAGATGCAAAATACCCGGGGGCATACTTCGGAGACAGATAGGATCGATATAAACTCCCCAAAAGGTGATGTGCTGGTTAAAAAACATTCCCAAGTGGATGCCGCGGAAAAAATAAAGGTCCAAGGGGGCGGGATCAAAGTGTCAGCCCCGGATGGCCGGATCAGGGCTTGGCAGGAGGGGAGCGAGCAAAGGCTTTTCGCCAGGGACAAGGTGATTGTAAAGGGCACAGGTGAAGATAATACCGGCGAGGTACGGGCCAAGGGCCTGATGTATCTCCAGGCCCCGGATTTGGATCTCCAGGGCATGGTGAAAAACAATAGCGCAAGCGATGATTCGCGCGTCCTTCTGAATGCGGGCAAAAAATTGTTCATTAGCGGCAATGTCGTCTCACTTCAGGATATGGATATCCATGCCGGTGTGGGCCTGGACTGGAAAACGGACAGGCTTACCGGGAACCTGGATAGCGCAGAGTTGAGCGAGGGTGATGTCAAGATTGCAGGCAAGGGGAAACTGGATGCACAAGGCGAGGTAAGCCTCAAGGCGGGTGGAGACCTGGAGATCAAGGCAGATGCCCATGAGGGGGATCCCTGGGATGTGAGCGAGCCGATCAACACTACCCGTGAAAAGCAGGTGCACATCCCCGCAGGTACCGAGAAAACCAAGGACGGGACGAAAGAAGTGCCCCAGGTACACTGGGAGCATACCACGGTTGATCACAAGACAGGCACTGCTGATGTGCAGGTGGGTACAAAGTATTACAAGATGGACGTGACCCTGAACCAGATAGGTTATTACAATGGTGACAAGATCAGGGACTATTTTGTGGAGGGCAAGGATTACGACAACGACAATATAAACTGGAGCGACAAACCGCAAGATAATAAGCCTTTTGAAAAATTGGATCAGGATCAGCGCAGTACGGTGCTGAACCACCTGGGTTACCGGCCCTTGTTTGATTTTAAGTATTCAAATCCCAAGGAGATTCAAACCGGAACCTCTGAATGGACACCCAGTTGGCATAATAATGATAAAAAGATTTATCACATGACAGATGTCGAAAATCTGCAAGATAAATATATCCGGATGCCCAAGGGCGCGCAGGAGTATTTCCATACTGCTAACTCTCAGGGCACAAAATATCTGGATGGTGACAAGAAACTGGATGGGGAGCTGAATCTGGATAATAAGCAATGGAGCTTGAGTCCGGATGCCCAGGGCAAGGTCACATTGTCTAAAGATTCTGCTTCTTCGGGAGATGAATATAAATTTTCCCCTGGCAAGTATCCTACCCTCAAGGGACTGGATGATGAGTTCTCTTCGGTCAAGGTGCCAGATGATATGTGGATAACTGCGTGGAGCGAGGAGAATTTTCAAGGTAGCAAGACTCACTGGACAAGTGATGATTCCTCCTTGGATAGCGATGACATCTCTTCCATAAAGGTGTGGTCTTTGGTGGATAAAAGTAATTGGATCGAGGACAAGGAGAAAGCGAGTGGCGAACTGGTGGCCAGATACCAGGATTCTGCCAAAGTGAAATATCACCAGGATAGATCCAGGTTTCAAACAGACGGGGAAATAAAGGGATATGAACCTCATCCCGCTGCGGACAAGACTACTTATAGGTACGAGACTCTTGAAAAAACGAGAACCAAAAATCACGCCTATGAACCTGGTCCCGGAAGGTGGAAAATAGAATTGGACAGTCCGGGCAAGCGCAAGTTCAACCTAGCTGAAAAGGACGGTGAAGTGAGTTTGGACAAAAAGCCGGAATGGGCAAAAGATGCGAGCTATAAGCCCACGCCGAAGAACTATAAGCCCCAGCAAAATGATACACACATAAAAGACAAACCCGAGCATGTACCTGATTTTTTTGGTACAGGACGAAACGTCTACGTGCCCCAGGGTTACCTCAAGGACACGGCCCGTGTAACAGGAGAAGTAGAGAAAGATGGAAATGAACCAACGGTTGGTTGGAAGTACACTGATTACAATAAGCGTGAATATACAAAAAAGCAAAACTCGGTAACTTGGTTGACGGCGGCCAATAGAGCAAAATCAGAATGGGGCGGCTGGAAGGGATTGCCGCCTGGGATGGAGCCAGGCGACGATAAGGCATGGCCCCAAGGAACTAATAGAGTTTTTATTGCCAAGCCAAAGACTTGGGCTCAAGAGAATAAGATCGAGTCATTAATCGGCGACGACTCTGATGACAGGGCTTGGATCGGTGTGCAATTATACCGGGATGATATGGATTGGTCTTATCACAGTGAAGGAGGTTCAAGGAGTGTGGCTAAGAATTATTTCGACAACTTGCCCTGGAAAGACTACACAGAACCAAGTGGGGACGGGGACTATGTAAACGTGTACAGTTCCGGATGGAACGACGAAGATGGTGGGAGTAAATTTTGGTATATTGTCCAGAAGGAGCCGTGGTGGGATTGGGAATATGTAGATGAGCAGTTCAAGGACTACACTTACGACTGGACCTCGCGCAGTGAAGACATACACGTGGATCGCAGCCAGAAAAAATATACAGTAACTAGCGATACTTTCAAAGCTTACAAGGAAAAGGCTATCTATCATACTCAATCCACCCGGTCCAAGACGATTACTGATAAAGACGTCACCAAGTGGAAGCAAGAACAGCAATATGATACAAAAACCAAGCTGATTAGCGAACGCAAAGTACAACACCCTTCCCGGGACAAGGATACATTTGCCCGTTTTCACGGGGATTCCATCGGTGCTGGTGATGTAGATATCGATGTCTCCGGTCAGGCGGATATCAGCGGGAATATAGTGGCAGATAAGAAGGACAAGGGCGGAATTAGTATTCAAAGCGGTGAGGAGCTGACGGTGGAGTTGGACAAACAGGAACATCCGGATACTGACCACCCTGCCCAGATCTTTCTCAAGGGAGATAAATCCCTGAATCTGCGGGCAGGCACGCAGTTGGACCTGGAGGATAACGTCAATTTGGGCCTGAAAAGCAAGAAGGACACGACACCCGGAGACAAGGTAGAACTCCGGGCAGGTGGGGATATCACCCAAAAGGCGGATGTGATGGCCAGTGAGAAGATAACTGTCCGTGCCGGACACGATATTGATCTCAAGGGCAGGATGGAAGTTAAAGCCCAGGATGGCCATATCGATGTCCATGCCGGAGCCGGCGGTTCGGGTTCCGAGCAGGATGGCAGTATCAGGGGGAACAAGCATACGCATCTGCTGGCTACTGCGGATCAGGGTGAGATAAGCCTTGCTGCCGGCAGGAGTGGTGGACATATAGATCTCAGGGGTTCTTATATCAATGCCCAAGAGCGAGTTGACTTGAAGTCCCCGGGAGGCGGGGTGGACTTTACCGGAAAGGGCAAATTGGACACCTCGAGCCTGTACGGAAGAGCGCAGCATGATTTTTATATTTACCATGCGAATGAATCAGACAAGGTGGTAGCCAACGCCCATGTGAAAAAGCTGGATGTAGAGCTTTCCGGAAAAGGCGATATTGTTTTGAGTAATGACCAGAATTTGACATTGCAAAATCTAGTTGCTGCCCATGGGGATATTAACATCAGTTCCCTGGGGAAGATGGAAGCGAATAACGTGCGCACCCAGGGCAGCGGAGAACGCAACGACATTAGCCTGCTAACCCATGATAAAAACAAGGAAGACCAGGACTCCTCCAACTTGACCCTGGAAACCGTCCAGGCCGGGGGCCAGGGGGATATTGATCTGAATATTCGCGGCTCTGTTCAACAAAACAGCGGTAGCCTCTCTGCAGACGAACTCACGGTGGAAGCTTATGGCGGGCTGGATTTGGAGACGGATGTGCACACCCTGGGTTTGATCACCCACGGGAAGGGTGATGTCACGCTGAGCCAGAAAGGCGATGATCTTGCTCACAAGGATCTTGAGCTGGAAAATGTTCAGGTCCAAAACGGTGGCTTGACCCTTCACACCGATACCCGGGTGGAGCTTGAAGGTGTCTCGCTGTCTACCAACAATGAAAACAACGACATCGAGGTGGTGGCAGCCGGGGATATCCTGGTGCACAAATTGACTGCGGGCAGTTACAAGAAAGGGAGTTCTTCAGATAAAAACCAAACTTCCCACGGAGATATTCATCTTCATTCCAAGCAGGGCAAAATCGCAGAGGAATTTATTGATCCCGCGGTGGATTTGGTAGCGGATTCCCTGGAACTTGAAGCCCAAAACGGGATAACCGGCCTGGAGATGGCTGTTAATGAGTTGGCCAAGGCAAAGACCCGGACCGGCGATATAGGGCTCAAGGAAAGAGACGGGAGTGGCGAGGTAAGAAAGGGCCTCAGAGTGCTTTCAGCACATGCCGATAGCGGGGATGTTTCCATTGAATCCGATAACTTCCTGGAAATCGGGTCAGAGAATTGGACCGGAGAACATTCTAAAGAGCAGTATGGTTCTCCAAAGAAATACTATGCATATAAGGACAGGGCTTACAACCCCAGTTCAGAACACGACTCCACTGCCGTGCAGGGAGATACTATCAGGCTGAGCAGCGCTAGCGGAAATCTAAACGTGATCAAGCCTTCGGGCGGTGATAGGGCACTGCAATACCAATCCGGTCTGTCCCTGCAAGCAGGCGGCATACTCGACATGGACACTTTCTACAATAAAGCGCCCGAACTGTTGGATTACAAGGCAAAACACTTTGACTTCAAGATAGACAAGGACATCTCTGCAGACAGGGTGCTCTTGAATACGGACTCCATATTGAAGTTGCACAGCAACATTACTGCCAAGGACATCCTGGATCTTTCCGGGACAAAAGTGATTGTGGACGGAGATATCCGGGCGGCAAATGACGCGCCTGACAATGAAATACAAAAGGTGGACATAACAGCCCATGGAGACAGGAATTCCCCTAGCCTGAAAGGAGATTATGAACTGCAAAACATTGAGGGCAATACCTTGAAAGATTCAGGTAAATATTCCTTGGACGGTGAACTTAAAGGGAACAAGGATTCCTCCCTGGGGTTTGACGGGCAGGATGACTATGTGGACCTGGGCAGTTCGAAAAAACTAAAGCCCACTGATGCCCTGACTATAGAGACCAAGGTAAACCCGGAGGACTGGAGTGTAAGTTACTACAACACTCAAGCAATCCTTTCCAATACTCAAAATGGTGGCTATGAGCTGCAGCTTCACGACAACCGGATCGAATTCTGGGTAAAAGTGGGGGGTGACTACAAGGTCGCCAAGACTTCAAAGGATTTCACCCAAGGACTTTCCGGCTGGCACCAAGTTACCGGCACCTTTAACCAACGCTCCTTGAAGTTGTATGTGGACGGGGAAGTTAAGGATACAGTGGAGTTATCAGGATCTGCGAACAAAATCGGCTATACCCACGACAACAGTACGCTTATAGGGGCTGAGGCAGGTGCTGGAGCATATGCGGACGGGCATTACTTCAAGGGCGAAATCAGCGAAGTCCGTATCCGGGACAAGCCCCTTGCCCCGGACAGGCAAAAGGTTTCAGAATAAAATCAAAATATTGATCTGAACCGGGACGGTGACAAACAAGACTCGGTCCATACAAAGTATTTTGGTCAGACCAGGGGTGATCTCAACCTGGATATTGAAGGATTGCAGGCAAGTGATTTTGAACTGCGGGCCAGCCGGAACATTGATTTGGATTTGCAACAGGATCTGGCCTTGCATGGATTTATTGGAGGAGTGTCCGGGTTTGAGCCGGCCAAAAACCTGGATATCCATACCAGCGGGGATTTGACTGTGCCTAGCGGCATTTTTGAGGCTAAAGAGGATATTCATCTGGAGGCAAATAAAATAGATACCCATAGTGGGGCGATCCTTATCTCTGAGGAGTTGCATGTAGATTCTCAAAAAGACCTGGATCTACACACTTCCGTGGATAAGCTTTGGGCCAGCAGTGATAGTGGAGATATACACGTTCATGAAGCAGATGATCTCGTGGTAAAAAATGCAATCACTGGTAAATGGAAAACAGATTACAGTATCCAGGTAAGAGCAGGAGGAACTCTCAAGGCAGAATCGGTCCAACAACAAGATTTGGGTGGTCAAGGTGATGTGGTTTTACAGTCAGCTGATGAACTACACGTGGATGACATTGATACTTATAATGATTCTGAAGTAACCCTGGATGCAAAAGAGGGAGTCTATGAGTTGAATCAAGATTATGCTATAGATGTATGGGCAGATAAGGTCAATTTGTTGGGCCCCTATTATGATTACCACTTTGGATATAGTCGTTGGGGTGGTATAGAACTAAACAAAAAAGAATGGGGGGTTCAGCTGGAAACAGGTAAGAGCACCATGAAAGGGATGGAGGTACCTTCCCGGGTGGACCATGATTATGTCCTGATTGCCCCTGATCATAGCGGGGATTTGAATTTGAACGCCACTGCTGGTGATTCTAATCCTTCCTTGTCTGTTGTACATTTGCCTACTGCCAAGGGGGAAACTATTGACCTGGAGGCTGATGATCACTTGACCGTGCTGCCCAAACTGGATGTGGGCGAAAGTGGCGAGGTGGATCTGCACGCTGGAGGTGGGCTTGCCGTGGGCAAAAGTATACGCGCCGGCAAACTTGACATCACTGACAAAGGCGAGAATGAGGATGTGCATTTAACGACCCGGGTGGAGGACTTGAGCGTGGACATGGGCAAGGACAGTGATTTGACAGTGCATCAAAGCGGGGATCTGCATATTGGTTCCTTGCAGATGCACGGTGGTGATCTGGTTATAACCGCTGACAGTGATGTGCAGATCGATTCTGTTCAAGGAGAAGTGGGTGATATTCATATCAGATCCCAAAAAGGCGATATTCAGATTGACGACCTGGAGGGCAGTTCAAACGCGATCCTGCACGCCCCGGCAGGCAAGGTCACGGGGTCAATCGAGGCGGACACCCTGAATCTCACTGCCAATGGAAAAGTGGATATAACCGAGGCAGACGGCATGACCCTGAGTCGCCTGGAGCAAAAACACACCAGCTCTCCAGTGAAAATCCAGGTTGATAAAGGGACCCTGAAGGTGGGAAGCGACGTCTCTGCAGGGCCCAAACTGGCCTTGATGGCTAATGACTTGGATATCGCCGGCCAATTACGCCGGGCGGGCAGCACTTTCCACGTGCAACCGCCCGATTCCGATGACAAGATTGTCCTGGGAGAGAACAGTTCTGCCGGCAACAATGCCTTTCACCTGAATAATAAAGAACTCTCCGGGTTGCATACAGGTTCCGACCATATGGTAGTGGGTAGCGATCAGGGCAGTCACGAAATCCATATCGGGGATTCTGATGATGGTTCCAGCAAGACCAACTTCAACCACGGCTTGACCTTGAAAAACCCCAAACAGGGCGGGGAAATCTATATCCACGGGACCGTGACCGGCGGCTCCGGTTCCTCTCTTGCCGTGCACGGTTCAGGAAGTACCATGTACTTGAACGATAGCGAGATCGAGATATCCGGAAATCAAGAATACAATGATTCCCTGCAGGTAAGCGGGGAGTCTTCTATCCACTCCCATGGTTCCATCCAATTGGGAGGTAAGGCAGAGCACAACCTGAACGGGGATTCCCAAAAGGGTGAAGATAAGCTGAGCCTCAGGGCGGGCCAGGACGGGGACATTGTCATTAATACCCGGGTCGGGGACCAGGATCCCTTGGAAGACCTGACCATCCACCAAGCCAGGGATATAATTTTTAAAAGCGGGGTAAGCCTTGACGGTGGCCTGCATATAGAGCAGGCCCGGAACGTGACTTTCCGGGACGGGGTTACTGCACATGGCGATGTTCACATACAGGCAAGCGGCGAGGTGGTGTTTGAAGATCAACTGAACCTTGACCAAGGTGGCCAACTACATGTGGAGGGAGCTGAAAGAATCAAGCTGGAAGATGACGTCCATGCTCAGGGACATGTTAATCTGCAGGCGGACCAGGAGAGCGGCGAGGTTGTTGTCAAAGGCGACCTGACAGGTGAGGGTGAGATAGAAGTGCAAGGTTCCGGAAACACCACGCACTTGGTAAACAATAACCTCAGCTTGAGCGGCAACCAGAAATACCACGATGCTTTGCAGGTTACCGGAGATGTGCTTATCACTGCGGATGATCACCTGGAACTCGGAAAAGATCCGCAACATTCCATAAACGGGGATAGTAAGACCGGAGCGGACACCCTGATTATCAATAACCACCATGGCGAACACCTGGTTGTTAACAGCGCAATAGGCAAAACCGATCCCCTGGAGGGGCTGACGGTTCAAGAGGCCCAGGATATTGATTTTAACAATATCTTGAACATAGACGGGGACCTCAGGGTCGAACAGGCAGAGGACGTGACTTTTGCAAATCAAAACGATCTGCAGGGAAATCTGGATATCATCGCCCAGGGGGATGTGGATTTTGAAAATGCCATGAATTTGAATGACTTGAGCATTAAGGGAGCGGATGTGATCAGATTCCAGGACCGCGTGGTGTATACCGGGCAGCTGGACTTGAATGCAGAGCATATCTACGGCAAGGATATGCTGGTACACAAGGGGCCTCCCCAGGAATCTCCCCAGGATACCGGCGGTGGAGAGAAACGGCCGGATACCGGACCTGATGTGCAGGCAGAAAAGCCGACTGAACGGTTTCTGGAAAATCCCTTTGACCGGGTTATGGAAGACATGAAGGAAGGGGGCGAGCAGGCCGGGCAAAACAGATTCCAGACCACCATGGATATCGCGAAATCACAGGGTGTTGCCCCGGGCAGCGAATATGTCTCCGAGGCAAGCTTCCTCAGCGGCCTACGTGCAGAGCAGTCCCGGGAGTTTCAGGCCGGGGAGGACAATCTATATGCGGAATTTCTCGAAGCACAAGACAGATACTTCACCCCTGCAGGCGAAGGGCAACCGGACAGCGCATACACCCATGGGGAAGGACTGCAAGGCTCCAAGGATTTGCAATTGGGCCAACTTTCCCTTGGGATGTTTGGCAGTGGATTGGGCCAGTCCAGTTATTATGCCGAGGATATGTATGCCGGGGAGGGTTATTTCCGGCTGTTCGGCTCCGGGATGTTCAGCAAACCCGGAGTAATGATACAGACTAGGTCCGAACTCCTGGAGATGCCCTTCAAGGCGGTAGAGATACCCGGCCTGGAAGCCAGCGAACTGGAGTTCTCCGAGGGAGAGCGCATCTCGTTGTCCTGGTCCGGAGTAAGCAGTGCGGACAAATACAAAGTGCTGATTATGCGGGACAACGTGGTGGTGGCCACCAAGTGGGTTGAAAAGGGGACAAAATGTAACCTGGATCAGGACTTGATTCCGGGCAGTTATCAGTGGCAGGTGCACGGCTGGAATATGGATTCCGGCATAGCGGTGAAATCCCGGGTTGGCGAGCTATTAGTGCAGTAGTCAGTCAAATGGGCAGTTATCCGTTATTAGGGTCCAGGGCATTAGTTGTTTAGTGGTTATGTGTTTACGTGATTAGGTGATTAAGTGGTTGGCCAGCACCCTTTGCAGGGAAAGTGCGCAGGGCTGGGCGCGATTAATGCCCAATCGCCCATAGCCTATAGCCCATAGGCTCGAACATCGAACATCGAACGAAAAACGAAGAACAAGGAACGAAAAAACGAAAAACGAGTAACGCGGAGGTAATCATGCTGGAAGAAGTAGTGCCTATTCAACAGGAGAGACATGGGAACAAGAAGATAAGGCCGCTGGAGAAGTTCGACTTTGCGCGGGACATACATGTGGCTTCCATATTGATAAACGAGTTTTTCAGGGCGGCTGCTGTTTTTCCCATTGTATTCATCGAGGACCAGGAGGAGGATAAGTTCAAGCCGGTTGCCCTGTTGGGGCTGGAACAAAACCAGAACTTGTTCGTGGATAGCGAAGGCAACTGGAAAGCCTCTTACGTGCCCGCGGTTTTACAGCGCTATCCCTTTACACTGGCCACCACTGACGAGGAGGACAGGTACACGGTATGCGTGGATGAAAATAGCGACTTGTTGAATGAAGAGGAAGGTGAGCCACTTTTTACAGAGAACGGAGAAGCAGGTGAGGTTCTGGAAAGGGTAAAGCAGAATTTGAGCGAACTGCAGCAAATGGAGGATCTCACCCAACAATTCTGCAAAAAGCTGAAAGAGAACAATTTGTTTACCCAGTACAATATGCGCCTGCGCGAGGGCGAGGGCGTTCGTGACATTACCGGAGCCTACGTAATTAATGAGGACAGGCTGCAAAACGTCTCGGATGATTTTTTCCTGGAACTCAGGAAGCAGAATTTTTTGCCAGCAATATATGCCCACCTTGTATCCCTGCACCAGATTAATACGCTGGTGGATATGCGCGAATAGTAAGAATATCCAAATACAATTCCGGTTAGTCGGGCCTGGGCCAGAGCAAGCTTCTTTGGTTTATAGTTATCCCCCCAATTCTGGACTGAAAATTAAGGTGATTCTTCCTGCAACGAAGCCTGTTCAGAAAAATGGGGAGCACATGGCCCAGCAAAAGAAGTACTGCCCCAGTTTCAAGACCAAGGTGGCCCTGGAGGCGGTCAAAGGCGGTAACCGTTTTACGGCAGCCCCAAGATGACGCAATGGCTCCGGGGGCAGAAGGGGGAAGCAGTCAATTACAAGCGCGTGGAGTGGCTCATGCGGCAAACGGGACTCATGGCCTTGAGTCCCGGACCACATACCAGCCGCAGACGCTATCCCTATCTGTTGAACGGGGTCGAGATTGTTCGCCCGGACCAAGTTTGGCCACGGGCATTACTTATATCCGCACGCAGCGGGGATTTCTTTACCTTGTAGCCGTCATGGATCTGTTTAGACAACAGGTAAAAATTTAGCAGCGTTAGCTAGTTTCCATCCAGAAATGGCCCTTTTCCATTTTAACGGCGTCAATTTTCGTAATTATTCGATCAAGTATACGGACACGCTCGCTCACAATTACTTAATTTCCTTATTAAACAGGAAAAAATATCATTTCCGAATTGGAAACGTGATATTTCTAAATCCGGAAATTTTTGAATTTCCGGATAAGAACTAGGAAGTTATTTATCGTTCTTTGGCGATATCTCAATCACGGTATAGTTTCAAAAGGTGCTATTTGTAATTAATTAATAAATAACAAAAATTGTTTTCAGATTGAAAATGTAAAGGGTATTATTCGGTGAAGATGTCCGACATTTTGTTTGGGTTAAGTCCAAATAACCGTTGCTTAGATGGGACATCTTCTTAAAGGATTATTTTTCGCCTCATTGGCGTATTCGGCATTTGGTGTACGACTAAAACTCGGCACGGATAGAAGACGGTTCGTGCTATATGCCGAACCGTATAACAAAATTTGCCGAATATCTTCACTGATTAGATTGGGCCGAAAGTCTTCTCAAGATTTGAGGGATTATTTGACAAATATCCATAGAAGACAACGGGGGGAAGTTTAATGAAGATTACATACTGGGGACTACATGATTTTCTGTTGTTGATAATCATGATGGCGATATTATTGGGTTTGGATCCCACAACCGGTTCTGCGTTTGAGATCTCCAGGGAACTGGTTGCGGAAAATGCCAGTATCCAAAAATACGACTACACGGAAATTTCAGGTGATACTAAAATCCAGGTATTGGGGTTTGAGAATTTCCTGAACCGGGTGGTGAATGAAAACAAACAAATATTCGTCAAAAAATTGGACGTGCAAATAGCCGGAAAACAAATCCAACAAGAAAAGGCGATATTTGAACCGGTACAAGAACTCTCCTGGGATTATCAAAAGGAAAAGATGCCCAATACCGCACAAGAATATTTCGATCGGGAAGGTCAAAATATATATCACAAAAAGGGGGAGAAATATTCCGCGAGTTTGACCCAGTTGCTACCTACCGGGGGTGAGGCGAAATTGGAATATACCTATGACAAGGATAACAACGACTTGGTGGAAGATAGGTACGACAACGAGGATACGGAATATTCCACTTATATGGGATTGACTATTACTCAGCCCTTGCTCAAGGATGCCGGATTTAAAGTGACCCGTTCCCAGATTAAGATAGCCAAGGTAAGCAAGAAGATTTCCAGGCAAGATTTTCGTCAGAAGAGACAGCGCGAGTTGTACAAGGCAGTGTTATCATATTGGAACTTGTATTCCGCCCAAAGGAGATATTTGTTCAACAGGCAATCCCTGGAGTTGGCGCGCAAATTGTTGAAGGAGGTCCAGAATTTGATCAAGGGCGGAAAATTGCCCTCCTCTGAAACTTACGACGCTCGCTCCGGGCTGACATTGCGGGAGGCCAAGTTGGAGAAAGCCAAACAACGTTTTTTTAGCGCCTCCAATAAGTTGCAGACCTTTTTTTCTTCCCGGGAAAATATGAATGTGCGTATGTATATTACCAATGTTGAGCCAAAGACGGAAGAGAAAGGTTTCGATTATAACCGGGCATTGAATAGGGCCTATCAGAATCGGGCGGAATATCTCAGGGCCAAAAAGAAGGCCAAAAGGGCGGGTATTCGCGTGGATTACCGCAAGAATCAAAAGCTGCCTAATTTGGACCTGGAAGCGAGTTATGGCACGAATAGCCTGGAAGTGGAGCCGGGTAAAGCATTCTCCAATAGTGTGGACCAAGATTTTCCCTCCTGGAACGTGGGATTGCGACTGAGTTTTCCCATTACCGGAGACAAAAGTCGGAGCAAGTTGCAAATTGCACGCAAAAAGAAAAAGCAGGCACGATCTAAGCTCCAGTCCGCTCAGGTAGATATAGTCAATGATATATCTTCTAATCTGAATAGTGTGCAATCCAGCTTGAAGCAGTTGCAAGGCCACAAACAAAATGTCCGGTATAAAAGGAAGCTTTTGAAATCCGAACTCGAGAAATTGCAGGCTGGCAAGAGCTATGTGCGGCGTCTGTTGCAGAGGGAAAAGGACTTGAATCAGGCGTTGAAACAAAGACTCCGGGCTAAGGTAGAATATATGAAATCCATTGCCGAACTCAAGAAAGCGGAAGGTACAATCGTGGACTATTTTCTATTAAACGATTAATTCTACAGCGAAAATTTAAGCCTTAACGGGTATCCACTTCTGGTCCAAATGCTCGGCTTTGCAAGCCTGTCGCACAGTGGACAGCCCGGCTGCGGCTTAAACAGGTCCAAGTTATCTCGGTAGCTTAATATAAAACTTTCGTAGTAGTTTTAAACTCGAAAAAAATAAGGAAGGAAATTGATGCATCAAGCTATTGTCCGGTTTAATATCATGGCAATGATTATTATTTGTGTTGTCATGCCAGTATCTGCTGCAGCCGCGGATACAGATCCTGCTCAATGGGAAAAAGGGATGACCGAGCCGATTCGGAAAGTGGTGGTTCGGGCCCCGGTCTCCGGTGTGGTGGACAATATTTCTATAGAGGAAGGGGACGCGGTAAAACAAGGTCAGTTATTGGTAAGTATGAAAAATGAAATGGAAAAGTTGGATCTGGAGCGTAAGAAGTTGATGTGGAAGGACAAGACCAGAGTTAATTCCACCAGGGTGAGGGCGAAAATCTTAAAGGAGATGTATAAGAACAATAGGTCCCTATATCAGCAATCCGGGTCAATTAGTGAAGAAGAATTGAGGAAGTCGGAATTGCAGTACCAAAAGGCCAAATCCCAGTTGAAGCGCCTCGAACTTCAGGAACGAAAAGAGCGTATCGAGTACGATATTGCCGAGCAGAGATTGAACAAAAAAAAGATCCGGGCACCATTTTCGGGTGTGATTTCCGAGATCGCCATTGAAACCGGGGCGCACTGCAAGCCCCATCAAGCCATGCTGCATTTGCTCAATCCGGAGAAGTGCGTTTTGGTATGTAATGTCAAGGGAGCAAAGGCGACAAAGGTCCAGGTGGGTGATAATGTCGAGTTGCAGGTATACTCCGGAGGCGAGTGGTTGGACAAGAAAGGTACCATCGTATACAAGGCACCCATGGTCCATTCAGCAAGCGGTTTGGTCAAACTCAAGGCTAGGTTTGAGAATAAGAACAATCAGATTATTCCAGGGGTGAAAGGCCGAATGCTTTTGCAGTAGCAACTGTACCATAACTAATAACAACGAGCAAGGAGCCAGGAACTAAGAACCGTAAACGGTTATCGACAAAGTCGCGATCCATGTTCGATCAAATCATTCAATCCCTGCAGGAAATGCGGCGCTTTAGCGGGCCGCCCGAACAATTCTGGCCCAAGTATTTGCAGAATGCGGCTTATTTTTGCGGGGCGGAATACGCCCTGCTACTCAACCCGTCTTCAGGGGAGGATTGGGAAATCCAGTTTGTCTGGCCGCAGGAACATCAACATTTGGGGGATTTCTCCGTTCTGGAGGAAAGGGTGCCCGTGTTTGCCCAACGGATAAACCGGCACGGTCAGGCTAGCGAGGCCGGGCTGGTGCTGTCTGAACAGGGCAAGGCGGCATCGCTGGTGGGAACAAGGCTGGACGAGGTAGAGCAAGACGGCCTGTATGTAGCGGTTTTTGTCCTGTCCGGCCCGGACCAGGGCAATGTACAGGAATTGTTTCACCGGCTTGGCCTAGTCGCGGATATCCCAGCAAATTATTTCTATATCCGGGAACTGGAACATCAATGCTCAAGATCCGAAGCACTGCACAAGGCCATGAGTATCTTGTCCCTGTTGCAGGAAAAAAACAAGTATGTCGAAGCCTGCATGACTGCCTGCAATGAGATTGTTTCCAGGTACAACTGCCTCCGGGTGAGCTTGAGCAGGCAAAAGGGACACTATGTAAGTCTGCAAGCCATCAGCCACACAGAGCGTTTTGAAAAGAAAATGGATGCGGTGCGCTGCATGGAAGCCGCCATGGAAGAGGCCCTGGACCAGGACGAAGAGATTGCCTGGCCCCCCTCTGAGGAAAGTGATGCGGTAACTTTGGCTCATGAAACCTTCGCGCGACGTTTAGGTTCGGATTATCTGCTTTCCTTGCCGTTGAGGGTTAACAATGAGCCCGTGGGAGTGCTGTGCTGCGAACGTCAGCAATATGCCTTCACAGAGCAGGATGTTCTCGAACTCAGGCTGCTGTGCGATCAAATAATACATCCCCTGGAACAACTCAGGCAGAGGGACAGGTGGATAGGAGCCAGAGCGGCCGCCGGCCTGAACGCGTCCCTGGAGAAGGTGGTGGGGGTCAAGCATACATTTGCCAAAACAATCGCGGTGGTAATAACCCTCTTTTTGTTTGTGGCAGTGTTTGGTTCTTGGCAGTACAAGATCGAGGCCCCATTTTTGCTCAAGACTGATTCGATAGCCCAGTTGCCTGCTCCTTATAAGGGGTATGTGGAAGAGGTGAAGGTCCGGGAGGGAGACAAGGTGTCCAAGGGAGAGACTCTGCTCACTCTGGATACTGATAGGCTGGAACTGAAAGCGGCTCAGGTGCTGGCGGACAAACACCGCTATCTGAGGGAAACGGAAAAGTCCAGGGCTAGCAATAAATTGGCGGAAATGAAGATTGCCAGGGCGCGGGCTGAACAGTCCCAGGCAAAATTGGAAGGGATTCGTTATCAATTGAATCACGCGAAAGTCAAATCCCCTATCGATGGAGTGGTTGTGAAGGGTAAAGACGAGAAGCTTATGGGAGCCCCGGTGCGCAAGGGGGATGTGTTGTTCAAGGTTGCCCGGATTCAGGATATGTACGCAGAGTTGTCTGTTAAGGAACGAGATATTCATGAAGTGGATCCAGGGGCGAGCGGGGCAATAGCTTTCGTGTCCAGGCCGGGTATCAAGTTTGATATCCAGGTGGAGAGAATCAATCCCATCTCCAAGGTCAAGAAAAAGGCCAATCGATTCATGGCAAGGGCCAGTATACAGGAAAATCCTGCCAAGTGGTGGAGGCCGGGAATGAGCGGGATAGCGAAGATCCATGCAGGAGAGCGCAATATATTGTGGATACTTACCCATCGTATAGTGGGCTTTTTGCACAAGTTCTTTTGGGTATAAACAGTACTTGGTTTCCAGCTTAGCAGCTTAACCACTCAACAGCTAATGCCCTTGGCCACCCTGATATCAGATAACTGATAATTTCCCATCGCCCAACTACTACCAGGGTTCAATTCCAGCGATAAGGGGAATTTCCTTATGCGTAAGCCCGGAAGCACTTTTAGCGAGTCCTGGCACAAGGTTGCCGAACTCCAGATGAGGCTAAAACCCACTGTGGAATCCTGGAAACAATTTTTCCGGGGAGAACAGTGGTATATACTGCACGATCCCTTTAATAATCAATTCTTTCGCCTGCGTCCTGCTGCGTACGAGTTTGTCTCCCGTCTGCGCTTTTCCCGGAGCGTGGAAGATGTCTGGAAGGAATGCCTTCAAAAATATCCGGACCAAGCACCGGGGCAGGAAGACGTTATCCAGTTGTTGACCCAGTTGTACTTCAGCAATCTTTTGAGTTTTGCTTCTGATATAGACAGCAGCGGTTTGTTCAAACGCCACAAGGAACGCAGGCAGCAGGAAATGCGCTCCAAATTGCTCAGTATCATGTTTTTGCGTATCCCTTTGTGGGATCCGGACAGCTTCCTGAACAAGATAAAGCCGATTATCAACCTGGTAGTCAGTATGGCAGGGGCGGGGATATTCGCCTTTACCATGATTTGGGCGGCAATGCTGGTTGTGGGGAATTTTGGGGAGCTTACCTCCCAGGCCCAGGGGATGCTCGCTCCTGACAACATCATTTGGCTTTACTTGGCCCTGGTATTGCTTAAGTCCTTGCACGAAATGGGGCACGCGTTCGTTTGCAAGAGGTACAAGGGAGAAGTCCATACCATGGGGGTGATGTTTTTGATTTTTACCCCGTTGCCCTATATGGACGCCTCTTCCAGCTGGACCTTCCGCCAGAGCTGGATGCGCGTGCTGGTGGGAAGTGCCGGGATTCTCACCGAGGTCTTTATCGCCGCTGTTGCGGTATTAGTCTGGGCGAACGTAGGTTCCGGGTTTTTGAACAGCCTTGCCTACAACCTGATTATTATTGCCTCTGTTTCCACGGTTATTTTTAATGCCAATCCCTTGCTCCGTTTCGACGGTTATTACATCCTTTCGGACGTGTTGGACATCCCCAATCTGCATCAAAGGAGCAAGGACTACCTGCGCTATTTGCTGGAAAAGTTCGCCTTTGGGGTGAAAAATTTACCCAGCCCCACCCAGAGTGGCAAAGAGGCGTTTTGGTTATGTTTTTTCGGAGTCCTTAGCAGTCTTTACCGGATAGTGGTCTTTGTAGGGATAGCTCTGTTTGTGGCTGATAAACTGTTTATCCTGGGATTGCTTTTGGCCCTGTTTTGCGCCATAGCTTGGTTGGTGGTCCCGGTGTTCCAATTCGTGCGCTATCTCGCCACCAGCCCCTCCTTGGCTCAAAACAGGTCCAGGGCTATCGGCATTTGCGTGGCTGTAGTGCTTTGTCTTGTGGTGTTGTTGGGGTTTGTGCCTCTTCCCAGAGCCTTTCGGGCCCCTGGAGTTATGCAGGATCAGGGACACAACCGTGTGTTCGCCCAGGTTTCCGGTTATTTGACCCACATAGAGGCCCAGCCGGGTAAGGAAGCGAACAATGGCACTGTATTGGTAAAAATGTCCAATCCCGGGCTGAAGTTCAAAAACAGGAGGTTGTTGGCCAGGAAACGTGAACTGCAGGCAGTGCTCACTGAAGTTCGCAAATCCGATATCGCTAATGTATCACCTGTTGAAGAGCAACTTTCCACTATACAAAAGGAGTTGCAAAAGAACAGGCAACGCATAAACAACTTAACTGTCCGGGCCCAACAAAAAGGCAGATGGATAGCCCCGAAATTGGATGAACGAAAAGGGCTCTGGGTGCGGCGGGGCGAGCAATTGGGGGAGATGGTAAACCTGGATAATTTTAAATTCCTGGCCGTGATTTCCCAAACCGAAGCCTACAATCTGTTTGGGAAGGAATTTAACAACAGGGGAGTTAAGGTCCGGGGTGAGGAAAAGGAAACCTTAAGTGTCAAGGGTTTGGAAATCATCCCTTTTCAACAAAGCCGCTTGCCTTCCGCTGCCCTTGGTTGGAAGGCGGGCGGACAGATTCGAACCAAGGTGCGGGGTAAACAATCCGGACTTGAGACCACCGAGCCTTTTTTCCTGATGCGTTGCCAGTTGCGGTCCAACCCGAAAGTGACCCGCCTTCACGGCAGATCCGGGGAGTTGCGTCTGGGACTGCCGGATCAGGTCCTCTGGAAGCGATTCGTTCTTGGTCTCCGGCAGTTGCTGCAAGAGAGGTTTCAGCTCTGAGCCAGGTATCCAAATCTTTTAACTCCGAGAGTAGCTTTGGGAGGTGCGACAGTAATGAGCCTGGTCAAACAGGATTATAAAAGCCTGCAGAGGCTTATTCCTTCTGAAGTGCCCAAAGGGATGGATGCTGCGGCCAACAGCCTGGTGGGGGCGTTTTATCGGCAAAATCCCAGAGTGTGGTCCCTGAAGTCCAGGGCTTATGCGATACACAGCCGGGCGGATTCCTTTAGGGGTTATTCCCGGCAGGAATTCAATTCTTACCTCCAGGAATTGAGGCTGCGTTTTCGAAAAAATCCTCAACAAGACAGGCATGTGGTGAACGAAGCCTTTGCCGCCTTGTGCGAGGCAAGTGAACGCAGTCTGGGTATCAGGCCTTTTCCGGTGCAGGTTATGGGGGCCCTGGCCATGTACAACGGATACCTCATTGAAATGGCCACTGGTGAGGGTAAGACCCTGACTGTCTGTCTACCCTCTGTTTTGGTGGGATGGAGCGCACGCCCCTGCCATGTGGTAACGGTAAACGACTATCTGGCCAGCAGGGATGCTTCCAGCATGTCGGATCTGTACCGGTTTTGCGGTTTAAGCGCGGGGTGTGTGGTCAGTGAGATGGAGCCCGGGGAAAGACGGGATAATTATCAGTGTGCGGTGGTGTATGCCACGAGCAAGGAGATCCTGGCTGATTATCTGCGGGATCGCTTGAAGTTGCAGGGCAAGGAGAAGTCTTGCCACATGCTCCTGGAACGCCTTGGAAATCCCGGTCTGGAGCGGATGGAGGAATTGGTCATGCGCGGGCTGCATACCGCTTTCGTGGACGAGGTGGACAGCGTGCTGATCGACGAGGCGGTTACTCCGCTTATTATTTCCAGTCCAGCCCAAAATTCCTTTTTAAAGGACGTGGTTCCTTGTATACAGGAAATAGCCCAAAATCTTACCAAGGATGTGGATTACACTGTGGATCTCAAACATATGCAAATCCACTTGACTGCAAAAGGCCATCGAAAGATCCGGGAATACCAGGAGCGTATCCCGGGTATTTGGCAAGGGGCCTCCCGCAGGGAGGAATTGATAAAACAGGCGATTTCCTCCTGGGAGTTTTATCATCCGGAAAAACAATACGTGGTTCAAGATGGCAAGGTGATAATAGTAGACGAGTTTACAGGCAGGCTAATGCCCAACAGATCCTGGAGTAACGGCCTGCACCAGATGATCGAGGCCAAGGAGGGGGTGGAATTTTCCGATCCCACCGAGACCCTGGCCCGGTTGAGTTTTCAGAGGTTTTTCAGACTGTTTTACAGGCTGGGCGGAATGAGCGGTACTGCGAGGGAAGCTGCGGGTGAATTCTGGCAAATCTTCGGATTGCCCATCGTGTCCGTACCCACGCATAAACCGTGTATACGCAGGCGGTATCCGGACAGATTCTTTGTGGATGCTGAAAACAAATACCTGGCTATCATGGAGGAAATATTGGATGTGCACGCTAGCGGAAGGCCGGTTTTAGTGGGTACGCGCAGTGTCAATGTCAGCGAAGATCTGGCGCGAAGGCTGGCGCAAAAGGGATTGGAATGCCAAGTTTTGAACGCAGTCCGGCACGAGGAGGAGGCTCGGATTATATCCCAAGCCGGGGAATATGGGAATATAACCATAGCCACCAACATGGCGGGCAGGGGCACTGATATAAAACTGGGGTCTGGTGTGGCGGAAATAGGGGGATTGCATGTGATAGCCACTGAACGGCACGAATCCGGGCGTATTGATCGTCAGCTTTTTGGCAGATGTGCACGCCAGGGAGATCCGGGTAGCACCAGGGCTTTTGTAAGCTTGCAGGATGCTTTGTTCGAGCGTTTTGTGCACCGGAGCGTGCGATCGCCCCTGGCTGCCGCGATTCAGGCCGGGTTGCCCGGAGCTGTCAGAGCTGCCAAAATGGCCTGCTACCTTGCCCAGTTATCCGCGCAACGCCAGGCTAGCCAAAAGCGCAAATCGGTACTCCAAAATGACCAGTGGTTCGACAAGGCCCTGTCCTTTTCCGGTAAGAAGTCCTCCCTTTAATTCTTTTACCCCTGACCAAGAACAGTCAAAATAAGCAGAAAAACGGTGTACATACAGCAATCCTAATGTCTAATTTAAATATAGGGTGTCTATAGTTATTCCCAGATTCTGGACAGAAAGTTAATGTGATACTTCCGCAACGAAGCCTGTTCAGAAAAATTTGGAGCACATGGCCTTCCACATGCCTCGCCAAACAATTAACGAGAGGCGTCCAAGGGGTTTATCCCTTATGCATAACTATAGCCCCATTTCACCGAACCACTCCCGATATGCTATCTACCACCAAAAAGTATCTGATTCACTATTGAAATCCTACTTTTTCTGATAATGTCAATAACCATTTGGATTATGATCCATGTCAAAACTGTGGCTAAAATTACATAAAGCGGTACGATTTTATATATATATTTCAAGAATGCTAATGTAAGAAGAGACCTTATAAGAAGTTGAGCAAGATAAATAGCCAAAGTATCCTTGCCGGAATTAATCAAATACTGCTTTATTTTAGTGTTATTGTTCGATGAGAATATTTTTTCTATAAGAATTATGAAAAATAGTGCAATCAGAAGTTGATAGAAGAAACCACCAATATAAAAGTATTGGCGGGGAAATGATCCATATATTTCACTGCTTTTAACTACTTCAAATACATATATTGCAAAACTAATAATTCCCAAAACAAATAAAGTATAAAAGAATTTATCTTTTATTTTTTGTAAGGATACCTTTGAGTGCCCAAAATATACACCGATCATAAAAAAGAATATCCAAGGGAAGAATATTCTCAGAAAATGCCATTCAACTTTTTGTGTATTCCAAAATCCTATCCATACAGTTATATCAAGAAAAAAATAGGTACCAAAAGATATTAAAAAACTAATCAACAAAAAAGTAGTTAAGTGTCTCCTTATGATTTCCTTGAAAACTATATATATAACAAAGAGTTGAAAAAGAATAAAAAGAAAATATAAGTGAATGTAACCAGTAAGAAAAAAATTTAGATTGTACAACGAGAAAATATCGATATTAGCCTTAAATTTAAAGTATACTATATATATTATATTCCAAACAAAAAAGGGTATCAGTAAAGACTTTGCCTTTTTTATAATAAATTTCTTTTTGTCTATATTTTTATCTAGTCCTATACCTGACAGATAACCTGAGATAATAAGAAAACCCGGGACACCAATATATAAAAAACACCTAAAACACACAAAAAATATGCCTGGAAGTTCATTACTATAGAAAAAATATTTATTTGTTGATTCCGTTAAAATAATTAAAAGCATTAAAGTAGTTCTTAAAGCTTCAATCCATTCAATACTTCTTTTTCTCTCCATAGTATTTACCTTCATTGTTCATAATGAAAATCACCGATTCCATCCGGTGTATTCTCTGGTTGGTATTAAACAATATATAACATGGCAACAATTCGCTTAATATGTATTTTCCCTACATCAAAAAAACATTCTAAGAAGCAAATATACTATGATTATCAAGGTGAACTATTGATATTATGTTTTAATGCTTGGCTAGATCGAATTCAAAATTCAATTCATATTTTGGTTGTTCCTTCTTTTCCATTAAAAAATACTTTTGGGCATCAAAATCGCAAGTGTAGAGGCGCCTGCAAAAAATATATTTTTGCAGGCAGTGTTAAGTTTTAAGTTGAAAGTTTTAAGTAAAATCATAAGGTTATAAATTTTAATCTGTGCGTTTAACTCCAGTATTCGACTTTTTGCAGATGCCTCAGTATAGGGTGTTTTTTAAGGTAATTATCAGTTTAAGTGGTTTGTTTTATTCTGCTTTGCGTGGCCCGACCCTCGACCGCGTCTTCAGATTCAATACTGCAGCGATGAGGCAGCAAACAAGCAGTAACAGGGCTAAGTAAACTACGTGTTGCCAGGAAAGTACAAACTCTTTCCCAGGAAAGTGTAAATGTTTGAGGCTGTGGGTTTGCTTGTCGGCTGAGCCGGGCAAAGAGTGGGTAAAAATTATTTCAAACAAAAATATCCCCAAAATGTTACCGCTCTTGCGCAACATTGACATAAGGCTCGAGGCTTGGCCTTTCATTTTTTGGGGGGCACTGTTCATAACCAGGGCCTGGTTGGGCGGTTTTAGCAGGCCCAGTCCCGCCCCTAGTCCTGTCATACCCGCGATAAAGATAAGTATAGTGCTTTGAATATTGAAAAATAGCAAAATGAAAAGCGCACCGCCCAGAAGCAATATAGCCCCCAGAACAATTTTTCTTCCCTCGTAGCGCTTAGTTAGCCTCCCGGCCAATGGGCTGACGGCAAAGGTGGCCAAGCCGGAGATTGCGCAGAGCAGTCCCGCCTCATGAGCGGAGTTGCCCCGGCCCTCTATCAGGAAAAAGGGGATGATAAAAAAAAGACCGGAATACAAGAGCACAGAGGTAAAACTTATTGTATTGCCCAACTTAAAGGTCTTGTTTTGGAAAAGTCCCAGATTGATTAAGGGATCAGCGGACTGTTTTTGCAGAAGTATAAAAAGCAAAAAGGTTAAAACTGCCATAAGGGCCAGTCCGGGGATTATAATTTGATAGTGCACCCATTTGGCGCTAAAGGCTTCCCGCATGAATATTAGGCAGATAAAGAACAAAAAAAGGAGAAAGCTATCCCTGATACAGATATGGGACTTGGAAACGCGCTTTTTATCTTTGGGGATAGCCCAGAGGGCCAGAAAAATGCGGAAAATGCCAATAGGAACATTGATTAAAAATATAGTTCTCCACCCCAAATAGTGGGTAAGCAGGCCCCCTATCGCCGGACCGAGAACAAAGCCTAGTGATATCCACATGGAGAGCTTGGCAAACAGTTTGCCTCTTTCTTTCCTGGAAAAACAAAGGGAAATGAGAGCGAAGGAAAGAGGCATGGTTATAGCGGAACCAAGGGCCTGCACGGCCCGACTGGCGATAAGCGTATAAATATATGGAGCAAGAGCACAGGACAGCGATCCGACAACAAAAAGTACGCTGCCGCCTACAAATAAATTTCTGTACCCTTTGTTGTCTGCCAGCTTGCCGAACATGGGAATGAAGCTAGCGATGACAATTAGGTAGATAAGAGCGATTTTAGAGGTAAGGGCAACACTGGTGTCAAAATCTCTAGAGATTAAGGGCAGGGCAATATTCACGATGCCCACGTCCAACGTGCCCATAAAAGCACCTATTGAGATACACAATATCAGGGCTTTTTTCTGTCTTTTGCTATTTAGTCCGTAATTATCAGTCATGTTTTGCCCTTGTAAAAAGCGTCAATTATTAGCATCTTTAAAAGTACAAGGATACACGCAGCAAAAGCACTGGAAATACGAAGATGTCCGTAATACCAAGTGATTAAGCTGTACTATTTTCTTCCTTTTTAGAACATGAACAAACCCCAAGATAGAGCAAAGGAGGTATGCTGGAGCTGGCACAATTTGAGTCCATCCGTACAGGTTATCGTATCTATGGACAACCTGTTTCTGGGTAACCTCCCAAGAGTGGGGGAATAAATTAAAAAATGACCCGAACCTGTACTAAATAATTTTAAAAATAAAAAAAGAGAGGGTCCTCGATGTTTGATGTGGATTTTCTCCGCCTGAATTTTTTTGCTGCCAAACTTCCGGCCCGGTGTTTACTAAGCCCCGCCAAAGGAAGATGCTTGCCCCACTCCGGACTCTAGTTTTTGGGTGGAGAAAAAGTTTTACTGCATTCAGAGGCATCTGCAAAAAGTCGAATACTGGAGTTAAACGCACAGATTAAACTTTATAACCTTTTGATTTTACTTAAAACTTTCAACTTAAAACTTAACACTGCCTGCAAAAATATATTTTTTGCAGGCGCCTCCATTCAAGTTGGTGATGTTGCCAGTCTGCATTCAGAGTCGTTTCCCGGTCCGGTTTCACCTTTTTGGTGGGGCCAAGAAAACGCACGGGCCTCTCGTTAAAAGCATGCAAAAAGATCTAGCGGAGAAAATATAAAAAATCCACACGCTGTGTCGGAGAGCCAAAAGGAAATGAACAGGATGTTCGGGCCATGTACCGCAATATTAGCGTAGAAACTCTTGTTACGCTAGGGAAAAAAGGCTTCTCTTTAGATGAACTGGTTATCAAAACAAAGGAGATTTTCGATAATCTGGGATTACCGGCCTTTATAGCTCTTATTTTGCAATTTATAGACGAAAATTTATTTCTCAATCTGGGGGCATAAAAACAAATGTCAGCCTAAGCCTTTCTCCAGATCCCTCACCCTTGATACTCGCTTTGGAAAAATTGTTTGCTATAATGGAAAAGATCATGTTAACTTTAACCGGATTCCGGGTGTCGACTATTTACCGGGTAGACGGAAATATTTGCAGGTAACTCGTACTCTCGGGGTAGAAGGGAAAAGTAGTCAATTTAAAGAGGGTGTCGATGATTTCGGATGAAGAAAAAAACAGGGATGAGCTTATATCTGAACTGAAAGAGGAGCGGAAAAAATCCGCCAAGGTGGAAAATCCTGAGAATAGTGAAGCAAATTTTTCTGGGGGAAGCAGTGCTGATCAGTTCAGGCAATTGTTTGATCAGGCCGCGGTAGGCATTTTATTGACAGACAGGGCCTATAATTTGATTGAAGCCAACAAGAGGGCCCTTTCTGTACTCGGATACGCCAAAAATGAAGTAGTCGGCGGTAATTTTTATGATTTTATTCATCCCCAGGATATTGTTTACTTCTATACTTTGGAGAACACGGTAAAAAGTCTTTCCGTAAATAATACCCTTGGAGCGGAAAAAAGGATTCGAGCTAAAGGCGGGGAATATATTTCTGTGCTTCTCAGTGTTGGGGAATTGAAAGATGACCTAAGTGACCCAAAAGTTATGATTATGTTCCAGAATATATCCCGACTGAAAGCAACTCAGCAGAATTTAAAAGAAAGCGAGGATAGGTATAGGCTCATAGCTGAAAATTCTGTAGATGTCATCTGGAGCGTTAATAGTAATCACAAGGTCGTTTACATGACTCCCTCCGCCCAACAGATGTTCGGCTATGCCCCGGAAGAGGTGATAGGGTCGGATATGCTTTTTGCCATGCATCCCGATGATGTTGATGTTGCCAAGCAGGCTGTAGCCCGGAGATACGCCTGGGACAGGAAGGGCACCAGCGGTGATTCTCCCCAGTGCCTGGAACTAAGGCAGATAAGAAAAAACGGTGAGGTGTTCTGGACAGAATTACTTTCCATCCCTTTGCGCGATGAGCGCGGGGAGATAGTCGGCTTTCAGGGGACCACCCGGGATATAAGCGGGCGTAAGCATGCGGAAAAGGAGTTGCAGAGAAGGGAGGAGACTTTCCGGACTTTGGCCAGCAAGGCCCCCATCTCCATTATGCATTTGGATTCTCAGGGCCAAATTGTTTTTGTTAATGATTGGCATATCCAGCAGTTTGCCCGCAATAAATTGGGCAAGGAATTTTTTTTGAGCAGATCCTTGTATGAATTGCCCGGTATGGTCAAAGCGGGGATATGTGAACAGGTCGCTGCTGTTTTGGAAGGGGAGTGTGTGGAAATAGAGGAAGTGTTTTTCCCGGAATTTACTGGTGGACATTCTGGCTGGGTGAATGTCCGGGGAGTGCCTATCTGGGAGAACGGGAAGGTAACTGGAGGCATTGTCATCCGCGAGGATCTTACTGAACAGAAAAGGACTAAAGATGCCTTACAGGAATCCAAAAAGGAAGCGGACAGAGCGAACAGGGCCAAATCCGATTTCCTGGCCAAGATGAGCCACGAGATACGTACCCCTATCAACGGAATTATAGGAATGGTCCAGCTACTGCAGAGCACTGTCCTGAACGAGGAGCAGGAAGAATATGTAGAGATGGCCTGGAGTTCCACTCACCGCCTGAACAGGTTGCTCAGCGATCTTTTGGATATGTCCAAGATAGAAGCAGACAGGTTGGAACTTTGTGCAGAAGAATTCAAAATGTCCGAGGTGATGCGCTCGATCCGGGATATCTCCGGACATGCTTGCCGAACATACCGGAACTATTTGGATGTTCATTGGGACCAGGGCATACCGGAAAAGTTAGTAGGAGATCAGATCCGTCTAACTCAGGTGTTATTCAATTTGGCGGGCAATGCCTGCAAATATACACAAGACGGCCGGGTCACTGTGAGTGCTTCCCTTGTTTCCGGGAGGAATGCGGAAAAGTGCAGGATTTTATTCACTGTGGAAGACACCGGAAAAGGTGTTCCAGAGGACATGATTGATCGCATGTTCGAGACCTATACTCGAGTCGGGGAGTTCGAGAATTCCTTTGCCCGGCAGTTGGAGGGAGTGGGATTGGGCCTGCCTCTGGTCAAGAGGGTGGTGGAATTGATGGGAGGAAATATGTCCCTTTCTACCTGCGAGGGCGAGGGAAGTTCCTTTTATGTCAGTCTACCCTTTTGTATACCTGAATCTTCCCGGGACAAACACCAAGAAGGCAAAGATAAGGCGAGTGTGGCTGGTTTACAGAAAATACACCTGCTCTTGGTGGACGACGATGAAGCCACCCAGATTTTCATAAAACGCCTGCTGGAAAAACGCGGCATAGATGTAACAGTGGCCAGTAACGGGGAAAAAGCCTTGTCCCAGTTGCACGAAAATGATTATGATTGTGTGCTTATGGATGCGGAGATGCCGGTTCTGGATGGTGTGGAAACTACCAAGAGAATAAGGTCCTCTGATGCTGCGTATAGGGATGTCCCCATTATTGCCTTGAGCGCCTACGCCATGAAAGGCCATCGGGAGGAGTTTCTCCAGGCGGGCATGGACGATTATTTAGCCAAGCCCATAGAGGGAGAAAAGTTGCTGGAAGCGATTAACAGGAGCATTGACGCTACCCATAGGTAGATCGAATGCGCCTGCAAAAAATAAATTTTTGCAGGCAGTTTAAGTTGAAAGTTTTAAGTAAAATCAAAGAGTTGCAAAGTTTAAGCTGTGCGTCTAGCTCCTTCATTCGATTTTTTGCAGATGCCTCTTAGAATACGAATATTACCCTGCAGTCTTTAAGGAAATTATTGGGCCGGGAGGCTATTTTTTTAAGGATTTCATTAGCTTTTTGGGGAATAACTACTGAGGAGCTTTGATCAAGATAGAGATTCTTGGCCTTGCTGGTAAGGGGCAGATCCCCGGCCAAATCTGATTGCTGCGCCGCCCCCAGGTCGCGGTAGAAACGGGCGTATCCCCCGCTTACTGATTTTTTCAGGGATACATTCTGGCCCGGATAAAGGACCTTGCCGCGTCCGGCAAATATTCTGGGGCGCATGCACGGCTTGAATCCAAGCCCCCTGGCGTCCACGATGAGCCCCGTATATTCCGGCAAATCGTCCCGTTCGTTTTCCTTTTTTTCTGAGCCGGGGGCGTTTTGGGTGCTTGATAACTTTGCGGCCAGCTTGTTCAGGCGCTTCTCAAATTCGGCTTGCCTTTTTTGCAGGCTCAATATGGCCTTTTTCATCTTTCGGCTGTCTGGACTCGAGGTGCTTGCCTGGCGCACTACAGGGGATTTATTTCGGTAATCAGTGAGCAGCCCCGCGAATGTCTTTATCATTTCATTCTGGTATTTGCTGATAAGCCGGTTTTCCCGGAGCAGATTTTCCAGTTCCCGCACTTTTCTTTCCAGACTTTCCACCCGTTTCAGCAGATCGCGGTCATTGTTTGCGGATTCGTGCTCGGCTGAAAAGATGGCTTGGGACAGTTTGCCGGTAAGGGGAACGCTGACCGTGGCCTTGTATCCGCCTGAGCACGCAACGATCTTGTCCACGCTTGAATGTTTGAGAACGCCCTTTACCCGGCTTTGTATCCTGTCGTTTTTGACCATATAATTTTTTACCAGGGTCTTGGAGTCTATCCGCACGTGTTTGACTACTTCCAGAAGGTTCCTGCGGGCCACGACTACCGCTGCCCGTTTGCTCATGGCCCGGGCCTGCGCGGAGTTTGCCGCATTTTCCGGCGGAGCGCCCAAACCTGTGGCGCTGATCCGCATTTCAGTCCAGTTTATTTGTCCCTTGTCCCGTACTTTTTGTAGATGGTCGGCTGCGGGAGCGCTAAGGGCCGTGCCTAAAAGAATCAGGACTGTAAGCATTATGTTGCGGCAGACAAACATGTTATTCCCCCGGACTGTTTTTTGTATCTGAATCCAGCGGCGATTTTTCAAGCTCGGGTTCTATTTTAAGATTGCCCAAAAAACCGCCGGTACTTTTCCCTTCGTCCCAGAAGTTACCCGAGATATCAATTTCGATCGGTGCGTAGGATTGGACATGAAAAGGGGCATTGTTTGTAAATTCGTTGTTGTGGATGGTCGGCCTGAGTCCCTTGCCCGAGATGATCAAGGCGCCCATGCCCGAGTTTTCGGAAATCCCGGAAAAGCTTATCTCCGGCCGTGCCCCGGATTTGAGTTTCAACCCGGCCTGGGTACAGCCGCTTATTTTGCAATGCCTTATGACTGGTGCGCATTTTTTGATCGTGATCCCGGTTCTGGCATGTTCTATATCCACCCTGTGCAGGGCGGCCGATTTTGCTCCGTCAAGAAAGACCCCCTTGAATCCCCCGGAATCCCCGCTTACCGGACGGATTTCAATCCTTTCCCCGGGCAGCCCAAAGGCTTTGAATGTCCCCTTTACCCGGATTCCCGTGTTCGGTTGCATTAGTAAAACCGCGCCCGGTCCCACAAAAACGGTCGATCCCTTGGAGACGGTCACGGAATTGGTTATCCGAAAAGGCCCGTGCTTCTGGTTCAAAAAGATCTTGCCGGAAATCTTGCCGGAAAGTTTAGGCCCCGGCTGGGGCAGGTCAAATATCCCCGGCTCAGGAAGGGGAACGCATTCGCGGTAGACGGATTTCTTGCCCTGATTCCCGGCCTTGTCCACGGCTTGTGTTATCAGGTACACCGTTTGGAAGTTCTTGAGGTCCTTTACAATAGTCTGGTTTTTCTCGCATTTTTTTTCTAGAGTGTACCCGGAGAGCGGAGTGGAACTCAAGAGTACGCGGTAGAAAGCAATATCCTTGTCTTCCGGAGGTTTCCAGCTGAGTTCGGCCTTGGTGTTAAGGGAGCGCGCGCTGAACTTTGTGGGCGCTCCGGGAGGTCTGCCGTCCACATCGATATTGTGCAGCGCGTCAATATTGAATGCCTGCCCGCCGTCCCCGGCCACCAGGTATCCCTTGGCCATCAACCCGTAAGCCTGTTCTCCGGGCTCCACCGTGTAGCTTCCCTCGTAGATGGCTTTTTCCCTGATTTCTTTTCTTATTGCCTGTTTGAGTTCGGAAGTGAGCTCATGTCCCGTCTTTTTGTATTCGGCTTGTATTTGTTTGATAATTTTGCTTTGAAGGGCCTCTTTTACTTTCGGAGACACAGGCCTTAGGTTTATGCTTGATTTAAACCCCAAAAGATCAACATAGGCCTTGCAGTCGGGATCGCCTATGAGGCGGAAGGATATTTTCTCTCCGGCCTTGAAGGGTCTGTCCGCGTTCAGGGTAGTAAAAAGGTTTATTTTGGGCGGTTCAATGCGTGCTGTTCGGAGCGATTCCGGGATGTCTATGGTGCTTACGATTTCCCGGAACAGGTTGTCGGTCTGCTCCAGCATCGCTCCCTCGCGCAAATTCCAAAGCGATGCCACGGCGTCCAGGGCCAGGCCCAAGGGCGAAAGGGAAATACCCCCGGCCGCAGCCCGACTGGTATGCTCGGCCGTCCACAAGAGTTCTCCCGAATCCAGGTCGAACATGGACACTTCGCAGCCGACCGCTATCTGGGAAACTACCCCCAAGTATACACGCTCGAAACTGGTCACGTTGCCTATTACCAGGGCATCGACTCCGAGTATGCTTTTCAGTTTGCGCGGATTGTCCTCAAGTAATTGCATTATTTTCTTGTTTCCTGGGATACCGGCATTTCTGAGACGTCTGTTTATCTCTCTGATTTCCAGATCCTTGAACGGGAGGGAGGAGATATGATTGTACATCCCCCGGCGCACAATGCGCGAGGGGTCCTCGTCCTTGTCCGCCGTGGACCAGAACTCTTCTCCTTTGTAGGCAAAGGGAGCCACGGCAATGCTCTCCGGGACATCCTTTTTCAGCATTTGAGTGTTTTTGTATTCGCCGGAAAAGAAGTCGAAGGCCTCCGTGGTCATAACAAATCCGGGAGACTCGCGGCTTCCGGTGTGGGCGCACCCGGCGCAAAGAAAAATGATCAGTAGTACCGCAAAGTGCTTGCCATGCATTTTGTTCTCCTTTTTAGTGTCCAGAAAACAGAAAGCAGATGTTTTAAAAAAGATGTCCCGGATGCGCTAATCCGGATAAAGCTCTAGTTGTGCTGGATTTGGCCGTATCTTTATATCCTTTTTAAGCTTTTAACAAAATTTGGTGTGGCTTTGAAGCAAAATTTTTCGGGAAGAGTATATTTTACTGGCCGAAGTAACGGTTAAATGGTTGCCGCTTAACGGCTGCCGGTTCCCGGGGGATTAGTCGGAGAGCCGGAATCTGGGTGTGCTGAGGCGCCTGCAAAAAATATATTTTTGCAGGCAGTGTTAAGTTTTAAGTTGAA
>CAYNNQ010000015.1:0-55524 GCA_964398785.1 uncultured Desulfovibrionales bacterium | reverse complement strand
ACTGTAGTTCGCCCAGTTCATCAAGGAGGATAGTTCCATTGTGCGCCAACTTGAATTTTCCCGGTTTATCGTGCGTTGCATCAGTGAACGCGCCTTTTCTGTGTCCAAATAACTCGGACTCCAACATTGTGGAAGGAATGGCTGCACAATTGACTTTTATATAGGGGCCTTGTCTTCTGTTACTGACATTGTGGACAATCCTTGCCAGAAAATCTTTCCCCACCCCTGTTTCTCCAAGGATAAGTATAGGCTTAGACGAATCGGCTATTTTAGGTAGCTTATGCAATTGCTTTGATATGTATTCATTTTTTGTAACGAAATCTTGTATTTCATACGTACCTTTGACCTCTTTTTCCAAGGTTGCCCTGGCACGGTCGTCCTGAAAGGATTCTACACCCCCCAAAACATTCCCGCCGTTGTCGTGCAGGACTGCTACTGTTACTGCTACGGGGATTTCCTTGTTGAATCTATTATGCATGCTTAGGCGAATATTAAAGATCTTTGAGTCCTCTTCCATTGCTAATTTCAGATTACAGTTATCTTTACAGTGGTTTGTTTTGAAAATCTCCCAACAATATCTGCCTAAAGCTTCTTTTTTTGAGTATCCAGTAAGTATTTCTGCTTGAGAGTTAAAGTAAGTAATGATGAAATCTTTATCTACAGTAAACACTCCAGTAGCCAAACTATCTAAAATCCATCTAAATTTTTCGTTGTAATCTTGGCCTGGTTGCATATCCCATCCATTTATTTTTTTCAGTTCCATGCATAAAAATATATTACTCCAAGTTTCTTAGCGATAAAATATATTTTTTAAAAAAGTGTTTTCTCCTTTTCAGAACTGATTCCTAGCCTTAGTTCATAAAAATCAAGCCCTTAAAGCGGGGGAGTATGGGAAAATGCACGCAGTAAGTGAGTGCAAAGAAAAAACATAACCAAATTTCGTTTAATTAGGACTAGCAAATTTAGCCATATTGTAACTTACTTTAAATTATGAATATTTCTTATTTAATAATTTACATATCATAAAATTTATTTTTTGCAAAGTATTTTGTTGCGAATTTGTTGCAAAACACTTTGTTTCATGAGTGAAACAAAATGGGTGGGGAAGGCTAATGAGTAGACCCTTAAATTTTCCCTCTTCTAACTATAAGCCTATTATCTCGAGGACTTAAGTAATAGAATAAAAGAAAATGATTTGTGGAATGATTATTGATGAAGGGATTATTAAGATCTGTATTGTGAAATTTAACACAAAGTTCGATAAGTAAAAGATCTATCATTGCATTTTTATATAAAAACAGGAGGTTTAAAATTTATGCCAAGTTATGTGGACACGGAAAAATGCGATGGATGCAAGGGTGGAGAGGTAACAGCCTGCATGTATGTTTGTCCCAACGATCTGATGGTCTTGGATGAGCAAGAAATGAAAGCCTATAACCAGGAGCCAAATGCCTGCTGGGAATGCTATTCATGTGTGAAGATTTGTCCTCAGGGAGCTATTTCTGTACGCCCGTATGCGGATTTTGCTCCACTAGGCGGGACTAGTATCCCCTTGCTTAGTGCCGAAGATATTCTTTGGACGATTCAGTTCAGGGATGGTTCAGTAAAAAGGTTTAAATTCCCTAACCGGACTACACCGGAAGGGACTATTGATCCGTATGCCGGGCATCCCGAACCGGATGATCTTGAAGATGAAAGGCATTATACAGAAACAGAACTGCTTCAGCCGGAAAAAACAATAAGTCAACAGGTGGAACAGGAAGAAATGGATCATACATATGTATGGCAAAATCCAAATGTGCAAGCCTAAATTAAAATAGCTACTCATAAGGAGCAAAATATGCCACAGCTACCAACCAAAGAAAAAAGAAAAGGTTTGGACCTAGCCGAACCAAAAATCAAGGAACTGGAAACCGAGTGCCTTATTTTGGGCGGAGGTGCCGGAGGCTGCGGAGCTGCCGTAGAAGCGGTGACTTGGGCTGATAAGCATGGTGTGGATGTTTTATTAGTGGAAAAGGCGGCACTGGAACGTTCAGGGGCCCTGGCACAAGGTCTTTCGGCTATAAATACTTATATTGGCCTCAAACAGGGACATAATACCGTAGATGACTATACCCGCATGGTCCATATGGATTTAATGCATCTTACCCGTGATGACTTGGTCTTTGATGTAGGTAGACATGTTGATGATTCCGTGCACCTTTTCGAGGAATGGGGATTGCCTATTTGGGTAAATAGTGACGGAAAAAGCTTGGATGGAGCTACGGCGAAAAAGAAAAAGCTGCAGGTTAGAGAGGGGGCAGAGCCCGTGCGTACTGGTTCATGGCAATGCATGATAAATGGAGAGTCCTATAAGCGTATAATGGCGGAAGCAGCCAAGAATGCTTTGGGAGAAGATCGTTATATGGAGCGTATCTTCATATGCAAGATCCTTATGGATGCCAATGAGCCTAATAGGGTAGCTGGAGTTGCCGGGATAAATGTCAGAGAAAACGAAGTAGTGATAATTAAAGCTAACTCAGTAATTCTCGCCGCTGGGGGATGCGTTAATGTTTACCGTACCCGTTCTCAGGGAGAAGGAGAAGGTAGAGCCTGGTATCCAGTATGGAACGCAGGAACCACCTATGCCATGGCTGTCCAGGCAGGGGCGGAAACGACCATGATGGAGAACCGTTTTGTCCCTACAAGGTTCAAGGATGGGTATGGTCCTGTGGGAGCTTGGTTCCTTCTTTTTAAGGCCAAGGCAACCAATGCGCATGGAGAGGTGTATCTAGATAAAAATATTGATATGATTGAACCCTACGAACAGAGTGGTTACGCTATGGGCAAAGTGATGCCTACCTGCCTGCGCAATCATATGATGATAAAAGAAATGCAGTCCGGAAATGGACCGATTTTTATGGATACGCCAACAGCATTGGCCAATTTGGGCGGGAGTTTAAGTAAAAAGGAATGGAAGGCACTTGAATCCGAGGCTTGGGAAGATTTTTTGGATATGACCATCAGTCAAGCTAATGTTTGGGCTTGTAACAACCAGCAACCTGAGACTGATAAATCTGAACTTATGCCGACAGAGCCTTACCTGCTCGGCTCTCACTCCGGATGTTGCGGACTTTGGGTTTCCGGGCCTGACGAAGATTGGGTGCCAGAAGAATATAAGATTAGAGGGGATAATGGTAAAGTATATAACCGTATGACAACGGTTAAAGGCTTATTTACCTGTGGTGATGGCGTCGGCGCTTCCGGACACAAATATTCTTCAGGATCCTTTGCCGAGGGCCGAATAGCAGCCAAGACTGCGGTACGATGGTGCGTGGACCATAAGGACTTTACCCCCTCCTTTAAGCAGGACAATGAAGAAATAAAAAATGAAATGTATGGGCCATATTACTTGTTCCAAGAGTATGGAAATGTTTCTACTGACCCGGATGTGAATCCGCATTATATTACTCCGGCAAATTTTATGAAAAGGATTATGAAGGTTTCCGACGAATATGGAGGAGGGACATCTAATTTCTATACTACCAACAAAGCAATGCTGGAAGAAGGTATCCGTTATATGGATCTTCTGGAGCAGGATTCACAGAAGCTGGCCGCCAGAGATCTGCATGAACTTATGCGTTGCTGGGAACAGCATAATCGTCTCTGGACAGTGCGCATGCATATGCTGAATATTCTGTTCAGAGAAGAAACCAGATATCCGGGTTTCTACTACCGCAGTGATTTCATGAACATCGATGATAAAAAATGGCGTGTTTTTACCAATGGAAAGTATGATACCGAAACCGGAAAACTGACTATGTTCAAAAGACCTTTGATTAAATTGATCCCCGACAAGAGCTTGGAGCATTTTTCGGCTCTAGGGACATAGGTCCTTGGCCTAATGGCAAGACGGCAGAGACAGGAGGATGTGTAGTATTTGGAGTAGAGGATAAAAAATAGTGCACAGTCGATTTAATCCTGTACTGCCTTAAATAAGTTATTATGCCACTCTCATATAAAATTATAAAAAATACAAAGGTTGGCATAATGTTTGAGGGTGGCATAATATTATAAATAAGCAACATACCATAAATGCTGTGGTATGTTGCTTATAAAATAAGGGGGCTGTTTGTATGTATCGTTCCAACTTAGTTGATTATAGTCTTTACGGTCCCACTGCTCCGGATACTGACAATTCGGAGGTAGAATATTATCCTTTGGATCCTAATAATGTAGCACTGTCCTCTAATGCGAAGTCCACATTAAATGAAGCTACGGAAAAGATTTCTGAACATTTACATTTGAGTACCAAAAGACTGACAGAAACTTTGAAACGTAGTTATTTTTCCATGGAGCCTTCGGGTTTTTTAGTTATCCTTATGGAAGTGGAGGAATTGGAAGCAGAAATGTTTATAGAGATACCGCCTGATTATTGGTGGCTAAAAAAAGAGTATCAGGCGTAGTTTTTGATTTTTTCCTTAAATAATCTATCGCTATAGGGCTTGATTACTTTATATATCCAGCTTCAATATTTCTAATGTCCCAAAAGGCGGTTGGTCTTGGCTTTGGCCTCAGAAGTGGACAACCTCCTGATATTTTCGAAAATATGTGCACAAGTTCCTAAATCCAGATTCTCCACGATTTCTATATTCTCCACCTCATCCTCGGCATGCGGAAAAGATCCTTCCGAAGAGGAGATTTCTTCCTTGGCAATTATTTTATTGTAAATCAAAGTTTGCGCCGCCCAACGATCCGCACGGGGACCGTTAAAGTTTGGACGGCGGGCATAAAGCCATGTAAGACGGTCACCGGGGGTTAGTGGTTGGCGTTTACCACATAGTTTTTTGTATACAGGCTCCAAAATATAGCGAATGCGGGGATAGAACCCATAGCTCAAAAGGTCGCTGATAAGGATGAGGTGGAGGTATCCCGATTCCACATAAGTTTTCTTTTTCCTGCCAATATATTTTTCGGCAATTGTTTGAGCCCGCATATGATCCCGCAGAACCCCACGCGCAGCATCGGCCCGGGCAAATGCCTGTACTGCCCGGACAATATCCATGAAATCATCGCTTAAACTGGCCTCGTAGAATGCTAATAACTTTGAGGTCCACTCACGTTCGGCATTGTATACGCTTCTGGTAGGTTCTTCTTGTATTTCTTGGGGAGTGCCATCAGAGGCAAAGAATTCATGGATCCGAGTCAATTCGTCCATAAAGGGATCTACTTGGTATATATCTATGCCTTCAGCTGATAACTGGCGTAATATGGTGCAACTCTGTTTGGCGTACTCGGGAAATCCAAAATCGGTTAATTGCAGGTAAGTTTCGATTTGAAGAGATCCTTGAAGCATTTCTTCAAATCCTGGTGTGTGAGGTTCCTCTAAGATAATATCGTTATGTGTACGCATTACTTCGAGTGCCGGAAAGATTGCTTCCGGTCTATAATTGGTTAAGCCCAAGGTGATCATGGCAGTTTATGTTGAGAAGCGCCTGCAAAAAAATATATTTTTGCAGGCAGTGTTAAGCTTTAAGTTGAAAGTTTGAAGTAAAATCTAAGAATTATAAAGTTTAATCTGTACGTTTAACTCCAGGATTCGACTTTTTGCAGATGCCTCTGTTGAAGTCTCTTTAGTTTCAGGTAATGCAAAAAACTTTTTTTCATCTCCCGTTAACTTCCCGAACCAACTTATAAGCCAGGGAGCAAAGCGCAGGGTTGCTCCCAAGGCTATGCATGTGCCCCCTTGGGTTATAAGCAAGCGTCCCATCCGGTATATCTCTCATGTTAGAGGATTCCAGGGTGGTAAATTGTGAAGCGGTTTTTGTCTTGCCTATTATCTTTCGCCTGCGTTTTGGTAGTTTTCCAGGATGCATAGTTTTCGGAACCGGCTGACTGCGGACAGTATTTCCTGGCGACGCACCGTGGCCAGATTGCCGGGATGCTTGCCCGTGTGGCCGGACAATAATTCCAGGCCTTGTTCGTTTATGTCCCGGAGTATTTCTTCCACCGCATTGAATAGATTATATTCGTTGCTTTCCAAATAGGTGGGAAGGAGTTTCATTATTGCCGCTATGCTTCTTGTCTGGCTGTCAGAAACAAGCTGTTCCACAAAATCTATTTCCACGTTTTCCCGCCCAAACCGGATAGTATGTCGTCCTTTGGTCCCAACTTTGTCTTTGGGACCGGTTTTGAAACTATTGGGGCGAATTCGGCGTGGCTTGATCGCCTGAATGGGATCATTGATTTCAGTCTCTCTCTGTTGGGGAAAGCGGGCAACCACTTCCCGTGCCTGTTCTGTAATCAAACTGGGCTCGTAGTTTTTGAGCATTATTACAGTGTCTGCTTCTCCCAGATAATCACCGGAGCCTCCCATGACCACGATAGTGGATATGTCCAAAGTATTTTCCAGTTCGCGTATTCTGTCAATGAAGGGGGTGATAGGCTCGTGCTCCTTGGCTACAAGTGCCTGCATCCGGCTGTCACGAATCATAAAATTTGTGGCGCTGGTATCTTCATCAACCAAAAGTAGCCGACTGTCTGATTCCAGGGCTTCTACAATGTTCGCCGCCTGAGAAGTGCTGCCACTGGCGTTGGAACTCATGAAGAAGTATGTGGACTGCCCGTTGGGCAGGGTATTTATAAAGGGGCTTATATCCACGCCAGTGACTGCTCGTCCGTCTTCAGCTCGGATCTTTACAGCACTGGGTTCGGTGACTACCCACTCTCTTCCATCGCCTGGGAGATGTTCATAAATTCCTCGTTCTAAAGCCTTAAGCAAAGTGGATTTTCCATGATATCCTCCTCCCACTATAACGGTAACTCCGGCAGGAATACCCATCCCCCTTATTTTTCCACTATTGGGAAGTTCAAATTCAACTTCCATCTCCTGGGGGGAGTAAAAAGGTATCGCTTCTTTTTTCTCTAGGGGTTTGTCGCTTACTCCACTGGCCCTGGCCAGAAGGGCACCGTTGCCCACGAAAGCAATAAGTCCCTTTTGCTGGAGGGAATTACGTAAATATCTTTGGTCTTCAGCAGTTTGTATATGTTCGCGGAGTTTATCGGCTTTTAGACTGGAAAAGACCATTGCCTTTTCCGCAATGCGGGGCAGTTGCGAACAGAGCAAATTAGCAGCCTGCCTTCCCATTATGCGTCGGCCTTTAGCCGGAAGGCCGACGGCAAATCTGGCTTCCACCCTTGTTTCGTTGACACTCATGGCGGTTCTTTCCAGTATTTCCTGACCGCAGAAATCTATCTCCACTTTCCAGTTTTGTTCCGCAGCACGGATTTCCCGGGAAAAACAGCGAATCAGAAAGTCCTCCAAAGCAACCCGTCTGGAGTGATTGGAGAATAGTTCTTTGGGGAATCCAGCCTTTTTTTGATTTATCTGTAACCTCACCTTGCTCGGAGGGGCATATGGATCACTTTGCACTTGGTCGATACAAAGTATGCAGTTTTTACCCAGTTCATATTGTCCCCGAAGATCCTTGTATGCTCCGTAACCTTTACCGTCTATTCTTTCCAATTCCTTTTTCAATGTATCTAGGGTATTCATTTTGGTGCTCGCTTTGTTTATTTCATTTTCCAGATATCTGTAAGTTTTCTAAAAAGACAAATGTATAAGACGAGATCGCTTTCACTATATACCCGGGTTTAATGTCAATGCCCTCGAAGTATGTGGTTTTTTGTCTTCGAAATATTTGATGATTTTTGGCTCTCCGAAACAGCGTGTGGATTTTTTATATTTTCTTCTCCTGATCTTTTTGGATGCTTTTAACGAGAGGCCCTTGAGTTTTCTTGGTCCCGCCAAAAGGGGGAAACCGGACCGGGAAGGAACTCTGAATGCAGACAGACAACAGTACCAACTTAAATGCAGCAAAACATTTTTCCCTCCAAAACAAGACTCCGGAGGGGGCAAGCATCCCCCTTTGGCGGGACTAGAAAACACCGGGCCGGTAGTTTGGCATCAAAAAGGATCAGGCGGAGAAAAATCCATATCAAGCGTTGAGGACTCTTATTTTTTAAATTTTTTCCATGCTCTGAAATTGGAGTTTTGTTATCCCAGAATTTTTGTTATATTGATAAATATAAGCTTGTGTATTATATTTTTATTCATCCCGCGAACTTAAAGGAGTGGAATTATGCAGAGCAGGATCCAGGAATCTCTTTATCCGGACTATGAGCCAGTTGGCCTGTTGCTTTCCGAAGAAAAGCCGGAGAGCCCAATTCAATTTAAGGAAGGCCGATTTGGTTGTGTTATGTTTGCATTTGCCAATGCGGCCAAGGGCAGGGTTGCTGTTTTTGATCGCAACACATATGGCTGTTGGGGCGGAGGAGTTGGCTTGGGGTTTGGAAATACCTATACCCAGTTTCCAGGGGGAGAAAAAGGGTTTCACTATTTTCTTTCCTCGGGCAACAAAAATTCGGAAGCAGGTCGCGGTATTGCGCAATCAATGAAGGAAGCGGGAGCCAAGGAACATTTTTTGGACGAATACCTTGAAGGAGAGCGATATTGTCGCGGTCCGGAAGAAGTATCTCAGTTTGTAGAGGAATTACCCATTCAAGAAGTACCTTCTACATATGTGGTCTTTAAACCGATGTCTCAATTGGGAGAAAAGGAAATACCGGAAGTAGTCACGTTTGTAGTCAATGCGGAGCAACTCTCCGCCTTAGTCGTTCTGGCCAATTATGCTCGTCCATCGATTGATAATGTACGTATCCCCTTTGCCGCAGGTTGCCAGACAGTAGGATTGCTGCCTTATGAGGAGAGTAAAAAAGATTCTCCGAAAGCCATAGTGGGGATGACCGATATTTCCGCTAGAGCCAATGTGCGCAAGCTCCTGGGGCGGGACAAATTGACTTTTTCTGTACCCTGGAAATTTTATCAGGAAATAGAAGAAAATGTGCCCGGAAGCTTTTTGGAAAGGCCTACTTGGCAGGGGCTTTATTCTTGAAAAGTCTGTCACTTTGTTAAGTCCGCGTTAAATTTTTCGCGGACTTAACAAAAACAAGGTCTCGTATGAATGGTGCGTTCCGGAGATTCATCCGTCGTATTCGGCCATACTTTCCATCATCTCCTGGCAGGATACGCAGAATCCGGCACTGGGTCTTGCTCTTAGTCGTGCAATTCCAATATCTTCGCCACATAGTTCACATATTCCGTATTTACCACCATCCATTTGAGCAAGGGCCTGTCGGATATCTTTTAGGTTTTGCGTAAGATAATTAATTCTTGTAAGCATAAGCTGGCGTTCGGAATCAAGGCTGGCTTGGTCTACAAGGTCGGCGGTTTGGTAGGGTAGGGCGGATAACTCGTTCTTGAGTTGGTTTACTTCGGATTCTAGGTTACTGTGTTTGCAGTTCAAAAAATCTTTTAATTGTACCATCTGTACCTGATTCATTTTTACCTCCTTGCTGTGATGAGGTGAGAAATTTTAAACCCTATCTGTATCCTTTTTCTATCGATGGGATATAGTTTTTTTATTGCCTGTATATTACAAATTAGAGGCATTTGTATAAAATTTAAAGGAGATTAGTATGTCGGACAAAATCTTGGTATACATGACAGCCGGAAGTATGGAGGAAGCACGTACTTTGGCTCGAACGATCATTTATGAGAAGTTGGCTGCATGTGTAAATGTATTGGATAATATGGAATCCTGGTTTATGTGGGAAGGAGAGGTCCAAAACGATAACGAAGTAGTGGTTTTGGCCAAAACAACTACGGGGATATTTCCGGATCTTGTGGATAAGGTGAAAACAGTACACAGTTATGACTGTCCATGCATTGTTTCCTTATCCATAAATGACGGAAATACAGATTTTCTCGCCTGGATAGGAGAAGAGGTCAAAAAAACGGTTTGAATTAATTGTTGTCGAACCTTGGAGTTTAACATCCTTCCCTTCTTTTAGGAAAGGGAGGATGTAAATAAGGAGTGGAGCATGAACAACAGTCAATCCAAAAAACTGGGACTCGTAGGAGGTTTTTTTCTGATTGTCCCCGGTTTGGCCGGGAGCGGAGTTATGTAGTTCTTATCCGGAAATTCAAAAATTTCCGGGTGTAGAAATATCACGTCTCCAATTCGGGAATGATATTTTTTCCTGTTTAACAAGAAAATTAAGCGATTAAAAGCGAGCGTATCTCAATACGTGATCGAATAATTACGAAAATTGACACCGTTAAAATGGAAAAGGGTCACTTCCGGATGGAAACTATGTAGCTTTCTTGTTTGTTGGAAAGATGTTTTTTTTCTATGGATTCCCCTTCGACTATATTACCGTTCCCGGAAGAAGGGAATTCAAGTATAAAAGAGAATAAAGGTATATTTTCGGAGGAGGGTTGCTGGCAACGGAGGCGGACTTGGAAAAGAAGAATTCCAGTGCAATGCCGCCCATCAATTATTCGATTTCCCAGACTGATCCACTGGGAGTATCCTTGATCTCTACGCCCATTTCTACAAGTTCGTTTCTTAGTTTATCCGCTTGGGCAAATTCTTTGGATTTTCTGGCTTTTTCCCGCTCAACAACCATTTTTTCGATTTTTTCCGGATCAAGGCCTTTACGTTGAGCCTGTAAGAGTTTTAAATCGTTCAGAAATTCGGAAGGATCCGAACCAAATATCCCCAATGATTGACTCCATTCCTGGAAGTCGGCGAGTAAGCGATGAAAAAACAACCTGGCCCCTTCACTTTTTCGGAGATTCTTATCCTCGACCACCCGATTGGCCAAGCGTGCGGCGTTGAATATCTGCCCGATGGCCCCTGCGGTATTCAGGTCGTCATCCATTTCTTGACGCCATTTTGTTTCAATATCCTGGAGTTCAGTATTAATTTCCTCCGGGAAAGGGCTTTTTTTCCAATTGTCTTTGTTCGCTTCCTTTAATATAGCCTGTTTGGCGGAATAAACCCGTTTTATGGCCTTTTCCGTTTCCTCCATGGCCTGTGTGGAATAGTCAAGGGGACTGCGGTAGTGGTTAGTTAAGAGCAAAAGTCGCAGGGTCTCCGGAAGAAAATTATCCAGTATATCCCGAATAGTGATGAAGTTCCCCAATGATTTGGACATCTTCTCTTGGTCCACCCGGACAAATCCATTGTGCACCCAGTATCTGGCAAAAGTTTTATCTTCGGCAGCCTCGCTTTGGGCCCTTTCGTTTTCGTGGTGGGGAAAAACTAGATCTTGACCGCCGCCATGTATATCCAAGGGCAAACCCAAGTATTTTTCGCTCATTACCGAACATTCCAGATGCCAGCCGGGACGGCCGGGACCCCATGGGCTGTCCCATTGGGGTTCCTCCGGTTTGGCCGCTTTCCACAGGGCAAAATCCAGGGGGTCTTCCTTCTGATCTCCCGGGTCTATCCGAATCCCTGATTTAAGTTCTTCGATATTTCGGCCGGAAAGCCGTCCATAATCCTCGTATTTCCGAATACGAAAATATACATCTCCAGACTCAGTTGAATAAGCATACCCTTTTTGTTCCAATCTCCGAGCCAATTCAATCATGTCCTGGATATGCTCGGTGGCCTTGGGTTCTTTATCTCCGGGAAGAACCCCAAGTCTATCCATGTCCTCGTAGTAGGCCCGTATGAATTTTTGGGCAATCTTATTGGGATCGGCACCTTCCTGGCGGGCCCTGTCAATTATTTTGTCGTCAACGTCTGTAAAGTTACGAATAAATGTGAGATTAAAACCCAGATAACGTAAATAGCGAACCAAAACATCAAATACCACGGCAGAACGAGCGTGTCCTATGTGACAATAATCATAGGCGGTGATGCCGCAGGCATACATATTTATCGTGTTTTCCTTCTGGGGAATGAATTCTTGTTTGCTTCTTTTCAGTGTATTATACAGTAGCATATTCTTTCTCGTTACTTTTTTTCCGGGCGCTTACTACGGCCATGGCTTTAATGCCCAGCTTGGATCCGGTAAATCCCAGACCTTCTTCCGTAGTGGCCTTTATATTGACATTTTTCTTTTTCAATCCGGTAATGCCGATAATATTTTTTCGGATAAGAGGTTTGAACTCAGATAAACGTGGAGTTTGCGTAATAATGGTCAGGTCGATATGGGTCAAGATTATGCCTTCTTTTTCCGCTATATGCAAAGACTCGGCCAGGAAAATCGAGCTGCTCTTGTTTTCGTTTTCCGGGTCGGAATCCGGAAAATAATCGCCCAGATCCCCTTTACCTGCAAGTCCGAATATTGCGTCGGCAAGAGCGTGTAAAAGGACATCACCGTCCGAATGGGCTTCTATTGACGGACCGTTGGGCACGGGAATTCCGCCTAACAGCATGGGCCTGTTTCCTCCGAATTTGTGTACATCATAACCAAAGGCGGTGAATTGCATAGTATCCGGGGCGTTAAGAGTTCTCTGTAATTTTTTTAGATCTTCCACAGTAGTGATTTTCAAGTTGTTTTCTTCTCCGGTTATTGTTTTGACTCTCCCCCCAGATCTTTCTACGAGATAAGCATCATCAGTAGCATCCAAGCCGTTTTCCAGAGCCTGGAAGTGTGCAGATATAAGGGCATTTTTGCGAAAGGCTTGAGGAGTCTGCACGGAGAAGAGTTCGCTGCGGGCCAGGGTTTTCTGTACAATTCCCTTATTTACCATTTTTATGGTGTCTTTACAGGGAAGTACAGGGATTAAGGCGTCAGTGTCCGGAGTAAGTCCTTCGGTCAATCTGTGGACAAGAGTGGGAGAAAAGAACGGCCGCGCTGCATCATGGACTAGAACCATATCGCAAGAAGAGGGGAGTTCCTGGAGGGCATTGAATACAGAATCTTGTCTGCGTGTACCTCCTGGGGCGAACAAAAGAGGAATTTCCGGGTTGTTACTGCGGTGCAGTCTTTCTCCTTCTCCTTGTCTATATTTGAGTTCATCCGGTGGGAAAACGAGGGTTATGCCGGATACCGCAGGGCAATGAGCCAAAATGGAAATGCTTTGCCAATAAAGGGGGGCATTTTTGTATTCCAAAAATTGTTTTTTGTTTTTTATTCCTTCTGTTCCCAGGCGCGTGCTGCTCCCGGCCGCCAGAACTATTGCCCAAATTTCCATATGTATTTTTAGGGCTCCTTGATATAATAAAAATTAAGTCCTTGACGTTTAATCAGAAGTATAAAATATGGAAAAAATCCATTTAGTTTGCCGAATAATCTTTTTTAGGTATCGCGCAAGGCCTTAAGGAATTAACCGGAAATGATTTAATTTCCGGGAGACGGACTGTAAGCCGGGTTCTGTTCCCCCGCACTCAGTTTATTATACATTCAAAAAGTTTTAGACAATATTTCTTGCCCTTAACAGTTTCTATAAGCCGAGAATGTGCATATAAACTGAGTGCGGGGGTGGTTGTCATTCCTCTAGGACGGGAATTGCTTCCCGCCTCCAGCAGCCTACCCGAAGACATCGACCGGGCCGATCTCTAACGTCTTCCTATTTGGCCTTGCTTCAAGCGGGGTTTACCTAGCTTGCCGCGTCGCCGCAGCAACTGGTGAGCTCTTACCTCACCTTTTCACCCTTACCCCGCACTCAGTTCATAAACGCATTCTTGTTTTTTTGCGGACCAAAATAAAAATTTTTTATAGTGGGCAAAAAAATTAGAATACGCAAAAGAACTGAGTGCGGGGCGGTCTGTTTCTGTGGCACTTTCCCAGGATCACTCCTGCTGGGTGTTACCCAGCGCTTTGCCCTGCGAAGCCCGGACTTTCCTCCCGTCTTCTTTTTAGGAAGACCGGCGACAACCTGTCCGACTCCCGGAAACAAATTTTGTCTGGAAAATAATTGCTTCCATAAATGATTATAATACCGAGGGAAAAATAAGGCAACCCCGGCAACTCGGTATAATCTCCGGAGGCGGCCTCCAAGTAACTCAACTGTTTTTAATTGGAAAAATGCTCTTCCCAGTAAATAAGTCTTTGACAGTTAGGGCAGCTCAATATCTGTTCACCTTTTTGCAGTTCGATGAATGTCTGCGGGGGAATACTGATATTGCACCCTTTGCAGATGCCTTCTTGGACAGAAACAATTACTGGATTGTTTAGACGGTCCCGGATGAAATTGTAGCGGGAAAGTATTGGGGGAGGAAGCTTATCACAGGCTTCTTCTCTTTGGCTTTTCAATACCTGGATTCTATCCTTTATTTCTTTTTCTTCGCTGGCAAATGTCTCTTTTTGTTGAGCCAAGTCTTCTTCCACTTTTTCAACTTCCTGATTCAACTCATCCAGTCTAGTCTCCTGGTTCTGGAGATCTTCCATAAGCATGGAGAGTTCTTCTTCACGCATCCGATTGTTTTTTTCCTGGCTATCCATTTCCCGAAGCATGGCATGGTATTCGCGGGAATTCTCCACCATCATCAATTTATTTTTACTTGTTTTTATTTTGTTGGAATCCTCTTCGATATCCGATTCCAGTTTGTTTTTCTGTTTGCGCAACCTCTCCACCGATTCCAGCAAATCATCCCTTTGGGTGACCAGGCTATCCCGCCTTTTTTGCATCTGCTCCATTTGTTTGGGTGCCTGAACAAGTTTGTCCTCCAACTTGAGCATTTCGGTGTCGATTTCCTGCAATTCCGCTAATTTTTTGATTTGTTCAATATACAGACTCAATTTTGGGCCTCCTAAAAGTACTAATTAATAAAGTCGAGCAAAAAACGGGTCCTTGCCTTCTATAAAGAAGATATCCAATTCGGGCAGTTCGTTTTGCAATTCTGCGCACCATGTGCGCATCATTTCTTCTTCAAGGATAAAGTGCCCCGCATCCAGGGCAAATCCTATCTCTTCAATTTCTTGGGCCTGGTGAAATTTTATGTCACCAGTTATATAAACATCTGCACCCAAGCCGAATGCTCTAGGAGCAAAGTCAGCCCCTGACCCGGGGCAGTAGGCAACCTTTTTGATTTGTTCCGGAGGTGTGCCTATAAAGCGGGAATTAGCCAAGTCCATTCGTCCACACACAAGTTCCAGAAAAGAGTCTAGTCCCATTGGACGATTCAGTGAGCCGAATAGACCAAAACCCATTTTTTTTGTTGTTTCTTCAAGGACAAAGGAAGCATACTGGTTCTGAGGAAGATGGTTGTTCATATACGTCTGAAACAGCGGCTTGTAGTCCTCCCGGATAGTAATATGGGTAACACCCGCGGAATCCGTTCTCTGGTCCAATACAGATAATTCTTTCTTTATCTCTTCCAGTATGTTCCAGGGCAGTGGAGGGGAGAACTCGATCCTTAAAGGATGAAGGACACAGGAAGGGTATACAACTTTCCTGTTTGTAAGACCTAGATGGTCCGCAAGCCAAGATGCTGGACCTTCTCCGTTAACATCCAGGGAAGTGTGTGCGGAATAAAGCCATATTTTCCTTCCCAGGAGATTCTTTAATACATAGTGATAATAATCAACTCGGGAAGGCAGGGAAGGTTTTAGAGTCAAAGGATGATGACAAAGGAGAAAATCTGTTTCTTTTTCAAGTGCCCAGGATACCGTCTTTGGGGTGGGATCTAGGGCGACAGCCATACGTTGGATCTCTTTATTTTCCGAGGCTACTTGGATACCCGATAGATCCCAACTTTCGGAAAATTTCAAAGGGGCTGTTTTTTCTATTGCCTGAATAATCTTTTTGCTTTGCATATAGGAAAAAAAATGCTTCCCCGGTCTTTTACCAAGGAAGCACAGTGCTTCGTTTTGAGCCCGCCAAGGGCAGTTGTGTGCAAGATTCTTCTTTAATCCGCAATTCTTCTCCCTGCTTTTTGAGTGGTGGGCCAACCAGGATTCGAACCTGGGACCGTCCGGTTATGAGCCGGAGGCTCTGCCAACTGAGCTATTGGCCCGTTAACAAAAACGAATTTTTTAGTCTTTTAGTTCGATCTTGTCAAATATTTCTTTTTTTCCCAAAAAATCAGTCATTCCGAGTTTAAACCCTGGATATAGTTTATAGCTTCCTTTCCGGCTATGGCTCCTTCTCCCACGGCTACACTGATTTGCAGAAATCTGCCGACACAATCGCCGGCAGCGAATATTCCCGGTATATTTGTCCGTTGTTTCTCATCGGCCTCAAGGAACACTCCTTGCTGCGTCACCCCCAGGGAGTATGCGAAATCCAGCGAGGATGCTTCTCCCATAGCAATAAACAAACCGTCCATTTCCGTGATTTCCCCGTCATCAAAATGGAGCCTTTCCAGGACACTCTCTCCGTCTAAATGGGTGATCTTTTTTTCCAGGACAAAAATTCCGGCCTTTTCCAGTTTATGCATAAAAGTCTCGGTTATAGTGGGGTCCCTTTTTTGGGTGCAGATTTGCACGTGAGGAGTATACTCTTTTAGTTCAAGTGCCTGATTTGCGGCGAAGACCCCTTCTCCAACAACCATGACTTTCTTGTCTCGGTAGAAAAAGCCATCGCAGCTGACACAATAAGAGACCCCCTTGCCCTCGTATTCGGAGATATTTTTTATCCCGGGGCGAACCCTGGAAACTCCGGTGGCAAGGATGACCGTCTTTGCCAGATATTCGTTTCCTTCTGTAGCGATCTTGAATTCACCTTCTTCAGAATAGTGTACTCCCAGAACCTTTTCACAGCGAATGTCCGTACCAAATTGTCCGGCTTGCTCTTTTCCCAGCTCAATAAGTTCTTTGCCGGTAATTTTGCGGGGAAAACCGAAGTAGTTGTCAATATCATAATCCCCGGCTACCTTGGGGGCGCATCCCAATATAAGGGTGTCTCTTCCTGCCCTTGAGGTATAGATGGCCGCTGAAAGTCCGGCTGGGCCTTGTCCGACAATAACCACTTCGAATTTTTCCATGTTAACCTCTTTTCCCAGTAGATTCCAATTTATAGACATTGAGTTTGTCAATTCCTTATCAGGAAATTAAAATACTTAAAAAATCGTAGATGTAAACTGTTGTGCATTTTTACACAAAGAGACAGGCATCAGTTTCAAAGAAGTGATATTCCTTAGAAGAGGGGGATTTCAATACTGAGGCAACCGCAAAAAGTCGAATGCTGGACTCAACCGCCCAGATAAAACATTGCAACTATATGATTTTACTTAAAACTTTCAACTTAAAACTTAACACTACCTGCAAAAATATATTTTTTGCAGGCGCTTCAATACTTGGGAACAAAATAGTGGCTAGTCTTCTTCTGAAGGGGGCATGTTATCTTTAGCGTTGTGGTTCCATTCTTGATCAAGACCACGACATTCGCTACATAAGCCTCCTTCAACCATTTTTTCCTTTTTGGTAAGTTTTTTCCCGCAGTTGCGGCAGCGGCTGCCATGCAGGAACTTGTGCATAACTGTCTGAATTACTGTATTCATGGGATTAATGTTATGGGCTTTCTCTACAATAAAACGTGTATGGAAGAAGCAACTCGTGAGTTATTCCTACTCCCGTTTATTCAATAGGTTCAATCCAGTCCGATTCTATGTCCATGGCGACGGCCCGCATGATTCCAGTTACTCTCAAAATCAAACGATAATTATTTTTTTTGCTTTCCACTATTCCTTGTATACCCTTCATAGGTCCTTTGACAATTCGGACCAGTTGTCCGGTATGTACGTAATCATAGGGATAAATCGGCAGTTCGCCTTGCAAGGCCTCATGTACCTGACGAAGTTCATGGAGAAGGTGTTCTTGGTTCTTAACATCTATTATGTTTGCTATCTGACCGGAAGTTAGGGCGTTGTATCGTTGTGTATTGTCGGCCATGAAAAAAAGGTATCCGGTAAACACCGGTAGCAGGGAAAAACGCTTTCTGGATTGCTGCGGTTGGCGTTTTTTTATGAGAGGTAGATAATAAGGAATATTATGACCGGCCAAAAAAGCTGCGAGGGCTTTTTCCCTTCTGCTTTTCACATGAGCGATACGCCACGGGGAATTCGGGTCTTTCAAGTCCAGGGCGTTTTCCGGAAATATCTGGTCGGGGTTTTTGGATATTGATATAGTCATAAGTATGGATCCTTACTTTTGGGGAAAACTCTCAGGGGGCCTCGACGTTTGATGTGGATTATCTCCGCCTGAACTTTTTTGCTGCCCAACTACCGGCCCTTGAGTTTTCTAGGTCCCGGCAAAGGGGGATGCCCCTTCTGGAGTCTAGTTTTTAAAGGGAGAAAAAGTTTGGCAGCATTCAAGTTGGTAATTTTGCCAGTCTGCATAAAGAGCCCGATTCTCGGTCCGGTTTCCCCTTTTGGCGGGACCTAGAAAACTCAAGGCCCTCTCGTTAGTTCTTATCCGGAAATTCAGAAATTTCCGGGTTTAGAAATATCACGTTTCCAATTCGGAAATGAGTTTTTTTCTGTTTAACAAGAAAATTAAGTAATTATGAGCGAGCGTATCTTAATACGTGATCGAATAATTACGAAAATTGACGCCGTTAAGATGGAAAAGGGCCATTTCCGGATGGAAACTCGTTAAAAGCATGCAAAAAGATCAGGCGGAAAAAATATAAAAAATCCACACGCTGTGTCGGAAAGCCACTCTCAGTGGATTCTTCAGTAAATAATCTTTTAAAGGTATATAGGTTCTCCTTCTATTGTTCAAGTTTGTTTAAAGATCAAAAAATAACGGGATATTATGCCCTGTGAGATGTGATTTTTTTCTTTTCAAATCGAGTTGATTTTTAACTGGGTAAATTACCAATTCGAAAGTCTGGTATCAAAAAGGATCAGGCTAATGGAATTCAAAAAGACTATTTTTTTTGTTAGATAGGTGTTTTTGTCGGGAGAAGTAAATATTAGACTTGTTTTAACACCCGTATTATCAGGATTATACAGGTATTAAAAAATTCTTGGAAATAAAGCAATTATCGGATAATTAGAGTGAGGCTGGATTTGAGGAATATGTTGCTAGTTATAAAAGTTGGAAAATTTTAAGCAATGAATATCGACGAAGTTGTGTATTTATGAGTGAGGAAAGACCCCTGCCCCGAGTCCTGATTGTGGAGCCGGAGGAAACACTTGCCGAGGAAATGGACGAACTGGTCCAAAGCACGGGATATCTGTCTAAAGTGGCTAGTAATCATTTCCAAGGGCTTACCCGCTTGGAGGACGAAAATTTTGATTTTGTGCTGGTAAGTATGGATAATACTGGTATTGATGGACTGGAATTCTGCAAAATATGCCGTCAGCGGGCGGATAATGGGCGGATAAGTTGTCCTTATATAATCTTGATAGGGGAAAAGTGGCATTTGGTAACTATTTGTGAAAACGATGTTCCGGCCAATGATTTTTTGATTCGCCCGTATCTTAGCTGTGAACTCAGATGGAGACTATTGTCTGGACTCTCTGTCTTGAATATGCAGGATCAGTTGCGCAGGATGTTGGATACTGAGCCTGAAACCGGCCTCAAAAATCAGAGGGGAATCAAGTCCGCTTTGCATGAGGAAATCAACAGGCAGGGCAGGAAAAGGGCGTTACTGGGAATAGCCATTTTGAACCTAGAGCAATTTGAATTCCTGGAATTGACCAATGGAAAATTTTGGGCCAAGTGGGCTAGGCAAACCATCCTTAGGTATCTTGGGGAAGTGTTGCGAAATTATGATCATCTGGGAGAGCTATTAAGCGGGAATTTGTGTATCCTTTCCGCAGAAAACAGCTTTGAAGGTATGGAGGCCTTGATTCAAAGGATGGAGAAAAAAGTGAAGGAAATGCAAACAAACAATCCCTATTTTCCCCAGGAGATAATCGAAGTGAAATTTCGGGGAGTGTTTCTGAGCCTGCGAATGGAAACCAAACCGGGGAACATTAAAGATGCTTGGGATAAATTATGGGCATGGATTGAAAAGCAAGATATGCAATTATCTAGTGGACTTAGCGGCTATCGGGGCAAATATTCCGAGTCCGGCCTGGAAATTGCCGAAAGTTAGTCAAGTAATTCTCAGATTAAATTTTGGTATGGTAACTATTTTGAATATATGAGATCAGAGGTGGTATTTTGCGAATAAAATTCTTGGGTGCTTCCCGCACAGTTACTGGTTCGTGTTTTGTGATGGAGTTCGAGGGCAAACGCTTTGCTGTGGACTGTGGTATGCATCAGGGTAATAAGGATATTGATGCCCGCAATTGGGATTTGGAACCTTATGATCCCACAAACCTTGATTTTGTGGTTTTGACTCACGCACATATAGATCATTCCGGACTTTTACCCAAGATAGTTCAGGGAGGTTTTAAAGGAGAGATATACACCACTCCGCCCACCCGGGATCTACTGGAGATAATGCTTTATGACAGTGCGCACATTCAGGAGATGGAAGCGGAGTGGGAGAATAAAAAAAGGGCTAGACATGGTAAGAAAAAGGTTGATCCCCTTTATGATCAGGAAGAAGTGGACAAGACTCTGCCATTGATTCAGGCTCGGGACTACAACCAGGAATTTTATCCTGTAGAAGGATTGAAGGTTGTCTTAAAAGATGCCGGACATATTTTGGGTTCTTCCTTTATAGAATTGTGGGTAGAAGAGGAGGGACGGGAGTTTAAGCTCGTTTTTTCCGGAGATTTGGGACGACCGGAACAACTTTTGGTCAAGGATCCCTCCAACGTGGATAGCGCGGATTTTTTATTTCTGGAGTCTACATACGGCAATCGCAACCATAAAGGAGAGGACGAGAGCCTGGAAGAACTGGCTGGAGCGATACAATATAGTTACAGTCATGGGGAAAAGGTGGTCATTCCGGCCTTTGCCGTGGAGCGTACCCAAGAAATAATATATTCTCTTTATCTATTGTACAAGGACGGCCGGTTGCCTGCAGAAATGCCGGTTTTTCTGGACAGTCCCCTGGCCATAAAGGCCACGGAAATATTTCGGAAAAACCATGCTTATTTTGATCAGCAAACCAAATATTTTTTACAAAAGGGAGAGGATCCTCTCAAGTTACCCAATTTAAAATTTTCCGAGACTTCCCGGGATTCCATGCAATTGAACGATATCCAAGGATCTGCAGTCGTTATCTCCGCGAGCGGGATGGCTAACGCGGGGCGCATCAAACATCATTTGCGGCACAATATTTGGAAGGAAGGTGCGAGTGTAGTTTTTGTGGGATTTCAGGCGCAGGGCACTCCAGGGAGGAAAATAGTGGACGGGGCCGAAGAAATCCGCATCCTGGGCGAAACCCTGGCGGTAAACGCCCGTATTTTCACTATTAACGGTTTTTCTGCCCATGCCGGACAAACCCAAGTTCTGGACTGGCTTTCCTATTTTCAAGATTCCGGTTTGAAGATTTTTTTGGTCCATGGCGAATACGAGGGACAAAAAGTTCTGGCCGAGAAGATCCGGGAACAATTCGGATTTGAGGTATATATCCCGGAATACCTTGAAGAATGCGAGTTGAAACCGGATAAAGGATATGAGCCGCAAAAATTCGAGGAAGGAGTCAGGCCCAGTATCAACTGGGATTATCTTTTCGAGGAGACTGAGAATAAATTGTCTACTCTCCGAAATCTGCAAGACAATTTGCAGGCCATGCCCTGGATTGATCAAACCGACTTCCGGGATGATCTTTTGGCAATTAGCTCCGATTTGAGTAAATTGATTTCTTCTATTCGCAAGGACTAAGGCGTTGCGGATAATAAGCGGGGTATTCAAGGGACGAAAGCTACATACTGCTTCCGGGTCGGGGTACAGACCTGCTACAGATAGAGTACGCGAGTCCTTGTTTTCCATTTTGGAATCAAACGGAGTTCAGTGGTGTGATTTGCGCGTGCTGGATCTTTTTGCCGGTAGTGGGGCATTGGCGCTGGAAGCACTCAGTCGCGGAGCCCAATCTGCCGTTTTAGTAGAGAAAAATCCTAAGGCAGCAAAGGTCCTCCGCAACAATTTGTTGGAATTGCAACTTTCCCAGGAAAAGGTTCTTTTGCTCAAAAAGGACGCCTTTTTATTTTTAAAAGGCAATCCCCGAAACCGTTTTGACATGGTTTTTGTGGATCCTCCTTACGGTCAAGGCCTGGTAACCCCTGTCCTGCGGGCTTTGCTTCAAAAGGAATGGCTTGAGGAGGGGGCTTTTGTCCAAACGGAAATAGAGGGGAGTCTTACCCTTCCCTGTTTAGATCATTTATCTCTAGTAAAAGAAAAAAACTACGGCCAAACAAAGGTTTGTTTATGGAAAAAGATATCCATATAGCTATTTATCCGGGTACCTTCGACCCTATGACCAATGGACATGTAAGCCTGATCCGTAGAGGCTTGGAGATTTTCGGGCGGGTCGTAGTAGCAGTGGCTTATCATTCCCCAAAGGACCCTTTATTTTCTCTAGAAGAAAGAGTGGCGATGGCCCGGGAAGTCTTTTCAAAGGATAAGCGAATAATAGTGGAGCCATTTTCCGGATTGCTTATAGACTATGCCCAGAAAAAAAATGCCAGTGCCATATTGCGAGGTTTAAGGGCTGTTTCCGATTTCGAACATGAATTTCAAATGGCCCTTATGAATCGCAGGCTGGATAGAGAGATCCAAACTGTATTCATGATGACCGATTATAAGTGGCTTTATATAAGCTCCACTATCATAAAGGATGTGGCCAAACTGGGAGGAGACATACACGGATTGGTTCCAGAAAATGTAGAAAACCAGCTCTTACAAAAATACGGAAAGTGTATTTCTTCTTTTTAAGATATTGATATAATTTGTGTATGCTGTGCCCTATATGCGGACATGTGATTTTTCCGGCTTGTAGCCCGAAAGGTAATTTTGCAGGGGGATTTATTGGGATATGTCCTTGCCCAGGATCGTATGCATACTCGGAGTGACAGGTACAGGTAAGTCCGCCCTGGCAGCTGAATTAGCCCGTGGGGTAAAAGTGGGAATAATAAATTCCGACTCTCGTCAAACTTACCGCGAATTGCCCATAATTACAGCTCAGCCGGATCTTCGGGAGCAAGAAGTTGCTCCGCATTTTCTGTATGGATTCTTACCTGCGAATGAACAGATGGATGTGGGTAGATTCATAACTCTGGCCCAAGAGGCCATAGATAAAGTCCTTAACATGAACAGGCTTCCGGTTTTGGTCGGAGGTACTGGTTTGTATTTACGTTCCCTTCTTTACGGCCTGGCCCCTATACCGGAAATTGATCTTCAGACAAAAAAGCGGATAAAGGAAGAGTACTTCCATTATGGGTCTTATCCTTTGTATAAAAAGCTGCAGCAGGTTGATCCGGATTATGCACAAAAAATTCATCCCAATGATGGGCAACGTATATGCAGGGGCCTAGAAGTATACATTTCCACTGGGAGTTCCCTTACTCAATGGCATGAATTCCAGCCAAAAGACGCCCGTTATGATGCCCTGAAGCTCGGTTTGGCCCCTGAAGGCGATAAGGAGGAATTCCGGAAGCGGCTATTGGAAAGGATCAATGCAATGCTGGAAAGTGGAGCTTTGAAGGAAGTCAAGAATGTCCTACAGGTTTATGGCCCTGAAGCACCTGGTCTAAGTGGAATAGGCGGTCCGGAGCTTATTTCCCACATACAAGGAGAGAGAACTCTGGAAGAAGCCAAGGAAATATGGTTGCAAAATACTCGTGCATATGCCAAGAGACAATTAACATGGTTTAAAAAAGAATCGAATGTGCATTGGTTGCATAGTTCAGGTGACAAACAAGCAAAAGAACTTTTGAATTCTTTTGGGATAAAACAAATTTCTTTTCCGAATACGTAAAATTTCCGGAGTAGAAAATTGCGGAAAAAAATATTTATAATACTCGCCATTGGTTTTCTTTTTTCCCCGGGGCGTTTCGGCTTCTGTTTACAATTCGATTCTGCTCCATTGATGAAAGAGGCTAAAGTCTATCTTCAACAGGGCCGTTTTTTGGAGTCTGTGCAAACTTATCATCAGGTTTTCAGGTATTCCCGGGAAGAGAATGTCCGGGCCAGGGCGTTGGTTCGTATGGCTGACGTTCTGGCCCTTTTTGTGGATAAAAAAGAACAGGCCCTAGAGTACTATGAAAAGGCCATTGAAAAATTCCCTGGGGAAAAGGAGTTGAGAAATGCTTACTTTAATTCGGCCATGTTATATTATGAATTGGGGAAACTAGAGGATGCGGATAAGCGTTTTGGCAAGTATTTGCAATTGTTTCCTGAGGCGAAACGGGTACTTACTGCGCAGTATATGCGGGATAGAATAAAACAGGAAAAAGGGCGTAAAAAAGAGAAAAAAGAAAAAAAAGAGTTTGCCCGGGAAAAGGAGAGCGAGCCCAAAATCCGCGTCGATTTGGGCGGGAATTTTCCTGTACGCATATCCCTCGACCAGGGAGGCACGTTGTCTTCCTTGCCGGATTCGGATTATCTGGAACCTGGTGTCTATACAGTAAATTTTAAAAATAAAGAGTTTTTTATTCAAGGTAAGAAAATAGGCCCACAAGCAAAAATAGAGATAACTGGCAAGTTTGGGATAAAGGATAAAAAGTATCCGGGAGACCTCGTTTTTACCCGTAGCGGGGATAAACCAAAGTTGGTGAATGAGCTGGGAATTGAAAAGTATCTACAGGGGGTCGTGCCCCAAGAGATGTCTCCTTCCTGGCGTTTGCAGGCACTTAAGGCCCAGGCTGTTGCCGCCCGTTCCTATGCTTATTATTTGTTGCTCCATTCCGAAGACAAGGCTTATGATGTTTCCTCCACTACTGCCTCCCAGGTATATGGGGGAGTCAATGCCGGAAATGCAGATACAAAGAAAGCTGTCCGTTCTACATCCGGAGAGATCTTGATGCACAATAAAGAACCAGTGTTATCCTATTTTCATGCCCATAGCGGGGGGATGTTGGAAGATGCCGGCTTGGTATGGACGACATCCCTACCTTATTATAAGGTACTAGAAGATCAGATATCTTCCCAGTACAAATCGATGCAATGGGAGACGGAAATATCTACGGCGGAGCTTGTCAATTGTTTACAAGAACACGGTTTTAAATTGGGTTCTATTCAAGATGTTGTTCCGGAAGAACATTCTCCTTCGGGACGGGTTAGCCGTATTAGGATCGATACGGATAAGGGCCCTTTGGAAGTGAAGTCCAACAGTTTACGTCTTTGGTTGGGTGCCGGAAAAATCAAATCGACTTTTTACGATATAACCAAAAAAAATGGAAATTATGTTTTTTCCGGACGCGGTTTTGGGCATGGGGTTGGCTTGAGCCAATGGGGTGCTCAAGGTATGGCGGTCCAGGGGAAAGATTACAGACGGATTCTGAAACACTATTATCCAAATACTAAACTCCGCAGGATCTGGTAGAGGTGCGGTTATGGATGAACAAAGGAGACTTTTGTTAAAGGCTATGGCTCTGGGAATCGGGGGCACCCTGATACCTGGGATAGCCTGGGCAGATCGAACCGCGTTTGATTTGGCCCTCGAGGGCCAGAATCTCTTAAGTCGGGGTAAGCCTAAAGAAGCAATAGAAGTCTTAAAAAAAGCTACGGAAATGCAGCCGGGAAATGAATGGGCCTGGGGGCTCTTGGGTAGGGCTTATTACCAGCAAAATGACAGGCGCAATGCAGTGGATAGTTTTCGGGAAGTACTCAAAATCAATCCCGAAGATACTTATTCCCGGATGATGGTGGATATTATTACTCAAAAACCTATTCCTCCCAAAAAGAGAGAAAAAGAGACTCTAAGCCCTCTGGAAAAAAAGGCCAGGGAGGAAGAAAGGCGTATTTTCTCCCGGATAGACTCACAAAATAATCTAGGTTATCAAGTTCGTCGAGTGGTTTTGGATGCAGGGCACGGTGGTTTTGATCCTGGGGCAGTTGGTCCTGACGGTCTGAAGGAAAAGGAAGTCACCTTGGACCTTGCCAAAAGAACTGCAAATGTTCTCAACAAGATATCTCCAAATATGAATTTATTTCTTTCCCGTACGGAGGATTATTTTATACCCCTTAGCGCCAGGACTGCTACAGCGAATCAGTACAATGTCGACTTGTTTGTTTCTTTCCATATAAATGCCTATAAGGAGCCCCAGGCGCATGGAATGGAGACTTATTTCTGTTCCCAAAAAGCCTCCAGTAAGGAAGCTGCCCGTGTCGCCCAGTTCGAGAATTCGGTACGTAAGTACGAAGAAAATCAGTTGACCAGCAAAGGCTATGTAAACATCGAAGAGATATTGTTCAAGTTCGAACGAGAAAGTTATTGGCGTATCGGTGGCGAGGCCGCTGACATTATGCAGGAAACCTTATCCGGGGGCATTGACTTGCACAGTCGAGGTGTGCATTCTGCCAACTTTTATGTCCTGAGGCGGGCCCGGATGCCTTCTATTCTTTTGGAATCCGGATTTATTTCCAATCCCAAAGAAGAGCGCATGCTTCAAAAATCTGGATTCCGGGATAAATTGGCGGAGACTATTGCTACTGGGATAAGAGATATGGTCAAAAGGGGAATATGAACATGTGGTATTACCGTTGGTTGTTACTGGTCTGCGGTTTTTTTGCCTCTTATTCCACTACTACCGCTCATGCCCAGAATGTACAGGACCTTCTAATCAAGGGGGCGGATTATCAATATAATGGTGAGTTGGACAAAGCCGAAAAGGTCTTTGAAAAAGTAATCCGTCAAGATCCAGAGAATGAATACGCCCTGAACCAGTTGGGTCTTATTCGGGCCAAAAAGGAGAGTTTCGATAAAGCATATACAGCTTTTAAAAAAGTAGTTAAATTATCAGAGGACAACACTTTTGCTCGCACGTGGCTAGGCGTGCTGGAGTTGCATAAAAATAATCTGGATGCAGCTTTTGATCAATTCCGCAAGACTTTGCGTATTGATCCCAATAACGCTAATGCATATTATTTCCTGGGTGTCATTTATTCAGTCGAGCACAATATGAAAAAAAGCATTGAATATCTGCGAAAGGCCCAAAAAGTGGGGTCCGATGATCCGGAAACCCACTATCGTTTGGCCAATGCTTTTAGTGGTCTGGACATGGTTTATAATGCCCGCTTGGGTTATGAACGGGCATTGGAATTGAATCCGGAATATATTAAAGCAATCAATGCGTTGGGGTGGTTGTATTATAACCAAGAAGAAAAAGAAAAAGCGATAAAGAAGTGGAAAAAAGCCCTGGAAGTCAGCCCTAACAATTCCGACTCCATAAACAATTTGGCCAAAGTTTTTAACGATGAGGCCTATTCTCTTTATAAAAAAGGTAATCTGGAGCAGGCAGAAAAATTGTGGGAAAAAACCTTGCGTTACGATTCTGGAAATAAAGCGGCAAAATACTATCTTAAGAAGATAAGATAGCTACAGTTGCCTTCGAGTAAAACCTGTATTTGGGTAACTTAAATCAATTTTTAATTCAGAATTCCTTGGAGGTCTGTCATGAGAAAAATCACAATGCTTTTTGCAACCTTTGTAGCACTTATATTTTTGTTTCCGAGTGCATATGCACAAAATATGCAAGGGGATGCCAATGGTTATGTCCAAAAAATGACCAAGGGGGAAGTCAATTGGCAGACCGGACTGGTCAAGGCTACAGGTATAGGGGCCCCGCCGGAAAATGCGGCCAATATGGCCCAGGCAAGGGCTATGGCACTGCGTGCGGCGACAGTGGTGGCTAGGCGTAATCTCCTGGAGGTAATAAAAGGAGTGCGTATAAACTCCTCCACCAAAGTGAAAAATTATATGGTCCAAAATGATGTCATAGTAACCAAGGTCCAGGGTTTTTTACAAAATTCCCAGGTCCTTAATACTGAGTATATGTCTGACGGTTCGGTACAAGTGGAAGTGGGAGTCAGTCTACGCGGTGGTTTTGCAGATGTGCTAATGCCTGAAAAAATCAAATTCAATAAAAAGGCTCCCAAGCCAACATCATATGAACCGCAGCCCATAGAGGTTTCCAAGGAGGCCAAGCCTGCCGAACAGGCCCCCGAGAAGGAAAAAACTGTACAAGAACAAGAAAAGAAACAAAAGGATGTGTCCATGGAAGCCAAAGGCCCTGTCTATACCGGGTTGGTTGTGGACGCACGGGGCATAAATGCTCGTCCTGCCATGAGTCCCAAAATAGTGGACGAGAATGGTTCCGAAGTTTACGGTTCGGCAATGGTTAGCAGGGAATACGCCATACAGCAGGGGATGGCCGGATATGCCAAAGTGATGGACAAGGCCAAGCAGAATTCCCGCGTGGCGGAGAATCCTTATGTTGTCCAAGCTATAAGTTCCGAGGGAAAAACCAATACCGACCTGGTTGTCTCCAGTTCCGAAGCGAACAAGCTGCGCAAATTATCCGACAACTTAAATTTTCTTGAAAAATGTCGGGTTATGATAGTCCTTAAGTAAAGCAACTAAAGTTAGGGAGGCGAAAATGTCCAGGTATAAATATATTCAGTTTACAGCGTTTGTTTTTATGTGCGCGCTTTTGGTTTCTTGTGCTCCAAAGGAAAGAAAGTCTACCGGGATTATGGATAATCCAGAACACCATTACGTGACCGGGAAGGATCTTTTGGACAAAGGAAAAATAGACGAGGCCCAACGGGAGTTTAAGTTGGCTCTGGAACTGGACTCTGACTATGGTCCTGCACTGGCCGGGAAAGGATTGGTGCAGGTCAAAAAGGATAAAGAAGACGGCTTGGACTTGATTGATGACGGCATTCGTGAGGCTGATTCGGATAAAGAAAAGATTTGGTGTTATACGGACAAATTAAGGGCAAATCTTTCTTTGGGTAAATCCGGAATATATTCTGATTCAGAAATGATTCGCAACTCAAAGAAAACCTTGGACAAATCCAAATTGGTGGATTCTGAGGCAGGTGGACCTTATTTTTATATGGGAGAGATATATCTCCAAGCATTGGAATTCAGGCCTGCAGAAAGGATGTACGCGGAAGTGATTTCTTTGGGGGAAAACTATTCAGACCAGGCGGACAAACGCTGGTCCTTGGTTCAGAAAGCCACTCGTGCTGCTCCTCAAACTACAGTGGGCAAGGAAATTGTTCTTGTAGAAGAGATTGATCGCGCGGATATGGCAGCTCTATTGGTACGGGAACTCCATGTACAAAGATTCTACACTCGTACTCAAAAGCAGGAGAAAGCCAATTTTGAAGAGCCGAAAGGCGTGCAAATGAAACACGAAGATTTGTATAAAAAAATTGAAGTGACCGACATCAAAGATGTCCCTTTGCGCGCCGATATTGCAAAGGTTATAGATATGGGGGTAAAAGGACTCCAACCATATCCGGATCACACCTTTCGTCCCCAACAGCCGATGACTAAAGCGGAAGTAGCCATGCTTTATGAAGATATTATTATCAGGGCCACCGGTGAAGAGTCTTTGGCTACTGAATATATAGGCGACGAAAGCCGATTTCCAGATGTCCCCAGTTCTCATTATGCGTTTAATGCCATAATGCTTTGCACAACTCGTGGATTGCTTAAAGCGGACGTTCGGAGCGGAGGATTTAAACCCAATTCCCGCGTTTCCGGAATTGATGCTCTGCTTTCCATCAAGAAATTGAAGGAGATGTTGAGGCTTTTCTAGTATAGAAGCGCCTGCAAAAAATATATTTTTGCAGGCAGTGTTAAGTTTTAAGTTGAAAGTTTTAAGTAAAATCATATAGTTGCAATGTTTTATCTGTGCGGTTGAGTCCAGCATTCGATTTTTTGCGGTTGCCTCAGTATAGGGAAAACGCCGGGGACCGAAACGGAGAGGGTAGGTAAATGGAAGCCGCTCTTTTTCGCTTAGGCGCATTCAGAGCGGCATTCCTTTTGTCTGAAAAATAATGCTCCTCTGGACATATTAAAAAACCACAGACAACATCGAGTGTCCCCAAAAATAAAAAAATGGTATATCTTTAATTGACTATGGGAAAAAAATCTTTTTTATTTTTTCTACTAAATATTATTTTTGCTGGAGTAATTCATGTTTGTGCGGCTCATGCTGGACAAAAAGTGACCGTGGAGAAGGATCTTACAGCAGGGGGGCAGAAAAAACAGACTGAACAGAAGCTTACCACACAAGCTTTTAAAACTGCGCTTACCTTGCAAACTAAAGAAATTCTGGGCTCAAAGCCGGTTCCCCTTTTAAAAAAGGAGCTACTTTATCCCAACCTGGATGATCTGGTTATGTCTTACAGGGAGATAGCTCGGAAGGAGGATAACAGCACAGTAAGGATGGATATGGAGGTAGAAATCGACAAGAGCTACCTGAAGCAATTGCTTAAAAAAAGTGGTTTTTATTATTCTGCCTATAGGCCAGTTGTTTTTGAGCTTGTAACCAAAGGGTTATCTGAGGAGGATAAAGCCACGATAGCTAGACTGAAGACAATGAGCGGAATGCAGTCCAGGCCGGGAAGCAATCCTAAAGTGGTGATAACTAAAACCGAGGACAACAGATGGAAGTCGCGGCTGGAATATGAAGAGAAGACCCTTGTATCCGTGAATCGTAAACCTCGGAAGATGTGGTTTGATTTATGGGGTGAATATTTTTCCCTAAGCGAAATCAAAAACGATTTCTTTTATTCTATGCGTTTGTTTATCAAGGGATGGTCTACAATTGAAGCCCTGCGAATGTTTAATTCCGATTTAGGCGGTTGGGAAAAAGCTATCGAAGACATGAAATTGGTGGAAGTAATCTCCCAAAACGGAGTAGTTGAGGGGGTATGGCGTGTGGAAACCAGGGCTATTCACCGGCTTCGTAAAAAACTACAAAATTTCGTGCGGCAAAAAAATATGGATTTCGAGCTAGTTTCCCAAGGCTCTTAAGATATAGTTCCTTTATATTGCCCGTGTATCTTTTATGTCTTGAATTAAAGTTATAAATGTATCTAGGCAAGGTATGTATATTGGGTGGAAAGTATGGTCTTGCTCATGATTTTTTATGGCAAATTGGTATTGTTGCAATAACTAGCAAAATAGGTATATACAGTGATGAGAGCTAGATATTTCCTGTTTTTATTGTTTGTTTTTTGGGTAGTCCCCGTGAAGGCCTCTAATTTACCCATATCCGGGAAAGCGGAAGTCTCTTTGGTACAGGGGACGGTTAATTGTGTTCGGGAGGGGACAAAAAAGATCTTGGCTCAAAACGATACTCTCGCGGCCCCGGCCCAATTGATCGTGGAGGATAACTCCAAATTGGAGCTTGTCCTAGCTGATGGTAGTGTGCTCCGTTTTTCCGGCGGTACCGAATGTGAATTGGTCGCGGTTAAAGCCACCGAACAGAAAAGAAATGTAAAGGTGGATGTGGCTTTGGGGGACTGTTGGGCCAGTGTAGAAAAGTTTTTGGGAAGTGAAGATTCTTTTGAGGTCAAATCGCCAACCGCGGTTGCCGGGGTGGCCGGAACTAGATATAGATTGCATGTAAATGAAGTCCAGTCCAGTTCCTACCTCGTATATAACGGAAGTATCAAGGTAGGCTACCGTCCTGTTTCCCCGGAATATGAGCAGAATCAAGGATTTTCCTCGGTGCACCCTGTGCAGGGGCCGAAAAAGATATCCGGACCCAAGGAAGTCTCCATGCAAGAGTGGATAATGATCGTGAAGCAAGGATACCGAGTTGATGTAAGTTCAGATGGTGCTCTTTATGAACCTGTAAAATTCGACAGGGAAAAAGATCTGCAAAACCCTTGGGTTGAATGGAATATGCAAAGGGACAGCAAAATGGGATTTATGGACTGATATTTCTCCTTGTTTCTGTTCAAGCTCTAGATGCTTCTTCTTGAGCCGGCGACTAAATGCCCACTTGAGGCTGTTTACCAGACTGGATTATAGAAATCGAGGGGGCGTATGCGCCAGGAAGTGAACATTGTGGTCCCGCCTTTCATAGGTGGTTCCAGGATGTTTGATATGGATTTTCTCCGCCAGATTTTTGGGGATGCTCAACTACCGGCCAAGAAAACGCGCGGGCCTCTAGTTAGTTCTTATCCGGAAATTCAAAAGTTTCCGGGTTTAGAAATATCACGTTTCCACTTCGGAAATGAGGTTATATCTTGTTACCAAGGGGATCTGCCTTTCGGCAAGACTCCCCCCCCTTAGGGAGGGAGGGGGGGGGAATCTCTGTCGGAAGGTAGGTCTTGTATTTTTTGCCCAAATAAAAATTTTTAAGGAACATTTAGATGAACAACAGTTGGGGACACTTTGAATGATTCAGTTGAATCATTTGGATTCGGAATCACTTTTTTTATTTCCCTCTTTTTTCCCCTCTTTATTTTCTTCTTCGTTTTCTCCAGGTGTAACGTCAATTTCTTCCGGCTCATTCGTGGCCTTCTTGAAATTTTTAATGGCTTTACCCATTCCAGATCCGATTTCCGGAAGTTTGTTAGCGCCAAAAATAACCAAGACTATGACTAGAATAATTATAAGTTCGGGAATACCTATGCCAAACATCTTTGCCTCCTGAATTTGTGTTGATTAGGCTATACACTTACCATTCCGCAGGGTCAAGAAATGAAGAAAGGATGTGTATTGGGTCAGCAAAAAAAGTGGTCACCTGGAAACAGATTAGTTGACATCCCTCCTTCCTCGGTCTGCACAGAGCTTGCCCCTGCGGAGGAAGGGGGCAAGCTCTGGAGGGAGGGGTCTTACTGCGCGGATATAAAAGTTAGTTAGTTTCCCTCCGGAAATTTAAAAATTTCCGGTTATAATCAGAGGGATGGCGCTTCCAATTATTTTAACGGTAGAAAGTAATTTAAACTAGGACGGTGACATATGTATAGAATAGTTATCCTCGGAGATGGGCAGATTCCCTATAAAACTTGTGCATATTTGCGTAGTTTGGATATCCAGGCAGACATTATCTGGATGACTCTATACTCCGAAGAGAAATACCCTTGGACTATTGCCAGTGAATTGTTGCGGATGGGTATATCCCCCGGGAATTGGTCCCGAACCAGAGCCAAGTGGCTCGTAGATTTCAAGAACTACTCCCGAACTCTCGGGGTGCAGAAAGAAAAGGCTAAAAAGATAAAGGTGGAAGAGGAAAACAGGGAAATTACCGTTCTTACTAATGCCGGAGAGACAACCTATCAGTATGATGCAATCTTGGCTTTTCCTCCTCTCGTCCCTGGTCTGACTTTTTCCAGGATGCTTTCCTTTCCTTCTTCTGCATGCTTGCAGTCCATCGTTCATAGTGTTGGGCAACCGGAGGAAACATTGGTAATCGGGGATGATCTTGTCCTTGTAGCAAATTGTCTGCATTTGGGGAAACGTTTGACCTGGCTAAGACCTGAATATGGCAGGTGGGAGCCGGAAATACTCCGAGAAGTGGATGAATTTATCCAAAAAAAGGGCATAAATTTAGTTGATTGTAAACAAGAAGAATTATGGCCTATGGCCGACTCATTATCCGAAGGGAAAAGATTGAATATAGCCTCTTCCGGTCTTGTGGCGGACACGGATTGGATGGAAGGCTTACAGCTTGATCTTTCTTCTGAAAAACAAAACGGGATTTTTGCCTTATTGCCTTATACTGAAATTTTACCTGGACAATATAATATCCAAACATGGATTTCAGCCGCGCGAGAACTTGCAGACCATGCCCTCCAAGAGAACGAGGGAAGAATCAAGAAAATAATTCCGGGAATGGAGAGTGTACAGTTTTTGGACAGACAAGTCTCTCGACACGGAAACACCGAAAGTGAACTCCATGAACAGGGAAAGGATGTGGAATTGGCTCTTTGTGCCGGGGAAGAGTGTTTTGAATGCGGTTCGGAATATTTTATAAAGATGCTTGCGGACAGATCTGGTGAGCGAATTTCCGGTATTCAGGCACTCGGTAGCAGGGCCGGGGAGTGGGTGTCATGTGCCGAAGAGTGGTTTTTAAATGAAAAAAGGATTTTTGATAATTTTTTTCAGTTGCAGATGTTTTGGCACGGCCCGGGAAAGCACCCTGTGCACAAGTCTTTGTCCATAATTTATAATAAAAAAAGGGTGTCCGGTATATTGAATATTACTCCCAGGGAATTAATTGAATCGGAGAATAAAGGAGCTGAATTTTTTCTTTTGGATGTGCGTGAAAAAAGTGAAAATTCAGCCGGAAAACTCGCGGGTGCTTATAATATTCCGCTAAATGAGTTGGCCAATCGATATAACGAGATTCCTCGTTTTGTACCTTTGGTCCTTTATTCCCACATTTCAGGACGGGCCTTTACCGCGGCCAAATATCTGCGAGCGAAAGGAGCCAAACAATTGTATGTTCTTGACGGTGGGTATAAGTTGTGGCCTTATAAAAGCTATAATAAAATAGATTAACCAGGGGGGTGCGGAGCAAAGATAATGGCCAGGATCGATATGTTGCCAGGATATAATTGCCGTTTTTATCTATTTGGCCATTGTACTTATGAGGAATTTTTAAATCCGGGTTATAATCTTGATTGGGGATGTCCTGTTATAGCCGAGCTCGAACAATCCTACGACCATCTTTTGCATCAAGCGGAGGTCTTTAACTTGAGTGAAGCCAGGGCTGGTCGAATCTGGGAACGTAGGTTGTCCACCTGGGCTCCTATTTGGGACTGTCAGCAATATGTTCCGGAGGAGGAAAACGAGGGTTGCCTGTATTTGTTGCATTGCCAATGTGTCTTGTCCATGCCTTTTTGTCCGGGCGTATGTCGCCATTTTTGCTATAAAAATGATCCGGCGCAGGATTGAGGGCAAGCTTGAAAATTCAGTTTATTTAAGCTATTAAGTTAATAAAAGGGGCCAAGTAACTCGGTTCTAAGTACTTTTTCGGCTAAGATATAATTAACACTGATTAATATTGAACAATATTTAACCAAGAAAATTGCAGGATAATTGATGGACTTTTCCAATTTTGTTTTTTTTCCGTATATGCATTCTAAATTTGTACCCGACGAATTCAAGGACAAAGGAATACTGCTTAATCCGGGGTTAAGTTCAAAACATGGTGGTACTTTTACCCCGGAGGGATATATATTGGAACCTCGTCAGGCCACCCGAAGATTGGATGAATTTTATCGCTTCGGGGCCCAGTTCAGTAACCCCAAAGATATGGGATATTATGCCGTAGAGGGATTCGAGGATTTTTATTCGGATACCGTTATGGCAATTAAATCTGAATTGACCGGCGGTTCAGGAGAGGAGAATAAGGAACAAGAAAAGTGCGTACAGATGCAATCCATGCTTCTTCTGGGATTTGCTTTGGAGGAACGGATATTGGAAATAGGTAGACTAGGGGAAGAAGCCAAAGAGACTTGGAAAAAATTTGAGGATACATTGGGGCTTAGCGGCGAAGATGGAGAGGGCGGCTTAGCTCCTTTTCCCCAAGATACCGAACCTGTGGATTCTTTGCAATGGCTTCTGCAATGGCCCAAGCTGTTTCCTGCATTTGCTTATTTTATGCCCCAGGAAAAGAGCCTACTGGTCTGGGAAGAAGAAATAGTGGAGGAATTAAAAAGTAAAGCAGAAGAAATGGAAGTCCCGCCGGAAACAAATTCCCATGAAATGGTTCCTGTATCTCTGGAGTCCGGGGATAAATTCTACCCCAAATATATAAGGATGCCAGTTTCCGCCTTTAGCCTGGCTGTATCCGGCAAGAAAGATATAGGGATAGTTTTCTTTGAAAAACACTAGGCAGAAAGATTCCGGAAGTAAATTAAACTGCAAGGAGGTAGGCATGGGCAACAAGGACAATATTGGTAACAAGATAAAAAAGTTCCGGGAAATGGAAGAAATTTCCAGAGAAGATCTGGCTTCCCGCTCTGGCTTGGATTTGGATTTTGTTCAGGGGCTGGAAGAAGAAGACATATACCCTTCCCTAGGCCCACTTCTAAAAATAGCCCGTGCTTTAGGTACTCGTTTGGGGACTTTTATGGACGATACAATTACCCAGGATCCACTTATTGTCCGTTTGGAGGAGAGGGAAGAAGAGCTTAGTATGCTCAAGGGCAGCGAAAAGCCAGTAGCCCTTAAATTTTATTCCCTGGGCAAAGGGAAAAATGATCGGCATATGGAGCCATTTTTTGTCCGTATTACTCCAGAACCGGAAGAAGACAAGAAACTTTCTTCCCATGAAGGGGAAGAATTTATTGTTGTGGTTTCCGGGGAAGTGGAAATTATTTACGGTCAGGAAAAATATAGCCTTAAGGTGGGCGACAGTATTTATTATAATTCGGTGGTTCCCCATAATGTGTCCTGCAAGGGTGACTCTCCCGCGGAAATTTATGCCGTGTTATACTTTCCGGAATAAGAGACTGTATTATTTGATTTGAAAACGGCTGATACAGATAAAAAAAACGGAGAGTGATTATGTGGGATGAGAATTTACGTGAAGTCACTTTGGGACAAATATTAGATGAAGCTGTTGAGAATTATCCGGATAATGACGCTGTTATCTATGTTGATCGAGATTTCCGGCTCACTTATCGAGAATTTGGGGAGCTAGTGGATCAGATGGCCAAAGGTCTTATGGCCCTCGGTGTGGAAAAAGGGGAGAAAGTGGCTATTTGGGCCACCAATGTACCGCATTGGGTGGCTATGCAATTTGCGACTGCCAAAATTGGAGCAATCCTCCTTACGGTTAACACCAATTACAAGAGTAGTGAGCTAGAATATATACTCCAACAATCCGAATCCGAGAATCTGGTAATAATTGATGGATTCAGGGATACCGACTACGTTCAGACCGTCTATGATCTTGTACCGGAAATGAAAAAAAAGCAACGGGGTAATCTGCAAAGTGCAAGACTCCCGCATTTGAAACGGGTCTTTTTTTTGGGCCAGGAAAAGCACCGAGGTATGTACTGCCTTCCGGAACTCTTGTCCCTCGGCTCATTAATAACGGATGCCCAATATTTGGCTCGCCAAAAAGAGTTGGATGCGCACGATGTGGTCAATATGCAGTATACTTCCGGAACGACCGGCTTTCCCAAGGGAGTGATGCTTACCCATTACAATATCGGAAACAACGGGTTTTGGATCGGTGAGCATCAGTTGTTTACCGCCGAGGATCGGGTATGCATTCCCGTACCTTTATTTCATTGTTTTGGTTGTGTGCTCGGAGTACTGGCTGCCGTAAGCCATGCTTCCACGATGGTTGTTCTGGAAGGTTTCAATCCGCTCTTGGTCATGACTTCCGTGGAGGTGGAACGTTGTACTGCTTTATATGGCGTGCCCACCATGTTCATTTCTGTGTTGGAGCATAAGATGTTTTCCAAATTCGATTTTAGCTCCTTGCGTACCGGGATTATGGCTGGTTCACCGTGCCCAATAAAGGTGATGCGTCAAGTCATAGAGGAGATGAATATGAAGGATGTGACCATCTGTTATGGGCTAACAGAGACTTCTCCGGTTATGACTCAAACCCGTGTGGATGATGATATTTCCAAGAAAGTGGAAACAGTCGGCAGGGCCATGCCCGAAATTGAAGTCCGGGTGGTTGACCCGGAAACAGGTCAGCCTCAACCGGCTGGAAAGCAGGGCGAGGTCTGCTGTCGCGGATATAATGTGATGAAAGGTTATTACAAAATGCCGGAGGCCACGGCCAAGACTATTGATGAGGATGGTTGGCTGCACTCCGGAGACCTGGGATTCATGGACGAAGACGGTTATCTAAGTATAACCGGTCGGTTGAAGGACATGATTATCCGTGGCGGCGAAAATATTTATCCCCGAGAGATTGAAGAATTTCTATATAATCTGGACGGGGTGCAGGATGTGCAGGTTGTTGGTGTCCCCAGTCAAAAATACGGAGAAGAAGTGGGGGCCTTTATTATATTGAAGGAAGGCTATAACTACGAACCAGAGGATATACGGGACTATTGTCGGGGGGAAATTGCCCGGTACAAAATGCCTAAACATGTTGCCCTGGTGGATGAATATCCCATGACAGCCAGCGGCAAAGTCCAGAAGTTCAAGCTGCGGGAGATGGCCGCAGAGATGTTTCCACAGACTTGAAGCTCGGCTCCCTTTGCAGGAAAGTATGGATCTTGATGCGCCTGCAAAAAATATGCTTTTGCAGGCAGTTGTTAAGTTGTTAGGTAAAATCAGAGGGTTGCAGAATATAATCTGTACATTTGACTCTAGCCTTCGACTTTTTGCAGTTGCGTCATTTAGGCCTTTACCCCTAGATTAGTTCTTATCCGGAAATTCAAAAATTTCCGGATTTAGAAATATCACGTTTCCAATTCGGAAATGAGATTTTTTTTTCTGTTTAACAAGGAAATTAAGTAATTAGGAGCGAGCGTGTCTTAATACGTGATCGAATAATTACGAAAATTGACTCCGTTAAAATGGAAAAGGGCCATTTCCGGAGGGAAACTTGATTAGGGTTATTAGCAATTTATAAGCCAGATTACCAATATTAAGAGAGAAGACGTGTATATATGTAATACCTTTTTAAGGCTCCCGGAACTTAAGCATCTTTGCGGGATTGTTTTTGACTGCGATGGGGTACTTTTTGATTCGGAAGGAGTGAATATCAGGTTTTATAATAAATTTAAGACCTTACTGGGATTGCCGGTAATGACCCGGGAAGAAGAAAAATTTGTCCATGTCCATTCTGTCCAAGACTCACTGGAATATATTCTTCCCCAACAATTGCATGCGAAAATCCCCCAAATTCGAGCACAAATTTCCTATAAAGAACTCTTGCCGTATATGCGGCCCGGCGAGGGCCTATTTGAGTGTTTGTATTTTCTGCGTGCTCAAGATATAAGTCTAGCTATAAACACCAATCGCACCAATACCATGGACATGGTCCTGGATTATTTCGCTCTCAGAGGCTTTTTCTTTCCAGTTGTAACTGCTGCAAGTGTAACATGGACAAAACCCCATCCGGAAAGCCTGCATAGGATACTGGAATCTTGGCATCTTAGTCCGGAACAAATCGCTTTTATAGGTGATTCGGAGTTGGATCAAAAGACTGCGGAGTCAGCCGGAGTCCCCTTCTGGGCTTTTGCCGATCAAGGGCTGCGGGGCAGGATGTATGTACCTGACTTTATTACCTTGCGTCAATTTCTAGGACAAAATATGTAAATCATTTGCAATACCTATTGTTTGGCATGGTCATATATTTTTCGAAATATAGAAAAATGATCTGAAAATATACGGAGGGAAATAGATGCTATTAGCGAATTTTCTACAGGCTGTAGCTAGTGTATTGAACACAGTTCTGACTTTGTATTTCTGGGTGGTTATAATCTCGGCCCTTCTTACCTGGGTAAACCCCGACCCTTATAATCCCATAGTGCGTATATTGCATAATCTCACTGAACCTGTTTTTTATCGGGTACGGAAGTGGATACCTTTTACCTACATGGGGGGAATAGATCTTTCCCCTATCTTGATTCTGCTAGCCATTCAATTCGTTAAAATCCTTTTGGTGCAGACGATGTTCCAAACTGCTGCTTCCATGAGCATGGGCGGATGATTTGCGTTTTAGAGATTTGGACACAACGCTAAAGTCCTTGCTCGACAACTAGGAAATTATCGTTGCGTTTCACAATACAATTTTGTTATTCTTTATAAACATTGGGCTTAGAAAGCTATGGGTATAAATTGATCATATCAAGCCCGGGCCGGGAGGTGAAAAATGTCCATTTCTAAAGTTGATGTTTTGCATGCCAAATTTGGAAAGTCCATATTTGGCTATAAGCGTCGAGAAGTCGATGTCTTTTTACAGGAAGTGGCCGAGCAGCTTGGGGAACTAGCGGAACAAAAAGAAGCTCTATCCGCGAAGGTGGAAGAGCTGGAAAAAAACGTGGCCGATTATAAAAACAGGGAAGGGGTGCTTCAGAATACTCTGGTCACCACTCAAAAGGTGGTTGATGACGTTAAGGCGAACGCCCATCAGCAAGCGAAAGTGATTGTGGAAGAAGCACAGAATAAAGCCGAGGGTATCCTCAATCAAGCCCATAAGAGATTGGCTGAATTGCATGAGGATATCTCGGAGTTAAAAAGGCAACGATCCCAACTGGAAATCAATCTAAATTCACTTTTGGACTCGCATAAACAATTACTGGAAAAATCGAACAAAGATGATCAGGAACAGGATGTGGCAGAAAACAAATTGAAATTTCTAGCTAAGGCCCAGTCTTGATTTAATTTGGGGCCCAGGATATTATGCCCTTGGATTCATTTAAATTTATTGAACAGAAAGATAAAAATGCTTGGTTTGTATATTTATATATTCAACCCAAGGCGAAAAAGACTGAAGTTAGCGGGGAATACGGTTCAGCTCTCAAGTTGCGTGTGCAAGCTCCGCCTGTGGATAATAAGGCGAACACTGCAGTCTCCGAATTTTTATCCAAAAAACTGGGCCTGCCTAAAAAAGCGGTAAATATTTATAAGGGAAATAAGGGCAAAGAAAAGGTATTTGTTGTCGAATCCCGACAGGAGCCGGAATGGTCCGCCCTGTTTGAATAATAACCTTTATGCATATAAGAGGAGAATGGTCATGGAGCAATACGAATTGGAATTGCTGGCCAAGTACGGAGAGAAGGATGAAGAATTAAAAAAGCTTTGGGATGAACATATCATGTACGAAAAGCGGTTGGAAAAATTGGAAAACAAATCGGTTCTGACCCCGAGTGAGGAAAATGAGATCAAGGGTCTCAAGAAAAAGAAGTTACAGGGTAAGACCAGGATGAATCAAATTCTGGAAAAGTATAAATCTGGGGAGGAATAGCTGAAATGGAAATGACCGGGGCCCAAATACTCCTGGAGTGCATGAAAAGGGAAAACGTAAGCCAAGTTTTCGGTTTTCCCGGGGGGGCGGTAATAGATATCTATGATGAAATTCCCAATTATCCTTTGCAGCATTATCTAGTAAGGCATGAACAAGGGGCTGTACATGCTGCTGACGGATATGCACGTTCCACTGGTAATGTAGGTGTATGTTTAGTTACCTCGGGCCCCGGCGCAACAAATACTGTTACAGGGATCGCCACCGCGTACATGGATTCCATTCCCATGGTCATATTCACCGGGCAAGTCCCTACTCCGCTCATAGGGAACGACGCCTTCCAGGAAGTGGATATTGTAGGGATTACCAGGCAATGTACCAAACATAATTATCTTGTGGATGATGTTACTAAACTCGCCCGGACTGTCCGCGAGGCTTTTTACATAGCTTCTACCGGCAGACCTGGGCCTGTTGTTGTGGACCTGCCAAAAGATGTAATGCAGGCCAAAACAAAATTTGAATATCCGCAAGAGATTCGTTTACGCAGCTATAATCCAAATTATACTCCACATAAAAAACAGGTTATGAATGCTGCCAAACTCCTCTCCAAAGCAGAAAAACCAATAATATACGCCGGTGGAGGCGTGGTTACTGCGAACGGCAGCGAGATTTTAACCGAGTTGGCTCAAAAATTTAATATCCCGGTAACAGCTACTCTTATGGGGCTAGGTGTTTTTCCCGGCGACGACCCTCTCTGGCTTGGCATGCTGGGGATGCATGGGACATATGCTGCCAATATGGCCATAAACAATGCCGATGTGGTTATTGCAGTAGGGGCGCGTTTCGATGACAGGGTTACTGGAAAGGTCAAGACATTCGCACCACGGGCCAAAATAATCCACATAGATATTGATCCTACTTCCATCCGGAAGAATGTTTCCGTGTACTTGCCCATAGTTTCAGATTGCCGCTTGGGACTGGAGGCATTGCATAAGGAGCTAAGCGTTTACTCGGAAACGAACTGGAAGGAAAAACATGCCGATTGGGTGGAACAGACCGAAAATTGGGCGAAAAAGCAGCCGGTTCGTTATGAACCCGAAGGACGCTACATCAAGCCCCAGCAGGTTGTAGAAAAAATCTACGAACTTTCTTCGGGGGAAGCCATAGTCTGTACCGAAGTAGGGCAGAACCAGATGTGGGCGGCACAATTCTATAAATTCAAGTATCCACGTACTCTTTTGACTTCCGGAGGGTTGGGCACCATGGGCTATGGTTTCCCAGCCGCCATTGGAGCTCAAATAGCCTTTCCGGACAGTTTGGTGGTAAATATTGCCGGTGATGGATCTATTCAGATGAATATCCAGGAATTAGCTACCGCAATGACCTATAATCTCCCGGTAAAAATTATAATCCTTAACAATGGATATTTGGGGATGGTTCGTCAATGGCAGGAACTTTTTTATAAAAGGAATTATTGTTCTACTTGTTTGCAGAAAAACCCTGATTTTGTCCAATTGGCGAAGGCCTATAATGCTGATGGCTTTCAGGTTTCGGACAAGGACGAATTGGAAAGTACACTGAAAAATGCCTTTGAAAGTAACAAACCTTCAATAGTGGATATCTTAGTAGAGCCGGAAGAAAATGTTTATCCTATGGTTCCGGCCGGAGCTTCATTAACGGAAATGCTTTTGGTTTAGGAGAAAACTATGCGTCATATACTTTCCGTATTGGTTGAAAATGAACCGGGGGTTTTATCTCGGGTGGCCGGTCTCTTCAGTGGCCGAAGCTTTAATATTGAATCACTCAATGTTGCTCCAACCCAAGAAGATGGTGTTTCACTTATGACTATTACTACACATGGTGATGAGCAGATAATTGAACAAATAGTGAAACAATTGCGCAAGGTGGTCTCTGTTATAAAGGTAGTGGACCTCACGGATATGGAATCCGTGGAAAGAGAAATGGTTCTTATTAAAGTCAATGCGGAAGGCACCAATCGGGCCGAGGTTTTGAGAATAGTGGATATATTCCGTTGTAAAGTTGTCGATGTCAGCCTAAACGAATTAACTCTGGAAGTAACCGGAGATAGGGGCAAAATTGAGGCTATTGTCAATTTGTTGCAGAAATTTGGCATAAAAGAATTTGCCCGCACAGGTACCACTGCTTTGCGGCGTAGTATGCAAAATTAAAGGCAGATTGTGCTTAATTTCAAGAAACAAAATCTATTAAGTTAATTTTAGGAGAATTTATGCAGGTTTTTTATGAAGCGGATGTAGATGTTTCGGTTATGCGAAATGCAGTTGTCGCCGTTTTGGGCTATGGCAGCCAAGGACATGCACATGCCCAAAATTTACGGGACTCCGGTTTTAACGTTATAGTTGGGCAGCGTCCCGGAAGCACAAACTGGGAACTGGCCAAGGAGCATGGATTTGATCCGGTGCCTGCGGCAGAAGCTGCAGACAAAGCCGAGATCATCCAGATACTGGTGCCGGACATGGTTCAGGCCAAGATTTATCAAAACGATGTCTTGCCCACCCTGAAGGCGGGGAAAACCTTGGTCTTCAGTCACGGCTTCAATATCCATTATCAGCAGATTGAGCCTCCCAGGGACGTGGATGTAATCATGATTGCACCCAAATCCCCGGGACATTTGGTACGCAGGGAGTATGTCAATGGAGGCGGCGTTCCGGGGTTGGCTGCAGTTTATCAGGACCATTCGGATAAGGCCTGGGATAAAGCCCTGGCTTATGCCTACGGTATTGGATGTACCCGCGCCGGAGTGATAAGGACAACTTTTGAGGAAGAAACCGAAACCGATCTGTTTGGTGAACAATCCGTTCTTTGCGGCGGAGTCAGTGAATTGGTAAAGTCCGGTTTTGAAACTTTGGTGGAGGCCGGATATCAGCCGGAGATAGCTTATTTTGAATGCTTACATGAATTGAAGCTTATTGTGGATCTTATTTATGAAGGCGGGATGAAAAATATGCGTTATTCGGTTAGCGATACCGCGGAATATGGCGATTACTCCCGGGGATGCCGGGTAGTCGGTCAAGAATCCAAAAATGAAATGAGAAAAGTGCTTAAGGAAATCCAAAACGGAGAATTCGCCCGGGAATGGATCCTGGAAAACAAGGCCAATGCTCCTGCATTCAAGGCTATGCGTAGAAAAGAAAGTGAACATCAGATTGAGAAAATTGGGGAAAAATTACGCAACATGATGCCTTGGTTGAAAAAATAATCTTTGTAATTGAACGGACACAGTTTTTAGGGATCACTCGGTAATCTTGCATGGACATTTCCCTTATTAACAAGATTTCCGGGTGATCCCTTTAACTTTGTATTTTTTGTAAACCGTAAAAACGATACTAACTCTGATTTTTGTGAATAAAGAACCCAAGAGCAGATATTCATACTTGCTCCGAAAGGGAGTTATTTCCCGAAAGGAACTGGATGATGCTTTAATAAAGGCTAGAGACGAGAATCTGGATCCCGACAATGTAGTATTGAATCTACAGCAGGTAGACAAAGAAACGTTGGGTCATTCTCTTGCTGAATACTTTGATACCGAATTTGTTCCTTTCGAGGAATCCACCGAACCTCCTTTTGAAATATTTGAAAAACGACGCTTGGATCCGGAGTTTTTGAAACGTTATGGATGGGTCCCGTTTCGCCAGAAGGGCAAGACAATTGAGGTACTCATGTCCGACCCCTTTGATTTGAGCCGGCTGGACGAGATAAGGTTTATTTTCGGGACTAGCAATATTGAAACCAAAGTTTCCACAACTTTTGATATCGAACAGTTTATAGAGAACTTTTATCGTCAATTGAATAGTGACGAGGATTTGTCCTCACTAGGCGAGGATATAGATGTAGAAAGCGAAATCGATGAAGAAGCTTCCGAACTAACAGAGGGAGAAATAACCGAACACGACAGTGAGGTAGTTCGGCTGGTTAATGCCTTGCTAGTGGAAGCTTGGCGCAAGAATGCATCCGATATACACATTGAGCCCAATGTCCAAGCCAGATATTGTTCCATACGCTTCCGAGTGGACGGCACATGTCATGAATTTCGCAAGATTAGGTTGGGCATGGCCAAGCCTTTGGTCTCCCGGATAAAAATCATGTCTCATTTGGACATCGCTGAGAGGCGGCTGCCTCAAGACGGCAAAATGAAAATAAAATTGCCGGAAAGGAATAAGGTGGTCGAGTTCAGAGTGGCCACCGTTCCTACTGTGGAAAACCAAGAGGATGTGGTCATGCGTTTACTGGCATCAGGTTCTCCATTGCCGCTGGATAAACTGGGACTTACAGAAAACAATCTGAAAAATTTTCAGCATATGGTGCATACACCTTATGGTTTAATCCTGGTTGTCGGACCCACTGGTTCGGGCAAGACCACAACTCTCCATTCAGCCGTGAGTTATATCAATACTCCGGATAGGAAAATATGGACCGCCGAGGATCCGGTGGAAATAACCCAAAGCGGTTTACGTCAAGTTCAGGTTAAGCCCAAAATAGGATTGACTTTCGCCCATGCGTTACGTTCATTTTTGCGCGCGGATCCGGATGTGATAATGATAGGGGAAATGCGGGACAGGGAGACAGCCCATATCGGTGTTGAGGCTTCCCTTACTGGACACTTGGTATTTTCCACTCTGCATACTAACACTGCACCGGAGACAATTACCCGGCTTCTGGACATGGAACTGGACCCGTTCAATTTTGCAGACTCCTTGTTGTGTGTCCTTGCCCAGCGACTGGTAAAAACCCTTTGTCCCGTATGCAAGGAGGCATATACCCCGAAAAAAGATGAGGTGCAGGAACTTTTGCACGAATTCGGGCCGGGTTTTGTGGATTATTTCAAACAAGCGGGGGGTAGAGACCTTCAGCTATATCGGCCGGTTGGTTGCCGACAATGTTTGGGGGGATATAAAGGCCGGGTAGGTATCCATGAGCTGATGGTGGCTACGGAAGGGGTAAAAAATATGGTCAAATTCCGAAAGCCGACCGAGGATATCCGTAATCAGGCGGTGGAAGACGGTATGCTTTCCCTGAAGCAAGACGGTATATTGAAAGTTTTACAGGGCAGGACCGATATGCAACAAGTTAGAGCTGCCGCCGGATCCTGATCTGGAGAAAGCTGGAAATAGAAAAATTGGAAAGCCCGGGAATTGAGCGGGAGGCTAACAACCTTACCCGGGCTTTTTTTGTTTTCCGCGGAGGACTAAGTAGTCATTTTTCGGGCTAAGCGCAGGAGTTGATTGGAAAACCCGGCTTCGTTGTCATACCAGACTATAAGCTTTAATTGGGTTCCATCCAAAACAGTAGTGGTCAGAGCATCTACAACTCCTCCGTAGATACTGCCGTTGTAATCAACTGATACCAGAGGTTCTTCAGTATAACCCAGGACATTTTTCATCTCCCCTTCAGCCGCTTCTTTAAGGGCTTTGTTCACTTCTTCCGCACTAACTTCCCGCTTTAGTTCTGCAACCAAATCCACCAAGGAAACATTGGGGGTGGGGACACGCACAGCCATTCCATCAAGCTTCCCTACAAGGTCCGGTATTACCTGAGTGACTGCCTTTGCCGCACCTGTACTGGTAGGAAGCATGGACATGGCCGCGGCTCTGCCTCGACGCAGGTCCTTGTGCGAACCGTCCAAAATTCGCTGACTCATTGTATAGGAGTGGATAGTGGTCATGATACCATGATGGATACCGAAGTTGTCATGTACTACTTTTACGGCTGGAGCCAGACAATTGGTAGTGCAGGAAGCATTGGAGACGATTTTATGTTCGGGACGCAAATCTCCATCATTGACCCCGGTCACTATAACCGCATCCGGTTCTTTTCCCGGAGCGCTAATCAATACTTTTTGGGCACCGCAGGCAATATGTTCCTCACAACTTTGCCGATCCCGGAATTTGCCGGTGGTTTCCAGTACGAGATCCACGTCAAAATCGCCCCATATCCATTCTCCCCCTGGTTTGCTGGTAGTGTATACCTGTTTCCCGTTTAAGAGGAAACCTTGATCATTAGGTGTAACCTCTCCGGAAAATCTTCCGTGAACAGAGTCGTATTGTAAGAGATGGGCAAGAGTATTGCTGTCTGAGCGCGCATTGACCACAGTCAGCTCCAGTTCCGGATCATCAGCCAGTAGACGGGCCATATACCTGCCGATACGTCCAAAGCCGTTAATTCCGATTTTAGCAGCCATCGTTCCTCCCTTTTTAGAGGTTTTGTTATGAAGGCTTCTTTTGAAAACCCCACTAAATTGTTTACTATTTGAGAATATCTAATTTAGCCACAATTGCAAAAGTAAATCAAATATATAAAATGCGTCTTTTAAACTCGGTTCGAGGAGCCCAGGACATGGTCAATTTTATGTTCCACCATCCCCTGAACCGCTTTTTTCGCTTCTCCCAGGTATTTTCTGGGATCGAAAATAGAGGGGTTCTCGGCCATGAATTTCCGAATTACCGCGGTCATTGACAGCCGGATGTCGGTATCAATATTTATTTTGCATATTCCGTGTTGCGTGGATTTGCGCAGAATATCCTCGGGAACTCCTCGTGCTCCTTCGACTTCTCCTCCGTAATTATTACACATTTCCACAAACTCGGGGAGAACTGAGGAGGCACCGTGCAAAACTAGAGGGTAGCCGGGCAGTCTTTCGGATATATTTTGTAAACGTTCTATGTCCAGTTTAGGTTCACCTTTAAATTTGTAAGCCCCATGACTGGTGCCGATAGCTACTGCCAGAGAGTCGCATCCGCTTCTCTCCACGAATTCCACCGCCTGGTCCGGGTCTGTATATACATTTTCCTCGGATTGTATTTCGTCCTCCACTCCGGACAGTCTTCCCAGTTCGGCTTCCACCCATACTTCCCGCGAATGGGCGTACCCCACTACCTGCTTGGTCAAATCAATATTTTCCTCAAAAGGAAGGTGGGAACCGTCTATCATGACCGAGGTAAAACCGGCATCGATCACTTCTTTGCATATTTCGAAGTCTTGTCCGTGGTCCAAATGTAAAGTGACCGGGAGCGAAGTATCTTCCAGGGCGGCTTCCATAAGTTTCATTATATAGTTTTGACCGGCGTATTTCCGGGCACCGGCAGAAACCTGCAGAATGAGCGGAGATCGTTTCTTTTCGCATGCAGCCATTATGCCCTGAATGATCTCCATGTTGTTGACATTGAAGGCACCTACCGCAAATTGTTCCTTGGTTGCTTGTGCAAACATTTCTTTGGGGGATGTAAGTGGCATATCTTTTCTCCTTTTTATTAGAGTTAGATATTGTTCCCTCTATATCCTAGAGGGAAGAATTGTCCAAGTCCATACTGTTTATCCTTTCCACAATTTCCCAATTGGTAAGGTCAAATTTTAATGGAGTTATTGTCGTGTACCCCGAGCTTAAAAGATCTCTGTCCGTTCCGCTACAGACATTTTCTTCCGGTATTGTACCTCCCAGCCAGTAATAAGGACGTCCACGGGGATCACTCCGTTTATCGTAAAAATCTTTATATACGGCATCTGTCTGGGGGCAAACCCTTGTTCCTCGAGAATTTGTTACGCCACAGGAGGGGAAATTAACATTCAAAACACATCGCGGGGGGAGGGAGTTCCAGTCAAAATTACTGATCATCCGGGCGGTCCATTCACTTTCAGCGGACATATCTCCGGATTGAAACTTATCCAAAGAAACTGCCATAGCCGGAATGTCGGCCAAAGCACCTTCTGTAGCTGCGGAAACTGTCCCAGAATAAAGGATATCCACGCCCACGTTGGCTCCGTTGTTGATCCCGGATACTATAAGTCCCGGCACTTGGCAAAGATATTCACTCAATGCCCATTTGACGCAATCTACAGGTGTTCCGGTTACCCCGAATCCGGAAAAACCATCCTCTTCCTGAATTTTTTTGACCCTGACTGGGGAAAATATTGTCACCGAATGACCTACAGCGCTTTGTTCGGTAAGCGGAGCCACAACCATTACTTCGAACCCGTGCCGTAAAAGGCATTTATACAGGGCTCGCAGGCCATAAGCGTGTATGCCGTCGTCATTAGTTAAGAGAATGACCATGATTTTGCTGCGTTTGGGTACTCTTTTTGGGCGCTATTTAATCCTAGATTAAAGGCTTTTTGATTAATTTCCAAGATTTTGCCTGGTAAGGAAGCTTCAAGGCTCCGGCTGACAGCAGTGGATTGCATGAAAGGTAGAAAATGGGTCAAGGCTCCTAAAGTTGTGATATTTGTGGTTTGGACTAATCCGATTTGATCCCGGGCCAATTCCGTGAATGGAAGTCCCCAGAAGTTGTTGCTCGGGGTCTGGTTAACCAGGGAGGTATCCACAACCAATTTGCCGTCGCTTTTCAGGTTGCCGAAATATTGGTTACAGGCCTCCTGACTTAAGGCTATCAGTATGTCCAGATTCATTGTTTTAGGATAACTTATTCTATGTGAACTGAGAACCAGATCGGAACGGCTAGCTCCACCGCGGGCCTCTGGGCCGTAGCTTTGGGTCTGAGTTACGTTTAAACCGTGTTCAATAGCCAAAGCCTGCCCCATGATTTTACCCAGGGTAAGGATTCCCTGTCCCCCGAGTCCGGAAAGACGCATCTCAAAACGTTCAATGTCCATTTTGGGTTTCATTTTTTCTTACCTCCGGCCATATTTTGGCGAAGAGCTTCATATCGTTCTTCCAATCCGGACAGTTCATTACGGACAAATACTCCGGTGGGTAGACGACCCGCCTTTTTTTCCTCTGAAAGTTCCAAATATTTTTCATAGGGTATAGCTGTCTTTTTAAGCCATTTGTACATATCGACCACGGTCTTGAATCCGTTTTTCCGTCCATATTGCGTATGACAGGGAGTCATTGTCTCCACGAGATTGAACCCCGGCTGCTCAATTGCGGTTGTAAGCAAATCATCCATTTGCTGGGCATGCATGACAGTGGTTCTAGCCACAAAATTGGCCTTGCATGCTTCCGCAAGTTTAACCAAATCGAAGTCGTGTTCCATGTGTCCGTATGGGGCGGTAGTGGAGTAGGATCCTTCCGGTGTGGTACAAGAGCTTTGTCCGCCGGTCATCCCGTATATCCCGTTATTCAGAATTAAAGCAGTAACCCCGATATTCCTACGCGCTGCGTGTATAAGGTGGTTGCCGCCTATGGACATGGCATCACCGTCTCCCATGACTACTATCACCTTCAACTTGGGGTTTGCCAGTTTAATGCCCGTAGCAAAGGTGAGTGCCCGGCCGTGAGTCGTATGTACAGTATTAAAATCCGCATATACAGCCAATCTCCCGGAACATCCGATTCCGGCTACTAAAACGACATCATCTTTTTCCAATTCCAAGGCATGGACACTGCGGATAAGTGAGCCCAAAACAATACCATGGCCACAACCCGGGCAGAAAACATGCGGAAATTTTTTGGAATGCCGTAAATATTTATGGATAACTTTGGTTATTTCAGCCATAGATTAACCTTTTTGTATAAGTTTGAGTATTTCACCGGGGGTAATGATCCTTCCATCCACCTTGTTTAAGGTATTTATGTGGGAAAGATTCTGATTCACCCGCTTTATTTCCCGGGAAATCTGGCCCATATTCATCTCGGGTACCACCAGGGTTGCACATTGCCTAGCCATTTTTTCCACTGCAGGACGGGGAAAGGGAAATAGGGTCTTTAGCTTAAGCAGTCCGGCCTTTATGCCCTGTTTACGAGCATTATGCACGGCCAGTTCCGCAGAACGGGCCACGCACCCGTAAGCAACAACACAAACTTCGGCATCTTCGGTGTATATCTCTTCAATAAGTTGAATATCGTAGAAATACTGGTCAATCTTCCTAAATAGTCTTTCCATGAATGTTTTGACTTCCTGAGGACGGGAAGTGGGGTAGCCGTTATCGTCGTGAGTCAGTCCGGTTACATGGTAACGGTAACCGGAGCCTAGTGGGGGCATGGTGGGAACTCCACGCATATTTTCCTCATAGGGTACATACCAATCCGGGGGCATGGTCGGTTTAAGCCGAGAAAATATCGTTAAATCAGATTGTTCCGGGAGAACAATCTTTTCTCTGGTGTGTGCGGTAACTTCATCTAAAAGCAATATAACCGGGGTTCGATATTTTTCGGCAAAGTTGAATGCCGTTACGGTCATATGAAGGCATTCCTGTACATCTGAAGCAGAAAGGACAATAATGGGGTGATCCCCGTGTGTTCCCCATCTTGCCTGCTGTACGTCAGCTTGAGCTGCATTGGTGGGGAGCCCTGTACTGGGGCCGGCACGCATCACATTTATTAAAACCAGAGGGACTTCTGCCATGCACGCATAGCCAATGTGTTCCTGCATAAGGGAAAACCCCGGACCGGAGGTTGCTGTCATAGCTTTGCGTCCAGCAAGTGAGGCACCAATGATTGTTCCCATACTGGCAATTTCATCCTCCATCTGAATGAAGACTCCGTTTTCCGTCCGGGGAAGACTGGAGGACATTCCTTCAGCGATTTCCGTGGAAGGAGTGATGGGATACCCAGCAAAAAAAGAACACTCGGATAGAAGAGCTCCCTGCACTACGGCCTCATTGCCCAGGGCAAATATTTCTGTGTCTTTTTTGTCTGTATTTTCGGACATATGTCTATCCTAATCTCGGTTAGAGTTGGCGGGTTGCTTCAGTTCAGTCGGCTGTTCCTCCTGATAACCGTTGTTCGCCTCATATGGTGTAACTTTTTCTCTACTGCGAACCGAAATAGCAAAATCAGGACAATGCAACTCGCAAAAACCACAGTTAATGCATTCCTGTTCCCGGATCACTTCAGCCTTTCCTTTAGTATTCAATTCCAAGACCTTGGTGGGGCAAAAGGCCACGCATATACCGCAGCCCTTACACCAATCCTCGTATACCGTAACTTTTGTCTGACCTTTCTTTTTAGCCATACGATACTCTAATTTTTAAAGGTTATTGTGGGAAATAAAGGCTTGCCATAAGATTTACGCTTGGGTAGCTTGTGCCTCTTCACGCGGTGAGCAGAAGATATCCTGCACCGCCCCTGCCGTTTTGGAACGAGGTCTAGGCACTTGATTGGGATAAAACAGGTTTTTATGTTTAGTGCCTGGTTGAAAAATCCCGGGTTGCCTCCTTGTCAATAAACAGAAGTTATCGGGCCATCGGCTAAACCGGGAATTACCGCATGCATATAGGATTGGCAACAGATGAAACACAAAAAAATATATGTCAATCAATTACAGGAAGGAGAGAAGTTAGAGGACCTATTTGCCTTGGGCTCGGCTAGGAAGGCCCAGGCTAAAAATGGTCCATATTGGCAATTATCTTTATTGGACTGCAGCGGGGAAATCAAGGGACGCATATGGAGTCCTTTGAGTCGGGAGTATCCCACACTGCCGGAGGAAACTATAGTCCGGATAAAAGCCAGCGTTCAATCTTTTGGCCAGGAATTGCAGCTGAACGTGGAAAGACTGGAGGTCGTGGATTGCGAAGAAGTGGATATGCGGGAATTTCTGCCTTCCTCCGAAATCCCGCCCCGGGAATTGTATTCCCATCTCTGGGACATTTTGCACACTAACCTTCAATTCAAGCCCTGGAGGAATCTATACCGACGAATTTTCAAAGATGAAGAGATAAAAGAAGCCATGATCAATGCCCCGGGCGGAAAAAGTGTACACCATGCATATTTGGGGGGCCTTCTGGAACATACTCTTTCCGTGTGCAGAGTGTGTCTGGGGTGTTCGGAGATTTATCCGGATCTGGACAAAGATATCCTTCTTTTAGCCGCGGCAGTACATGATGTGGGGAAGGCATTTGAAATCAGTCCAGGTATCAGCAGAGAATATACCGATGAAGGTAGGTTGTTGGGGCACATTGTTATCGGTTTGCAGGTATTGGATCCGTTTTTAAACCGAAGCAAGGATCTGGACCCGGAGCTCGTCCTTCATTTCAAGCATATAATCGCCAGCCATCACGGCGAATTCGAATTCGGCTCCCCCAAACGTCCCAAAACCAAGGAAGCCTTTGTCTTGCATTATGCGGACAATATGGATGCCAAAATAAACACAATTGAAAGTACTTTCGGAGGCGAAGATCCGGAAGGAGGCAAAAGATGGTCGAATTTCAACCGCCCGCTGGGCAGGTTTCTGTTCCGGCCCACATCCAGCCCGGAGCCGGAAAAAAAGCAAACAAAAAGAAAAAAGGATAGCCCATGTTTATTACCTTTGAAGGAGTAGAAGGATGCGGTAAGTCCACCCAACTAAAAATGCTCAAAGAAAATCTGGAAAACAAAGGCAGGGAAACTGTTTCTACGCGGGAACCTGGTGGCAGCCATCTGGGAAATGATTTGCGTGGGATTCTTCTTTCCATGGACTACAAAGAAGATCTGACCAAGGAAGCCGAGTTATTTTTGTACATGGCTGATCGCGCCCAGCATGTTAACCAGGTTATCCAGCCGGCCCTGGATGCCGGAAAAACAGTTATTTCCGATCGCTATGCCGACTCTACTATTGTCTATCAGGGATACGGGCGGGGCATGGATCCAAATATCGTGCACAGTTTCAATGATACTGCCATCAAGAAAATATGGCCAACCTGCACTTTTCTTTTGGATCTTAATCCGGAAATCGGGCTCAAAAGGGCTTGGGCTCGAAATGTCCAGAAGAATTTGGCCCGTAAAGAAGGGCGGTTTGAAGCCGAGGAACTCAGCTTTCATAACCGGGTGCGGGAGGGATATTTAACCTGGGCGAGCCTTAATCGGGACAGATTCCATATATTGGATGCAACTCAGGAAAAGGAAACGATAGCCAGGCAAATCTGGGAAAAAATGCAGAAATATCTAAATGGGAAATAGGAATGTCGGAACCAGTACGGAGTAAAGACAGATTTCTGGTTTTTGGTTCTCCTTTAATTGAGGAGGAAGAAATAGCGGAAGTTGTAGATAGCCTTAGATCCGGCTGGATCGGAACCGGACCCAAGGTAGCCCGTTTCGAGGAAAATTTTCGCGATTTCAAGGGTGCCGAACATGCTGTGGCGGTAAATTCCTGCACCGCCGCCTTACACCTGAGTCTTATTGCCGCCGGGATAGGACCGGGAGATGAAGTCATAACTTCTCCTCTAACGTTTTGTGCTACAATAAATGCCATTATTCATACCGGAGCGACCCCAGTATTGGCTGACGTGGATCCGGTAACAATGAATATTGATCCTGTAGAGATCCGGGCCAGATTAACCCCACGGACTAAGGCGATTGTGCCGGTTCATTTTGCTGGGCGGCCATGCGCAATGAAAAAGATAATGTCATTGGCCCGGGAGAATTCCCTGCAGGTAATTGAAGACTGTGCTCATGCGATAGAGTCCGAGTATGAAGGAGTGCCTTGCGGGCTTTTCGGGGATCTTTCCTGTTTTAGTTTCTATGTGACCAAAAATTTGGTTACCGGTGAGGGGGGAATGATACTTACCCATAACCGGGATTATGCCGCGAGGATAAAGGTCCTTGCCCTGCACGGTATGAGCAGTGATGCTTGGCGCAGGTTTTCCGATTCCGGGTATAAACATTATATGGTTACTGAGTGCGGGTTCAAGTATAACATGACCGATCTTCAGGCCGCATTGGGATTGCACCAGCTGCAAAAGGTAAGCAGAAATTGGGCAAGGCGAAAATGGATCTGGGATTATTACCAAACCAATTTAAATGATTTACCAATTATCCTCCCGGCGGAGATTGAAACTAATATGAAGCACGGACTGCACCTGTATACTGTCCAGGTCGATCCGGAACGGTCCGGAATTACCCGGGATGATTTTTTGCAGAAAATGCATGAACAGGGCATAGGTACCGGCGTGCATTATTTAAGTATTCCGGAGCACGATTACTACCGGGAGCGTTATGGATGGACAACTGATAAATGGCCAGTAGCAAGTAGTATTGGCAAACAGACAGTTAGTTTGCCCATGTCCGCGAAAATGGACAAAGAAGATGCCTTTGATGTGGTAAAAGCCGCGCACAAAATACTTTTGGAGCAAGGATGAATATACCGGCAACCGGAGTGGTGTTAACCTGGAACGGAGAAGCGTGGCTCAGGCAGTGCCTGCAAAGCCTCGATTTTTGTAAACGGATTCTGGTGATTGATTCTCAAAGTGAGGACAATACAGTGGATATAGCTCGGGAATGCGGGGCTGACGTTGTGATCAACCCCTGGCCGGGACCGGTTAAACAATTCGAGTTTGCGTTTGCCCATGTATCTACGCCTTGGGTGGTTTCTCTGGATCAGGACGAGATACTTTCCGAAGACCTTAAAAGGGAGGTTATAGATAGACTCTCCCCGGACAAAAATAATCCCTTTTCTGGCTTTTTCTGTCCGCGAAGATCATATTATTTTGATCGTTTTTTAAAATACAGTGGCTGGTATCCAGACTATCTTTTGCGGGTATTTTCTCTGGAATCCACTTCCATTCATACTTCCGGTCCCCATTACGGTTTTCATACCCCGGAAAGAACCGCGAAGCTCAATGGGGATATTGTCCATTATCCCTACGCTAACTTGCAGGAACATTTGAATAAAATAAATTATTATACCCAGGCAGCAGCGGAAGAAATGTATGCCCAGGAGAAAAGGGGAGGAGCAATCAAGGCAGTTTTACACGGTTTCGCCAGATTTTTAAAGATTTTTATTCTCAAGCGCGGATTTTTAGATGGAAGAGCCGGATTTGTCTTGGCCATAAACTCTTTTTTTTACACCTTTCAAAAATATATCCGCCTGACTGAATTGAATACAAAAAAATTGAAAAAACCTTGAATTTTTTCGTTGACAAAAAAAGGTAGCAAATATACACAGTGAACTCCGTTGAGGGGCGGATAGCTCAGTTGGGAGAGCATCGGCCTTACAAGCCGGGGGTCACAGGTTCGAGCCCTGTTCCGCCCACCAAAAGAAAGAAAGATTTCGGGGTCGTAGTTAAGTTGGTTATAACGCCGGCCTGTCACGCCGGAGGCCGTGGGTTCGAGTCCCATCGACCC